>NZ_JBVJPA010000001.1:388815-928724 GCF_055582885.1 Streptomyces sp. NPDC107454 | reverse complement strand
AAGAACCAGAAGAGGTGTTGCCATAGCAAGGCTCCGCCATTGGCGGCGTCAAACACATGCGCACCGAATTTTCGGTCCGCCTCCAGCGCGAACAGCGCCGCCGCGAGCACGGGGAAGGCCAGCAGCACCAGCACCGCGGTGAGCAGCACGTTCCACACGAAGATCGGCATGCGGAACATCGTCATACCGGGGGCGCGCATGCAGATGATGGTGGTGATGAAGTTGACCGCACCGAGGATCGTGCCGAAGCCGGAGAAGGCCAGACCCATGATCCACATGTCGGCGCCGACACCCGGCGAGCGGACCGCGTCCGACAGCGGGCTGTAGGCGAACCAGCCGAAGTCGGCCGCGCCCTGCGGGGTGAGGAAGCCACCGACCGCGATGAGCGAGCCGAACAGGTAGAGCCAGTAGGCGAACATGTTCAGCCGCGGGAACGCCACGTCGGGCGCGCCGATCTGCAGCGGCATGATCCAGTTCGTGAAGCCGGCGAACAGCGGCGTCGCGAACATCAGCAGCATGATCGTGCCGTGCATCGTGAACGCCTGGTTGAACTGCTCGTTCGACATGATCTGCGTGCCGGGGCGCGCCAGTTCGGCGCGCATCAGCAGCGCCATGACGCCACCGATGCAGAAGAACGCGAACGACGTGACGAGGTAGAGCGTGCCGATCGTCTTGTGGTCAGTGGTGGTGAGCCACTTGATCACGACGTTGCCCGGCTGCTTGCGCCGCACGGGCAGCTCGTTCGCGTACGAGTCTTCGGCTGCCCCGGCACCCTGAGGTTCGTTGAGGATGCTCACAGGTTGTTCGTCTCCCGGTTCTTCTCGTGGCCCGTCTGCTCAATGCCGGCCGGGACGTAACCGGTCTGTCCCTGCGCCGCGAGCTGCTTGAGGTGGGCCTCATAGCGCTCGGGGGAGACGACCTTCACGTTGAAGAGCATCCGGGAGTGGTCGACGCCGCACAGCTCGGCGCACTTGCCCAGGAAGGTGCCCTCCTTGTTGGGGGTCACCTGGAAGGAGTTGGTGTGGCCCGGGATGACGTCCATCTTCATCAGGAACGGCACCACCCAGAAGGAGTGGATGACGTCGCGTGAAGTGAGGACGAAGCGGACCGTCTTGCCCTTGGGCAGCCAGAGGGTCGGACCGGGGTTGCCCGTCTGCGGGTTCCGCTCACCCGGCGTACCGACCTCGTAGACACCGCCGGCGTTCGCCGGGAAGTCCTTCTTGAACCGGTCCGGAATGGCGGCCAGGTTCGGGTCGATCTTGGCGTTGCCGGTGACACCGGGAACGTCCTCGATGTAGTTGAAGCCCCAGCTCCACTGATAGCCGACCACGTTGACCGTGACGTCCGGCTTCTGCTTGAGGCTGAGGAGCTTCGTCTCGTCGCGGGCGGTGAAGTAGAACAGCACCGAGACGATGATGAGCGGGACCACCGTGTACAGCGCCTCGATGGGCATGTTGTACCGGGTCTGCGGAGGAACTTCGACCTTGGTGCGACTGCGCCGGTGGAAGAACACACTCCACAGGATCAGGCCCCACACCAGCACGCCGACGGCGAGCGCGGCCGCCCAGGACCCCTGCCACAGGGAGAGGATCCGCGGACCCTCCTCCGTGGTCGGGGTGGGCATACCAAGGCGGGGGAAGTCCTTGTATGTGCAACCGGTGGCGGTCGCCAGGACCAGGCCCGCAGTCAGTGCCTGCAGCAGCTTCCGCCGCATCGGGCGCCGCGGCGAGCGGTCGGAGCCGTTGGGACTCACGTAGCGCCTTCCCGAGAGTCTCGCCCGCGCTGTTGGCTGCGGCCTTCTCGCTGGTCGGTCGCCGCCCTGCGTCGGGCAGGGGTTTGGATGTTTATGCGGACCAAACCCTACTGGACGCTATTTGGGGTCGCGCGGGGAGGGTGCCCAACGCGCCGCCGGGTCAGCCGAAGGGGGTGGGTTGCCCTGCTCCGGGCTACTTCTGACGGAGGTTTGGGGCGCCCAGGAGCTCGGGACGGGGGGACATCACGGCGGCTGCGGGCTCGTTGTGGCTTGTCGCGCCGTTCCTCGCGCCCCCTTGGGGCGCTGCCCTGACCGGGGCCTTAGCGTTGAGGGGTGGCCTACTTCGATGCTGCTTCCGCTGCTCCCCTTCATCCCGTCGCCCGGCAGGCCCTGCAGGCCTCGCTCGACGAGGGGTGGGCCGATCCCGCGCGGCTCTACCGGGAGGGTCGGCGGGCCCGGCTGTTGCTCGACGCGGCGCGCGAGGCGGCGGCCGAGGCGGTGGGGTGCCGCCCGGACGAGCTGACCTTCACCTCGTCCGGCACCCGGGCGGTGCACTCCGGGATCGAGGGTGCGTCGGCGGGCCGCCGGCGCGTCGGACGCCACCTGATCGTGTCAGCTGTCGAACACTCGTCGGTACTCCATTCGGCGGAGGTCCACGAGGCGGCGGGCGGCTCGGTGACGACGGTGCCCGTCGACCGCGCGGGCACCGTCTCCCCTTCTTCCTACGCCGCCGCCCTGCGCCCCGACACCGCGCTCGCGTGCCTCCAGTCCGCCAACCACGAGGTGGGCACGGAGCAGCCGGTGCGGGAGGTCGCGGAGGCGTGCCGGGCGGCGGGGGTGCCGCTGTTGGTGGACGCGGCGCAGTCACTGCCCTGGCGCCGGGTGGAGGGCGACTGGTCCCTACTGACGGCAAGTGCCCACAAATGGGGCGGCCCTTCGGGGGTCGGACTGCTCGTCGTGCGCAAGGGGGTGCGGTTCGCTCCCCAAGGGCCCGTGGACGAGCGGGAGTCGGGGCGGGCGGCGGGCTTCGAGAACATCCCGGCCGTCGTGGCCGCGGCGGCGTCGCTGCGCGCGGTACGGGCGGAGGCGGTCGCGGAGGCCGCGCGCCTGCGGGAACTGACGGAACGGATCCGCGTACGGGTGCCCGAACTGGTCCCGGACGTCGAGGTGGTCGGGGACGCGGTGCACCGTCTCCCGGGGATCGTCACCTTCTCCTGCCTGTACGTCGACGGGGAGACGCTCCTGCACGAACTGGACCGGGCGGGTTTCTCCGTCTCCTCCGGCTCCTCCTGCACGAGCAGCACGCTGACCCCGAGCCATGTCCTGAAGGCGATGGGCGTCCTGAGCGAGGGCAACGTCCGGATCTCGCTGCCACCGGGTACGCCGTCCGAGGACGTCGACCGGTTCCTGTCGGTGCTGCCGGACGCGGTCGCGGACGTACGCGAGAAACTCGGCGCCCCGACGGCGTCGGCGCCGCCCTCCCCGTCCCCCGCCGCCTCCGACGCGCTCGTGGTGGACTCCCTCGGCAAGCTCTGCCCCATCCCGGTCATCGAACTGGCCAAGGTCATCGGGGACGTACCGGTGGGCGGCACGGTGCGCGTCCTCTCCGACGACGAGGCCGCCCGGCTGGACATCCCGGCCTGGTGCGAGATGCGGGGGCAGGAGTACGTCGGGGAGGAGCCGGCGGACCACGGGTTCGCCTATGTGGTCCGCCGGGTGTCCTAGACGGTCGGCCGGAGGAGTGTCCGGAGGAGTGTCCTGATCAGGCCAGGTGGGCCCTGACCTCGATGGCCGCGTCGTCTCCGTACGCCTTGGTGAAGCGGTCCATGAAGTGGCCGCGGCGGAGCTGGTACTCCTGGGTGCCGACCGTCTCGATGACCAGCGTCGCGAGCATGCAGCCGACCTGGGCGGCGCGCTCCAGGGAGACTCCCCAGGCGAGGCCGGAGAGGAAGCCGGCGCGGAACGCGTCGCCGACGCCCGTCGGGTCCGCCTTGCGCTCCTCGTCCGGGCAGCCGACCTCGATCGGGTCCTCACCGGCCCGCTCGATGCGTACGCCCCGTGCGCCGAGGGTCGTCACACGGTGACCGACCTTCGACAGGATCTCCTCGTCGCTCCAGCCGGTCTTGGACTCGATGAGCCCCTTCTCGTACTCGTTGGAGAAGAGGTAGGTCGCACCGTCCAGCAGTATCCGGATCTCGTCGCCGTTCATACGGGCGATCTGCTGCGAGAAGTCGGCGGCGAAGGCGATCGTGCGGGAGCGGCACTCCTCCGTGTGACGGAGCATCGCCTCCGGGTCGTCGGCGCCGATCAGGACGAGGTCGAGGCCGCCGACCCGGTCCGCGACCGCCTTGAGCTCGATCAGCCGGGCCTCGCTCATCGCGCCCGTGTAGAAGGAGCCGATCTGGTTGTGGTCGGAGTCCGTGGTGCACACGAAGCGCGCGGTGTGCAGCACCTCGGAGATCCGGACCGAGTCGGTGTCGACGCCGTGGCGGTCGAGCCACGCCCGGTACTCGTCGAAGTCGGAGCCCGCGGCCCCGACCAGGATCGGCCGGGTGCCCAGCTGTCCCATGCCGAAGGCGATGTTCGCGCCGACGCCACCCCGGCGTACGTCGAGGTTGTCGACCAGGAAGGACAGGGAGACCGTGTGCAGCTGGTCCGCGACGAACTGGTCGGCGAAACGGCCGGGGAAGGTCATGAGGTGGTCAGTGGCGATGGAGCCGGTGACTGCGATACGCACGGCGAGGACACGCTCCTGCGACGGAAGGGGATTGACAGTTCACGCTACCCGGTCGGCACGTGCCCTCAGAAGCGGTCAAAACTACCCGATAGTAGATCTTTCTTCGTGACGCCGACATGCATACGGTTCCGTTATGACGAACCTCAAGGTCCACGGCTCCGCCCCCCACGACCTCGAAGGCGATCTGGCGTCGCTGCGCGGCGACGGCGCTGTGGCCCGGCACTGGGCGGTACCGGACCCGGTCCTCTCCCGCCCCGACGTTCCCGTGTCCCCGTCGCGCATCCACGGGGTGACCGTGCCTCCCGCGTCCGCCCGCCTGCTGGACGCGATGTCCGACTACGGCGACTGACAGGACCCGAAGGGTCCTCGAAAAGGGCGGCCCCGGACGGCGCCCGCAGGGAACCGTGCGCTCCCCCGCTGCGTCCCATCGCTGTCCCCCGTAAAGGGGATGCGGTGTACGACCAGAAGGAGCGATGCGGTGAGCACCGAGCGACCCGAGACCGAAGCGCCCGAGCCCCCCGAGGACGGCAGCGAGCCGGCGAAGCCGCGCCGCCGCCATTCCCCGGCGGCCGTCGCCTCCGTCGCGGCCGCGGTGCTGCTCGTCGGCGGCGGCGGAGCCTATTTCGCCGCGACCGCGTCCGGCGGCGGGAACGACCGCGACCACTCCGCGGCCCCCGGCGCCGACGGCACTCCCCCGCCGCTGGTCCTCGACGGCTACACCGAGGGCGGTACGGGTGGCACGGGCGGTACGGGTGATATCGCGCCCGGTGAGCCCAATCCCTACGGCGTGACCTACCACGCGGACGGCACCCTGCCCGCCGGCCCGGACTCCGCGCCCGTCTACGCGGCGAAGGGCGAGGTCACGGCGGCCGAGGTGGCCCGCCTCGCGAAGGCCCTGGACATCGTGGGCACCCCGACGCTCACCGGCGAGACCTGGAAGGTCGGCCAGGACAAGGACGGCTCGGGACCCAGCCTCCAGGTCGACCAGCGGGCCCCCGGGACCTGGACGTTCAGCCGGTACGCGCCCGGCACCGACAACTGCAAGGGAGCCGTGTGCACGAGCGACCCCGGCTCCCCGAGCAGCCACGCGGTGACCGAGGCCGCCGCGAAGAAGGCCGCGGTGCCCGTGCTGAAGGCGCTGGGCCAGGACGACGCCAAGCTGGACGCGAGCGAGCTCATGGGCGCCAAACGGGTGGTGAACGCGGACCCGAAGGTCGGGGGCCTGCCCACGTACGGCTGGACGACCGGCGTCCAGGTCGGCCCGGACGGCCAGGTGGTCGGCGGCAACGGCCAGGTGAAGACACCGGTCAAGGGGGACACGTATCCCGTGATCAGCGCGAGCAGGGCCCTGGATCTGATGAACGGCCCGGCCTCTCTCCCGAAGCGGGACGGCGGGCGCATGGGGCCCGGCGGCTGCGCCAGTGCCGTACCGCTGAAGGACCGTGACGAGACGCCGTGCCGCGCGTCGACGGCGGTGCCGAAGCGGGAGCCGGTGGCCGTCGAGAAGGCCGTCTTCGGGCTGGCCTCGCACTTCGTGTCCGGGCACCGGACACTGGTGCCGTCCTGGCTGTTCGAGGTACGGCCGACGGGCACGGACTCCGCCTTCACGGTGACGCATCCGGCGGTCGACCCGAAGTACCTGACCTCGCCGGAGCCGACCGCGGCACCGACGCCGACGGCGACCCCCAGCCCGCGGCCGACCGCGGCGCCGACGTCCCGTGACGTCAAGGTGCAGGGCTACACGGCCGACGGCAAGGACCTGACCGTGAGCTTCACGGGCGGGGTGTGCGCGGACTACTCCACCTCCGCGAGCGAGAGCACGGACAAGGTGACCGTCAAGGTGACCGAGACACCGTGGCAGGGGAAGATCTGCATCCTCATCGCCAAGGTGTTCGAGAAGACGGTGCACCTCGACCAGCCGCTCGGCGACCGGAAGGTCGTCGGGTCCGACGGCACGCCGATCCCGGAGGGCAAGGCGGCCGGCGCCTCGGTGAAGACGCCCCGGGCGCGGTAGCCACGGGAGCGGTCGGGGCGGCTGCGCTCATGGCCCCGGATACGCGAAGGCGGCGTCCCTGTCGGAGGGGGACGCCGCCTTCGTACGCGTGACGCGTCCGGCAGTCGGCCGGGGCTCAGCTGAAGGAGTCGCCGCAGGCGCAGGAACCCGTCGCGTTCGGGTTGTCGATCGTGAAGCCCTGCTTCTCGATGGTGTCCACGAAGTCGATGGACGCGCCGCCCAGGTACGGAGCGCTCATGCGGTCGGTGACGACCTTGACGCCACCGAAGTCCTTGACGACATCGCCGTCGAGGGAACGCTCGTCGAAGAAGAGCTGGTAGCGCAGACCGGAGCAGCCACCGGGCTGAACGGCGACGCGAAGCGCCAGATCGTCGCGGCCTTCCTGGTCGAGCAGGGCCTTGACCTTGGACGCGGCGGAGTCGGACAGTACGATGCCGTCGCTCACGGTGGTCTTCTCGTCCGATACGGACATCTGCTTCTCTCCCGGGTTGTACGGAGACTGCTTGCCGACGTCTGCAACCGTCGGGGCCGCGGATTCATTCCGGGCCGAGAGTCTGCCTTTTCCGTGGTCTTTCCGTTCTCGCCTCCCATGCTCGCACACGCGCCGGAGAGCGGACAGCGGCCTGTGGACAACCTCCGGGATTCACGTCACATCGACACTATGGGCATCGTCAACATGACGTGAAGCGGTTATGATAGATAGCGTCATTTCGACGAAAAGGCTAGTCCGAATGTCCCGCTGGATCGCCCCCCGTGATCCAAGCGAGCCGCAGAACAGAAAGGGTGCGTGTCGTGACCACCGCCCAGACCCAGGAGCTCGACGTACAGCCGACGCCCCTCGCCCTGCTGCTGCTCGGCCGTGAGGCCGACCCGAGGAGCGAGCGCGGCGTGGAGTGTCCCGGAGACCTGCCCTCGCCCTCCGACCCGGACCTCGTGGAGCGGGCCCGCGCGGCCAAGGAGAAACTCGGGGACAAGGTCTTCGTGCTCGGCCACCACTACCAGCGCGACGAGGTCATCCAGTTCGCCGACGTCACGGGCGACTCCTTCAAGCTGGCCCGCGACGCCGCCGCGCGCCCGGAGGCCGAGTACATCGTCTTCTGCGGTGTGCACTTCATGGCGGAGTCCGCGGACATCCTGACGGGCGACGACCAGAAGGTGGTCCTCCCCGACCTCGCGGCCGGCTGCTCCATGGCCGACATGGCGACGGCCGAGCAGGTCGCCGAGTGCTGGGACGTGCTGACCGAGGCCGGGATAGCCGAGCAGGTCGTGCCCGTCTCGTACATGAACTCGTCCGCCGACATCAAGGCGTTCACCGGCAAGCACGGCGGCACGATCTGCACCTCCTCCAACGCCCAGCGGGCCCTGGAGTGGGCGTTCGAGCAGGGTGAGAAGGTCCTCTTCCTCCCCGACCAGCACCTCGGCCGCAACACCGCCGTCCGCGACATGGGGATGAGCCTGGAGGACTGCGTCCTCTACAACCCCCACAAGCCCAACGGCGGCCTCACCGCGGAGCAGTTGCGCGACGCCAAGATGATCCTGTGGCGCGGTCACTGCTCGGTCCACGGCCGCTTCTCGCTGGACTCGGTGAACGACGTCCGCGAGCGCATCCCCGGCGTGAACGTCCTCGTCCACCCCGAGTGCAAGCACGAGGTCGTGTCGGCGGCGGACTACGTCGGCTCCACGGAGTACATCATCAAGGCCCTGGAGGCCGCCCCGGCCGGCTCCAAGTGGGCGATCGGCACGGAGCTGAATCTGGTCCGCCGCCTGGCGAACCGTTTCGCGGCCGAGGACAAGGAGATCGTCTTCCTCGACAAGACGGTCTGCTTCTGCTCCACCATGAACCGCATCGACCTCCCCCACCTGGTGTGGACCCTGGAGTCCCTCGCCGAGGGCAACCTGGTCAACCGCATCGAGGTGGACAAGGAGACGGAGGCGTTCGCGAAGCTGGCGCTGAAGCGGATGCTGGCGCTGCCGTAACGCGGAGATCACTCCACCCTCGGGCGTACCAGGCCCGACTCGTAGGCGATGACGACGAGTTGGGCCCGGTCGCGGGCGCCGAGCTTGGCCATGGCCCGGTTGACGTGTGTCTTCACGGTGAGCGGGCTGACCTCCAGCCGCTCGGCGATCTCGTCGTTGGAGTGGCCTCCCGCGACCTGGACGAGCACCTCGCGCTCGCGCCCGGTGAGCGCCGCGAGCCGCTCCGCCCGGGCGGAGTCCCGGCCCTCGTCCGAACCGTCCCCCTGGGCGAGGAACTTGGCGATCAGCCCCTTGGTGGCCGCCGGGGACAGCAGTGCCTCGCCGCCCGCCGCGATCCGGATGGCGTTCAGCAGCTCCTCCGGCTCCGCGCCCTTGCCGAGGAAGCCGGAGGCGCCGGCCCGCAGCGACTGCACCACGTACTCGTCGACCTC
This sequence comes from Streptomyces sp. NPDC107454, assembly GCF_055582885.1. NCBI lineage: Bacteria > Bacillati > Actinomycetota > Actinomycetes > Kitasatosporales > Streptomycetaceae > Streptomyces > Streptomyces sp. NPDC107454. Next base: position 919,812 of record NZ_JBVJPA010000001.1, on the reverse strand, counting down.
GAAGGTCGTCAGCATGACCACCCGTACGTGCGCGAGTCCCGGGTCGGCGCTGATCAGCCGGGTGGCGGCGAGGCCGTCGGTGCCCGGCATCCGGATGTCCATCAGCACCACGTCGGCGCGGACCTCCCGGGTGAGCCGCAGCGCCTCCGCGCCGTCGGACGCCTCGCCGACCACCTCCATGTCGGGCTCGGAGTCGACGAGGACACGGAACGCGCTGCGCAGCAGCGCCTGGTCGTCGGCGAGCAGGACACGGATGGTCATGCGGAGTCCCCCAGGGCGGGCGCGGTGCGGTTCTTGACCGGAAGGATCGCATGGACCCGGAAGCCGCCTCCGTAGCGGGGACCGGTCGTGCAGGTGCCGCCGAGCGCGGTGACCCGCTCGCGCATCCCGAGCAGCCCGTGTCCGCCGCCCTCCTCGGGGCCGTCGTCCTGCCCGGGTCCGTTGTCGAGGACGGTCACTTCCACGTTCGGTCCCACGCGTACGACGCTGATCTCGGCCTTCGCCCCCGGGCCCGCGTGTTTCTGCACATTGGTGAGGGCTTCCTGGATGACGCGGTACGCGGCGAGGTCGACGGCGGCGGGGAGGGTGGTGCCGTGGTCGGCGCGGGCGACTTCGACGGGGAGTCCGGCGTTGCGGAAGGTGTCGGCGAGTTCGTCGAGGCGGGCGAGGCCCGGGGCGGGTTCCGTGGGGGCCTCGGGGTCGCCGGACTGGCGCAGCAGGCCGACGGTGGCGCGCAGTTCGTTGAGGGCCGAGCGGCTGGCCTCGCGGACGTGCGCGAGGGCCTCCTTGGCCTGGTCGGGGCGCTTGTCCATCACATGGGCCGCGACGCCGGCCTGCACGTTGACGAGGGCGATGTGGTGGGCGACGACGTCGTGCAGGTCGCGGGCGATGCGCAGCCGCTCCTCGGCGACCCGGCGGCGGGCCTCCTCGTCGCGGGTGCGCTCGGCGCGGTCGGCGCGTTCGCGGATGGCGTGCACGAAGGCGAGGCGGCTGCGTACGGCGTCGCCCGCGGCGGCGGCCATGCCCGTCCAGGCGAAGATCGCGAGGTTCTCCTGCGCGTACCAGGGCAGGGGACCGACCAGCATCGCGCAGGCCGTCAGCACCGTCATCGTGAGCAGGCCGACGCGCCAGGTGGTGGGGCGGTCCGTGGCCGACGCGACGGTGAAGAGGGCGACGACTGCGGACATCACCACCGGGGCTCTGGGATCGCTGGCCACCAGTTCCACGGCGGAGAAGGCGCCGGTCGCGGCGAGGATCGTTCTGGGGGCGCGGCGGCGGAACACGAGGGCGGCGGCGCTGAGCACCATGAGGGTGAGGCTGAGGACGTTCGGGGTGTGCGTGCCCCAGGCCGCTCCGTTCTCCCCGTGGGGGTCGATGAAGGAGCTGGCCATCATCGTCACGAGTACGCCGGTCGCCAGGGTGGCGTCCAGGGCCATCGGGTGCGCGCGGAGTCTGTACCTCGTGCGCTCTAGGGTGCTCACCCGGTTTACGGTACGGCGCCCTCGCAGGGGGCGGAACGGTCACCACCGGACCCCGGCGTTTCTGGTCCCGTCCCTGGGGGCTGTCGGGGCGAAGCCCCGCCTTGGGGGCGCGGGCGACTGCGCGATCAGCCCCCACCGGCCCGCGCACAAAGCACTTCCGCTGAGCTGAGCAGCTCCCCCGCTCACCCCCGGAGGGAACCGTCAGCCGGGGATCAGGCCCTCGTCGGTCAGCATGGCGCGGACCTCTTCGAGGGTCGCGTCGGGGGACGGCAGGATGAGGTCGGAGGGTTCGAGGGCGTCGTCGGGAAGCGGAGCGCCGAGGCGGCGGACCTGGTCCAGAAGAGTGGTCAGGGTACGGCGGAAGCCGGCCTCGTCACCGCTCTCCATCTCGGCGAGCAGCTCGTCGTCCAGCTTGTTCAGTTCGGTGAGGTGGCTGTCGTCCAACCTCACCTGCCCCTCCCCCATGATCCGTACGATCATGTCGCCCTCCTCAGGCGCCCTAGGTGTGGGTCACTGCTTGTCGAAGCGCGGGGTGTCCTGCGGCTGGGACTGCGACGTGGACTGTCCCGTGCCGCCCTCGATCGCCTGCTGCGGCGAACCACCGGCGAGCTCGGCCTTCATGCGCTGCAGTTCCAGCTCTACATCCGTACCACCGGAGAGCCGGTCCAGCTCGCTCTGGATGTCGTCCTTGGCCAGACCGGACTGGTCGTCGAGCGCACCGGAGGCGAGCAGCTCGTCGATGGCGCCGGCGCGGGCCTGCAGCTGCGCGGTCTTGTCCTCGGCGCGCTGGATCGCCATGCCGACGTCGCCCATCTCCTCGGAGATGCCGGAGAAGGCCTCGCCGATGCGGGTCTGCGCCTGGGCCGCCGTGTAGGTCGCCTTGATGGTCTCCTTCTTGGTGCGGAAGGCGTCCACCTTGGCCTGGAGCCGCTGCGCCGCGAGGGTGAGCTTCTCCTCCTCGCCCTGGAGGGTCTGGTGCTGCGTCTCCAGATCCGTCACCTGCTGCTGGAGCGCGGCACGGCGGGAGAGCGCCTCGCGGGCCAGGTCCTCCCGGCCGAGCGCGAGCGCCTTGCGGCCCTGGTCCTCCAGCTTGGTGGACTGGTTCTGGAGCTGGTTCAGCTGAAGTTCGAGGCGCTTGCGGCTGGTCGCCACGTCCGCGACGCCGCGGCGCACCTTCTGCAGCAGCTCCAGCTGCTTCTGGTACGAGTAATCGAGGGTTTCGCGCGGGTCCTCGGCCCGGTCAAGGGCCTTGTTCGCCTTCGCGCGGAAGATCATCCCCATACGCTTCATGACACCGCTCATGGGCTTCGCGCGCCCCCTTCTGACGGACTCCAGCTCCAGGTACTGCAACAGAACCCACAGTACGGGCCCTGCATCCATTACCGCACTGTTCGGGGACTGATGCGCTCATCCCCAAGGACGACTGCGTACGGCACCGCTCCGGCGTAGGGAGTAGGTGGGACTCGGGGTCCACCCGTACACAACGTCCCCTCTGTCCCCCTACAGACGCACGGTGTTGCCGGATCGTTCCCCACTCGAACGACGTCCATGCCGCCGCACCCCGTACCCTTGGGTTTTGTGTTCCGTAGCCGTGCCAAGGAAGAGAAGGCCCCCGCCGACAAGGCGCAGGTGACCGACTCCAAGCAGACCCGTGACCCGCAGGCCCCCAAGGGCCGCCCCACGCCCAAGCGCAGTGAGGCCCAGACCCAGCGTCGCAGCGTCGCCCAGACGCCATCGACGCGTAAGGAGGCGGCCAAGCGGCAGCGTGACGATCGTCGTGTCCAGATGGAGAAGCAGCGCCAGGCCCTGGCCAACGGCGACGAGCGCTATCTGCCCGCCCGTGACAAGGGGCCGGTGCGGAAGTTCGCACGCGACTTCGTGGACTCGCGCTTCTGTGTCGCGGAGTTCTTCCTGCCGATGGCCGTGGTCATCCTCGTGCTGAGCATGGTGCGGGTGGGCTCGCTGCAGAACATCGCGCTGCTGCTGTGGCTCGTGGTGATCGTGATGATCGTGGTCGACTCGATCGGCATCGCGATCCGCCTGAAGAAGCAGCTGGCCGCCCGCTTCCCCGACGTGCCCAAGAAGGGCGCGGTCGCCTACGCCCTGATGCGTACTCTCCAGATGCGTCGCCTCCGGCTGCCGAAGCCGCAGGTCAAGCGCGGAGAGCGGCCCTGAGCGCGACATCGTTCTCCGGGGGCGCGGCGGATGCCTGGCTGAGCAAGCTGGGCGGGCTGCGTGATGTCGTACGACAGGAGCTGGTGGCCCGGCAGCTCGACGAGCAGATAGCCGGCCGGTTCCCGGTCGGACAGCGGTTGCGGGTGCTCGACGTCGGTATGGGCCAGGGCACGCAGGCGCTGCGGCTGGCCAGGGCCGGGCATCAGGTGACCGGCCTCGAGCAGGACGCGAAGATGCTCGCGGTGGCCCGGGAGGCGCTGGCCGCCGAGCCCGAGGGCATCCGGAGCCGGGTGCGGCTCATCGAGGGCGACGGCCGCGAGACGGGCGTGCACTTCCTGCCCGGCAGTTTCGACGTGGTGCTGTGCCACGGCGTACTCATGTACGTCGAGGAGCCGGACCCGCTCCTCGCGGGGCTGGCGCGGATGCTGGCCCCGGGCGGGCTGCTCTCGCTGCTGGTGCGCAACGCCGACGCGCTGGCCATGCGCCCGGGCCTGTCCGGCGACTGGACGGCGGCCCTGGCCGCGTTCGACACGGACGCCTACGTCAATCGGCTCGGCCTCGCCGTCCGCGCGGACCGGCTCGCCACGCTGACGTCGACGCTCGCGGGGATCGGGGCGGCGTTGCACGCCTGGTACGGCGTGCGGGTCTTCACGGACACGGCGCCCGACGGGACCCCCGTCCCCGAGGACATGGAGACTCTCCTGGCCGCGGAGGAGCGGGCCGGGCGGACGGACCCCTATCGCCAGGTGGCGGCCCTGCTGCATCTCTGCGGCGTACGCGGCTGATCGATCCCTGAGGCCTGCGAGACCGATCGCTGCCCGGTCGCCCCCTGTTCGGCCCTGCACCGCGAGCCGGAGCGGAGCCGCGAAAGGGACACTCGGGACATGGCTGCCACCCGTGCCCCCGTGCCGCGTCCGCTGCTCTCCATAACCGCCGTCGCCATCACCGCCTGCGCCACCGCCCTGCTCTCCGGCTGTTCCGACCCCGGGCCGCCCGCCAAGAAGGACGGGACGAAGGACGGGACGACGCAGGCCGTCGTCCCGCTCGCGGCCGACGACCTGCAGAACGCGTATCTGAAGGTGATCAAGAACGTCCTGCCCTCGGTGGTGCAGATCCAGGCGAGTGACGAACTGGGCTCGGGGGTGGTGTACGACGACAAGGGACACATCGTCACCAACGCGCACGTGGTCGGGAACGAGCGGACGTTCAGGGTGACGACGGCCAACAGCCAGAACGTGCTGACCGCCAAGCTCGTGTACACCTACCCGGGCCAGGACCTCGCCGTCATCAAGCTGGACAAGGTGCCGAGCGGGCTGAAGGCGGCCACTCTCGGGAACTCGGAGAAGGTCGAGGTCGGCCAGATCGTGCTGGCGATGGGCTCGCCGCTCGGGCTGTCGTCCAGCGTGACCCAGGGCATCGTGTCGGCGACCGGGCGCACCGTCAGCGAGAACAGCACCGACGGCGGGACGGGGGCCACCATCGCCAACATGGTGCAGACGTCGGCCGCGATCAACCCGGGCAACAGCGGCGGCGCACTCGTCGGCCTGAACGGACAGGTCATCGGCATTCCCACGCTGGCCGCGACGGACCCGAGCCTCGGGGGCGGCACGGCGCCCGGTATCGGCTTCGCGATCCCCGCCTCGATGGTGCGGACAATCGCCGACCAGATCATCAGGACCGGCAAGGTCACCGACTCGGGACGGGCCGCGCTCGGCATCACCGGCCGTACCGTGCTCGACGAGACCTATACGCCCGTGGGTGTCGCCGTGGTCGAGGTGAAGCCCGGCAGCGCGGCCGACACGGCGGGCATCCGGCCCGGCGACATCGTCACCCGGATCGGCACGAGCGACATCACCACCCTCACCTCGCTCGCCGAGGCGCTCGCCTCCGACAAGCCGGGCCGGCGGACGCGGGTGACGTTCGTCCGGGACGGGGCCGAGCGGACGGTCAGTGTGCGGCTGGGGGAGCAGTAGGTACGGGGTGAAGGCGGCGGCGAGGGGTTGACGTACGGCGAACGGGGCTGCCGGGAGCGGTCCCGGCAACCCCGGCCGGCCTACTCCGGTTCGGCGTGCAGGCTCATCGGCCCGTAGATCTTCGTGCTGTCCTCGAAGAGGAACACCTGGTCCGCGCCGCCCTCCAGGAGGTCCTTCCAGACCTCGCCGATCCAGGACTCCGCATCCCCCTGCGTGGTGAACTCCTCGGGCTGCACCGCGGGTTGGACCTCTGTCCCGTCGGACTTCTCGAACCGCCACGTCCATGCCGCCATGTACGCCTCCCAGGTGTGAGCACACTGCACAGCGGAAGCCGCACAAGATCCGGCTCCCGTCCGAAGCCTAGGCGCTGAGCCGGGTACGGAACAGAAGATCGCGAGTCGCGGCACGCGTCGCGGGTCGTGAACGGCCCCGCGCGCCTACAGGGGCCGTACCCGAACGCGCGCCGCCCACGGTGACACGGGAAAATCAGGGCGTGGAACTGACTCTGCTCGGCACCGGCTCCCCCGAGGGCCTGCCCCGTCCCGACTGTCCCTGTGCGGCCTGTGCGAGTGCGCTCGGCGAGGACGCGCGGGCGGCCACCGCGCTGCTCGTGGACGGCACCCTGCTGCTCGACCTCACGCCCGGCGCCGCGTTCGCCGCCGCCCGCGCCGGGCACTCGCTGGGCGGCGTACGGCAGGTCCTGCTCTCGCATCCGCACGACGGGCCCGCCGTCGAGGTGCCGGCCGGACTCCCGCAGCCCGTACGGGTTCCCGACGGCGGCGAACTCGCGCTGCTGACCGGACACCGGGTGCGGGCGGTGCCGATGGACTCGCCCGGCACGGGGTACGCGGTGACCGGACCCGACGGACAGCGGCTGCTGTATCTGCCGCCGGGCGCGGCGCCCGCGGGACTCGACGAGAACGGCGACGCGTACGCCATGGTGGTCGCCGATGTGGTGGGGCGGCCGGACGCCCTGGCGAAGCTGCGCGCGGTCGGGGCCGTCGGGCCGACGACGGACGTGATCGCGGTCCACCTCGACCACGACGTGCCGCCGGGCCCCGAACTGCGGCGGCAGCTGGCGGCGGCGGGCGCGCGGGCGGTGCCGGACGGGACGACGCTGGACGTGGGCGTCTACGAGGACGTGCCCGACGTACCGCGCCGCACCCTCGTGCTCGGCGGGGCGCGCTCGGGCAAGTCGGTGGAGGCGGAACGGCGCCTGGAGTCCTTCCCCGGGGTGCTGTATGTGGCGACGGGCGGGTCCCGCAACGGGGACAACGAGTGGGCGTCGCGCGTGCACGCCCATCGTGAGCGGCGGCCCGGCTCCTGGCGCACGGTGGAGACGTGCGACCTGGTGCCGCTCCTGGAGGACTCCGGGCCTCCCCTCCTCGTCGACTGCCTCTCCCTCTGGCTCACGGACGCGATGGACTCCGTGAACGCGTGGGACGACGCGGAGTGGGCCGGTGGCGGCGAACGCGCGCTGCGCGCCCGCGTCGAGGAACTCACCTCCGCCGTCCGCACCACGCGCCGCACCGTCGTCGCCGTCTCCAACGAGGTCGGCTCCGGCATCGTCCCCGCCACCGCCTCCGGGCGCCGCTACCGCGACGAACTCGGCCGCCTGAACGCGGGGTTCGCGGCGGAGTGCGAGCACGTGCTGCTGGTGGTGGCGGGGCAGGCGCTGGCATTGCGGGGCTGACCGGGGCCGAACACAGCTGACCAGTGCTGACCGGGGCTCAGGATTGTCTGCGGGCGATGATCCGGAAGGCGTTCGAGAAGCGGGTGCGGCGGAAGACCGGGGCCATCGCGTGGTCCAGGGCGGAGGCCGAGGCGAGCAGCGGGACGCTCGCCCGGGCCAGGACCGTGTGCAGGGTGCGCTGGAGCGAGGTCGGCGGGGTGGGGCGCCAGGGCGCGTCGAGGTCGGGCAGGACGCGGCCGAGGGCCAGCGCGAGGGCGCCGGCGAGGTCGTACGGGATGTGCGGTTCACGGCGGTCCGTCGCGACGATCTCGCAGCCGAGGGTCTCCAGTTCGCCCAGCAGGTTGGACAGCGGCATCAGGTGCAGATGGCGCGGCTGGCCGTACGACACCCACCACCTGCCCAGCAGCGCGCCGAACGCGCAGTCGGGGTCGGGCACTTCGACGAGGAGGTGACCGCCGGGCCGCAGGACCGTCAGGGCGGCGCGCAGTTCCTCGCGCGGGTCGCGGGTGTGCTCCAGATGGTGGAACATGCTCACGACGTCGTAGCGGGCGCTCAGCCGCCCGATGATCCGGGGGTCGGTGAGCCGGCCGCGGTGGGCCTCCTCGATGTGCCCGGCCGCCCGCGCCTTCTCGACCCGCCGGGTGGGGTCGAGGCCGTCGAAGGACGTGTACGGGTGGACCTCCCGGGCGACGGCCGGGAAGTGCCCGTGCCCGGTGCCGACGTCGAGCCAGCTCTCCGGCTCGGCGTGGCGCAGCAGCGCGCGGGCGGCGGCCCGGTGGCGCCCCCTGCTGCCGCGGGCGCCCAGGAGCCGGTCGGTGAGGCCGTCGAGTCCCTCGTGGAAGTCCCGGTGGTAGAAGGCCAGCCCCTCCGCGCTGAGCCGGGGGTTCTGGAAGGCGTGGGAGCAGTCGGCGCACTCGTCGACGACGAACGTGCCGGGCTTGCGCTGCACCTGGTCCGGCGTCCGCAGCCGGGTGCGCAGCCGCTTCGAGCCGCACCAGGGACAGTCTTCCCGGCGCGGTTCGTGGAACCGGTCGGTGCCTTGGGCGAGTTCGGCCGCGTAGGCGGCGCGGCGCTCGGCGCTCGGGGGTGGCGTGGGGGGCATGGACGCTCCTGGGGACGGCAGGGTGGGGGGACGGCGGGGCGCGCGAGCGAGCCGTACGACAATCCGACACAAACGGTACGTAGCGGATCGTGATCCGGGGCGCAACGACGTGGCGCGGACGTGTTCGATCGCTGCCGGTACTGTTCGGCGAATGAGCTCGCTTAATCTCGACGACTTCACCGATCTGATCGAGCGCCCCGACGGCGGCGTGCGCCGGGACGCCGAGGCGCGCCGGGAGCGCCAGGTCGTGCCGCCCGGGGCGCTCGGCCGCCTCGACGAACTGGGTGAGTGGCTGGCGGCGGCGCAGTCCGCGGTGCCGGTGCGGCCGATCGAGCACCCGCGTGTGGTGCTGTTCGCGGGCGACCACGGGGTCGCCGGACTCGGTGTGTCGGCGCGGCCCGCGGGCACCGCCGACCGGTTGGTGCGGGCGGTCCTGGAGGGCGCGAGCCCCGCGGCGGTGCTGGCGCGCCGGCTCGGCGTGCCGGTACGGGTCGTCGACATGGCGCTGGACTGCGATCCGCAGGAGCTGCCCGCGGAGGTCGCAGGGCACCGGGTACGGCGCGGGTCGGGGCGGATCGACATCGAGGACGCGCTGACCCTGGAGGAGGCCGAGGCCGCGTTCCGGGCGGGGGTCGCCGTCGCGGACGAGGAGGCGGACTCCGGTACGGATCTGGTGGTGCTCGGCGATGTGAGCGTCGGCGGGACCACCGCGGCGGCCGTGCTGGTCGCGGCGCTGTGCGGGACCGACGCGTCCGTGGTCACCGGGCGGGGCGGGCGGCCCATCGACGACCTCGCGTGGATGCGCAAGTGCGCGGCCGTGCGGGACGCCTTGCGGCGGGCCCGGCCGGTGCTCGGGGATCAGCTGCAGCTGCTCGCGGTGGTGGGCGGCGCCGATCTCGCGGCGATGACGGGGTTCTTGTTGCAGAGCGCGGTGCGGAAGATGCCGGTGATTCTCGACGGGGTCGTCTCGGCCGCGTGCGCCCTCGTGGGGCAGCGGGTCGCCTTCCGGGCGCCGGACTGGTGGCTGGCGGGCCAGAACAGCGGCGAGCCGGCCCAGGCGAAGGCCCTGGACCGCATGGCCCTCGAACCCCTTCTCGACCACGGCGTCACGGTCGGCGAGGGCGCGGGAGCCCTCCTCGCCCTTCCCCTCGTCCAGGCCGCCGCCGCCCTCTCCGCCGACCTCCCGGAAGCTCCGGCCCCCGAGCCCGACCCCGAGCCCGAGGTCTCCGACCAGAACGAGTGAACGGCCTCACCCACGAACGCAGGACGGGCTGAAGACGGGCTGAAGGACGCGGGCCGCGGCGGGTGGGGCAACCTCCGGCCCGCGGCCGAAGAACTACGGGCGAAAACCCACCCCGCAACAAAACCCCGGCCCGCATCACCCGTACCGCCCCTCCCCCGCACGACGCGCCCCGCCCCATATCATCGCCCTTTATGGGAGATGCCCGAATTGCCGCTGACCAGGAGCGGGTCCCGGCCCGTCGGGGTGAAGGGGACCACCTGTCCACGGGCGCGTCGCGCAGAGCCGCCGCCTTCGCGGTCTGGTACCTGCGGGCCGTCGCGTTCATCAACTTCCTGAGCGCCGCGTGGGTGTCGCTCGGGCAGGACGTACGGCGCCACAACACCGAGAACTTCTTCACCCCGTACCTGCTGACGGCAGGATTCGCGTCGGGTGTGTTCACCATGTTCCTGGCCATCACGATGCGTCGCCGCAAGCGGGCCGCGTGGATCCTGAACTTCGTGCTCAGCGGACTGTTCCTGATGCTGTTCGCCGTCGCGATGACGTTCCCGGAGATCCGCCAGTACGCCCAGAACTGGGTCTCGATCGTCCTGACCGCCGCCTTCGTCGTCTCGCTCGTCGTCGGCCGCCGCGAGTTCTACGCGAAGGGCGACCGGTCGAACCCCAAGCTCGCCGCGGCCGTCGCCGTCGGCGGACTGCTCGTCGCCTCCCTGCTCGCCGCGCTGCTGGTGACGGTCACCAACAGCGCGCCGGACGCCTACCGTTCGACCTTCTGGGACCGCTGGCGCTACGGCGCCCTGCGACTGGTCTCCGTCGCGGCCGACGACTCCCGCTTCCACGGCCTGGAGATCGCCAACTGGGTCAACGTCACCATCAACGTGCTCAGCACCCTGCTGGTCCTCGCCGTGTTCTACGCCGCCTTCCGCTCCCGCCGCGCCGTCGACCCGCTCACCGAGGACGACGAGAAACGGCTGCGCACCCTGCTCGACCGGCACGGCGACCGCGACTCGCTGGGCTACTTCGCGCTGCGCCCGGAGAAGAGCGTGATCTGGTCGCCGACCGGCAAGGCCGCGGTCGCGTACCGCGTCGTCGGCGGGGTCTCCCTGGCCTCCGGCGACCCGATCGGCGACCCGGAGGCGTGGCCCGGCGCCATCGAGCCCTGGCTCGCCGAGGCCCGCGCGCACGGCTGGATCCCGGCGGTGATGGGAGCGAGCGAGGAGGCGGGGACCGTCTACTCACGGCACGGGCTCGACGCCCTCGAACTCGGTGACGAGGCGATCGTCGAGACCGCCGAGTTCACCCTCGAGGGACGCGCCATGCGCACGGTCAGGCAGGCCTACAACCGGGTCAAGCGGGCCGGGTACGAGGTGCGCATCCGGCGGCACGAGGACATCCCGGCCGACGAGATGGCGTACCTCCTGAAGCGTGCCGACGACTGGCGGGACGGGGCCACCGAGCGCGGGTTCAGCATGGCGCTCGGACGGCTCGGCGACCCGGACGACGGGCGGTGCGTGATGCTGGAATGCACCGACGGAGAAGGGGAGTTGCGGGCGCTGCTGTCCTTCGTGCCGTGGGGGCCGCAGGGGCTCTCGCTCGATCTGATGCGGCGTGACCGGGACGCCGAGAACGGGCTGATGGAGTTCATGGTGATCGATCTCCTGCGCCGCGCCCAGGAGATCGGGATCACTCAGGTCTCACTCAACTTCGCCATGTTCCGTTCCGTCTTCGAACGAGGTGGACGCCTCGGTGCCGGGCCGGTGCTGAGGCTGTGGCGTTCGCTGCTCAGCTTCTTCTCGCGCTGGTGGCAGATCGAGTCGCTGTACCGGGCCAACGCCAAGTACCGGCCGATCTGGGAACCCCGGTTCCTGCTCTTCGAGAAGAGCGCGGACCTGCTGCGCATCGGCCTCGCGGCCGCGCGCGCCGAGGGGTTTCTCGAAGCGCCCGGACTGCCGAAGTGGCTGCACCGCAGGCACCTGGAGTCGCACCGATGAGGACAGCCGGACAGACAGGGAAGGCCTGCCGGCCCGGGACCGGGACCGCAGGACGGATGGGGACCGCTGCATGAACACCCTCGCCCGCCTCGCCCGCGCCGAATGGGGACTGCTGTACGTCACCGTGCGCGAGGCACTCGCGAGACAGCGATGGCGGGCGATGCCGGTGACGCTCGGGGCCGTCTGTCTGACGGCCGTCCTCCAGTTCGTGCAGAACCAGCCCTGGGGCTTCCAGTTCGTGCAGGACATCGGCTCCGTGCGGGCCGAGGAGCCACTGTGGCTGGCCCTGCTGCGCACCCCGCTCTCCCTGTTCGTGCCGGCCCTCGACCTGCCGGTGTGGGGCGCGCTGCTGCAGCTTCTCGTCGTGTTCGGGATCGCCGAGATCTGTCTGGGCTGGTGGCGGATGCTCGTCATCGCGTACGCCGCCACGCTGGCCGGCACGCTCTACGCGCGCATGGCGATCTCACTGAGCCCGGGCAACCCGCTGGGGCTGCCCGTGACGGACGCACAGGTCGTGGACACCGGGCCCTCGGCGGCCGTGGTCGGGCTCGCCATCTTCGTCGCCTGGCGCTATCGCGCCTACTGGACGGGGTGGGGGGTGGTCGCGGCGATGGTGATCGAGGTGGCGTTCAAGGGGAACCTCGCGGGCAAGGAGCACATCGCCGCGCTCGCCGCGGTCTTCGTGCTGTACGGGATCTCGATCCTGCGTCACCGCTACCGCTACCGCCACCGCCGCCGCTTTCACCGGCGGCCGGGCAGGGGCCGGACGGGATCCGGTTTTCCGCCGATCCAGTCCTGAAGCCTGCGGCGCGGGCCGAACCAGCGGCGGTCGCGGTGGTAGGCGCGCAGCATCGACCTGGCCCGGGCGCGCGGCCTGCGGCGGTAGAAGCGCCTGGCCCACGGAGAGAAGGGGCGGGCCAGCCGGACGGCGCCGATGAGCGCGACGAACGGGACGATCACGCCGAAGATCGCCATGCGGGCCTTGCCCTTGCTCAGGGCGACCAGGGCGAAGAGGAAGTTCACGGCGACGCTCAGGATGACCCCGCCCCGGTCGTGGAGTTCCTCCTGGGTCATGTCGTTGACCCCGAACGGCAGGAACCCGCCGAGCACCAGGCCGACGAGGGCCGCCGTGACCAGGACGACCTCGACGCTCTTGCGACCCTCCTCGCTCCAGTACACGTCGTCGAGGTGCAGGATCAGCGCGAACTCGTCGAGCACCAGCCCGGCGCCCGCCCCGAACACCACCGCGAACAGCGCGGCGCCGAAGCCGTGCCGGGAACTGGCCACCGCGCCGAAGCCGCCGATCACCGTCAGGACGACACCGGGCACGACATGGTGGATGTGCAGACCGCCCGCCTTGACGTTGCCGAACGGACCCTTGCCCGCGCGGATGAGGCGGACGACGACACGGGTGATCACAAAGGTCAGCACGAAGGAGGCAAGTGCCAGCAGAAGCGGCAACTTTCCCGGTTCGATGATGTTCCTGTCCAACCAATGACCCATAATGTGCACTTTATCCACGGCTCTCGCGCCCGGCCGCCGCACCCGTCCTCGGCCGGCCCGCCACCTCCCCGGGTACCCTGCGCCGGTGTCCAGGACCCCTCTCCCCCACGGCCTCCGCTTCGCCTTCGGCACCCTGACCGTGCTCCCGGTCACGGTCACCCGCTGGGACCGTGAGGCGGCGCGCGGCGGAATGCTGTGCGCTCCCGTCGCCGGGCTGGTCGTCGGGGCGGGCGCGGCCCTGGTGGGCGTGACACTGCTCGCGATGGGCGCGGGCCCGCTGCTGGCCGCCGTCGCCACCGCCGCCGTACCGGCCGCGCTCACCCGTGGTCTGCATCTCGACGGACTCGCCGACACCGCGGACGGACTCGGCAGCGGCAAGCCCGCCGAGGACGCGCTGCGCATCATGAAGCAGTCCGACATCGGCCCGTTCGGCGTGGTCACCCTGCTCTTCGTGCTGCTGGCGCAGGTCGCCGCGCTCTTCCAGGCCTACGAGGCCTCGTGGGCGCGGGGTGTGCTCGCGGCCGTCGTCTCGGCGACCGCGGCCCGGCTCGCCCTCACCCTGGCCGCGCGCACCGGGGTACCCCCGGCCCGCCCCGAGGGCCTGGGTGCCGCGGTCGCGGGCACCGTGCCCGTGCGCGGCGCCCTGCTGGTGACCCTCGCCGTGACCGTCGCGGCGGCCGGCGCCGGCGCGCTCCTGGGCACGTACGACCTCGTACGCGCCCCCCTGGCCGTCCTCGCCGCCTGCGCGAGTGCCGAACTGCTCCTGCGCCACTGCACACGCCGCTTCGGCGGCATCACGGGCGATGTCTTCGGCGGCCTCGCCGAGACGGCGGCGACCACCGCCCTCGTGGCGCTCTCCCTCGGCTGAACTTCCAGCGAGCGTAGGAATGAGCGAAACCCGGCGGCGCGCGTAGGCTCGTCCCGAGTATGTGCCACCCAGGTAACGACACTCCCTGAGGCCGGATCTAGGGTCATTCGTCAGGGCCCGGTCGACCCATCCCTACTCGGCCGCAGCAAAACAATGGAAGCGAGATCTCACCACAGTGACTGCTCTGACTCTCAGCACCGCCGCGGCGTCCGGCCTGCGGGCCGACGCGATCGTCGTCGGTGTCGCGAAGGGCGCCAAGGGCCCGGTCGTCGCACCGGGTGCCGAGGCCGTGGACAAGGCGTACGACGGCGCACTCGCCGGGATCCTGGAGACCCTCGGCGCATCCGGCGGCGAGGGCGAGGTGACGAAGCTGCCCGCGCCGACCGGCTTCAAGGCGCCCGTCGTCGTGGCCGTCGGACTGGGAGCCGCCCCGGAGAAGGACGACACCTTCAGTGCCGAGGCGCTGCGCCGCGCGGCCGGTGCCGCGGCCCGTGCGCTCGCCGGTGCCAAGAAGGCCGTCTTCGCCCTGCCGATCACCGACGCCGCCGACGCGGGCGTCCTGGCGGAGGGCGCGGCGCTCGGCGCGTACGCCTTCGACGCCTACAAGGAGAACGGCAAGAACGGCAAGGACGCGAAGAACGGCAAGGCCCCGCTCGCCGAGGTCACGCTGCTCGGCGGCAAGCCCCGGGACGCGGCGTACAAGGCGGCCCTCGCGCGCGCCACCGCCGTGACCGAGGAGCTCAACCGCGCCCGCGACCTCATCAACACCCCGCCGAACGACCTCTACCCCGAGGCCTTCGCCGCCGTCGCCACCGCCGCCGGCAAGGAGCACGGCATCAAGGTGCAGGTGCTCGACGAGAAGGCCCTGGCGAAGGGCGGCTACGGCGGCATCCTCGGTGTCGGCGCGGGCTCGGCCGCCGCTCCCCGCCTGGTGAAGCTGTCGTACACCTCGCCGAAGGCGACCAAGCACCTCGCGTTCGTCGGCAAGGGCATCACCTACGACTCGGGCGGCATCTCCCTCAAGCCCGCCGGGCACAACGAGACGATGAAGTGCGACATGAGCGGCGCGGCGGCGGTCTTCGCCGCCGTGGTCGCCGCGGCGCGCCTCGGCCTCGAGGTCAACGTCACCGGCTGGCTGGCGCTCGCCGAGAACATGCCCTCCGGTTCCGCCACCCGCCCCGGTGACGTGCTGCGCATGTACAGCGGCAAGACCGTCGAGGTCCTCAACACTGACGCCGAGGGCCGCCTGGTGCTCGCCGACGCGCTGTGGAAGGCGTCCGAGGACAAGCCGGACGCGATCATCGACGTGGCGACGCTGACCGGCGCGATGGTGCTCGCACTCGGCAACCGCACCTTCGGCGTGATGGCCAACGACGACGCGTTCCGTACGGCGATCGTCGAGGCCGCGGAGGAGGTCGGCGAGGAGTCCTGGCCGATGCCGATGCCGGAGCACCTGCGCAAGGGGATGGACTCCCCGACCGCCGACATCGCCAACATGGGTGAGCGGATGGGCGGCGGGCTGGTCGCCGGTCTGTTCCTGAAGGAGTTCGTGGGCGAGGGCATCACGTGGGCGCACCTGGACATCGCCGGGCCCGCGTTCAACGAGTCCGGCCCGTTCGGCTACACGCCGAAGGGTGGCACGGGCTCGGCGGTGCGGACGCTGGTGCGGCTCGCCGAGCTGACCGCCGCGGGCGATCTCGGCTAGAGGTGTTCCACGGCCGCGGCTGATGCGCGGCCGGTCGCGGGGTACCTCCGCGCCCCTTGTCGGGGCGCGGAGGTACCCCCCGTATTCGGACAGTGCGACTTCTCACACACCGGCCCGGCGTCTCGAACGCTCCGGACAAGTGCGAAGATGGGTTCTCGGCAGGACAGGGCCCCCACCACAGGGCCGAAGAAGAGCGGCCGGACACCAGCCGCCGACCGGTCACTGGAGACCGGCGTGGCGCACATGCATGGAGGACGTGACGTGGCGAACGACGCCAGCACCGTTTTCGACCTAGTGATCCTCGGCGGTGGCAGTGGCGGTTACGCCGCGGCGCTCCGCGGGGCGCAGCTGGGCCTGGACGTCGCCCTGATCGAGAAGGACAAGGTCGGAGGCACCTGCCTGCACCGGGGATGCATCCCCACCAAGGCCCTGCTGCACGCGGGCGAGATCGCCGACCAGGCCCGCGAGAGCGAGCAGTTCGGCGTCAAGGCCACCTTCGAGGGCATCGACGTCCCGGCCGTCCACAAGTACAAGGACGGGGTCATCTCGGGCCTGTACAAGGGCCTGCAGGGTCTCATCGCGTCCCGCAAGGTGACGTACATCGAGGGTGAGGGCCGGCTGTCCTCCCCCACCTCGGTCGACGTGAACGGCCAGCGCATCCAGGGCCGCCACGTGCTGCTCGCGACCGGCTCCGTGCCGAAGTCGCTGCCGGGCCTGGTGATCGACGGCGACCGGATCATCTCCTCCGACCACGCGCTGGTCCTGGACCGCGTCCCGCAGTCCGCGATCGTGCTCGGCGGCGGCGTCATCGGCGTCGAGTTCGCCTCCGCGTGGAAGTCCTTCGGCACCGACGTGACGGTGATCGAGGGCCTCAAGCACCTCGTCCCGGTCGAGGACGAGAACTCCTCCAAGCTTCTTGAGCGCGCGTTCCGCAAGCGCGGCATCAAGTTCAACCTGGGCACCTTCTTCTCGAAGGCCGAGTACACCCAGAACGGTGTCAAGGTCACCCTCGCCGACGGCAAGGAGTTCGAGGCCGAGGTCCTGCTCGTCGCCGTCGGCCGCGGCCCGGTCTCGGCCGGTCTCGGCTACGAGGAGCAGGGCGTCGCGATGGACCGCGGCTATGTCCTGGTCGACGAGTACATGCGGACGAACGTCCCGACCATCTCCGCCGTCGGTGACCTGGTCCCGACGCTCCAGCTCGCGCACGTCGGCTTCGCCGAGGGCATCCTGGTGGCGGAGCGTCTGGCCGGTCTCAAGACCGTTCCGATCGATTACGACGGTGTCCCCCGGGTGACGTACTGCCACCCCGAGGTCGCCTCCGTGGGCATCACCGAGGCCAGGGCCAAGGAGATCTACGGCGCGGACAAGGTCGTCGCCCTGAAGTACAACCTCGCGGGCAACGGCAAGAGCAAGATCCTCAACACCGCGGGCGAGATCAAGCTCGTCCAGGTGAAGGACGGTGCCGTGGTCGGCGTCCACATGGTCGGCGACCGCATGGGTGAGCAGGTCGGCGAAGCCCAGCTGATCTACAACTGGGAGGCGCTGCCCGCCGAGGTCGCCCAGCTCATCCACGCCCACCCGACGCAGAACGAGGCAATGGGCGAGGCCCACCTGGCCCTCGCGGGCAAGCCGCTGCACTCGCACGACTGATACGCCCGGCCGGTTTCCGGCTGTTTTCAGTCACCGCGTCGCCCCTGGGCGCGACGACGACCACAGACTTCCGCACCATTCGTAAGGAGCAACAGAAACCATGGCGGTTTCCGTAACCCTTCCGGCGCTCGGTGAGAGCGTCACCGAGGGCACTGTCACTCGCTGGCTGAAGGCCGAGGGCGAGCGCGTCGAGGCCGACGAGCCGCTGCTCGAGGTGTCGACCGACAAGGTCGACACCGAGATCCCCTCCCCCGCCGCCGGTGTCCTCGCCTCCATCAAGGTCGCCGAGGACGAGACGGTCGAGGTCGGCGCCGAACTGGCCGTCATCGACGACGGCACGGGCGCGCCCGCCGCCGCCCCCGTTCCGGCCGCCGAGCCCGTGGCCGCCCCGGCTCCGGCAGCTCCCGCCCCGGTCGCCGAGGCCCCCGCGGCCCCGGCCGCCCCGGCCCCCGCCGCCGCTCCCTCCGCTCCGGCAGGTGGCGCCACCGGTACCGACGTCGTGCTGCCCGCGCTGGGCGAGTCGGTCACCGAGGGCACCGTCACCCGCTGGCTGAAGGAGGTCGGCGAGGAGGTCGCGGAGGACGAGCCGCTGCTCGAGGTCTCCACGGACAAGGTCGACACCGAGATCCCCGCGCCGGTCGCCGGCGTGCTGCTGGAGATCGTGGTCGCCGAGGACGAGACCGCCGAGGTCGGCGCGAAGCTCGCCGTCATCGGTGCCCCGGGCGCGGCTCCGGCCGCCGCTCCGGCTCCCGCGGCTCCGGCCCCCGCCGCTGCCGCCCCGGCTCCGGCCCCGGTCGCCCCCGCGGCTCCGGCGCCCGCCCCGGCCCCGGTGGCTCCGGCCGCCCCGGTCGCGCCCCCGGCTCCGGTCCAGGCCGCCGCCCCGGTCACGCCCGCCGCGCCTGCTCCGGCCCCCGCGCCGGTTGCCGCTCCCGTCGCCCCGGCTCCCGCGCCCGCCGCGCTCGCCGGTGACGACGGCGCGTACGTGACCCCGCTGGTGCGCAAGCTCGCCGCGGAGAACCACGTCGACCTGGCCTCCGTCAAGGGCACCGGCGTCGGCGGCCGTATCCGCAAGCAGGACGTCCTCGCCGCCGCCGAGGCCGCGAAGGCCGCCGCCGCTGCCCCGGCTCCGGCCGCTGCCGCCGCCCCGGCGGCCAAGAAGGCGCCGGCCCTGGAGGTCTCCCCGCTGCGCGGTCAGACCGTCAAGATGCCCCGCATCCGCAAGGTCATCGGCGACAACATGGTGAAGGCCCTGCACGAGCAGGCCCAGCTGTCCTCGGTCGTCGAGGTCGACGTCACCCGCCTGATGCGCCTGCGCGCGCAGGCGAAGGACTCCTTCGCGGCACGTGAGGGCGTCAAGCTCTCCCCGATGCCGTTCTTCGTGAAGGCCGCGGCCCAGGCGCTGAAGGCCCACCCGGCCGTCAACGCCCGGATCAACGTGGACGAGGGCACGATCACCTACTTCGACACCGAGAACATCGGTATCGCGGTGGACTCGGAGAAGGGCCTGATGACCCCGGTCATCAAGCACGCGGGCGACCTGAACATCGCCGGCATCGCCAAGGCCACCGCCGAGCTGGCGGGCAAGGTCCGGGCGAACAAGATCACTCCGGACGAGCTGTCCGGCGGGACCTTCACCATCTCCAACACCGGCTCGCGCGGCGCGCTCTTCGACACGATCATCGTGCCGCCGAACCAGGTCGCGATCCTCGGCATCGGTGCCACGGTCAAGCGTCCGGCCGTCATCGAGACGGAGGAGGGTACGGTCATCGGCGTCCGCGACATGACCTACCTGACGCTCTCCTACGACCACCGTCTGGTGGACGGCGCCGACGCGGCCCGTTACCTGACCGCGGTCAAGGCGATCCTGGAGGCGGGCGAGTTCGAGGTCGAGCTCGGCCTGTAACCACCCCCGCTCGCGCGAAGCCCCCGTCCGGAACCTTCCGGACGGGGGCTTCGCGTTTCCGGCGCAGGTCACCGCGGCTTCAGCACATTGTCCGACCACAGCACCAGCGTCTCCACCCACAGGTTCGGGATCTCCGTCGGGTACGCGGGTGTCAGGTGCCGCGTCCGGTACGCCCTGAGGACGTCGTACGTGGCGTCCAGGCAGTCGCGCGAGCCGAGATCCCCCGTCTGCGGGTCGACGCCGACGAGGAAGCCCCGCTTCTCGACCGTACGGATCATGGCGCGGGCGGAGTTCACGTCACCGGTCGGCGAGTCGGTGCAGCGGTAGCGGCTGTACGGATGGGTGGACCTGCCCGGATAGTGCGCGTCCCGGGACATGTCGCTGAGCATCCGCGCGTACGTGCCCTCCGCGTGCCAGGCGCCGATGTCGCCGCCGGGCGGGGTGTAGAGCGCGTTCGACGGGTTCTCCACCGCGCCGTACACCCAGCGGCCGGTGCCGGTGATCCGGAAGCCCCAGCCGACGTGCCCGAACTTCTGCGCGCCGTCCGGCTTGACGAAGACACACGCCCCGCCGGAGGCTACCGAGGTGCCGTGGGCCCGCGTCGCACTCGGCCGCACGGCCGCCCCCGTGTCCACGGGCCCGCAGGCCGCCACGGCCGCGACCGCCCCGGCCGCCGCAGCCCAGCGCAGCCCCCGCTTCCGTCCCCGTCCGCCCATGCCGACCCCCTGGCGTTCGCCGGAGCCCCCGTGGAAACCCCCGCGCCGAAACCCCTGTGCCGATCCACACACCGTGCGGGGCCCGCGGGTTCTCCGGGTGACACGGACGTGACGCCTCCGGACCCCACTCGGTACGGGTCTTTACGTCCGCGCCCGCTCTGACAGCGTGTAAGTCTCGTCTCACCTGCATGAAAGCGCCCCCGTACGCCTCTCTCCGACGGCGCTGCGGCCTTATTGTCTAAAGGTCAAACGCCTTGGGTCCGGCCCGCCCCCCGCGAAGGAGCCCCTCATGACCGCGCCCGTCGTCCACTCGCTGCGCGAACAGATCCGCGAGCACATCGTGGAGGGGATCGTCAGCGGGCGCTGGAAGCCGGGTGAGCGGATCGTCGAGCGGCGGATCGCGACCGAGCTGGAGGTCAGCCAGACCCCGGTGCGGGAGGCACTGCGCGAACTGGAGTCGCTGCGGCTGATCGAGTCGGCGCCCAACAAGGGTGTGCGCGTGCGCAACCTGACGGCCGCCGACCTGGAGGAGAGCTACCCCGTACGGGCCGGTCTTGAGGCCATCGCGGCCGAGCTGGCGGCCGAGCGGCTCGCCCACGACTGCTCGGCCCTGGAGCCGCATGTCACGGCGCTGTACGAGGCCGACCGGCTGTCTGACGGCACCGGCCAGGTCCGCCACACCGTCGCCTTCCACCGCGAACTCGTGCGCGCCGCGGGCAACTCCGTCCTCCTGCACACCTGGGAGGGCCTGGGCATCGAGGTCTTCACCGCCCTGTCCATCCGCTGGCTGGGAACCGTCCAGCAGTCGTACGCGGAGGAGCACGAGGCACTCGTGGACGCCTTCCGGCGCCGGGATCCGCTGATCGCCGACCTGGTGAAGGCGCATGTGCTGGGCTGCGCGCCGCGCCCGTGACACAGCCGAGCGCACCCACGCTCACCTGGGGAATCCCTGGGAATCCAAGGCACCCCGTGCCTGTTGTCAAGGCACCCCGTGCCGACTTTTGCGATACGAAGAGGTTTTCGCCTTCAACCCTTTGATCGATCATCGATCAGGGAGTTACAGTCATCGCTGGGCTCCCACCAGAGCCCGCCGCCCTGTCCTGCCAAAGACATAAGGGCACCCCCGAAAACCCCTTGCCGATGAGGGAACCCCCCTCCGCATCCGGAAGGCGGCGCAATGACCGACCCCACCGCAATCCAGCCGAGCGAGCTCGACCAGCTCCCGGACCGCGACCCCGAGGAGACCGCCGAATGGCAGGCCTCCCTGGACGCCGTCACCCAGGCGGCCGGGCCGCACCGTGCCGCGTACCTGATGCGCCGCACGCTGGAGCGCGCCGAGGGCAACGGTCTCGCGCTGCCCAAGCTGCTTGAGACCGACTACGTCAACACCATCCCCACCGCCGCCGAGCCCGCCGTGGACGGCGACGAGGCGATGGAAGCCCGGATCACCGCCTGGAACCGCTGGAACGCGGCCGCGATGGTGACCCGGGGCGCGAAGCACGGCGTCGGCGGCCACATCGCCACTTTCGCCTCCGCGGCCTGGCTCTACGAGACCGGCTTCAACCACTTCTTCAAGGGCAAGGAGTCCCAGGAGGCTCCCGGCTCCGGTGACCAGCTCTACATCCAGGGCCACGCCTCCCCCGGCATCTACGCCCGTGCCTTCCTCGACGGCCGGCTCACCGAGCAGCACCTCGACAACTTCCGCCAGGAGGCGGGCGGCAACGGCCTCCCGTCGTACCCGCACCCGCGGCGCCTGCCCTGGCTCTGGGAGTTCCCGACCGTCTCCATGGGCCTCGGCCCGCTGTCGGCGATCTACCAGGCGCGCTTCAACCGCTATCTGACCAGCCGCGGCATCAAGGACGTCTCGCAGTCCCACGTGTGGGCGTTCCTCGGTGACGGCGAGATGGACGAGCCCGAGTCGACCGCGGCACTCGCACTCGCCTCCCGCGAGGGCCTGGACAACCTGACCTTCGTCATCAACTGCAACCTGCAGCGCCTCGACGGCCCGGTCCGCGCCAACTTCAAGATCGTGCAGGAGCTGGAGGCCCAGTTCCGCGGCGCCGGCTGGAACGTCGTGAAGTCGCTGTGGGGCTCGGCCTGGGACGAGCTGTTCCAGCTCGACACCACGGGCGCGCTCGTACGCCGCCTGCGCGAGGTACCCGACGCGCAGGTGCAGACGTACCAGACCCGCGACGCCGCCTACATCCGTCAGGACTTCTTCGGCGCCGACCCGGCGCTCGTCGAGATGGCGAAGCTGCTCAGCGACGACAAGATCACCGAGTGCTTCCACCTCTCCCGCGGCGGTCACGAGTCCCGCAAGGTGTACGCGGCCTACCGCGCCGCCCTCGCCCACAAGGGCGCGCCGACGGTGATCCTGGCCCAGACGGTCAAGGGCTTCACGCTCGGCGAGGGCTTCGCGTCCAAGAACGCCAACCACCAGATGAAGAAGCTGTCGACGGACGAGTTCAAGCAGATGCGTGACCTGCTCGAGCTGCCCATCTCCGACAGCCAGTTCGTCGACGGCCAGGTCCCCTACGGCCACCCGGGCGCCGACTCCCCCGAGGTCCGTTACCTCCAGGAGCGCCGCGCGGCCCTCGGCGGCCCGGCCCCGGCCCGCCGTACGCACGCGCTCGCCCCGCTGCCCGCCCCCGCCGACAAGGCGTTCGCGTCCTTCGACAAGGGCTCCGGCTCGCAGAACCTGGCGACCACGATGGCCTTCGTCCGCCTGGTCAAGGACCTCGTCCGCGACAAGGAGACCGGGAAGCGCTGGGTGCCGATCGTCCCCGACGAGGCGCGCACCTTCGGCATGGAGAGCCTCTTCCCCTCCCTCGGCATCTACTCGCCCAAGGGCCAGACGTACGAGCCGGTCGACCGCGACCAGCTGATGTACTACAAGGAGGCCAAGGACGGCCAGATCCTCAACGAGGGGATCACTGAGGCCGGCTCCATGGCGGACTTCATCGCCGCGTCCACCGCGTACGCCACGCACGGCGAGGCGATGATCCCCTTCTACATCTTCTACTCGATGTTCGGCTGGCAGCGCACGGCCGACCAGATGTGGCAGCTCGGCGACCAGCTCGGCCGCGGCTTCCTCGTCGGCGCCACGGCCGGCCGTACGACGCTGACGGGCGAGGGCCTTCAGCACGCCGACGGCCACTCCCCGGTCATCGCGGCCACCAACCCGGCCGCGCTGTCCTACGACCCGGCGTTCGCGTACGAGATCGCGACGATCGTCAAGGAGGGTCTGCGCCGGATGTACGGCGAGGCGGCTCCGGGCGAGGACTCGAACGTCTTCTACTACCTGACGGTCTACAACGAGCCGATGCCGCAGCCCGCCAAGCCGGGCGGCCTCGGTATCGACGAGGGCATCGTCAAGGGCCTCTACCGCTTCAACACGGCCGAGGCGGCGGGCCTGTCCCCGGTCGCCAACGCCCCGCGCATCCAGCTCCTCGGCTCCGGCACGGCGATCCACTGGACCCTCCAGGCGCAGAAGCTGCTCGCCGAGGAGTGGGGCGTGGCCGCCGACGTGTGGTCCGCGACCTCCTGGACGGAGCTGCGGCGCGACGCGCTGGAGGCCGACGCGGCCCTGCTGCGCGGCGAGGAGCGGGTGCCGTTCGTCCGCCAGGCGCTGCAGGGCGCCGAGGGTCCGGTCCTCGCGGTCTCCGACTACATGCGCCAGGTCCCGGACCAGATCGCGCAGTGGGTCGAGCAGGACTACTCCTCGCTCGGTGCCGACGGCTTCGGCCTCTCCGACACCCGTGAGGCGGCCCGTCGTCACTTCGGCGTCGACGCGCAGTCGATCGTCGTCGCGGCGCTGGCGCAGCTGGCACGGCGGGGCGAGGTCAAGGCCTCCGCGGTGAAGGAAGCGCGGGAGCGCTACGGACTCTGACGGTCCGCCTGATTCCGGTGTTTCGCGAGGGGCGCGGTGGCTACGGCCGCCGCGCCCCTCGGCGTTCCCGCGCACCCCTTCGCTGTCAGTGGGGCCCGGCATCATGGCCGTATGCGTGCTGCCCGCCTGATCAAGATGGTGCTGCTGCTCCAGTCGCGGCCGTCGATGACCGCCGCCGAGCTGGCGCGGGAGCTCGAGGTGTCCGAACGGACGATCACGCGGGACGCGCAGGCGCTTTCGGAGGCGGGCGTTCCGGTGTACGCGGACCGGGGCAGGGCCGGGGGCTACCGCCTGATCGGCGGGTACCGCACCCGGCTGACGGGCCTGGCGCGTACGGAGGCGGAGGCGCTGTTCCTGAGCGGGGTGCCGGTGGCCCTGCGGGACATGGGTATGCAGGACGCCGCCTCCGCCGCGCGTCTGAAGGTCTCCGCCGCCCTCCTCCCCTCGCTGCGGGACGCCTCGCGGGCGGCGGGACAGCGGTTCCATCTGGACGCGCCCGCGTGGTTCAACGAGCCCGAGACGCCCGAGCTGCTGCCCGCGGTCGCGGAGGCGGTCTGGGACGACCGTCGGATCACCGCGGGGTACCGGCGCGGGACGGCCGAGGTGGAGCGGGTCCTCGAACCGTACGGGCTCGTACTGAAGGCGGGCGTCTGGTACCTGTGCGCGCGGGTGCCCGAGCCCGGGGCGGGGGGATCCGGCCCCTTCCGGGTCTACCGGATCGACCGCTTCACGCAGGTGCGGCCCGCCACGGAGTGCTTCACCCGCGAGGTCGGGTTCGACCTGCCCGGGTTCTGGGCGGAGCGGGCCGAGCAGTTCGCGCGCTCCATCCTGCGGGCGGAGGCCGTCGTACGGCTGTCTCCGGAGGGCGTGCGGAGACTCGCGTACGTCGTCGACCCCGCGTCCGCGAGAGTGGCGCTGGGCGGGTGCGGTGACCCCGACGGGCGGGGCTGGGTGACGGTCACCCTCCCCGTCGAGTCCGAGGAGGTCGCCCATGGGCAACTGACGGGGCTCGGGCCCGAGGTGGAGGTGCTCTCCCCCGCGGGGCTGCGGGACCGGTTCGCGGGGGACGCGGCGCGGCTGGCGGCGCTGTACCGGTGACCGGGAAGACGCCTCGTAGCTGGCGGTTTTACCGTCGGCATGTGCGCGCATAACAATCTGCGGCACTCCGCGTGCGTCACTCCCGTTCAGGCCCGATGCTGGACCCGTGATGGACGAGACGGAGTTCTGGGAGCTGGTGGACACGACCCGCGAGGCCGTCGAGGGCGACCCCGAGGACCACGCCGATCTGCTCGTCGAACGGCTCGTCCAGCTGGACCCGGACGCCGTGCTCGACTTCGCCCGTCATTTCGAGGCCCGCTACAACCGCGCCTACCGCTGGGATCTGTGGGGCGCGGCGTGGGTCCTGCTCGACGGGGTGAGCGACGACGCCTTCGACTTCTTCCGGTGCTGGCTGATCGGCCAGGGCCGGGAGGTCTTCGAGGGCGCGATGCATGATCCCGACACGCTCGCCGACCTCCTGGACGACTTCGACGAGGACCTCGACGGGGACGGTGAGGAGCTCGGGTACGCCGCGGACGAGGCGTACGAGCAGCTGACCGGGGTCGTCGCGCCCGACCTGGGCATTCCGCCCGCGTCGCCCGAGCCGGAGGGGACGCCGCTCGACTTCGAGAACGAGTCCGTGCTGGCCGAGCGCTATCCCAAGCTGTGGGAGCGCTTCAGGGACTGAGGCAACGTGGCGTACGGGGTGACGTACGGGAGGTGTGCCTCGTGGTTCTTGTGGTGTTCGTGGTTCTCGTGGGCGTGGTACGGGGGTGCGGCGTTGGCTCGGTCCAGTGCCGAGGCGGTGGCCGCGGCGGGTCCCACGAGGACCGTCACCACGGCGCAGGCCACGGTCCACGGGGTCCGCAAAGCGGTGTTCCAACCCCCCGCGCCGGCCGCCTTGTTCGCCTTGCCCGTCTTCTCGGTACGCCTGCTGCTCATCTTCCCCACCTCCAGTCGGCTGTTACGAGAAGGACACTAGAGAGCGGCGATCTGAGACACCGTTGACTCGACTGTGGGCTGTCTGTGAACGCGTTCCGCGCCGGTCAGCGGCCCTGGAGGTGGGCGGCTCGGGAGCGGATTCGGGGGAGTTGGGACGTCAGCGCGGCGCCGGGGCAGGTGGTCATGAAGCCCGCGTCGTGGCCGGCCAGCGTGGGCAGCACCGCACTCGTACCGGCGGTGTAACGGCTGAGGTCGTTGCTGGAGACGAGCCGCACCTCGGCACGGGGATCCACGTCGGACAGCCCCAGTTTCCACGCCACCAACGCGGCGATCGCCTCGGTCATCGCCCGCGGCACCGGCGTCCCCGCCCCGAACGTACCAATGGCCGCGATCCCCGCGGTGCCATGGTTGAACCCCTGCGTATGCGCTCCGGTGACGGCCCGGTCGACCCCGCCCGCCCGCCCCTCGTAGATCGTGCCGCAGCGGTCGACGAGGAAGTTGTACCCGATGTCGTCCCACCGCCGGACATCCGTCTGACCGGCGTACAGGGAGCGGATGATGCGGGGCACGTCGGCGCACTCGTACGCGTTCGGCGAGTCGGTGTGGTGCACGAAGACCGCGACGACGTGATCGTCGTAGCGGGCCGGCGGCTGCGTGTGTGTGCTCCCGGCGTCCAGCCACCGCGACCGCGGCACGATGACCGGCCGCGCCGCGCGATGCGGACCCGCGGGCAGCGGCGCGGCCACCGGCCGCTCGCGCTCGACGACCCTCCGGTCGACCCCCACCGCACACACCACCAGCGCGAGCACGGCGAGCAGACCGGGCACGCACCCGAGCACGACGACGGCGGCACGCCGCGTCCACAGCCTCCGTGCGAGCCGCGTCGATGCCCCTCGCGCCGTTCGGAAGACACGCATGGGGCCACCCTGACCCGGTTCCGATCCCCCCGCGATGTGTGCTGTGCCACCTGGTGGAACCATCGTCCTGGTCCGGGACGTTTTTACAGGTCCACGCACGCGTGGCCGTTTCCCGGCTCCACGCGCGCGTGCCTGATCACTGGGCCTGCCCCACGCGTACTAAGGGGCCCAAGAGAAAGGCGGCTCCGTGGACCTGCTCGACTTCCTGCTGTTGCTGGTGATCCTTGCTTACGCGGCGTCCGGCTACCGGCGCGGTCTGGTCGCCGGCTGTGTCTCGCTGGCCGGGTTCGTGGGCGGCGCCGTCATCGGCGTATGGGTGCTGCCGTGGATGATGGACCTGGTGACGGCGGGGACGTCGGCGGCGACGGTGACGGCCGTGCTGACGGTGCTGGTGCCCGCGGTGGTGGGCCACGAGCTGGCGGGCCGGCTGGCGCTGAAGCTGCGCCGCGAGCTGGACCAGGGACCGCTGAGGGTGGCCGACGGGGTCGGCGGGGCGGCGGCGAACACGGTGGCGGTGCTGCTGGTGGCCTGGGTCGCCGCGAGCGTCCTGGGAGCCTCCTCGTCCACCCTCATCACCCAGTCGATCCGCAACTCCGCGCTGCTGGGCGCCGTACAGACGGCGATGCCGGACACCACGCCCACCTGGTTCTCGCGGGCCACCTCGGCGCTGACGGATGCGGGCTTCCCACAGGTCTTCAACCCGTTCGAGAACGAGCCGACGGCGGGTGTCGCGAAGCCCTCCGGGGACAGCGTCACCGCGGCGGCGACGAGTGCCGCCAAGCGCAGCACGGTGAAGATCGAGGGCGCCGCGGGCAACCAGGGCCGGGAGGGCAGCGGGTTCGCGTACGCGGCGCAGCACGTGATGACCAACGCCCACGTGGTGGCGGGCATCGACAACCCGACCGTGCGGGTGGGCGGTGTGGGCCGGATGTACTCGGCGCGGGTGGTGTTCTTCGACCCGCGCAAGGACGTCGCGGTCCTGTACGTACCGGACCTCAAGGTCCCCCTCCTGCGTTTCGACGACAGCGCCAAGCGCGGCGACTCGGCGGTCGTCGCGGGCTATCCGCAGGACGGCGGTCTGGATCTCCAGGCGGCCACGGTCGCAAGCCGGATCAACGCGCGGGGCCAGAACATCTACAGCTCGAGCATGGTCACCCGGGAGATCTACTCGATCCGCTCCACCGTCCGCCCCGGCAACTCCGGCGGCCCGCTCCTCACCACCGGCGGCAGGGTGTACGGCGTCGTGTTCGCCCGCTCGACCTCGGACAACGAGACGGGTTACGTCCTGACGGCCGACGAGGTCGCGGGCGACGCCCAGCGCGCCGCGGCCGCGACGACACCGGTGGACACGGGCGACCTGATCACCTCGTAGCCCTGATCACCTCGTAGCTCAGAGAAAGCGGCCCATGAACACGTCGTCGACGTAATGGCCGTCGAGCAGGAACTCCTCGGGCAGGACGCCCTCCACCTCGAAGCCCTCGGACTCGTACAGCTTCCGTGCCGGGGCGTTGTGCCCGAGGACGCGCAGCGTGATCCGCCGGGCGCCCTGCCGTCGGGCCCCGTCCAGCACGGCCCGCAGCAGCCCTCGTCCGACGCCCGCGCGGCGCGCCTCCTCGGCGACGACAAGTCCCTGGATCTGCCGGACGTGGGAGTTGCAGGCGAGGGGCGTGGGATAGCCCAGCCGGATGTAGCCGACGAGGACGCCGTCGAGTTCGGCGACGTGATGGTCCCGGGGGCCGAACCGCTCGTTGTAGAAGGGTTCGTACGGCGGCTGGGGGCGCGGCATGACGGCGTGCAGGGTCGACCAGGTGACACGGTCGAGACGGCCGAGCGCGTCCTCGTCGCCGAGGGTGGCGATGCGTATGTGCGGTACCGGCATGAAGGTCACTTTACGGCGGCCGCGCGCGGTCCCGTCCCGTGCTTTCCCGACGCGCGCGGCAGGATGGGCGCATGAACGACTCACCGCTCGCTCCGGATTCCCGCAGGTCCCGTATCGCGATCGCCGGCGCGTCCGGCCTGATCGGCTCGGCGCTGACGCGCTCCCTGACCGCGGACGGACACGAGGTGGTCCGCCTCGTACGGCGTGCGCCCCGCAGGCGGGACGAGGTGCGGTGGGATCCGGACGGGCAGCGGATGGACGCCGCGGGCCTCGCCGGGTGCACGGCGGTCGTCAATCTCGCGGGGGCGGGGGTCGCTTCGCGGCGGTGGACGGAGGCGTACAAGCGGAAGATCCTGGACAGCCGGGTGCGGGGGACGGCGACCCTGGCCGCGGCGGTGGCCTCTCTCGACGAGCGGCCGGGGGTGTTCGTCAACGGGAGTGCGATCGGGTTCTACGGCGAGACGGGCGACCGGGTGGTGGACGAGTCGGCGCCGCCCGGGGAGGGCTTCCTTCCCTCCGTGTGCGTGGCGTGGGAAGGGGCGGCGGAGCCGGCGCGGGAGGCGGGCGTCCGTACCGTCCTCGCCCGTACGGGGCTGGTGGTGGCCCGTGAGGGTGGGGCGTGGGGGAAGCTGTTCCCGCTCTTCAAGGCGGGGCTCGGCGGGCGGATGGGGGACGGCCGCCAGTACTGGAGCTACATCTCGCTGCAGGACGAGGTGGCCGCGATCCGGCATCTCATCGACACGTCGTCGCTGTCCGGGCCGGTGAACCTCACCGCGCCGACGCCCCTCACCAACCGGGAGATCACCGAGGCGATGGGGCGCGTCCTGCACCGGCCCACTCTCTTCCCCACCCCCGCCCCCCTCCTGCGCCTGGCCCTCGGCGACATGTCCGGCGACATCCTGGACAGCCAACGCGTCCACCCCACCCGCCTGCTGTCCTCCGGCTTCGCCTTCGCCTTCCCGTCGATCGAGGGCGCGTTGCGAGCGGCCCTGCGCTGACAAGCGTCCCTCGCCCCCGCCGCCCCTACCCGTCCCATCCCTGGGGGCGGCCGCCCCCAAACCCCCGACCGGCCTGAACGGCCTCGTCCTCAAACGCCGGACGGGCTAAAAGCATTTAGGGGCGCGGGGAACTGCGCGAGCAACCCCCACCAGCCCGCAGCCGAACGAATCGGGCGGCCGGGGAACGCGGGGCGAAGCCCCCGCCTGAGGGGCGCGGGGAACTGCGCGAGCAACCCCCACGCACCCGCAGACGAAGAAACCGTGCACCCCCATGCGACCGTGCACGCCCGACGCGCGACTGTCCACGGCTCCGGACGCACCTACCCTCGACCCGAACTCGGGTATCCCCAGGGCACGTTGGGGGCATGACGTTCCCACCGGCCGCGCAACCTCGAGGAGGGGTACGTGCTAGAGCCCGTATGCAAGGCGGATGTGGACGTCGTCATCGTCGGGGCCGGAGCCGCGGGACTCGCGGCCGCCCAGCACCTGACCAGGGCGGGCCTCACGACGAAGGTTCTGGAGGCTGCCCCCACCGTGGGCGGCCGCATGACGACGGAGAAGGTGGACGGCTTCCGGCTCGACCGCATCGGCCGGCTCCTGTCCACCTCGTACCCCGAACTGCACCGCACCCCGGGCCTGAACACCCTGGCCCTGCGCCCGTTCTCCCCGGGCGTGCTGCTGCACAGCGACGGCCGCCACCATCGCGCTGCCGCCCCCACCCCTCGGAGCGCAAGGGGCGCACTCACCGCCGCACGCGCCCTCGCAAGCGCCCCCCGGCTCCCCCGGAGCCAGTCCTCCCGCCCCGGCCCCCTCGGCGGCCACCTCGACCAGACCCGCCTGGCCACCGCGCTCGCCCGCCTCGCCGCCACACCACCCGAAGGTCTCCTCACCCGCCCCGACCTCCCCACCGCACAGGCGCTGACCACCCGTGGTCTGCCGCCCCGTACGGTCAACGGCTTTCTGCGCCCCCTGCTCGCCGCACTCCTGTGCGACCCGGACCTCACCACCTCCAGCCGCGCCGCCGACCTGGCCCTGCATTCGTTCGCGTCGGGCCGGCTGTGTCTGCCGGAGGGCGGCGCGGACACCCTGCCGGAGCTCCTGGCGGCCTCCCTGCCGCCGGGCACCGTCCACACCGGCGTCGAGGTCACCGCGGTCTCCACGACCACCGTGACGACGAAGGACCACGGCGAACTCAGCTGCCGGGCCATCCTGCTGGCGACCGGAGCCCGCGCCGCGGCCCGGCTGCTGCCCGGTCTGCGCGTCCCCGCCTTCCATCCGGTGACGGTCCTGCACCACACCACGGACGAGCCCCCGTTGGCCGACCCGGCCCTGCTGCTGGACGCCGACCGGAGCGGCCCGGTGGCGCAGACCGCGGTCATCAGCCAGGTCGACCCGTCCCGTGCCCCCGCCGGACGGGCGCTCGTCTCCTCGATGGTGCTGGGCACTCCCCCGGCCGCCGCCCATCTGGACACCACGGTCCGCGCCCAACTGGCCCGCCTCTACGGCACGTCGACGACCCGCTGGGAACTCCTCGCGGTCCACCACACCCGTGACGCGGTCCCCGCGATGCCCCCGCCGCACGACCTGCGTCGCCCTGTACGCCTCCTGGCGGGCCTGTACGTCTGCGGGGACCACCGGGACACCGGCACGGTCCAGGGCGCCCTGCATTCGGGCCGCCGGGCCGCCCACGCCCTCCTGACGGACCTGGGCGCCCGTCCGGCCGCGACGGAGGAGCGTCTGGAAACGGCGGCCTAGTCAGCCCAGGGCCGCCACCCGATCCCGGTAGCCCCGTACGGGTGCCGCGTCCCGGTACGGTTCGAGCCGCCGCTCGAAGTCCCGTACGTACTCGACGGCCCGGACCGACCGCATCTCCGCCGCCTGCCCCGCGGCCTCGGCGCCCAACTGGCAGGCCTGGTCGAGCTCCCCGAGCCCGAGCCGTGCCGAGGCGAGCACCACCCGGCAGAACAGCCGGCTGCGCGCGAAGCCGGGCGCCCGCAACTGCAGCGAGCGCTCGGCGTGCTGCGCCGCGGCCCGGTACTGCTGCAGGTCCCGGTGGCAGTGCCCGAACTCGTCGGCGAGCTGCGCCTCGTCGAAGAACCGCGCCCAGTGCGGGGCCTCGTCCCCCGGCCGGACGGATTCGAGGGCCCGCTCGGCGCGCACCAGCGACGCCGTGCAGGCCCGCACCTCCCCGAGTACGCCGTGCCCGCGCGCCTCCACGGAGTGCAGCAGCGCCTGGACGACGGGCGGCACGGACGAGCCGACGCCCTGCTGAGCGACCCGGGCGAGCTGCACGGCCTCGCGCCCGTGGCCGAGGTAGACCGCCTGCCGGCTCATGGTGACCAGGACGTACGAGCCGTACGCCCGGTCGCCGGCCGCCTGCGACAGCCGCAGCGCCTGCACGAAGTAGCGCTGCGCGAGCCCGTGCGCTCCGATGTCGTACGAGGTCCAGCCGGCGAGGCGGGTGAGGTCGGCGGCGGCGGCGAACAGGCGCCGCCCGGTCTGCTCGCCGTACGCGCCGCGCAGCATGGGCTCGGCCTCGTGCTCCAGGTAGCGGACCAGGGCCTGGCGGGCGTGGCCGCCGCCGTAGGCGTGGTCGAGGGCGCGGAACAGTTCGCCCACCGAGCGCAGGGCGGCGATGTCCCCGCCGGTGACCTTCTGGCCGGGGCCGCGTTCGGTCTGGCTGCGCTGGCGGGGGACCGCGGGGCGCCCCTGGGCGGGGATGCGCGTGGCGGCCGGGTCGCCGCGGCTCACCCGGTCGTCGGCCCGTCCGATCAGCCAGTCGCGGCTGGGGACGACGAGTCCCGCCGGGGTGAAGGCGATCTTGCGGAGCTCGGCATGGCTGCCGGAGTCCTTACGCCACAGGCCGCTGACGATGTCGACGGCCTCCTCGGGGGTCGCGGCGAACTCCAGGCCCGCGTAGACGGGTGCGCAGGCGTCGAGCCCGAGGTCCTGCGCGGTGAGGCGGCGGCCGAGGCGCCGTGTGAACACCTCGGCGATGAGGGCGGGTGTGGTGCCGCGGGGCTGCTGCCCGCGCAGCCACCGTGTCACCGATGTCTTGTCATATCTCAGGTCAAGTCCGTGTTCGAGGCCGAGCTGGTCCACGCGACGGGCGAGACCTGCGTTGGAGAACCCCGCTTCTGCGATGAGCGCGGCGAGCTGGCGATTGGGAGTGCGCTGCGCGGGTCGTTCCGTCATCTGCGGTGCGGTCTCCTGCCTTCCGGGCATCACTCGGTGCCCGGATTGCCTGTGAGCAGCCCTTATGGCCTCATGGACGGCGCGAATGTAGCGGAGAGTAAGCACCTGATCGCGCGCATCGACCTACATTCATCCGATCGTGTGAGGATTGACCGCTGGGCTGACGCGCGCGCCCCGGACGTACAGTGGCGTGGGCGCGTTACGTACCTGACGAAAGGTTCTTTCGCCTGCCGCGCAACGGGCCCGCCGGTTGCCACACCACCGGTTCTGAAGGTTCTGAGGCTTCTAGGGAGGCGCTTGCCGTGAGTGAGTTGCGGTTCGTCCGCATGGGATTCGGTGCCGAGGCCGTGGAGTACCAAGAGGCCTGGGACGAGCAGCGCCGCGTGCATGCCGCCCGTTTCCTGGACGAGGTCCCCGACACCTGTCTGCTCCTGGAGCACCCGCCGGTCTACACGGCGGGCCGGCGTACGGCGGACAGCGAACGGCCCCTCGACGGCACGCCCGTGGTCGACGTGGACCGTGGCGGCAAGATCACCTGGCACGGGCCCGGGCAGCTCGTGGGCTACCCGATCCAGAAGCTGCCGCGTCCGGTGGACGTGGTGGCGCACCTGCGGCGGCTCGAAGAGGTCATGATCCGGGTCTGCGCCGAGTTCGGCGTCGAGACCAGCCGGGTGGAGGGCCGGGCGGGCGTCTGGGTCCTGGGTGACCCCGTCGCCTCACGCCCCTCCCTCGGCGGGCTCTCCCTCGACTTCGACCCGCGGCTGACGGACGAGGAGTTCGACCCGCGTCTGAACGGGCCCGAGTACGCGCCCTCCAACGCCGGACAGCGGCGCGAGGACCGGAAGATCTGCGCCATGGGGATCCGGGTCGCCAAGGGCGTCACGATGCACGGCTTCGCCCTGAACGTGAATCCGGACACATCCTCCTTCGACAAGATCATCCCGTGCGGGATCCGGGACGCGGGGGTGACGTCCCTGGCGTACGAGCTGGGGCGCGAGGTCACCATCGCCGAGGTGCTGCCGGTTGCGGAGAAGCATCTCCGCGACGTCCTGGAGAACGCCGACCTGCGCCCCCGCGAGGTCGAACGGGCCTCGGCCTGACGGAGGGGCTGCGCCCCGCTCGGCTCGTTCGGCCGCGGGCGCGTGGGGGTTGCCCGCGCAGTTCCCCGCGCCCCTACGGGATCGGGGCTGCGCCCCGCATCCCCCGGCCGCCCGAAGCCTTTGGCCGCGGGCCCGTGGGGGCTGGGCGCGCAGTTCCCCGCGCCCCCAAAGCGGGGGCTGCGCCCCGCATCCCCCGTGCCTCTTGAGGGCGCTGGCGGGTGTCTTTCAGCCTGTCCGGCGTTTGAGGACGAGGCCGTTCAGGCCGATGGGGGGGCTGGGGGCGGAGTCCCCAGGCTGGGGATGGGGCGGGTAGGGGCGGCGGGGGCGAGGAAACCCTCGGGAATGCACCCCCGGTCCGCAAGGTTGCCCACCCCGGGGGCCGAGAACCGTACGGGCGTACCCTGGTGTACGCCGAAGAATCGAAGCTACAGGGAGCCGATGTGTCCGCAGTCGCACCCGACGGACGCAAAATGCTGCGCCTGGAGGTCCGGAACGCCCAGACCCCCATCGAGCGCAAGCCCGAGTGGATCAAGACCCGGGCGAAAATGGGCCCCGAGTACACGAAGATGCAGAACCTCGTGAAGAGCGAGGGCCTGCACACGGTCTGCCAGGAGGCGGGCTGCCCCAACATCTACGAGTGCTGGGAAGACCGCGAGGCCACGTTCCTGATCGGTGGCGACCAGTGCACCCGGCGCTGCGACTTCTGCCAGATCGACACGGGCAAGCCGGAGGCACTCGACCGCGACGAGCCCCGTCGCGTGGGCGAGTCCGTGGTCACGATGGACCTGAACTACGCCACCATCACCGGCGTCGCCCGCGACGACCTGGAGGACGGCGGGGCCTGGCTGTACGCCGAGACGGTCCGCCAGATCCACCAGCAGACCGCGGAGCGTGAGGCCGGCCGTACCAAGGTCGAGCTCCTCGCCCCCGACTTCAACGCCGAGCCCGCCCAGCTGGCCGAGGTCTTCTCGTCCCGCCCCGAGGTCTTCGCGCACAACGTCGAGACGGTCCCCCGGATCTTCAAGCGCATCCGCCCGGGCTTCCGCTACGAGCGCTCGCTGAAGGTCATCACCGAGGCGCGCGACTACGGTCTGGTCACGAAGTCGAACCTCATCCTCGGCATGGGCGAGACCCGCGAGGAGGTCAGCGAGGCTCTCACGCAGCTGCACGAGGCGGGCTGCGAGCTGGTGACCATCACTCAGTACCTGCGTCCCTCCGTGCGCCACCACCCCGTGGAGCGCTGGGTCAAGCCGCACGAGTTCGTGGAGCTGAAGGAGGAGGCCGAGCAGATCGGCTTCTCCGGTGTCATGTCGGGCCCGCTCGTGCGCTCCTCGTACCGCGCGGGTCGGCTGTACCAGATGGCCATCGAGAAGCGTGGCGCGTACATCGCCTCGCAGGCGGTCTGAACACCCGTACGGAGCAATGCGGGCGACACAATTTGAAACGCCGTACAAGGCGAGCGGTGGCACTCAGTGCCACCGCTCGCGTGTGAATCGGCGCACAAGCAACTCCCCCCACAATGTGGCCAATTCACCGCGCTGCGGACCGTCCGCGCAGATGGGGACAGGCGTCAGGACGGCGTCATGCTGGAGGCCCGCCGCATCAAGGCTTCATTGGTGTTTGACCGGTCGGTCACGCCCTGGTAACACCAATCAGTGACCCTGGTCTTACTCCACGTACCGCCCCGTCCAGAGCCGCCATCCCGAGGGGGGACCTCCATCATGCAGGCCGCGCCCGTACGCGCCACAGCCATCCCGTCGTTCACCGATGCACTCCGTGCCGTCGAGTCGCTGCTCATGAGCAGTGGCCAGCGCACCGCCCGCCGCAACGCCTGGACCTCCGTCCTGGAGGACCGCCGCCGCGCCAAGGACCGGGTCGAGGCGCAGCGCGTGCTGGAGTCCGTGTCGACGCGTTCCTAGCCGTCGCCGGACTCCCCGTGCGGGCGCTGCCGCCGCCTGCCCGGACACTGCCGTCGTCGGCGCTTGCCGGGCCACGTAGACTTCGTGGCATGGCGAGGAAGGAAACTGCAGCGGACGCTGCTAACCCCGGGCGACTCAAGCAGATCGCCCTGACCTACAAGATGACTCGCAAGGCCGACTCCAAGATCGGTCTTGTACTCGCGGCAGTCGGAATCGTCACCTTCGGTGTCTTCCTCGCGATCGGCCTCTTGATCGACCACCCGTACTACCTGGGCATTCTCGGCCTTCTGCTCGCCTTCCTCGCGACGGCGATCGTCTTCGGGCGCAGGGCCGAGCGAGCCGCGTTCGGACAGATGGAGGGCCAGCCCGGCGCAGCAGCGGCCGTACTGGACAACATCGGCCGGGGCTGGACCACGACTCCGGCGGTGGCGATGAACCGCAGCCAGGACGTGGTGCACCGCGCGGTCGGCAAGGCCGGCATCGTGCTGGTGGCCGAGGGCAACCCGAACCGGGTGAAGAGCCTGCTGGCGGCCGAGAAGAAGAAGATGGCGCGAATCGTCGCCGATGTGCCCGTGCACGACGTGCTCGTGGGCTCCGGCGAGGGTCAGGTGGGGCTCAAGAAGCTCCGCACGACGATGCTGAAGTTCCCCCGCGTCCTGACCGGCCCCCAGGTGACGGCGACCAACGACCGGCTGCGCGCGATGGGCGACCTGATGAGCAACATGCCCCTTCCGAAGGGTCCGATGCCCAAGGGCATGCGGATGCCGCGCGGCGGACCGAAGGCCCGCTGACACTCCTCTGAGCAGAGTTACGACGATGGGGGCGCCCGGATCACTCCGGGCGCCCCCATCGTCGTACGCGCTGAGGCCGTCGTACGGCCTGGTGCCCGGTGCTAGGCCCGGACCTCGATCGTGCGGGCCATGCGGTCGTGCAGGCCGCGGCCGTCGCGGTCCCAGATCAGGGCGGGGATGGCCACGCACAGCAGGGCGGTGCGCAGCAGGACGCGCAGCGGGTTGAGACGGCCGCCGCCCTCGGGGACGATCCGCAGGCCCAGCAGGCGCTTGCCCGGGGTGAAGCCGACCGTGCCGACGGTCAGGACGCCCAGGACGAAGAAGACGAGCAGGGCCCAGTTGCCCGTCGACCCCGGCTTGTAGCCGTGGGTGAGCAGTCCGTATGCGATCAACAGGCACAGGGCCCAGTCGATGGCGAGGGCGCCCAGCCTGCGGCCGGGGCGGGCGATGGAGCCGGGGCCCTGTTCCGGCAGACCCAGCTGTTCACCCCGGTATCCGAGGTCGGCACCGGCGTCCTCCAGGGCCGCGCGAGGTCCGGAGAGCCACGATCCGATTGCTTGCCTGTTGTCCACCCGTCCACGGTACTGCGCCCGTTTTGGCATGCGGACACGAGGGGCCTGGCGACCCCGGGTCGGTTAACTTGGGCGAAACAAATGGGTCACGCTGGAGAAATCCCCCATCCCTATGGTCGGCTCCAGCGTGTGCCACCGCACTGGCCGCACGAACGAACTACCACCCCGGTCCACTGTGGGCGGGAGTAGGAGGAGCTGGATGTTCCAGAACGCCGACGAGGCCAAGAAGTTCATCGCGGACGAGGACGTCAAGTTCGTCGACGTCCGCTTCTGCGACCTGCCGGGCGTGATGCAGCACTTCACGATCCCGGCCGAGGCCTTCGACCCGGCCGAGGAGCTCGCGTTCGACGGTTCCTCGATCCGCGGTTTCCAGGCCATCCACGAGTCCGACATGGCGCTCCGCGCCGACCTGTCCACCGCGCGCGTCGACCCCTTCCGCCGCGACAAGACGGTCAACATCAACTTCTTCATCCACGACCCGATCACGGGCGAGCAGTACTCCCGTGACCCGCGCAACGTGGCGAAGAAGGCCGAGGCCTACCTCGCGTCCACCGGCATCGCCGACACCGCGTTCTTCGGCCCCGAGGCCGAGTTCTACGTGTTCGACAGCGTGCGCTTCGACACCAAGTCGAACGAGGCCTTCTACCACATCGACTCCGAGGCCGGCGCCTGGAACACCGGTGCCCTCGAGGACAACCGTGGTTACAAGGTCCGCTACAAGGGCGGCTACTTCCCGACCCCGCCGGTCGACCACTTCGCCGACCTGCGTGCCGAGATCTCCCTGGAGCTGGCCAAGTCCGGCCTCCAGGTCGAGCGCCAGCACCACGAGGTGGGCACCGCCGGCCAGGCCGAGATCAACTACAAGTTCAACACGCTGCTCGCCGCGGCCGACGACCTCCAGCTCTTCAAGTACATCGTGAAGAACGTCGCCTGGCGCAACGGCAAGACCGCGACCTTCATGCCGAAGCCGATCTTCGGCGACAACGGCTCGGGCATGCACGTCCACCAGTCACTGTGGGCCAACGGCGACCCGCTGTTCTACGACGAGGCCGGTTACGCGGGCCTCTCGGACACCGCCCGCTACTACATCGGCGGCATCCTCAAGCACGCCCCGTCGCTCCTCGCCTTCACCAACCCGACGGTGAACTCGTACCACCGTCTGGTCCCCGGCTTCGAGGCCCCGGTCAACCTGGTGTACTCGCAGCGCAACCGCTCCGCGGCCATGCGTATCCCGATCACGGGTTCGAACCCGAAGGCCAAGCGCGTCGAGTTCCGTGCGCCCGACTCCTCCGGCAACCCGTACCTGGCCTTCTCGGCGCTGCTGCTCGCGGGCCTCGACGGCATCAAGAACAAGGTCGAGCCGGCCGAGCCGATCGACAAGGACCTCTACGAGCTCGCCCCCGAGGAGCACGCGGGCGTCGCCCAGGTCCCGACCTCCCTCCCGGCCGTCCTCGACCGCCTCGAGGCCGACCACGAGTTCCTGCTCGCGGGCGACGTCTTCACGTCCGACCTGATCGAGACGTGGATCGACTACAAGCGCACGAACGAGATCGCGCCGCTGCAGCTGCGTCCGCACCCGCACGAGTTCGAGCTGTACTACGACGTCTAAAGATCACGACGCCCGAAAAACTGAGGGCCGCCACCTGTGCGTACAGGTGGCGGCCCTCGGCCGTGGTCCGTCAGGGCACCACGACGACTACGACTCCACCACCGAAGCCGTTGCCGAAGCCGTTGCCGAAACCGTTGTTGAAGCCGAAACCGTTGTTGAAGCCGAAGCCGCTGTTGAAGCCGAAACGGTTGAAGCCACTGTTGAAGCCGTTGTTGAAGCCGAACCCGCAGTTGCCGAATCCTCGGCCACCCCAGTTGGAACAGCCGTGGGTGATGGCTTGGGTCTGGGCCTGGGCCTGGGCCGGGGCAGCTGCCGAGGCCGTACCTGCTGCGCCGATCGCCGCGCCTCCGGCCATCAGAACGCCGATGGCGGATACCGCGAAGATGCGCCTCGCACGTTGTGCCTTCATGGATGAATCCTCCTTGCACCCCTCGTGCGGTCTTTCGGAGGCACGAGACGGATGGCAGATGGCCGTGACCGCGGCGGAGCGGGTCCGGCGCGATGCTCGCCCGAGTACAGGGAGTACGTTCAGACCGCCGACGCGTGCAGCGGGCGTACTCCGATGGCGGCTCTTTTCATGAAGAGCTGCTCGCGAGTAAAGGCTAGTCGGCGATCGACCACTCAGCATCTTGGACGGAATCCCTCAGATCCCGCCCGGAATCCCACAGGTCGCCTTTGCACCTCCTAGGGCTGTTCGGAACCGCTTCATGGGCGTCCGCAGGTGCACACTGGACAGCGGGACGAGTGCCTTACTGCGGGGGTGATGCAGATGCAGAGCCGGTTCCGGAGCGATCCGCGATTGACCGTACGTATGACGGTCACGCTGTTCCTGCTCGGATTGCTGTACGTGGCCTTCGTCGCCGCGTTGATCGTGCTGCTGAAGTCCTGGGTGCTGGTCGTGGTCCTCGCGGCCCTGCTGCTCGGCGCGCAGTACTGGTTCTCGGACCGGATCGCGCTCTACGCGATGCACGGCCGGATCGTGGAGCGCGAGGAGTATCCGCAGCTGCACGGGGTCGTCGACCGGCTGTGTGCCGTCGCCGACATGCCGAAGCCGCTGGTCGCCGTGTCGGACATCGACATGCCGAACGCGTTCGCGACCGGGCGGAACGCCGATCACGCGGTCCTCTGCGTGACCACCGGGCTGCTGCGGCGGCTGGAGCCCGACGAGCTGGAGGGCGTGCTCGCGCACGAGCTGTCGCACGTGGCGCACAAGGACGTCGCCGTGATCACCGTGGCCTCGTTCCTCGGGGTGATCGCCGGGCTGATCGTGCGG
This sequence comes from Streptomyces sp. NPDC107454, assembly GCF_055582885.1. Lineage (NCBI taxonomy): Bacteria > Bacillati > Actinomycetota > Actinomycetes > Kitasatosporales > Streptomycetaceae > Streptomyces > Streptomyces sp. NPDC107454. Next base: position 879,690 of record NZ_JBVJPA010000001.1, on the reverse strand, counting down.
TTCGCCTTCTACTCCCAGCTCTTCGGCGGGCGCGGCCGCAAGGACCAGAACACCGTAGCGATCTTCATGGCGGTGATGGCCGTCTCCGCGGCCGTGTACGCGATCAGCTTCCTGCTCATCCGGGCCCTGTCCCGGTACCGCGAGCTGGCCGCCGACCGGTCCGCCGCCCTGCTCACCGGCCGGCCCTCGGCGCTGGCGTCCGCGCTGACGAAGGTCTCCGGGGACATCGCGCGGATCCCGACCAAGGACCTGCGGACGGCACAGGCGTTCAACGCGTTCTACTTCACGCCGGCCTTCGGTGCCGAACCGGGGATCGCGAAGCTCTTCTCGACCCACCCCAGCCTGGAGCAGCGGCTCGAACAGCTGGGCAGGATCTCGGCGGAGCTGGGTGAGGCGGCGACTCCGGAGAGCAGCGTCTGACTCTTCTTCCCGTCCTTTTCCCACCCGCCCCGCTCATCCTGGGCCGTGGCCCTTCGTCCCTTCCGGAAAGGCAGCCGACTGCATGGGGTTCCTGGACATCCTGCTCGGGCGCACCAAGGCCGTCGCGCCCGATCTCGACCAGCTCTTCGGGCTGCCGTCGGCCGCCCTGACCTTGCAGGCCGCCGCCGGGTTCACCCCGACCGGGACGGGAGCGGTGTGTTTCGCGAGCGTCGAGGGCGGGGCCTTCGCCCAGGCGCACCAGGAGGTGCAGGAACTGCTCGACGCGGATGCCGAACGCACGGGTCCGCCGGTGGAGGTCAGCCGGGACGAGTACGGATACTCGTGGCTGGTCTCACGGCGGGAACCGGACGATCTGCCCGCACTGGTCAGTGATCTGCACGCGGTCAACAGCGCGCTGGAGGGCAGCGGCTTCGGACCGCAGCTGCTCTGCTCCGTCGCCGGCTTCCAGGACACCGGGCAGCGACGGCTCGGACTCGTCTACCTCTACAAGCGCGGCACCTTCTATCCCTTCGCGCCGCTGGCCGGCGAGGCCCAACGGCGCGACAACGCGCTGGAACTGCAGGTCAAGGCCGCGCTCGCGGACGATCTACGGATCGAGCAGGACCTCAGCCGCTGGTTCCCGATCTGGGGCGCCCCGGGTCTGTGACCTGGCCGGGGGCCGTCGGTACGTAGATCGGTACGTAGTGAGGGGAAAAGCGGGCGTGGGTAAATGGGGGGATGCTCGCCTCCTTCGCACACGACCATGACGGTGAACGACTGAGCTGCGTCAGCGGCGGCGGTGACGACGGCCCCGGCGCCGCGGCCACCGTCGTCCTGCTGCACGGCGCGGGCCTCGGCAACAAGGAGCGCCTGCTCCCGCTGCTGGAGGAGTTCGTGGCACGCGGCTGCCGAGGCCTCGCCCTCGACTTCTCCGGACACGGGGAGAGCTCGGGCGAACTCAGGGACCTGAGCCTTGGCCGACGTTTCGAGCAGGCCGTCTCCGTCATCGACGCGTCGGTCCCGGCGGAGGGTCCGCTGATCCTCGTCGGGTTCAGCATGAGCGGCCAGACGGTGGCCGATCTCGCCGGGCACTACGGGCGGCGCGTGGTGGCCCTGGGCCTGTGCGCGCCCGCTGTGTACGGCGCCGCGGCCTGGCAGGTTCCTTTCGGGAAGGGCGACGGGCGCTTCAGCGAGATCATCCGGGCGCCGGACAGCTGGCGGCAGGCCCCCGCGCTCGACGTGCTGCGCGGGTACGACGGCCGTGCGGTCCTCGCCGTACCCGGTACGGACGCCGTCATCCCGCCCGCCGTCACCGAGGCCGTGACGGACGCGCTCACCGCCCGCGCCCAGTTCACCCGGCTCGAATTCCCCGACGCCGACCACATGCTCGGCCTGTGGCTGCGCGAACATCCCGCCGACCGGGCGCGGTTCGTGGACGCCGTACTCGTGGGACTGGGCGAGCGGGGGTGGACCGCGACCCGCGGCTGGGTGGCCAAACAGCTTCCGGCCGGCAGGAACGTACGGGAGTCCACGGCCCTGCGCGGCGGCTGGAGCTCCCAGATGCGCCGGCTCACCCTCGACGACGGTACGGGTCTGGTGCTGCGGTCGTTCGTGAAGCCCTTCTACCGCCGTCACGCGGCCGGTCTGCTGGCCCGCGAGGCGTCCGTCCTCACCCTGCTCGCCCCGTACGAGGACGTACCCACGCCCGAGCTCCACGCCGTCGACGCCACCGCCGAACACTGCGACCACCCCTCCCTGTTGATGTCCGCGCTGCCGGGCGGGGTACGGGTCGACGAGGAGGACCTGGACCGGCGGATCGACCTGCTGGCCCGCCAACTGGCCCGTATCCACGCGGTGGTTCCGGCCGACCGGCCGCGCCCGTACCAGGCGTGGACCTCGCCCGAACGCGTCCGTGCGTCCCGGGGCGCGCTGTGGGAGCGGGCCGTGGACGTGATCCGGCGCGAACCCCCGGCGTACGAAGGATGTTTCCTGCACCGGGACTTCCATCCCGGCAACGTGCTCTTCACCGGCGCGGGCGACACACTGCGGATCAGCGGGGTGGTCGACTGGGTGGAGACCTCGTGGGGGCCCGCCGACCTGGACGTGGCCCACTGCTCCACGGCTCTCGCGCTGCTCCACGGGGAGGCGTACGGCCTGGGGTTCCGCGCGCGGTACGAGGCACACGGCGGACGCCGACCGGCCGGCGCCGAGGAGCACTTGTACTGGCGGCTGCTGGACGCGCTTGCCTACTGCCCCGACGCCGAGAAGCTCGCGGTGCCGTGGCGGGAACTGGGGCGCGCCGACCTGACCCCCGAACTGCTGGGCGAACGGCTGACGGCGTATGTGACCGGGCTGTTCGAGCTGTACGGCTGAGGCGACGGCGGGATGGTCGCCGTCGCGGGAGGCGCGTTCGCGGGTGTCAGGCCCGTACGGCGCGGGCCACGTCGGCGGTGACGTCTCCGGAGAGGGTGCGGTGACTGCGGGCGGTGGCGTCCTTGGCGGCGCCCGCCGGGACGTCGTTCAGGGTGACGACGACCGTGTCGAGGAGGTTGCCGCCCTTGTCGCGGAAGTCGACCTGAACCGCGTACGTCTTCGCTGCGGACGTCGGGTTGGTGGCGGTGGCCTTGACGGTGGCCCGGCCCTCGGAGTCGATGGTCACCCGGTCGCCGAGCTTCACCTCGTCCTTGGCGTTCAGACCGTTCTTGAACTCGTCGAACTTCCGCCCGGCCTCGGCGGTCGCGGAGGCGAGCGAGTCGCCGGCCTGGGACGCGAGGGAGGAGGCGGCGGAGGCCACGTCGGACGGGCTGGTGTCGTCGGAACAGCCGGCCAGGCAGGCGCCGAGGGTCAGCAGGAGCACGGCAGCCACGGCCCGCGGGCCGGTCCGTCGTACGCCGGGAGCTCGTATCCCGCGCACCCCACGCACCCCGTGCGCCCTGCCTGTCCCGCGCATCCCACGTATCCCTTGCCGCGCGTGCCGCGCCATGTCGTCTCCCGACGTTCCGCTGCGGATTCCCGCTTCAGTCAAGGCCGTGAAGCAGGGCGTACGCATGACAGGGGGCGCCGATCGGGTGAGACGCGAGAGGATGCGGGGACGGCAGCTACGAGAGGGCGGCGGCGTGGGCGAGGAGCGGCGGCACATCGCAGGGGCGGAGCGGCGGGCCCGGCTCGCCCTGCGGCACCGGCTCACGGGGACGGCGCGCGCGGCGAGTCCCGAGGAGGTCGCCGGGTCCCTGGTCGCACTGCACGGGACCGATCCGGCGACGGTGTACCTGGCGGTGGGCGCGCGGCTCGCGGACTCCGGGAAGACGGTGACGGAGCTCGACCGGGCGCTGTACGAGGACCGGACGCTGGTGCGGATGCACGGCATGCGGCACACCGTGTTCGTGTTCCCCACCGAGCTGGCCGCGGTGGTGCACGCCTCGACGGGGCTCGCGATCGCGGCGAAGGCCCGGGCCGGGCTGATCAAGGACATGGTGAGCGGCAGCGACGGGCGGCTGACCGAGGAGTGGCTCGCCGAGGTGGAGGCGTCCGCGCTCGCCGCGCTGGCGCGGCGCGGGCAGGCGACGGTGAACGAACTCGTCCAGGACGAACCGCGGTTGAGGGAGCAGTTCACGTACGGCGCGGGGCGGAGTTACGAGAGCGCGCAGGCCGTGTCGTCCCGGCTGATGCGGGTGCTCGGGGTCGAGGGGCGGGTGGTGCGGGGGCGCCCGCTGGGGTCCTGGACGTCGACCCAGTTCCGCTGGGCCGTGGCGCCGCCGCATCCCGAACTCCCGCCTGCCGAGGCCCAGCCCGAGCTGCTGCGCCGCTGGCTCGCGGTGTGCGGGCCCGCCACCGAGGCCGACCTCAAGTGGTGGACGGGGTGGAAGGTCACCGATGTGCGGCGGGCGCTGGCCGCGATCGGGGCGGTGGCCGTGTCGCTCGACGACGGAGCCACCGGATATGTGACCGCCGACGACGTCGCCCCCGTCCCCGGCCCCGCCGCGCCGTGGGCCGCGCTCCTTCCCGGGCTCGATCCCACGGCCATGGGATGGCAGGAACGGGACTGGTACCTCTCCCCCTCCCTGCGCCCCGCCCTCTTCGACGGCAGTGGGAATGTCGGGCCGACGGTGTGGTGGGACGGGCGGGTGGTCGGGGGGTGGGCGCAGCGGGGCGATGGGGCTCTGGTGTGGCGGGTGCTGGACCCTGCCGGGGTGGGGCGGGAGGCACAGGCGGCCATCGAGACGGAGGCCGCGCGCCTACGGGCCTGGCTGGGCGCGACCCGGATCACGCCACGCTTCCGAACCCCCCTGGAGAAGGAACTGACGGCGGGGTAGTGACGGGGGGACGGGGCGCTGCCGTCCCGGCCGCGGGTGGGTGGGAGCGGATCGCGCAGTTCCCCGCGCCCCCGAAGCGGGGCTTCGCCCCGCATCCCCCGACCGCCCCATTTCGTTTGGCTGCGGGCCCGGTGGGGGCTGGGCGCGCAGTTCCCCGCGCCCCTAAAGGCCCGGGGTCGTCCGGCGTTCCAGAACGACCCCGCAGCCCGCACCCCACCCACCCCGGCCCACGGCGTCTCAGGACGAGGCCGGAGGTCACACCCCACCCACCCCAGCTCGCGTCTTTCGGCCCGTCCGGCGGCCAAGGACGAGGCCCGGGGCCCGGGGCCCGGGGCCCCAGCCCGGCCGGCTTCTTTCAGCCCGTCCGGCGTTTGAGGACGAGGTCGTTCAGGCCGAAGGGGGGTTGGGGGCGGAGCCGCCAGGATGGGACGGGTCGGGGCGGCGGGGGCGAGAGACCCTGCCCCGGCCGCCCCCTGCGCTCAACGCGCGTAACGCATCAGCGCCCGCACCATGTGGCACGTGGTGTCCGACGGCGGATGAACACCGATCGCCTCCGCAGTACTGCGGATCTTCTCGTTGCGGGCCTGATTCGGAACGTACACACCGGAGTCGAGCAGGGCGATCGCGAGACGCATCGCCTTGAGCCGGCGGTTGTGCGTGACGTACCACTCGCGAGGCCGCCCCGGCGGCAACGGGCGCTTCGCCACGGGCTCGTACGGCAGGTCCATCAGGACCGCCCTCTTGGACGTGGACTGAGTGGGCAGCGGCTTCAGTGCGGCAGCGGGCACAGGCATCCTCCTGTCGCGGTCAGGGCGCCATCCGGACCCCCCGGCGACACCCTCGAACACTGTCTCCAGTTTACTGCCCGGCACTGACATCCAGGGAGTCCACAGAGTCCAGCAAACCTCCAGGTGAGCAAGGGAATTGCCGCCGTGTCACAGCAGTTCCGCGAGGGGTGCGTGAGGCGGCGGCAAATTCGAACAGACCCTCCGGTGGCACGACGTGGACCCACCCGTCACCCACCGGGAAGGACACGGCTCGCGCCGTCAGGAGTACGTCCAGCGCCACCCGTTGCGATAGGCGCACGTGATGCCCGTACCGCCGGCGTCCGTCGTCGAAGCGCCGTGGTCCCTGTTCCGGCAGTACTGCCCCGCCTCATAACAGTTGCCCGAGTTGGAGACGATCGAGCAGGTGCCGGTGTCGCTGCTCCCGCTCGTGTCCGCCCCAGCGTCCCGCGCGGCCTCGGTGACCGTTCTGGTCGGGCCCGGCGTCCGCACCGTCTTGGTGACGGTCGCCCGCGGCTTCGGCGTCGCGGTGACGGTGGCAGTGGCAGTGGCAGTGGCAGTCACCGTGACCGTCGGACGGGGGCGGACGGCCGCGGCCTTCGCCGCGTTCACCTCGTCCTGCGCGCTCTGGGTGCCCCCCATGGCCCCCAGACCGAACAGCAGGATCCCGGCCGCCCACACGCGCTTGCGCTTGCGCCAAGGCCGCGTGTCCGGCGGTCGTGGAACAGGCGGCCTCGTGTACGGGCAGTCATCTCGTCCCCCCTGGTTGCGCTTTCGGGTGGGATGACGGTAGTTCCTGGTCTTGGCATATGACAGAGGCATGGAGATGGGGTGATGATCTTGTGATGACCCGGCCCCTGGCCACAGGGCTTTCAGGGGTGGCGTGACGCCGGGCGGAACAAGAGGGCTCACGTAACGTGTGCGGCATGGAGATCTGGATCAATCCGGCCTGTTCGAAGTGCCGCAGCGCCATCAGCCTGCTCGACGCGGAGGGCGCGCAGTACACCGTCCGCCGCTACCTCGAGGACGTCCCCACGGAGGACGAGATCCGGGACGTACTGGAGCGGCTGGGCCTCGAGCCGTGGGACATCACCCGGACACAGGAGGCCGTCGCCAAGGAGCTCGACCTGAAGTCGTGGGCGCGGGACGACGGTTCGCGCGGGCGGTGGATCAAGGCGCTGGCCGAGCACCCGAAGCTCATCCAGCGTCCGATCATCACGGCGGAGGACGGAACGGCCGTCGTGGGACGCACGGAGGAAGCGGTTCGGGACGCCTTGACCCGCATGTGACCCAGACCACTTCGCTGACTCGTGTTAACCATTGAGTAACCCTGTTCGGGATCTCGTACATAGCGGCACACGGATCGCATCCGGTCGCCGCACGCGGCGGCCACGGACAGGAGGCGTGCATGTCGCGTAGAAGGACTCTCAGTCCCAAGAAGAAGCTCGCACTGCTGGTCAGTGCCACCGCCGTAGCCGGAGGTGGCGCGTTCGCCATGGCGGCCACCTCGAACGCGGCGCAGACCGAGAACGGCCGGACGCTGTCCGCCGCGGACTCGACGGTCTGCCAGGGACTCACCACCGCCCTCGGCAACAACCAGAAGTTCATCGACGGCCAGCGGGCCAATCCCGACGCACAGTCGGCGGCGCGGATCGCCAACCGCGAGGCGGTCATCGCTCAGATCAAGGTGCAGCAGAAGGCGTCCGGTTGCGCGGTTGGGGAGTCGGCTCAGGGCTCCCAGACCACGCAGCCCGCGCAGTCCGCCCAGCCGGCGACGACCACACCCGCGCAGCAGCAGACCACCGCACCCGCGCAGGGGACGGGTGGTGGTGGTGCCGCCGCCGGGCAGCAGGTCTGCAACGGTTCGACCGTCACCCTCTCGGGCGAGGCGGGCGCCCCGGCCGCCTCCAGCAACCAGTTCCCGGCCGGGACCAAGCTCAAGGTCACGAACCTGGACAACAACAAGTCCACGACCGTGCAGGTCACCTCGGTGTCGGGCAGCTGCGTGCTGCTCAACAACGCGGCGTTCGAGCAGGTCCGGGAGCCGGGCAAGTTCCTGATCCGCCGGGCCCGGATCGAGAAGGTGGGGTGAGCGCCTGCACCTGACGACTGAGGAACTCCGCCGATCGGACGGCGGTACCGGCCGGGCCGCGTACGGCAGCAGCCCCGCGGCCCGGACCGCCGCCCGGTGCGGGTCGTGCGTCCTGCTGTTCGCGGCCACGAACAGCAGGACCGGCACGCAGAGCGGGTTCGGCAGAGCGGGTTCGCCGGGCGCAGAGCCCGGTGCGCGCCCGCAAACCCATCGCATACGAGCCGCCGCCACCGGGACCGCGAGGACCACGGTGGCCCGACGCATGTGCCGGCAGGCTTCGCGAGCGGGCCGCCGACAGCGGCCGCGCGTCGCTCTCGGCGAGTGAGTCGCAGCACAGAGACACCCGGTAACACGGGGTTCACATTCGAGCAATGATCGGGAAATCGCCTGTTGACAGGCTGCCGGGCAGTACCGCGGCGCCCCAGTGCCGCAGCGCCGCAGCACCCGCAGTGCGCCCGTAGACACACCCCGAAGGATGTGGCCCGTGACCTTCAAGGCTGAGTACATCTGGATCGACGGCACCGAGCCGACGGCCAAGCTCCGTTCCAAGACGAAGATACTGGGCGACGACGCCAAGGGCGCCGAGCTGCCGATCTGGGGCTTCGACGGGTCTTCCACGAACCAGGCCGAGGGTCACGCCTCGGACCGCGTACTCAAGCCCGTCGCCACCTTCCCGGACCCGATCCGCGGCGGCGACGACGTCCTCGTGATGTGCGAGGTCCTGAACATCGACATGACGCCGCACGAGTCCAACACCCGTGCCGCGCTGGCCGAGGTGGCGGAGAAGTTCGCCGCGCAGGAGCCGATCTTCGGTATCGAGCAGGAGTACACCTTCTTCGACGGAGAGCGCCCGCTCGGCTTCCCCGTCGGCGGCTTCCCGGCCCCGCAGGGCGGCTACTACTGCGGCGTCGGCGCGGACGAGATCTTCGGCCGTGACGTCGTCGAGGCGCACCTCGAGAACTGCCTCAAGGCGGGCCTCGGCATCTCCGGCATCAACGCCGAGGTCATGCCCGGCCAGTGGGAGTTCCAGGTCGGCCCGCTGGCGCCGCTGGAGGTCTCCGACCAGCTGTGGGTGGCCCGCTGGCTGCTCTACCGCACCGCCGAGGACTTCAACATCTCCGCGACCCTCGACCCCAAGCCGGTCAAGGGCGACTGGAACGGCGCCGGCGCGCACACCAACTTCTCCACCAAGGCGATGCGCGAGGGCTACGACGCGATCATCACCGCGTGCGAGTCGCTGGGCGAGGGCTCCAAGCCGCTCGACCACGTCAAGAACTACGGCGCCGGCATCGACGACCGCCTGACCGGTCTGCACGAGACCGCCCCGTGGAACGAGTACTCCTACGGTGTCTCCAACCGTGGCGCCTCGGTCCGCATCCCGTGGCAGGTCGAGAAGGACGGCAAGGGCTACATCGAGGACCGCCGCCCGAACGCCAACGTCGACCCGTACGTCGTCACGCGCCTGCTCGTCGACACCTGCTGCACCGCCCTGGAGAAGGCCGGCCAGGTCTGATCCGCCCCGCACGCAACGCGAGGAGGCGCCCACCGTCGTGGTGGGCGCCTCCTCGCGTTGCGCGACATCGGCCTCGTACGGCGTCAAGTTCACGCCAAGGGCGCGTCCGACCTGTGAGAGGAGTCTCCTGCGCGGCTCCGGCTTCTGCTTCAATGGGGGCATGGCCGGCTTCCAGAAGTACACCGCGACGGGTCGCCCCGACCTGGAGCCCTTCTGGCCTTCCCGTCAGCATCACGACTTCGACCGGGTGTGTTGCCGCGCGACGAACGCGCCGGCCCTCTAAAGCCGTACACCCCGGCCTTCGGCCAGCGCGCACGACGTACGTCCTCGACGGCCCCGACCACGAACTCGCGGTCGTCGACCTTCCCGACGAACTTCTCGCGCGAAAGAGCTGACCTCTCATGGCGACCACTCGTTCCTTCTCGTCCGTCGCGACCACGTCCGCACCGGCACCCACCCCCGTCCCCGTCCCGGCGCGGCACCGACTCCGTGCCGTCCACCGGGACGAGGTGGTCGACGTCGCGGACTTCCTGCCGCCCGGCGCCACCTGGCTGCCCGCTCCCCCGCACACCCTGCCCGTACTCCCCGGCCAGCCGCCGATGATCGGCTACCTGGTCCTCGTACCGGCCGACCAGCAGCCCCTGCTGCCGGTCGCCGTCCCGGACTCCCCGGCCCTCGCCGACGCCGCCGTGGGGGACGACCTGCTCGTGCGCATCGACTCCGTGCAGCGCACCGCCGAGGTCGACGGGCGGCCGCTCGACCTCACCTACCTGGAGTTCGAGCTGCTCGCGCACCTCGTCTCGCATCCGCACCGGGTGCACACCCGCGACCAGCTGGTCACCACCGTGTGGGGCTACGGGCACGTGGGCGACGGGCGGACCGTCGACGTCCACGTCGCGCGGTTGCGGCGCAAGCTGGGGACGCAGCACCGGCAGGCGATCCAGACGGTACGGCGGGTGGGGTACAAGTACGCGCCCCCGACGGGGCGTTGACCCAGCACGCGGCTCAGGAAATCTTCTGTCAGCAGATTCCCGTTCCGTCCGGCGGACCGTGCGGGCAGAGTCCTCCGTATGACACCCAAGAAACTGCTGATGCTGGGCGGTACGGACTTCGCGGGGCGGGGCGTGGTGGAGGCGGCGCTCGGCCGTGGCTGGGAGGTGACCGTCTTCCACCGCGGGCGCCGCGAGCCGCCCGCCGGGGTGCGGTCCCTGCTGGGTGACCGCACCGCCCCCGACGGGCTCGCGGCGCTCGCCGACGCGTCCACCGACGGTGAGTGGGATGTCGTCGTCGACACCTGGTCGGCGGCACCGCGGGCCGTTCGGGACACGGCACGGCTGTTGGCCGGGCGGGCCGGGCGGTATGTGTACGTGTCGAGCTGCTCGGTCTACGCGTGGGCTCCGCCCGCCGACTACGCCGAGGACGCGCCGCTCGTGGAAGGGGCGTCCGAGGACGCGGAACAGACCGACTACGCGCAGGACAAACTGGGCGGCGAGCTGGCCGCCGTGTCCGCGTTCGGCGCGGAGCGCTCGGTGCTCGTGCGGTCCGGGCTGATCCTCGGGCCGTACGAGAACATCGGGCGCCTGCCGTGGTGGTTGAACCGGATCGCCCGGGGCGGTCCCGTACTCGCCCCCGGCCCTCGGTCCCTCCCCCTCCAGTACGTCGATGTGCGTGATCTCGCGGAGTGGATCCTCGGGGCGGCGGACGCGGGGGTGAGCGGGGCGTACAACCTGATGAGTCCGCAGGGGCACACGACGATGGGGGAGCTGCTCGACGCGTGCGTCCGGGTCACCGGGGCGCGGGCGGAACTCCGTTGGACGGAGCCTTCCGTGGTCCTCGACGCCGGGATTCAGCCGTGGACGCAGTTGCCGGTGTGGGTGCCGGTGGGGTCCGACATGCATGACGCTCTTCATCGGGCGGACGTGTCGCGGGCGGTGGCGGCGGGTCTGCGGTGCCGGCCCGTCTCGGAGACGGTCGCGGACACGTGGACCTGGCTCCGGGGCATCGGCGGCGTGGCCCCCCAACGTCCGGGCCGCCCCCCGGTGGGCCTCCCGCCGGACCTGGAGGACAAGGTGCTCAGCCGGTAGCGCCGCCCCTTGTTCTCGCCGCCACCGGTCCGCGGCCGAAAGCCCCCGGGGTGCACCTGGCACCACCCCCACCCTGGTGCTCGGCCCAGTGACCGCGCGGGGCGGGTCGGTGAGACTGGCGGTATGGAGATGCGGAGCGGCAGGGGTATACGGACGCGCGGGCCGGAGGTACTGGTCGCCGGGGGACGAGGGCTGATGCTGGCCGTCGGGGGGTTCAGCGGAGCGGTTGTTCTGTTCGTGCTGTCCGTCGTGTCTGTCCTGCTCGTCCCGGTGGGGGTGGGGATCGTCACGACCCCGTGGGTCCTGACCGCCGTACGGGCCTTCGCGGACCGGCGACGGATCATCGCCGCCGAGTGGTGCGGGATACGGATTCCGTCCACGTACCGGAGCCTGCCGCCGGACACGACCCCGTGGACGCGCTGCTTCCGCATGCTGGGGGACCCGGCGACCTGGCGCGACCTCGGCTGGCTGGTGGTCGACATGACCGCCGGGTTCGTGACCGCGCTGCTGCCCGCCGCCCTCCTCTTCTACCCCCTGGAGGGCTTCGCGCTGGCGGCCGGCCTGTGGCGCGTCTTCACGGACGGCACGCACGCGGGCTGGTGGTACGGCTTCGTGCCGGTGTCGGGGCAGGGCACCGCCCTCCTCGCGGGGGCACTGGGCGCGGCGCTCCTCGTCGCCTCCTACGCCCTCTCCCCCGCCCTCCTGCGGGTCCATTTCCTCCTCACCCGCTCCGTCCTCGCCTCCGGCGACGGCGAACTCGCCGAACGGGTCCGCGTCCTCACCGAGACCCGGCGTACCGCCGTGGACACGTCGGCGGCCGAACTCCGCCGTATCGAGAGGGACTTGCACGACGGGGCGCAGGCGCGACTGGTCGCCATGGGGATGGACCTGGGGACCGTCGAGGTCCTCATCGAGAAGGACCCGGCCAAGGCCCGACAGCTGCTCGCCCAGGCCCGCCGGTCCTCCGCCGAGGCGCTCACCGAGCTGCGCGACCTCGTACGGGGTATTCATCCCCCCGTGCTCGCCGAGCGTGGACTCGGCGACGCGGTACGGGCGTTGGCGCTGCGGCTGCCTCTCGTGAGCGAGGTGGACATCGACATGGACGGCCGCGCCGACGCCCCCGTCGAGTCCGCCGCGTACTTCGCCGTCAGCGAGGTACTGACCAACGCGGTCAAGCACTCCGGAGCCGAGCGCCTCTGGGTCGACCTCCAGCACAGGGACGGAACGCTCCGCATCACCGTCACCGACGACGGAGCGGGCGGCGCCCGGGTCGGCGCGGGCTCGGGGCTCACCGGCGTCGAGCGGCGGCTCGGTACATTCGACGGCGTCCTGGCCGTCAGCAGCCCCGCGGGCGGTCCCACCATGGTCACCATGGAGATCCCTTGCGCGTTGTCCTAGCCGAAGACCTGTTCCTGCTGCGCGACGGGCTGGTCCGGATGCTCGAGGCGTACGACTTCGAGATCGCCGCCGCCGTCGAGAGCGGGCCCGAACTCACCCGGGCGCTGGCCGAGTTGGCGCCGGACGTCGCCGTGGTCGACGTACGTCTGCCGCCTTCGCACACGGACGAGGGGCTGCAGTGCGCGCTCCAGGCCCGTCGGGAGCGGCCGGGGCTGCCGGTGCTCGTGCTCTCCCAGCACGTGGAGCAGCTGTACGCACGGGAGTTACTCGCGGACGGCACGGGTGGGGTCGGTTATCTGCTCAAGGACCGGGTGTTCGACGCGGAGCAGTTCATCGACGCCGTACGGCGGGTCGCCGCGGGTGGGACCGCGATGGATCCGCAGGTGATCCAGCAGTTGCTGGCGCGGCGTTCACACACCGCGCAGCCCCTCGGGCGGCTGACCTCACGTGAGCTGGAGGTGCTCGAACTGATGGCCCAGGGGCGCTCGAACGCGGCGATCGCGGCCCAACTCGTGGTCACAGAACGGGCGATCGCCAAGCACACCTCCAACATCTTCACCAAACTGGGGCTGGAGGTCTCCGACGATGACAACCGGCGCGTACTCGCCGTACTGGCGTATTTGGATCACGGCAGCCAGGGATGAAGAAGGACCCGCCGACGCCGTTGAATATCATTCAAACCTGTTTCTCGAGATCAACTCCCGGAAAAACATGCGCTTCTGAGCCCATTGTGCCGGAAATGACCTCACGAACTTCTAAGATTTTCCGGGGTTTCTGAACGCCTCAGGAGTCACCTGCGTACTGATGGACGCCGCTTCACTCCTGTCGGGCGCCTCGATGCCCCGCAAGGAAGTCAGAGGAGTTCCATGGGACGCAACATTCGTAAACGACGTTCGCCGCTGGCTGTTCGCGCCGTTGCCGCATCCGCGGCTCTCGCGATCGGTGGAGGCGGACTGATCTGGGCGAATTTCTACGCCTCGGCGCACGAGACCAACTCGAGCCCGAACACCACCAAGGCCGCCGCCGCCCAGGTCGCCACCATCTCCTGCCCCGATGTCGGGCAGAAGCTGACCAGCGTGCCCGCCAACGCCAAGTCGAACGTCGACACGGAGCTGGCCACGCTCGACAAGCAGATCACCGAGGCTTACGCCCGGCTGGCCTCGTCGCGTCAGGCTCAGGCCAATGACGCGGGCTTCGTCCAGAACGCGATCCTGTCGCCCCTCAAGGACAAGCGGACCGCGGTCATCGGCCGAATCAAGATCGACTTCACTCGGGTGGGCGCCGCCGCGCCGACCACGCTGGACGGTCTCGCCGCCTGCACCGGCACCACCGCCGACCAGGCCCAGACCACCGCCGGTGGCCAGAACAACGGCCAGCAGAACAACGGCGGCCAGAACAACGGCGGCCAGAACAACGGTCAGAACAACGGTGGCCAGCAGAACGGCGGCCAGCAGAACAACGGCGGCGCCGGGGCCAGTGCGGCTCCGAGCGCGAGCGCGCCGGCCAACATCGGCGGTCAGGCCGGAAACGGTCCCGTCGCCGCCGACTTCGTGGACATCACGAAGGTCGCGGCCAACGTCCAGGGCAAGCCGCAGAAGGGCGCCAACGCCTCGAGCGGTACGTTCACCACCCAGTGCGGCGTGAACGCGAACAAGAACCACAACACCGACAACGTGATCGTGGCGCCCGGTGTGACCAACGGCGCGCACCACCTGCACGACTACGTCGGCAACCAGAAGGTCAACGCGTTCTCCAGCAACCAGACGTTCCTGCAGGGCGGGACCAGCTGCCAGAACAAGAGCGACCTCTCGTCGTACTACTGGCCGGTCGTCCGTCTCCAGAACGGCACGCAGGACTTCGACCAGAACGCGGACGGCGGTGGCAAGGAAGGCAACGTCGGCAAGATCCTGACGCCCGTACAGGCGCAGATCAAGTACGTCGGCAGCCCGGCCAGCAAGGTCGTCGCGATGCCGCAGTTCCTGCGCATCATCACCGGTGACGCCAAGACCACCACCAACGGTCTGGCGAACGCCAACGCGCACTGGAGCTGCACCGGCTTCGAGAACAAGGTCCAGCTGACGACGCAGTACCCGATCTGCCCGCAGGGCAGCAACGTGGTCCGCACCTTCGCCTTCCAGAGCTGCTGGGACGGCCAGAACATCGACAGCGCCAACCACCGCACGCACGTGGCCTTCGCCGATCCGGCGAGCGGTGTCTGCGGCAACGGCTTCAAGGCGATCCCGCAGCTGACGATGCGCCTGGTCTACAAGATCGCGCCGCCGGCCCTCCAGAACGGCGTGGTGAAGAACGCGTACGCGGTGGACGGCTTCCCGGAGCAGCTCCACAAGTCGGCGACCGACCACGACGACTTCATCAGCGTCACCACCGGTGGCCTGGCGAACAAGATCGCCAACTGCATCAACACCGGTAAGCAGTGCAGGTAGCAGCCCCTTCGGCGAAGCGGTAGTCGCTTCGCCGAAGAATTGGCACGGCACGGAGAAGGCCGGTGGCGGGAGATCCCGCCACCGGCCTTCTGCGTGTGTGCCGTACGTGCGGCTCAGCCGCTGTGGGAATGCTGGTGGTGGTCGGTCCCGACCTCCATGTCACCGCCGAGCGTGCCGCGCAGCGCCGTGACCACCTTCTGGTCGGCGACGGCGACCCACTTGGCACCGACGAGGTAGAACCCGCCGTAGTCCTTCGCGTCATTGATCCACTCGCGCTGGCCGCGGTCGGTGGCGAAGGTCGCGAGGACGAACTTGCCGTCGGTGTTCTTGCAGATCGCCTGACGGATCTCGTCGGCATCCGTCTGTATGTCCGGCTTGCACTTCACCTCGGCCGCCAGATCCTCCAGACTGCCCGTCGCGGTGGCCGGTACTTGGCCGGCCGAGTCGCTCTTGGTTCCTCCCCCGCCCGACCCGCCGCAGCCGGTCAGCGCCAGCAGGGCCGCGGCCGCGACGACCGCAAGGCCGTGCCCGCTCAGCTTTTCGCGTGTCAACCTCATACGTTCCTCCGGTGCCTGTCGGCGCCCACGCCGTCGAGAGCCCCGGCGAGGGCCCTGGTCTTCGATACGGCTGTGACGCGCCAAGTGCTCAATCTCCCCCGTTACGGACGGAAAGGCATCCAGTGGGAATGCCGATGCCGCAACGGGCACGTGTGTGCGAGGGTGTGGCCGTGACCGAAGACTGGGAAGAGCGTACGGCGGCGGCCTGGGCCACGTTCGACGACTATGAGGAAAATGACGCGGCGGACTTCCGGGCGGTGATCGACGCGCTGGTCGCCGAACTGCCCGCGGACAGCCCCGTCGGCCCCTTCGAGCGGGCCTGCGCCTGGGACTCCACCGGTCACTCGGACCAGGCGGTACCGCTGTACCGGGAGGCGCTCGCCCGCGGCCTCGGCGGCTACCGCGCCCGCCGCACCAAGATCCAACTCTCCAGTTCCCTGCGGAACATCGGGCAGGCCGAGGAGGGCGTCAAGCTCCTCACTCCCGAACTCGACGCACCTTCCGACGAGTTGGACGATGCCGTGCGCGCCACTCTCGCGCTCTGTCTCGCCGACCTGGGCCGCGAACGCGAGGGCCTCTCGCTGGTGATCGCCGCCCTCGCGCCCCATCTTCCCCGCTACCAGCGGTCCATGGCGAACTACGCGCGGCTGCTCGTACAACCCGGGGAGTAACTCTCCGGAGCCAGGTGACCATCCACCGATTCGCTCGTTTTGCTGAACGTGCAGTCACAGGATGTAGCCCAGCGCTCCGCAGCCTCCCCAGGACCGGTCGTCGACGTCGAGCAGGCCGAGGCCGCTCTCGTCGAGCACTACCCGCGGCTCGTCCGGCTCGCCTATCTGGTGCTGCCGCCGAGCCTCGGCCGCAACCGGCGGGTGCTGACCGCGCACGCCCTCGCCCAGCGCGCCCTGCCCCGGGGGCGCACGACCGCCGCCCTGATCCCGGCGCAGGCCACCGGCCGCGACGGCGACCCCGGCTACGCCCTCGTCCGCCTCAAGGTCGTGCGTACGGCGCTGGAGGCGGGGGTGCCGCTGCGGCGCGCGGCCTGGCCCACGCGGTCCCAACTGCCCCCGTTGCTGCCCCAGGTGTGGGGCCTGAGGCTCTTCCCGCGCTCGGGCGGCGCCGACGAACTCGCCCTGGACCAGCGGCTGTCGGCCCTGTCCAGTCCCGCCCGCGCGGCGTATGTCCTGCGCGGCCTGGAGAAGCTGCCCGACCCCGAGGTGCGCAAGGTGCTGACGGCGGCGGGCGTCGACGACCCGGGCGCGGCGCTCAAGGAGGCGGGCGGTGTCGAGGCCAGGGACGCCCTGCTCCTGTCCCCCGAGTTCGACCCCTGTTCGCTGCACGCCCGGCCCACCGACCTGATGCGGCGCAGACAGCACATGAAGGCCGCGCTCGCCGCCGGCGTCGCGGCGGCCGTCTGCGGCGCGCTGCTCGCCCTGCCCAGCGGCGGCTGGGGACCCGACGGCGCCGCCGCCCCGTCGTACGCGCGGAACCCGGCCGCCGAGGCCGCACTCGACCCCGGGAAGGTGACGCGGGTCGCCCCGGCGGCGTGGCGGTCGTCCGCGCGCACCGACTTCTCCGTGTGGCCCGCGCGCGGCAGCCTCGCCGGGGACACCGCGCTGCTGCGCCGCGCGCTCGCCGTCTGGGCCAGGCCCGGCGAGTCCGTGCAGGTCTCGGCGACGCCCGGCACTCCCTCGGGTGCCCCGGCCGGACCGCCGCAACTGCTGTACGCCGGTGATGTGGATCAGGCGCGCGTGGTGCTCTTCTACGACGGACTGCGCATCGCCCGGTACGCCGAGCCGCGCGGCGGCACGGGCGGCGCGGCCCTCGACTTCGCCCGGGTCGACGGCGCGACCGGGGCCGAGGCGGAGGCGCTGGTCCTGGACCGGGCCGACGGCAACGTCCGCTATCTGACCGCCCCCTGGGTGACCAGGGCCGCCGAGCGCGACCTGATGAAGCCGACCGCGAGCCCGACGCCCCTCACCCTCTCGGCCGAGGGTGTCAGCACGCCGCTGGCCGGCTCCGCCCCGGCCGGCACCTGCACCTCGTGGAACGTCATGGAGGTGACCGACACCTCGGGCCCGCACCTGCTGACCGATCTCGGCGAGCTGATCCCGGCCCATCTCACCTCGGGGCCGCCTGCGGCACCCCACGAGGCCGCGGGCCCGGCGGCGCTGCGGAACTGGGCGCCGTTCGCCTGCTCCCTGGCCGCCGTGCGCTCCCAGGGCGTGCGGTCCGTGAACGCCTGGCAGTACGCGCAGCAGCCGCTGCCCGACGCGAGCGGGCAGGCGGCCTGGGTGTGCACCCGGGCCGACACCTGGCGGGGCGACGGCACCCGTGTCCTGGCCCAGTTCCACACCCCGGACGGGGCGTACGGTGCCATCGCGGCGAAGGCCGAGAACTCGCCCGCGTGCGGCAGCCGTGACCCCCATGTGCTGGCGGGCGTGCTGTGGAAGTCGGGCAGGGGCGACTGGTACCTCCTCGCCGCGGGCAGCAAGGACACCGCCTCGATCAGCACGACGGGCGGGGTGAGCGGGTCGGCCCGGGGCGCGCTGCTCGCCGTACGGACGAAGCAGGGGGATCAGGCCGGACTGAAGGGCACTCTGACGGACGGACGAGCGGTCGACGGACTGCGCTGAGCGCTCCGCCGGAAGTGCCGGGATGCGCCGTCGGGCGCCGACGAACCGCGGCGGACTTCGTTCGACCCGCTCAGGTCCTGTCCGGCCCCTCCTCGGGTGTCACGGCCGGCCCTCGCGTCAACAAGTGGGCGCACGGGGGTTCTCCCGGCACCTACCCGTCAGTACATTGACGGCATGTCTAACAAGCATGCCGCCCGGCTGCCCCGGCCGGTCGAGTCCGAGCGGATACCGCTCAAGGCGCGGAAGGTGTCGTTCTCCTGGGAGGACACACCGCTGCACTGGGTGCCGGGGGAGCCGTTCGCCACGCACACCATGAACGTGCTGCACCTGCTGCTGCCGGCCGGTGAGCGCTGGTTCGTGCACGTGTACAAGCAGGTACTGCCCTACATCCGGGACGAGCGGCTGCGCGCGGACGTCATCGGGTTCATCGGGCAGGAGGCGATGCACTCGCAGGCCCACGACGAGGTACTCCCCCACCTCAGGGAACTCGGGCTCGACCCGACGCCGTACACCGCACAGGTCGACTGGTTCTTCGAGAAACTGCTCGGCGACCGCACCCTGCCGCCGGGCAGGGCCCGCAGATGGTGGCTGATGGAGCGCGTCGCGATCATCGCGGCGATCGAGCACTACACCGCCTTCCTCGGCGACTGGATCCTGAACGCCGAGGAGCTGGACCGGCGCGGCGCCGATCCCACCATGCTGGACCTGATGCGCTGGCACGGCGCGGAGGAGGTCGAGCACCGGTCCGTGGCCTTCGAACTGTTCCTGCACGTCGACGGGAGCTACCGGCGCCGCGCCAGGACCTGGGCCACGGCCTTCACCGCCCTGGTCTTCCTGTGGCAGCGCGGGGCGCGGTTCTTCATGGAGAACGACCCGACCCTCACGGCGGGCAGGGCGAGCTTCAAGGACTTCTACCTGAGCGGGAAGCGGGGTGTACTGCCGTCGACCGGCGACATGCTCAAGTCCATTCCCCGCTACCTCAGCCGCACCTACCACCCCTCCCAGGAGGGTTCGACGGAGCAGGCGGTCGCCTACCTCGCCTCGTCACCGGCGGCGACGGCTGCCGAGAGGAGAGCCGGATGACGCCCCGGCTGCGGACCGTCGTCGCCGTCGCCGGTGCGGCCCTGCTCGTCCGGCGGGCGCTGCGCCGCCGGATCGAGGTCTCGCCGCTGTGGCCGCTGCCCGCCCTGGAGGAGCCGATCTCCGGCCGGCCGCGCTCCCGGGCGCTGCGGCTGCTGGTCACCCGGCACGAGCGGGTCGCCGACGGGGTCGTACAACTGCGCCTGGAAGGGGACGGCCTGCCGCGCTGGGAGCCCGGCGCCCACCTCGACCTCGTCCTGCCCTCGGGGCTCGTACGGCAGTACTCGCTGTGCGGGGACCCGGAGGACACCTCGTCGTACACCGTCGCGACCCGGCTGGTCGAGGACGGGCGGGGCGGGTCGCGCGAGGTCCACGAACAGCTCCGGGAAGGCATGGAGGTCGAGGTGCGGGGGCCGCGCAACCGGTTCCCCCTCGCGCCGGCGCCCGCGTACGTCTTCGTCGCGGGCGGCATCGGGATCACACCGATCCTGCCGATGCTGCGGGCAGTCCAGGACCACGCGGAGTGGCGGCTGCTGTACGGCGGCCGGTCGCGCGCGTCGATGCCGTTCCTGGAGGAGATCGGGAAGCTGCGCGGCGGCCGGGTCACCGTCGTGGCCGAGGACGAGGACGGACGGCCGGATCTCGACGCGCTGTTCGCGGACGTGCAGGCGGGCGCGGCCGTCCACTGCTGTGGCCCCGAGGGGCTGATGGAGGCGGTCGGACGCCGGCTGCCCGACGGTGCGGCGCTGCACCTGGAGCGGTTCACGCCGGGCACCTCCGCCGAGGGCAACGGCGCCTTCGAGGTCGAACTGCGCCGCAGCGGACGTACGGTGAGCGTCGCCGCCGACACCACCGTGCTCGCCGCCGTACGCGCCGAACTGCCCGACACCGCCTACTCCTGCGAGCAGGGATTCTGCGGAACCTGCCAACAGCGCGTGCTGGAAGGGGAGATCGAGCACCGCGACGAACTGCTCACCGACACGGAGCGTGGTGACTCGATGCTGATCTGTGTGTCGCGGGCGCTCGGTGATCGCCTCGTGTTGGACATGTGAACGACCATGGCCGGACCGGCCCGTTCGGGGCCGGATCCGATCGGTAAGGTGTTCGTATGACAACCGGGGTACGCCGCAGGATGGGTGTCGAGGAGCGGCGGCAGCAGTTGATCGGCGTCGCCCTCGACCTCTTCAGCCGACGCTCACCCGACGAGGTCTCCATCGACGAGATAGCCTCGGCCGCGGGTATCTCACGGCCGTTGGTCTACCACTACTTCCCGGGCAAACTCAGCCTGTACGAGGCGGCGTTGCAGCGCGCCTCGGACGATCTCGCGAGCCGTTTCGTGGAGCCGCACGAGGGCCCCCTGGGCTCGCGGCTGCTGCGGGTCATGCGCCGCTTCTTCGACTTCGTGGACGACCACGGGCCCGGTTTCTCGGCGTTGATGCGCGGCGGTCCCGCGGTCGGCTCTTCCAAGACCAACGCGCTCGTCGACGCGGTGCGGCAGGCCGCCTACGTCCAGATCCTGTCGCATCTGAAGGTCGAGGACCCGCCCGCCCGCCTGGAGCTGGTGATCCGCTCCTGGATCTCGCTCGTCGAGTCGACGGCGCTGATCTGGCTGGACGGGCGGCGGATTCCGCGCGCCGAGCTGGAGGTGCAGCTCGTGCAGGACTTCGCGGCGCTGGCCGCGGTGAGCGCCACGCAGGACGAGGAGCTGAGCGCGCTGCTGCGCCGGGCGCTCAAGGGCGACCCGGGCGACGGGCCGTTCACCGACCTCGCCGTCCGGTTGATCGCGCTGGCCTCACCCCCGGCCGCCGCGTAGCGGTTACTGCACGTACTTCCGGTACGACGGGTCGAGCTCGCGCACCTCGGCGGACACGTGCAGCGTGCGCCCGTCGGTGGGTTCGACGTGCTTGCGCAGCAGCTCAAGGGTGGCCTCGGTGAGCTTCGCCTTGGTCTCCTCGGTGCGGCCGGCCAGCAGGGCGAGCGTGACATGCACGATGGCGTGCGCGTCCGGGTCCGCCTCCGCACCCACCACCTCGTCCTCGGTGCGCAGCGTCCGCGTCTTGCACGCCTCGATCTTCGCGGCGGCGGTCTCGACGACCACCGGGTGCAGCGCGAGGGCGAAGGCGCGCCAGTCGACGTGGTCGAGAGCCGGGGAATGCTCGACGGTGATGTTCGGCATGGGCACTCCTGTTCTAGGGTTTCCCGGTCACCCTAGCCGCAGCGCCAGGAGTGCGATGTCGTCCTCGCGGTCCCGGCCGAAGCAGTCGAGCAGGGTGTCGCAGAGGGCGTCCAGGCCGGGCAGGGCGCCGGTGGCGGCGGCGCGCAGGTGCTCCATCGAGACCTCCAGATCGGTGCCCCGGGTCTCGATCAGGCCGTCGGTGACCATGAGGAGCCGGTCGGTGGGTTCGAGGAACAGCTCCGTGGGCGACGGGTGGGGCAGGCCCACACCGAGCAGCGGGCCGGCGGCCTTGGAGTAGTCGGCGCCCCCGTTGTCCCGGATGATCAGCGGCGGGATGTGGCCGGCGTTGGCGATGCGGGTGCGTCCGGTGGCAGGGTCGACCAGGACCAGGCAGACGGTCGTGGTGATGCCGGGGTGGTAGCGCTGGAGCATCCGGTCGAGGCGCTCGGCGAGCACGGCCGGGTCGCTCTCCTCGACGCTGTAGGCACGCAGCGCGTGCCTGATCTCGACCATGACGGTGGCCGCCTCCAGCGAGTGCCCGACGACGTCGCCGACCGCGGTGAGCACGCCCTCGCCGGTGCGCAGGGCCGCGTAGAAGTCGCCGCCGATCTCGGTCTCGGCGGACGCGGGCACGTACCGGACCACGACGTCGACGCCCGGCAGTTCGGGCAGCCGGTGCGGCTGGGGCAGGAAGCTGTGCTGGAGGGTGAGGGCGACGTGCCGTTCGACCTGGTACATGAGCAGCGGTTCGGCGGCGAGCGCGGTGGCCTCGGCGAGCCGGGCCAGCAGGGCCTCGTCCTCGGGACTGACCCGGCGCACCCCGCGGGTGGGCGTGGCGAGGCACACCGAGGCCCGGCCTTCCTGGATGGGGATCAGCGCCAGGCGGGCGTCGTGCTGCACGCCCGGCCGGAAGAACCCGGCCGGCCACAGCGGCGCGGGCACCGTGGTGATCTGGACGCCCGACTGCCCCCGGGTGAGCCGTCGGAGCAGTCCGGCCACGGCCCGGTGGGCGCCCTCGTCGGGCATCGCGAGCGAGGTGCGGTCCCGTGACGTGCCGCGGTACAACTCGTCGTCCGGGCCGAGGACGAAGACGGCGGCGGGCGAGCCGGTGAGCCGCGCGGCGCCGTCGGCGGCGGCGTCGGCGAGTTCCTGCGGGGAGCGCGCCGTCTGGATGGCGACGACCGTCTCCGCCAGCCGGGTCAGCCGCCGCGCCAGCGCCTGGTCGTCGGCCCTGAGACGGGCTGCGCGCACCGCGGCCCGGACCACCGCGTCGATCTCCTCGGGCTCGGCGGGCACCGTCAGATACGCCTCGCCGCCCACGTCGAGGCCCCGGCAGCGGTCACCCGCGTCCACGGCGGCGGCCGAGAAGTGCACGACGGGCAGGCCGGCCATGTGGGGCCGGGCCTTGAGCCGACGGCACAGTTCGAAGCCGCTCATGTCCGGCAGGTCCACATCGACGAGCGCCACGTCGGGCAGGGTGCCCTTGCGCAGCCGTACGTCGAGTTCGACGAGCGCCTCGGAGCCGCTGGCGACCGGGACGACCTGATGACCGGCGCGGCGCAGCACGGCGCTCATGGCGTACCGACTGGCCGCCACATCGTCCACGACCAGCACGGTCGTGTCGGTCCGCTTGCCGTTGACTTCCATCTGCCAGCCCTTGGACACGCCGGTGGGGCAGACCGGGTTCGAGGTCTGCCCCACCAAGGTAATGCCCTTTCAGGAGGTCCGGGAGAATACCGCCACAGTGCGCCCCGGAACGGCGAACGTGCCCGTTTTCCCCTCGTAAGAGGAGGATTTGACGATAGGGTCGGCGCCCGCCGCCTGCACCGGGTGCAGCGCGTACGCCGCCCCGGCCAGGGCGCCGACCGTCTGCTCCTGTGCCTTGGGAGTCGCGTTGAAGACGACGACGAGGTCGCCGAGTTCCATCGTGATCACGCCGGGCGTCTCGTCCTTGCCGGACAGCGGGAAGGAGAGCTTCGACTGCACCTGCCCGGCGGTGGACAGCGAGAAGACGCTCTCGGTCGTACGGATCCGCTCCAGGTCCTGGTACGCGGCCGAACTGCCCTCGATCTGCGGGCATCCCACCTTGACGGTGCTCAACAGGGGTGTGGCGTAGGGCCACTTGGACGCGTTGTCGGCCGCCATCGGCAGTCCGCGTCCGAAGCCGTTGCCGTCCCGGCAGTCCCAGTGGATGGCGTTGAACCAGTCGCCGCTGTCGAACGAGTTGCGGTCGAGGGACTTGGAGCGCAGCAGGTCGGAGCCCGCCTGGGAGAGCGACGGGCCCTGGGAGAGGGCGGCGGTCGCCATGGCGAGGACCTGCATCCGCGCCCGGTCGTCCGCGCCGGTCGTGGCGGGCAGCTTGTAGGTGAGGGCGTCGTACAGGGACTCGTTGTCGTGCGCGTCGGCGTACGCGAGGGCGTCACCCGGTGCCGCCGCGTATCCGGCGGGCCGGCCGTTGTAGTCGACCTCGGAGCCCTTGACCTCCTTGCCGTCGGTGTCGGTGAAACGGTAGGTGGCGAGGTTGCCGCTGAGCCCGATCTTGATGAGGTCCTGGTAGTGCAGCAGCCGGGCCTTCTGCTCGGCCGAAGTGCCGTTGGCCGTGGAGGAGTTGGGGTCGGTGTACAGCCCCGAGGCGAAGCCCTGGACGCCGGGGTCGGAGTCGAAGGGGCTGCCGCCGCGCACCGCGTCACGCGCCCGGTCGGAGAAGGTCGCGATGCCCGTGCCGGCCATGTTCTTCTGGGTGGCCTGCACAAAGCGGGCGTCGTCGGCGACCTCGCCGAAGTTCCAGCCCTCCCCGTACAGGATGATCTTCTTTCCGTCGACCCCGTCCTTCGCGAGGGTCAGCGCGTCGAGGGCCTTGCGGACAGCCAGGATGTTGGCCTTGGGGTGGTGCCCCATGAGGTCGAAGCGGAAGCCGTCGACCTTGTACTCCTTGGCCCAGGTGACGATCGAGTCCACCACCAGCTTGCCCATCATGGCGTTCTCGGTGGCCGTGTTCGCACAGCAGGTGGAGGTGGCGACGGACCCGTCGGCGAGGAGCCGCTGGTAGTAGCCGGGCACGATCCTGTCGAGCACGGAGGTGTCCGCCTGGCCACTGGCGGCCGTGTGGTTGTAGACCACGTCCATGACGACCCGCAGGCCGTCCTCGTTCAGCGACTTGACCATCTGACGGAACTCGACCGTACGGCCGGTGCCGTCCGGGTCGCTCGCGTACGAGCCCTCCGGGACCGTGTAGTGGTACGGGTCGTAGCCCCAGTTGTAGGCGTCCTTCGCGGCGATCGCGGCGACGCACTCCTGCTGCTTCTGGGAGTCGGCGGGGTAGGAGGCGAGGTCGCAGCCGGTGGTCGCCTGCTCCGACTTCTTCTCGGGGACGGTGGCGATGTCGAAGGCGGGCAGCAGGTGGACGTACGAGGTGCCGGACGCGGCGAGGGCCCGCAGGTGCCTGGACCCGTCGCTGTTCTTGTCGGTGAAGGCGAGGTAGGTGCCCTGGTCCTTCGCGGGGACGGTCTTGTCCGCCACCGAGAAGTCCCGGATGTGCAGCTCCTGGATCTGGGCGTCCCGCAGCGGCACGGCCTTGGGCTTCTTCAGTGAGGACCAGCCGCTCGGGGCGAGGGACCTGTCCTTCAGGTCGACGACGAGACTGCGCTCGGAGTCGGCGGTGAGAGCGAGCGAGTACGGGTCGGTGACCTTGTTGGTGACGATCTTGCGGACGGTGGGCGCCCACACCTTCACGACGTACCGGTAGGGCTTGTTCCGCCAGGACTTCGCGCCGGTGACGGACCAGACGCCGGTCGTGTCGTTCCTCTTCATGGCGACCGTGGAGCCGTCGAGCTCCAGCGCCACGCTCTGCGCGGTCGGTGCCCACACGGCCAGCGTGGGACGGCCGTCACGGAACGTCGGGCCCAGCTGTGCCTTGGTCGCGTCGTACAGATCGTCCAGTGCGCCGGCGATCTGGACGCCGGTCGCCGCGAGCACGGCGCCGTTCGCGGCCCGCTGGGAGGCGACGATCTGACCGTTCAGGGCCTCCTTCACCCGGCCCCGGTCGCGCGGGTCGACGGACCAGGCGGTGTAGTCCTTGAGGTGCGGGAACGCGACCTTCTGCGCGTCGGTGAGGGTCGTCCTGGAAAGCCGGAGCCAGCGCTCGTCGTCGCTGGTCAGCGTCCCGTCCTTGACCGCGATCGAGCCGTCGTGGGAGTACAGCAACTGGGTGGAGGCCGCGGCCTCGGAGCCGTTCCAGGCGACCGTGTTCCGGTCGATCCAGACCGCCTTGGAGGTGGTCAGGTCGAGCGCGGCCGCGCTGCCCACGGGCTGCGGGAGCAGGTATTTCTCCTGCCCGTTCACCAGCCACACCTCGTGGCCGTTCGCGGTGAGGTCGAGCGACTGGTCGGTCGGGAGGTCCTTCTCGTCGCCCTTGTGGAGGATGTAACTGAGGCTGGTGGCACCCGCGGCGAGCGGCACCTCGAAGACGGCGCCATAGGTGTCGGTCCTGACCGGCTCCAGGGGCTTGGACCAGTCCGTGGGCGTCGCGGCCCCGGTCCAGACGTGCAGTCCCCAGCCGGCGTAGTCGCCGTCGGCGCGGTGGTAGTGCAGTACGGCCTTGGCCGTGTCCTGCGCGGGGTAGTCGGGCCGCTGGGTCTGTACGGCTTCCTTGCCCTGCTCGACCCATACCTCGCCCGTCCTGGTGACGTCGATCGTGCGGTCGGTGGCGACGTCCTTGTTGCCGTCCTTGTCGATGACGAGGAAGCCGACACTGGAGGCGCCGGGCTTCAACTTGACGTAGGCGAAAGCCCCGTAGGCGTCCCGGCCGATGAAGTCGTGGCCCGCGGGCCAGGTCGTCGACTCGCCGTCGGCGAGGTCGCCCCAGGCGTACAGCCGCCAGTCGGTGTAGTCGCCGTCGGTGCGCTTGTAGTGGACGATCGCGTAGTCGCGCGAGGAGGCGGTGGGGACTTCGGGGGCGGGCGGGGTCCCGCTGGTGCTCGTGGCCGTCGCACTCGCGGTCCGCCCGGCCGAGTCGACGACCACCGCCTTGTAGCGCAGGGCGGTGCCGGCGGGTACGTCCTTGCCGATGACCTGGGTGACCTTGTACGGGGCGTGGTCGGCGGAGCCGAGCGTCTGCCACTTCCCGCCTCCGACCTGGGCGGCGAAGACGACACGGTCGAGCGAGCCGCCGGTGACGTCGGCGCCGAGCTCGACGGTGCCGGTGGCGCCCGCGTCCGGCGCCTTCAGGGTGAGCGAGGGCTTCGCGGCGGGGGCGCCGAGCGGGCGGGCCGCCTTGAGGACGACGGCGGAACCCGCCGGGACGGTGACGGTGACGTTCTTGCCGGCGTCACTCGTCAGCCGGGACGAGGTCCCGTAGATCCCCTGGAAGGTCATGTCGGCGGAGCCGGCCTGGAAGGTCGCCGTCTTCGCCTCGCCCGCGTTGTTGAGGGCGACGAGGTACTCGGTCTTGTTGCCGCCCGTACGGGAGAAGGCGTAGATGCCCGCCCCGTCGGCCGCGTACCGCTCGGTCTGCACCCCGTCCGCGAGGGCCGGGTTGTCCTTACGCAGCTTCGAGAGAGCGGCGATCTCCTTGTAGAGCGGTGCACTCGTGTCGTAGGCGTCGCTCGCGTGCGTGCGGTCGGTGCCGAGCTCGTCGTCGTCGAGGTAGTCGGCGACCTTGGAGGCGAACATCGTCTGGCGGGCGTCCTTGTCGCCGCCCGCGCCGGTGAAGCCCTGCTCGTCGCCGTAGTAGACGACCGGGTTGCCGCGGCTGAGGAACATCAGTGCGTTGGCGAGCTCGTCCTTCTTCACCAGCTCGGCGTCGGTCGCCTTCGGGTTGTCCTGGTTCAGGAAGTATCCGATGCGGCCCATGTCGTGGTTGCCGAGGAAGGTGACCTGCTCGTACGCGTTGGCCTTGTCGCTCGTGTACTTGTAGTCGTCACCGAAGACCGAGGCGAGCTTCTTGGCGCTGCCGCCCTGGGAGGCGTACGAGCGTGCCGCGTCCTGGAAGGGGAAGTCGAGGGTGGCGTCGAGCCTGCCCTGGGTGACGTACGGGGAGGTGATCGACGTGTCGGCGGAGTAGACCTCGCCGAACATGAAGAAGTTCTTGTGGCCCCGCTCGGCCGCGTACGCGTCGAGCGCGGTGGCCCACTGCGTCCAGAACTCCATGTCCACGTGCTTCACGGTGTCGATCCGGAAGCCGTCGACGCCGAAGTCCCTGACCCACTTCTCGTAGATCTTCTCCATGCCGCTGACGACCTCGGGACGCTCGGTCCACAGGTCGTCCAGGCCGGAGAAGTCGCCGTAGGTGGTGGACTCGCCCGCATAGGTGGAGTCGCCGCGGTTGTGGTACATCGTCGGGTCGTTGAGCCAGGACGGCACCTTGGCGTTCTTCTTGGCGGCGGGCACGACGGGCGTACGGGGGAAGGACCCGGCGCCCACGGACGGGAACCCGGCGCCGCCCGCCGCGTAGTCGGCGTCGTCGAAGGGCTTCCCGTCCTTGGTCAGATACGGGAAGGCGCCCTTGGAGAGGTAGTCGTAGGACTTCTGCTCATAGTCGACGACGTCGGCGGTGTGGTTGGTGATGACGTCGAAGAAGACCTTCATGCCCTTGGCGTGCGCCTTGGAGATGAGGGTCGCGAGGTCCTTGTTGGTGCCGAAGTGCGGGTCGACCTGGGTGAAGTCCGTGATCCAGTAACCGTGGTACCCGGCCGAGGCGTTGCTGCCCTCGCCCTGCACGGGCTGGTTCTTGAAGATCGGCGCCATCCAGATGGCGGTGGTGCCGAGCTTCTTGATGTAGTCGAGCTTGCCGGTCAGCCCCTTCAGGTCGCCGCCCTGGTAGAAGCCCTTGTCCGTGGGGTCGTACCCGGTGGCGAGGCGCGAACCGGTCAGCCCGCCCCGGTCGTTGGACGTGTCGCCATTGGCGAAACGATCCGGCATCACGAAGTAGAACTGCTCGCGCGTGTCGTCGTGCCGGGCCGGTTCGGCGGCGAGCTTCGCGTCCGAGGGCGGCGCGGGCGGGGTCTGCGCCCGCGCCGCCATCGGCTGGAGGAACGCTGCCGCGAGGGCGGCCACGGCGACGGCGGCGATTCTTCGCCGGAGTGGGGTGCGGCGGCGCGCCCCGGGCGCCGGCCATCTCGGTATCAGGGCCACAGGCGTGAACTCCTAGTGAATACGGCTCAGTACGGCTACGGCTCGAACAGCTCGTCCGGACCGGCTTCAAGCCGAGACACGGCCTCGATGCCGGGCGACCGGCGCGACGGTATCGCCCACGCAAGCCTTACAGCAAGAGTCTTGAAACTCTGAGCAAGAACTTTCAGTGCCAGGTGTCGCTGACGCTGTAACCCGTTCCCGAGCCGGTGCTGTAGGCGCGGTTGGCGCCGGACTCCCACGTCACGTTTCCGGAGGAGTCCTTCTTGATGTACTTGTACGCGAACGACGTCGACTTGGGCACGATGACCAGTCGGCCCCAGTACGGGTACGACGCCGAGGACAGCGGAATCGCGTCGGCGGTGTTCCAGGAGCCGAGGGAGGGGAGGGAGCCGACGACGTACACGTTGGTGCCGTAGCCGGTGGTGGCGTTGACTCCGAAGGTCACGTCCGTGGCGTCGGCGTCGGCCACGTTCCAGGAGTTGTCGACCTCCACCGCCGAAGTACCCGTCGTGAGCGACCGGTTGGCGTTGGACTCCCAGGTGACGTTTCCGGACGAGTCCTTCTTTATGTACTTGTACTCGATGCTCGTGCTCGCCGGAACGGAGACGTCGGCCTTCCAGATCGGGTAGCCCGACGACGACAGCTTCACCGCGTTCGCCGTGTTCCAGCTGCCGAGCGCGGCGACCGAACCGACCACGTACACATCGGTGCCGGTGGTGGTGGAGGCGTACTCGTCGAAGGTCGCGGTGACGCTGGTGGAACCACCGCCGCCTCCGCCCCCACTGCCTCCGCCGCAGTTCACCGTGCAGATGTAGTCCGGGTCGTAGAAGGCGACCGCCGACTTCGCGGGTACGGTCAGGGAGGCCTTGCCGCCCGTGACGGTGACGGTGGTCGCGCCACCGTCGATCACGTTCGGGTACGTCCCGTCGGCCAGGCCCGTCGTGTACGTGTACGTGCTGGCGCCGGAGCTGTTGTTGATGGCGACGAAGCCCGCGCCGCCCCTGCCGAAGCCGATGACGTTCGAGGACGGGGACTGCCAGTTGGCGACCGCGTAGCCGCTCGCCGCGTTGTGCCAGCCGATCATGCCGGAGACCGCGGTGTTGCGGTCGAGGCAGTACCAGCCGCTCGCGCACGTGGTGTCGGTGACGAAGCCGGCGGAGTTCGGCGGGGCCTCGTCGCTCTGGCTGAAGGTCCAGCCGGAGTAGACGGACGGGCGGCCGTAGCCCCGGGCCAGCTGGAAGACGTTGGCGAGGACCGCGGTGTCGCCGTCCTTGTAGCTGAGCGAGTAGCCGTTGCGCTCGGTGTCGTGGTTGGTGACGAAGGTGTTGGAGTTCGCCTCGGCCGTCAGGCCCCAACTGCTGCCGAAACTGGACAGGTTGGCGATGTCGCCCTGGAACTGGGACTTCATCTGCGCGGCGAAGGTGAAGTCGAGGACGTCACCGGTGCCGTAGTACTCGTCCTGCGCGGGCGGGGTGCCGGGGTAGATCTCCTGGGTGATGTACGGCGCCGCACCGGAGGTCGTGGTGTGCAGTCCGGCGACGATGGCGCTCAAGTCGGCGGCGTCGATGTGCTTGGCCGCGTCGACACGGAAGCCGTCGACACCCAGGTCGATCTGCTGGTTGAGAAAGCCGATGATCTTCGTGCGGACGCCGCTCTCGGCGGTGTCCAGGTCGGGCAGGCCGAGCAGTTCGCAGTGCTGGACCTCGTACCGGTCGGACCAGTTGGAGATGGTTTTCGTGCAGTCGTCACTGTCGGCGGGGTCGTAGTCGGGGGTGTCGTACTTGTTGGTGATGACCGTGCCGTTGTAGCCGGTGCCCGTCTGGGCGGCGGTGTGGTTGATCACGGCGTCCGTGTAGACCTTGATGCCGGCCGCGTGACACGTGTCGACCATGGTCTTGAACTGGGCCGCGGTACCGAAGCGGCTGTTCAGGTTGTAGGCGTAGGGCTGGTAGACGTCCCACCAGTAGTAGTTCGTCTGCTTCAGCGACTCCGCGGGCGGGGCGACCTGGACCGCCCCGTAGCCGGCCGGGTCGAGCACGTTCGTGCACTCGGTGGCGACCGACTTCCAGTTCCACTCCCAGAGGTTGGCGATCACATCGCCGTTGGGGATGCCGGTGTCGGAGACGGCGGCGTGGGCGGCCGGGGCGGGCAGCGCGGCGGCTCCGCCGAGGGCCAGCAGTCCGGCTGCGGCCAGGGGTAACGCCCGTGATCTGATCCAGCGCATGACGGCAACTCCTTGCGGGGGTCGGAGGTGCGGGAATGCGATCAACTGGGTTGCTGGGGAAGCAAGTTGACCGCGGTGCGAGAGTGGGCGCGGTCAAGGGGCCGCGTCAATACACGCGTTGGAAGTTCTTTCGACATCTTGCTGAAACCCGAACCAACGGATAGCTTCCGTTCCCCCCACCCGCACGACGAAGTGCAGGAGCACCCACATGGCAAGAAACATGGCCAGGAAGACACTTGCCGCCTCGTTCGCCCTCGCGGCGGGCCTGGCGGTCTCGGTGGCCCTCCCCCCAGGTGTCGCGGCGGCTTCCCCGCCGGGCACGAAGGACGTCACCGCCGTTCTGTTCGAGTGGAAGTTCGACTCGGTCGCCAAGGAATGCACCAACACGCTGGGCCCGGCCGGTTACGGCTACGTCCAGGTCTCGCCACCCGCCGAGCACATACAGGGCTCGCAGTGGTGGACCTCGTACCAGCCGGTGAGCTACAGGATCGCCGGGCGGCTCGGTGACGCGACCGCTTTCCAGAACATGATCAACACCTGTCACGCGGCAGGCGTGAAGGTCGTGGCGGACACGGTCGTCAACCACATGGCGGCGGGTTCCGGCACCGGTACCGGCGGCTCTTCGTACACGAAGTACAACTATCCGGGCCTGTACTCCTCGTACGACATGGACGACTGCACGGCGACGGTCAGCGACTACACCAACCGCGCCAACGTGCAGAACTGCGAGCTCGTCGGGCTCGCCGACCTGGACACCGGCGAGGAGTACGTCCGCAAGACCATCGCCGGATACATGAACAGCCTGCTCGCGTACGGCGTGGACGGCTTCCGCATCGACGCGGCCAAGCACATCCCGGCGACCGACCTCGCCAACATCAAGTCGCGGCTGACCAATCCGTCGGTGTACTGGAAGCAGGAGGTCATCTACGGCGCCGGGGAGGCGGTCCAGCCGACCGAGTACACCGGCAACGGCGACGTGCAGGAGTTCCGGTACGCCTACGACCTCAAGCGGGTCTTCAACAACGAGAACCTCGCCTATCTGAAGAACTACGGCGAGGGCTGGGGCTATATGAGCAGCTCCGTCGCGGGCGTGTTCGTCGACAACCACGACACCGAACGCAACGGCTCGACGCTCAACTACAAGGACGGGGCGAACTACACCCTCGCCAACGTCTTCATGCTCGCCTACCCGTACGGCGCCCCGGACATCAACTCCGGCTACGAGTGGTCGGACGTGGACGCCGGCCCGCCGGGCGGCGGCACGGTCAACGCCTGTTGGCAGGACGGCTGGAAGTGCCAGCACGCCTGGCCGGAGATCAAGTCGATGGTCGCCTTCCGCAACGCCACCCGGGGCCAGTCGGTCACCGACTGGTGGGACGACGGCAACGACGCGATCGCCTTCGGCCGCGGTGCCAAGGGGTACGTGGCCATCAACCACGAGTCGGGCTCGCTGACCCGGACCTATCAGACCTCCCTCGCGGCGGGGACGTACTGCAATGTCCAGAACAACACCAGCGTCACGGTGAACGGCTCCGGGCAGTTCACGGCGACTCTCGGCGCGAACACGGCGCTGGCGCTCTACGCGGGCAGGACCAGCTGCTGAGCGGCTTCCGCGAGCCGCGCGGAAGCCTGTACGGAAGGCCGTAGGGAGCCCGTACCGAATGCGCCGTATCGGACATACCCGATACGGCGCTTTCCTCTTTGCGACCTCTTTGCGACACCTTGCGGTAACGGGAACGTCACGCTTGCGGGATCTTGCGGAAATTTCCTTGCAACGTCTTTCGCAAGGACTTGCAGCGCTGTTAGTTTCCTCCCCAGCCCGGCGGCCGTCGATGGGACAGACGGCACCCGCGGTCCTCCCAAGGGAAGATCCGGGCAAACCCTCTTCTAGGAGTTCATATGCGACGTGGCATATCGATCGCCGCCGCGGTGACCGTCATCGCGCTGACCGCGACCGCCTGTGGTGGTTCCGACGGCAACTCGTCGAGCAAGCCGAAGGCCGCAGGTGACATTTCCGGGACGATCACGTACTGGGACACATCGGACGCGGCGACCGAAGCCCCGACGTACAAGGCTCTCATCAAGAAGTTCGAGGCCAAGTACCCGAAGATCAAGGTGAACTACCAGAGCGTCCCGTTCAGCGACGTCGAGCAGAAGTTCAAGTCGGCGGCGAAGAGTGGCAAGGGTGCCCCGGACGTCGTCCGCACCGACGTCGGCCTGATGGCCGAGTACGCCTCGCTCGGTTACATCGCCCCCCTCGACGGCACGATCGCGCTGAAGGACACCTCGGACTTCAACTCGGGCCCGCTGAACACCACCAAGTACAACGGCAAGACGTACGGTGTCCCCTCGGTCACCGACACCCTGGGTCTCCTCTACAACAAGGACCTCCTGAAGAAGGCCGGCATCGCGCAGCCGCCGACCACCTGGGACGAGTTCATCTCCGACTCGAAGACCATCAAGAAGAAGACCGGGGCGTACGGCACGTACCTCAACCCGGACTCGTACTTCCTGCTCCCGCTGCTCTACAGCAACAACGCGGACATGGCCGACACCTCGGCCAAGAAGATCACCATCTCCGACGCCAACGCCGTCACCGCGATCACCACGGCGAAGAAGATCCAGGACGAGGCGTCGATGAAGGTCGACTACGCCAACGCCTACCAGAACATGCAGACGGCGTTCAAGACCGGCAAGGTCGCCATGCTGGTCCAGGGTCCCTGGTCGGTCAGCGAGGACCTGAGCGGCAGCGCCTTCAAGGGCAAGGAGACCAACCTCGGCTACGCGCCCGTCCCGGCCGGCCCCGGTGGCAAGGCCCAGGCGCCGACCGGCGGTCACAACCTCGCGGTCTACCAGGGCTCCAAGAACCTGGACGCCGGGTACCTCTTCACCCAGTTCATGACCTCGACCGACAGCCAGGTCGAGATCGCCAAGGGCACCGGCACGCTGCCGACCCGCAAGTCGGCGTACACGGCCGAGGTCACGGCGGACGCCAAGATCGCCGGCTTCAAGCCGATCCTGGAGCAGACCGCCCGTCCGCGCGTCGCGCTGCCGCAGGTCGGCTCGCTCTTCACGCCGCTCGCGCAGAACTACGTGAAGATCCTTCAGGGCGGCGAGGACGTCAAGACCGGTCTCGACGCCACCGCCAAGGAGTTCCAGAAGCTCCTGCCCGGCTACACCATCGGCTGACCGGGCAACCCCTGATCCACCGGTAACCGAAGAACACGCAGCCCCGGGGAACGTTTTCCCCGCTGCCGCCCCGAACGGGGCTCCCCCGGGGCTGCGGTCACCGCTTCCCTCAGGATCACCGACCCCACCGGGCCCCGGACCGACCAGGCCCTGGCCCCCGGACCCACCGGACCCCGGGCCCACCAGGCCTTGGAACCCCGGACCCGGATCCCCGGAACCCGGGCCCACCAGGCCCCCGGGGTTAATCAGACCCCGAGTCCCGGATCCCGGACCCACCGGACCCCGGGCCCACCAGGCACGGGACCCCCGGACCCGGATCCCGGACCGACCAGGCCCCGGACCTCGGGTCCACCAGGCCCCCGGGGCACTGGCCCCAGGGATTGACCAGACCCCGAGTCCCGGACCCACCGGACCCTGGACCCCGGATCCACCCGACCCTCAAGGCCCTGGCCCCGCGGGTCGGCCGAGTCCCGGATCCGCAGGCCCAGGACTCTGGACCCCGGACCCACCGGATCCCGGATCCATCAGGCCGCGGACTTCGGGCCCCCGGGCCCCCGGGCCCACGGGATCCCGGGCCCTAGACCCGGGTTGACCAGACCCCCAGACCCTCAGCCCCCCAGACTCCCCGGATCCCGCGTCGACCCGCCCCTGGACCCCTGATCCACAAGACCACCAGACCCTGACCCCCAGGCCTCTGGACCCAGGACCCACCGGATCCCTGGACCCGGGGCCCACCAGCCCCCAGACCCCGGATCCACCGGCCCCGGGCCCACGGGCCCCCGGCCCCGCGGACCCACCGACCCCCGGATCCACCGGCCCACGGACCCTGGGCCCACCGGACCCCGGATCCACCCGACCCCGGGCCCACCGATCCACGGGCCCCCGGACCCTGGGCCCACCGGACCCCGGGCCCACCGGGACCACGGGCCCCGGGGCCTCCAGACCCCGGGGCGCCAGATCTCCCCCGCCCCAGACCTCCGCATTTCCGCCGCGAAAGAGCCGATGAGGATGACGACCGCAGCGAGCACCGAGAAGACCGACCAGCCAGCGCCCGGCAAGAACGCCGCGCGCCCCCCACGCGTTTCGGCGCTCCGGCGGTCCTGGGACAAGTACTGGTACGCCTGGGCCATGGTGACCCCGGTCGCCATCGTCCTCACCGTCCTCGTCCTGTATCCGCTCGGATACGGCTTCTACCAGTCGCTGACCGACGCCAACGAGTCGAACGTGGCGTCCACCATCGGCGCCTTCCACCGCCCGGCCACGTACAAGTTCGTGGGCCTCGACAACTACTGGCACGTGCTGTCGGGCGCGGACAGCGACTTCTACCCGCGCCTGTGGTGGACGATCATCTGGACCGTGGTCGGCGTGGGGGTGATGGTCGGCCTCGGCATGGGCCTCGCCGTGCTCCTCAACCGCAAGGTCCGCTTCCGGGGCTTC
The DNA here is from genome assembly GCF_055582885.1 of Streptomyces sp. NPDC107454. Classification (NCBI taxonomy): domain Bacteria; kingdom Bacillati; phylum Actinomycetota; class Actinomycetes; order Kitasatosporales; family Streptomycetaceae; genus Streptomyces; species Streptomyces sp. NPDC107454. The sequence continues at coordinate 844,211 of NZ_JBVJPA010000001.1, read as the reverse complement.
TACCGCGCGATGCTGATCCTGCCGTGGGCGGTTCCGTCGTTCATCGGCGTCTTCGCCTGGCGGCTGATGCTCAACTCCCAGTACGGCGTCTTCAACGAGATCATCACCGCGTTCGGCCTGCCGGCCCAGGACTGGCTCGGCACCCCGCTCGCCCAGAAGGTCGCCGTCATCATGGTGAACGTATGGGTCGGCGTCCCCTTCAACATGGTCGCGATCCTGGGCGGTCTGCAGTCCATCCCCAAGGAGCTGTACGAGGCCGCCGAGATGGACGGTGCCTCCCCCTGGCAGCGCTTCGTGAACGTCACATTGCCCGGCCTGCGTCCGGTGACCAACACCGTGATCCTGCTGGGCTGCATCTGGACGTTCAACATGTTCAACATCATCTACCTGCTGCTGGGCAACAACACGAGCGGCGACGCCGACATCCTCGTCACCTTCGCCTTCCGCAAGGCGTTCACCGGCGTCTCGGACTACGCGGGCGCGGCGACGTACGGGATCATCATCCTCGCGCTCCTGCTGGCCTTCTCGACCTTCTACCGCCGCAGCACCCTGAAGTCCGAGCAGGCGTAAGGAGCCCTCGCCATGACCGCAGCAACCCACGAGTCCTCCGCGACCGCCACCGCCGGCCGGTCCGCCGTGACCGCCCCCCGCAAGGTGCGCGGCCGCGAGGAACGCAGCCTCGGCTCCTCGATCGCCCTGCACGGCACGCTGATCGTCGCCACGGTGATCGCGGCCTTCCCGGTGATGTGGATCCTGTTCATCTCGCTCGGCCCGAAGAACGCCTGGCAGCAGCCGAGCGAGGTGTTCTCGCACCTCAGCCTGCACAACTACAGCGACGTGCTGTCCCAGACGGACCTGCCGAAGTGGTTCCTGAACACCGTCGTCGTGGCGGGCGGCACCACCGTGCTCGGCGTCTTCCTCGCGGCGACCGCCGGATACGCGGTGTCCCGGATGAAGTTCCCCGGCAGCAGGCAGCTGATGTGGACCTTCCTGGTCACGCAGATGTTCCCCAGTATCGTGCTGATCGTGCCGCTTTACCTGCTTATGTCCGAGCTGAACCTGCTGGACAACTACCTCGGTCTGATCCTGGCGTACGCGACGACGGCGGTGCCGTTCTGCGCCTGGATGATGAAGGGGTACTTCGACACCATCCCCAAGGAGATAGACGAGGCGGGCCGGGTCGACGGGCTCACCCCGTTCGGCACGTTCTGGCGGCTGATCGTGCCGCTGGCCAAGCCGGGCCTCGCAGTGACCGCGTTCTACAGCTTCCTCACCGCCTGGGGCGAGGTCGCGTACGCCACGCAGTTCATGCAGTCCGACCACTACACGCTCGCCGTCGGCATCCGCACCTTCGCGCAGGACCAGCGGCCCGACTGGGCGTGGACCTCGGCCACGGCGATCATCATCACCCTTCCGGCGGCCCTCGTCTTCATGCTGGTGCAGCGCAGCCTGGTCTCCGGACTGACGGCCGGAGGGACGAAATCCTGACGGCCCGCCCGCACTTAGCGGCCCCCTCGTACTCAGCAAGCGCCTCCGTCGTTCCCCCCGCACCCCTAAGGGAATCCATGACCCAGCACGTCACCGACGCACTCCCCACCGACGCCTCCTCCGCCGCCTCCGGGCGCCGGGAGTGGTGGCGCGACGCGGTCATCTACCAGGTCTATCCGCGCAGCTTCGCGGACGGCAACGGCGACGGCATGGGTGACCTGCCGGGCGTCCGGGCCCGGCTCCCGTACCTGAAGGAACTCGGCGTCGACGCGGTGTGGCTGTCCCCCTTCTACGCCTCCCCACAGGCGGACGCGGGCTACGACGTGGCCGACTACCGCGCGGTGGACCCGATGTTCGGCAACCTCACGGACGCCGACGACCTGGTGCGGGACGCGCACGGGCTGGGGCTGCGGGTGATCGTCGACGTGGTGCCCAACCACTGCTCGGACCAGCACGAGTGGTTCAAGCAGGCGCTGCGCGAGGGCCCGGGTTCGCCGATCCGGGAGCGCTTCCACTTCCGTCCCGGCAAGGGGGAGAACGGCGAACTGCCCCCCAACGACTGGGAGTCCATCTTCGGCGGGCCTGCCTGGACCCGCGTCGAGGACGGCGAGTGGTACCTGCACCTGTTCGCGCCCGAGCAGCCCGACTTCAACTGGGACCACCCGGCCGTCCACGACGAGTTCCGCTCCATCCTGCGCTTCTGGCTGGACCTCGGCATCGACGGCTTCCGCATCGACGTCGCCCACGGCCTCGTCAAGGCGGCGGGTCTGCCGGACATCGGCCACGACGAGCAGGTCAAGCTGCTGGGCACCGAGGCCGTGCCGTACTTCGACCAGGACGGCGTGCACGAGATCTACCGCAGCTGGCGGCGCATCCTGGAGGAGTACGCGGGTGAGCGCATCGCGGTCGCCGAGGCATGGACGCCGACCGTCGAGCGCAGCGCCCTCTACCTGCGCCCGGACGAGCTGCACCAGGCCTTCAACTTCTCCTATCTGACCACCGGTTGGAACGCGGCGGACCTGCGCGAGGTCATCGACCGCTCGCTCGGCGCCATGAACAGCGTGCACGCGCCCGCGACCTGGGTCCTCTCCAACCACGACGTGGTACGGCACTCCACGCGTCTCGCGGAAGGGGACGAGGCGCGTGGTCTGCGCCGGGCCCGGGCGGCGACCCTGCTCATGCTGGCGCTGCCCGGCTCGGCGTACCTCTACCAGGGCGAGGAGCTCGGGCTGCCCGAGGTCGTCGACCTGCCCGACGAGGTCCGCCAGGACCCGGCGTTCTTCCGCAGCGCGGGCCAGGACGGCACCCGCGACGGCTGCCGGGTGCCGCTGCCGTGGTCCGGCGAGGTCGCGCCGTTCGGCTTCGGCCCGGTCGAGGGCGGCCCGAGCTGGCTGCCGCAGCCGGCCTCCTGGAAGAACCTCACGGTCGAGGCGCAGGAGGGCGACCCCACCTCGACGCTGGAGTTCTACCGCAGCGCGCTCGCCGTGCGCCGCGAGCACCCGGCGCTCGGCGCGGGCCGCCAGGTGACCTGGCTGCCGACGCCCGACGGGGTCCTCGCCTTCCGCCGGGACACCGCCGAGGGCTCCTTCGTCTGCACGGTGAACCTCACCGCGGCCCCCCTCCCGCTGCCCACCCCGGGCACCCTGCTGCTCGCCAGCGCGGACGTCGAGCCGGGTACCGAAACGACCGAACTGCCCGCAGATTCAACGGTCTGGTGGGCAGTCTGAGATGCGACCGGTACAGTCCAATCCTGTGACCACACGGCTTGCCGACATCGCAGCCCAGGCGGGGGTCAGCGAGGCGACTGTCAGCCGCGTCCTGAACGGGAAGCCGGGCGTCGCCGCGACCACCCGCCAGTCCGTCCTGGCCGCGCTCGACGTCCTGGGCTACGAGCGCCCGGTCCGGTTGCGGCAGCGCAGCGAGGGCCTGGTGGGCCTGATCACCCCGGAGCTGGAGAACCCCATATTTCCGGCCCTGGCGCAAGTCATCGGCCAGGCCCTGACCCGCCAGGGCTACACCCCGGTCCTCGCCACCCAGACGCCGGGCGGCTCCACCGAGGACGAGCTGACGGAGATGCTGGTGGACCGGGGCGTCGCCGGCATCATCTTCGTCTCCGGTCTGCACGCCGACACCTCGGCGGACATGCAGCGCTACGAGCAGCTGCGCGCCCAGGGCGTCCCGTTCGTCCTGGTCGACGGTTTCTCGCCGAAGGTCCAGGCGCCCTTCATCTCCCCGGACGACCGCGCGGCGATGGCCCTCGCGGTCACGCACCTCGTCTCGCTCGGGCACACCAGCATCGGACTCGCCCTGGGTCCGAAGCGGTTCGTGCCCGTGCAGCGGAAGATCGAGGGCTTTGTGCGCACGATGCAGGAGCAGTTGGGGCTGAGCCCGGCCGACATCGAGGAGCGACTCGTCCAGCACTCGTTGTACACCCTGGAGGGCGGCCAGGCCGCGGCCACCGCCCTCATGGACCGGGGGTGCACGGCGGTGGTCTGCGCGAGCGACATGATGGCCCTCGGCGCGATAAGGGCGGCGCGCCAGCGGGGCCTGGAGGTGCCAAAGGACATATCGGTCGTCGGCTTCGACGACTCCCCGCTGATCGCCTTCACCGACCCACCCCTGACGACGATCCGCAAGCCGGTCCCGGCCATGGGGCAGGCCGCCGTGCGGACGTTGCTGGAGGAGATCGGTGGAACTCCGGCGCCGCACAGTGAATTCGTGTTCATGCCGGAGCTGGTGGTGCGCGGTTCGACCGCTTCGGCCCCTGGGGACCGGAATCGTCCCTAAGGAGGAGCGCATACGTTGCGCGGAGGACTCCTCCTGTCGTAGAACGTGCGGCCAGGACCCAACCAAGGGATGATCGGTCGCGGAACGCTTTTCTGGCAGACTTTGTGCCTATGGGTGAGACGACCGTGACGACACTGGAAGGCCAGGACCGGGCCGCTCCACGCCCCGTCGCGGAGGAGAACGCGGGGAAGGCGTTCCTGCGCCGGCTGCGCACCCCGCGTCGCCCCCGCTTCTGGTTCGAGATCCTGCTCATCGCCGTGAGTTACTGGACGTACTCACTGATCCGCAACGCCGTGCCCGAGCAGAAGCAGGAGGCGCTGCGCAACGCCGACTGGCTGTGGCGCATGGAGCACCACCTCGGGATCGCCGTCGAGCAGTCGGTCAACCACGCCGTGAACTCGGTGACATGGCTGATCATCGGGATGAACTACTACTACGCGACGCTGCACTTCGTCGTGACGCTCGGGGTCCTGGTGTGGCTCTATCGCAGCCACCCCGGCCGGTACGCGGCGGCGCGCCTCGCGCTCTTCGCCACCACTGCGGTGGCCCTGCTCGGCTACTACTTCTTCCCGCTGGCCCCGCCCCGCCTGATGATCGGCGGCGACTTCGTCGACACGGTGGTCGTCCACCACACGTGGGGTTCCATGGCCTCCGGGGACCTCAAGCACATGTCGAACCAGTACGCCGCGATGCCGTCGATGCACATCGGCTGGTCCCTGTGGTGCGGTCTGACCATCTTCGCCCTGGCCTCGGTGCCGTGGGTGCGCGTCCTGGGTCTGCTGTATCCGGCGGCCACACTGCTGGTCATCGTCTCCACCGCCAACCACTTCTGGCTGGACGCGGTGGGCGGCATGCTGTGCCTGGCCTTCGGCTTCACGGTCGCCCGCCTCTGGTACGGGGCTCTGCCCTACGCCCTGCCCCGCTGGGTTCCGGGGACGCGTGGCGCGCCCCTGGTGCCACTGGAGGCATGACACCCGGAGCTGTCGTCGAACGGGCCCGTCGGTGACCGACGGGCCCGTTCGCCGTCCACCGGAGCGATACGTCCCGTCTCGCGACCCTCCAGCGCCTGGAGCCGGAGCCGCCATGAGCCGTCACCGGTCGGGGTGGGCCGCGCCCCGGAGCGCGTCCAGCAGTCCACTCAGCGCCGGCCGTTCGGCCGCGCCGGGACCCGCCTCCCGCACCGCCGCGTAGAGGACCCGCACCGGCTCAGGAGCGCGCACCTTGCGCACCACCACACCGGGGTGCCGGCTCCCCAGCCCGAGCCGGGGAACCAGACTCACTCCGAGCCCTGCCGCCACGAATCCCTGAGCGGTGGCGTAGTCCTCGCTCTGCACCGCGAACGAGGGCCGGAACCCGGCAGCCGCACAGGCGTCCAACTGGGCGTCGAGACAGGGCCCCGGCCACTCGCTCCCGACCCACGGCTCATCCGCCAGCTCCGCCAGTTCGAGCAGCCGCCGCCCCGCGAGCCGATGCCCTCTGGGCAGCACGACCCGGTACGGATCATCGAGCAGACGTACGAGCCGGATGCCCTCGGGACCGGTACCGTCGGCCCGCACCACCAGGGCGAGATCGGCCCGCCCCTCCTTCACGTCGGGCAGCGGATCCTCCACGTCGATCAGCTTCAACTCCACCCGTACGCCGGGGTGCTCACGCCGAAACCGCGCAACGGCGGGAGCGACCAGCGCGGCCCCGGCCGTGGCGAAGTACCGCACCGCGAGCCGCCCCGTCCGCCCCGCCCGCAGATCCGCGAGGGCGGTCTCCGCCTCGGCGACCTGCCGCCCGATGGCGTCCGCGTACTCGGTCAGCAGCAGCCCCGCCGCGGTGGGCCGCACCCCGCGCCCGACCCGCTCCAGCAGCTCGGTCCCCGCCTGCTTCTCCAGCGCCCCGATCTGCTGACTGACGGCGGACGGCGTGTACCCGAGATCCGCCGCGGCCGCCGTCACCGACCCGCTGCTGACCACAGCCCGCAGCACCTGCATACGCCGCACATCAAGCATGAAGCACACCTTAACAGTGCATGCAAAACACTTCACTTGTCCTCAATCCAAAAACCACGGACGGTAGGACGCATGGCAAGCCCCGTCACCGCCTCGCCCTCCTCCCGCCGCTCCCCCCTCCGCTCCTCGCTCCGCATGGCCACCCTGGCGCTCCTCTGGGGCTCCGGCTTCCTCTGGATCAAGGTGGCCCTCGACCACGGCCTGTCCCCCGCCCACCTCACCCTCGCGCGCTGCGCCCTGGGCACGGCGGTCCTCCTGCTCCTGGCCCGCGGGGCGCACCAGCGCCTCCCTCGCTCCCGCGCCCTCTGGCTCCATGTGACCGTCGCGGCGCTGTTCTGCAACGCGATCCCCTTCGCGCTCTTCGCGCTCGGCGAGCAGACGGTCGACTCGGGGATCGCGGGCGTCATGAACGCGACCACTCCCCTCTGGTCGCTCCTGCTGGGCGCGGTTCTCGGCACGGACCGCGCTCTCCACCCCCTCCGCCTGACCGGCCTGCTCCTCGGCTTCGCGGGCGTCCTGCTGATCTTCGCCCCCTGGCAGCACGGCGGCCTGGCCGGCTGGGGCGCCGGGGCCCTCCTGGCCGCCGCGGCCAGCTATGCGATCGCCTTCACCTACATGGCCCGCCATCTCACCCCCCGCGGCGCCCCCCTGGCCGTATCGGCGGCCCAACTCCTCATGGCGACGGCGTGGACGACCCTGGCCCTCCCCACGGCGGCCCCCAGCCACCCCGACAGCACGGCCCTGCTGGCGGTCACCGTCCTCGGCGTCTTCTCCACCGGCCTGACCTTCTACCTCAACTACCGCATGATCGCCGAAGAGGGCCCCACCAGCGCGGCCACGGTCGGTTACCTGCTCCCCGTGGTCTCGGTGACGCTCGGCGCCCTGGTCCTGAACGAGACGATCGGCCCCCGCACCCTGGTGGGCATGGCGGTGGTCCTGGCCGGAGTGGCAGCCACCCGCACCCGCACCCGCACTCGCACTCGCACTCGCCCCCGAACGGAAGGGGCCGCGCCGGTTCGCCGGCCCCCCACGCTCACGCCCCGTAGAACAGCACCTCCACCACGGCCCGAGCCCGCCGAGTGATCCGCCGGTAGTCCTCGAGCATGTCGCCGACATGACCGGGCCCGTACCCCAAGTACCGCCCGACCGCGGCGAGTTCACGCCCGTCGGAGGGAAACGTGTCCCCGGCCCGCCCCCGCACCATCATCACCGCGTTGCGCACCCGCGTGGCCAGCACCCACGCCTCGTCCAGGATGGCCGCGTCCTCCCCGGACACCAGCCCCGCCGCGCACGCCGCGCCCAGCGCCTCCCGGGTCCGGGTGGTCCGCAGCCCCGGCTCCACCCACCCGTGCTGCAACTGGAACAGCTGCACGGTCCACTCCACGTCGGACAGCCCGCCCCGCCCCAGCTTGGTGTGCAGCGTCGGATCGGCCCCGCGGGGCATCCGCTCCGACTCCATCCGGGCCTTCAGCCGCCGGATCTCCCGTACGGCGTCGTCACCGAGCCCCTCCGCGGGATACCGCAACGGATCGACCAGCTCGATGAACCGCCGCCCCAGGTCCTCGTCCCCCGCGACGAACTCGGCCCGCAGGAGTGCCTGCGACTCCCACACCAACGACCATCGCCGGTAGTAGGCCTCGTAGGAGTTCAGCGTCCGCACCAAAGGCCCGGACTTCCCCTCGGGCCGCAGATCGGCGTCGATCAGCAAGGGCGGATCCGCGCTGGACACCTGAAGCAACCGCCGCATCTCCGAGACAACCGCGTTGGCCGCCCGGGATGCCTCCTGCTCGTCGACACCTTCCCGGGGCTCATGCACGAACAGCACATCCGCATCGGACCCGTAACCGAGCTCGTGCCCCCCGAACCGCCCCATCCCGATGACGGCGAAGCGCGTGGGCAGCGTGTCCCCCCACTTGTCCCGCACCACGGCCCGCAGGGTCCCCGCCAGCGTCGCCGCCGTCAGGTCGGACACGGCACCGCCCACCTGATCCACCAGCGCGCCCTGATCGGCGACGGCCGGCGTCTCCTCGGTGCCGTACGAGGCGACGATGTCCGCGGCGGCCGTACGGAACAGCTCCCGCCGCCGCACACCCCGCGCGGCGGTCACCGCCTGCTCGCCCCCGTCGGCCCGCCTCACCGCGGCGAGGATCTCCTGTTCCAGATGCGCACGGCTGCGCGGTTCGAGCCCGCCCCCGTCCCCGTCGCCGAGCAGCGCGACGGCCTCCGGCGCCCGCATCAGCAGGTCCGGGGCGAGCCGCCCGGCCGACAGCACCCGCGCCAGGTTCTCCGCCGCGGCCCCTTCGTCCCTCAACAGCCGCAGATACCAAGGGGTCTTGCCCAGGGCGTCCGACACCTTGCGGAAGTTCAGCAACCCGGCGTCGGGGTCGGCGGAATCCGCGAACCACCCCAACAGCACGGGCAGCAGGGTCCGCTGGATCGCGGCCTTCCGCGAGACCCCGGAAGCCAGCGCCTCCAGATGCCGCAGCGCCGCGGCCGGATCGGCGTACCCGAGGGCGACGAGCCGCTCCCGCGCCGCGTTGGGACTCAGCCGGCTCTCGCCCGGGGCGAGTTGGGCCACGGCGTCGAGCAGCGGCCGGTAGAACAACTTCTCGTGCAGCCGCCGTACGACAGCCGCGTGCCGCTTCCACTCACGGTTCAGCTCGACGACGGGATCGGCCCGAAGACCGAGCGACCGCCCGATGCGCCGCAGATCGGCATCGTCCTCGGGCACCAGATGAGTCCGCCGCAGCCGGTAGAGCTGTATGCGGTGCTCCATGGACCGCAGGAACCGATAGGCGTCGTCGAGCTGCACGGCGTCGGCCCGCCCGACATACCCACCGGCCGCGAGTGCCTTCAACGCGTCCAGCGTGGTCCCGCTGCGCAGTGAGGTGTCGGCCCGCCCGTGCACCAACTGGAGGAGCTGCAACGCGAATTCGACATCGCGCAGTCCTCCCGGTCCGAGCTTCAGCTCGCGGTCGATCTCGGCGACGGGGATGTTCTCCACGACCCGCCGCCGCATCTTCTGTACGTCGGCGACGAAGTTCTCCCGCTCTGCGGCGTGCCACACCAGGGGCGCCAGCGTGGCCACGTACTCCTCTCCGAGTCCGAGGTCCCCGGCCACCGGCCGCGCCTTCAACAGGGCCTGGAACTCCCAGGTCTTGGCCCACCGCTGGTAGTAGGCGAGGTGGCTGCTCAGGGTCCGTACCAGCGGCCCGTTCCGCCCCTCGGGCCGCAGATTCGCGTCGACGGGCCAGATACTGCCCTCGACGGTGGTCTCGGAACAGATCCGCATCATGTGGGAGGCGAGCCGGGTGGCGGCCTGCAGCGCCTTGCGCTCGTCGGCCCCTTCCACCGCCTCCCCCACGAAGATGACATCGACGTCGGACACGTAGTTCAGCTCGTGGCCCCCGCACTTCCCCATCGCGACCACCGCGAGCCGGCACAGCGCGACGTCGTCGGGCGCGGCTCTGCCGGCGATGGCGAGCGCGGCGCGCAGGGTGGCCGTGGCGAGGTCGGCGAGTTCGGCGGCGGTCTGGGCGAGGTCGGTGGTGCCGCACACGTCGCGTGCGGCGATGGACAGCAGGCAGCGCCGGTAGGCGACGCGCAGGGCGACGGGATCGGTCGCCTGCGCCAGCCCCCGCTCGAACTCCCGTACCCCGGGGTGGAGGTCCTGCGGCTCGTACGTCACGAGCTCCTGCCAGTCGCGCGGGTGCCGGGCGAGGTGGTCGGCGAGGGCGGCGGAGGCACCGAGGACGCCGAGCAGCCGGTCACGCAGCGGCTTGGCCGCGATCAGGGTGTCGAGGAGTTCCCGCTCGGCGATGTGGCCGTCCTGCGCCTCGACGAGCCGGACGAGCCCGAGCAGCGCGAGATCGGGATCGGCGGTGGCGCCGAGCGCGTCGAGGAGCACCGGATCGGACCGTACGGGCTCGAGCTCCGCACCGTCCAGGAGCCGCTCGGCGGCCGACGGATCGGTGAAGCCGTGTCGCAGCAGCCGCGTGAAGGTACTGCTCCTGCGCCCCGGCGCCATCATCCTGGGCCCTCCCGTCGGATCAGGTGGCACGACCGGTCCGATCAAGGTCGTACGAGCCCGAGCCTAACCCCGGTCCCCACGGTGGCGCCCCGCGCCGGAATCGGCTTCCGTGGAAGGTGTCCTTGGAGGTGGCCCGTGCGAGCGGCGAGGAAGGTAAGAAAAGTAAGAAGGCAGGGGGGGTGGCGACGACCGCGCAGGCCGGGAGGCGAGCAGTTCATCAGGTCTTCACCCCGCCGGTTGGGTGGCTTGGCACAGGGGAATGTTGGCGTGTGCATGCTCTGTCCGCACCGCCACCGTCGTCTTCCCCCCACCGGAGGTCTGAAGTGTCCGGCAGAAACGTGTACCGCCGCAGTCGTGCCGTCGTGGCGTCCGCCCTCGCCTTCACCGCAGCCGCGGTGGGCCTGTGGACCGGCCTCGGCGGCTCCACGACCGCGCACGCCGCGGCCGGGGTACCGACCCCGGACCACGTGGTCGTCGTGGTCTTCGAGAACCACGCGTACAGCCAGGTGATCGGCTCCTCCAGCGCCCCGTACATCAACTCGCTCAAGACCGGCGGCGCCAACCTCACCTCGTCGTACGCCGAGACGCACCCGAGCCAGCCCAACTACTACGCCCTCTTCTCCGGCTCCACCCAGGGCGTCACGGACGACAGCTGTGTCACCCCCGGCTTCTCCTCCGCCGCGAACCTCGCCTCCGAGGTGATCGCGGCGGGCAGGACCTGGGCGAGCTACAACGAGACGCTGCCCAGCCAGGGCTCCACGACGTGCAGCAGCGGCAACTACGCGCAGAAGCACAACCCGTGGTTCGGCTTCAGCAACGTACCGACGTCGACCGCGAAGACCTTCACCCAGTTCCCGACGGACTACACGACGCTTCCGCAGGTCTCCTTCGTGGTCCCCAACCTGTGCAGCGACATGCACGACTGCTCGGTGTCGACCGGTGACACCTGGCTGAAGAACAAGCTGGGCGCGTACGCGACCTGGGCCAAGACCCACAACAGCCTGCTCGTCGTCACCTTCGACGAGGACAACCGGCTCAGCGGCAACAAGATCCCGACCGTGTTCTACGGCCAGCAGGTGACCGCGGGATCCACCAGCTCGACCACCTACAACCACTACGACCTGCTGCGCACCCTGGAGGACTCGCAGGGCCTGTCGACACACGCGGGCAACGCCGCCTCCGGCAAGGACATCACCGGCATCTGGACGTCCTGAGATGTACGTGGCGGACAGCCGCGCCTCCACGAGTGCGGCGTCCGCGGAAGGCGCCGTCCGGCCTCGTGCCGGACGGCGCCGTGCCGCGGTCGCGCCCACGGTGCTGGCGCTCGGCGCGGTCAGTCTCATCACCGACGTCTCCTCGGAGATGGTCACGGCGGTACTGCCCCTGTACCTGGTGACGGGCCTCGGCCTGTCCCCGCTGGGCTTCGGCCTCCTGGACGGCATCTACAACGGCTTCTCGGCACTCGTCCGGCTGATCGGGGGCCACCTGGCCGACCGCGGCGGCGGCCGCCACAAATGGGTGGCGGGCTTCGGCTACGCCCTCTCGGCGGCCTGCAAGCCCCTGCTGCTCCTGGCCCACACGCTCACCCCGATCGGCCTGATCCTGGCCGCCGACCGCACCGGCAAGGGCCTGCGCACGGCCCCGCGCGACGCGCTGATCTCGCTGTCGAGCACGCCGGAGACACGGGGGCGCGCGTTCGGCGTGCACCGGGCGATGGACACGGCGGGGGCGCTGTTCGGTCCCCTCGTGGCCTTCCTGATCCTGCGGGCCACGGTCGACGGGTACGACGCGGTGTTCACGGTGAGCTTCTGCGTGGCGGTGGTCGGCGTACTGGTCCTGGTGCTGTTCGTGCCGAACGGCACGCGCACGAAGTCCGGTGCCGACAGCGCACGTACGAAGTCCGGTACCGACGGCGCACGTACGAAGTCCGGTGCCGACGGCGCTCGTTCACGAGCGGCAGGGACGGCACCGCAGGGAATCTCCGGGGACACCGCACCCCGCCCCACCCTGCGCGCGGCCCTCGCCCTCCTCGCCCGCCCCGACCTGCGCCGCGTCACCCTCTGCGCGCTCCTGCTGGGCCTCGCGACGGTCAGCGACTCCTTCGTCTACCTGCTCCTCCAGCGGCGCCTGGGCGTACCGGACCGCTGGTTCGCGCTGCTGCCCCTCGGCACGGCGGCGGCCTTCCTGCTCCTGGCCGTCCCGCTCGGCCGCCTCGCGGACCGGGTCGGCCGCTGGCGGGTGTTCCTGGCCGGTCACGGCGCCCTGCTCCTCGCGTACGCCCTCCTGCTCACCTCCTGGCACGGAACGGCACTGCCGTACGCCGTCCTGCTCCTGCACGGCTGCTTCTACGCCGCCACCGACGGCGTACTGATGGCAGTGGCCTCGGAGAGCGTGCCCGAGGAACTGCGCTCGTCCGGTCTCGCCCTCGTCCAGACGGGCCAGGCCCTGGCCCGTTTCGTCTGCTCGCTCGGCTTCGGCGCGGCATGGACGGCTTGGGGCGACCGTACGGCGCTCACGGCGTCGACGGTGGCGCTGGCGCTCTGCGCCCTGTTCGCGCTGACACTCCGCCGTCCCACCCCCTCCGCCCCTTCAGAAGGCCTCGCATGACCCTCCGTACCCGCATCCTGGTCCTGATCTCGGCGCTGGCCGTCCTGGCGGGCGTGGCCACGGCCTCCGTCCTGCACGCCTCGGCCCGCGCGGACCGCAAGAACCAGACCCAGCCCGGCGGCCCGAGGATCACCGCGGGCACGGTCGCGCTCGCCACCGGGTCCGGGAGCCGCATGATCTTCCGGAACATGGCCTGGGGCCCGCACCGCGACGAGCTGACGACGGTCCCGGCGTCGAACCCCTCGGGGCCCCGCACGGCGTCGAAGGTCAAATGCCTCCGCTTCTACGCGGCCGCGGGCACCGGCGTCTGCCTCCAGTCGGTGCACGGCCCGGTGCAGGACACCTACCGGGCCGTCATCCTCGACACACGCCTGCGCGAGACGGCCCGCTACGACGTCCCCGGCATCCCGTCCCGCGCCCGCGTCTCCCCCAGCGGCCGGTACGCCGCGTGGACGGCCTTCGTCGGCGGCGACTCGTACGCGGGTACGAACTTCTCCACGCGTGCGGCGATCGTGGACACGAGAACGGGGAAACTGACTCCCTCCTTGGAGGCGTTCCGCGTCGTGAAGGACGGCAGGACGTACCACGCGGCGGACGTCAACTTCTGGGGCGTCACGTTCGCCGCCGACGACCGCACGTTCTACGCGACGCTGGCGACGAAGGGCAGGACGTACCTGGTCCGGGGAGACCTCCGGGCCCGCACCCTCACGACCCTCCACACCAACGTCGAATGCCCGTCCCTCTCCCCCGACGGCACGCGCGTCGCCTACAAGAAGCGCGTGCCGGGCCTGTCGAAGGACGCCCCCTGGCACCTGTACGTCCTCGACCTGCGCACGATGCGCGAAACCCCGCTGGCCGAGTCCCGCAGCGTCGACGACCAGGTGGTCTGGCGCGACGACCGCACGATCGTCTACGCCCTCCCCGGCGACTACGGAGCCGACCTCTACACCGTCCCGTCCGACGGCACGGGAAAGCCGCGCCGCATCAGCACCGCGGCGGTGTCGCCCGCGTACGTGAACTAGCCGACGGCGTACGTGAACCGGGCGACGACGTCCGTGAACCGGGCGAAGGCGTAAGCGAACTAGGCGAAGGCACCCTGGGCGGTGAAGGCCAGCTCGGCGAAGCGTTCGCCGATTCGGCGGTGGGTGGCGGCGTCCGGGTGGAGCTGGTCGGGCAGCGGCAACTCGGCGAAGTCTGCCTCGCCGTAGAGGCCCCGGCCGTCCAGGTGGTGCAGGTGCGGATCCTCGGCCGCCCGCTGCTCCACGATCCGGGCCAGCTCGTCGCGGATGACACGCAACGTCAGTTTCCCGCTCGCGCGCTCCGCCGGATCCCCCATGGCCACGAACCGCAGCCGCCCCGCACCGAGATCGGAGAAGTCCGGGGCGGTGGGCCCGGGCGTGTCCTCATGGATGGGACAGAGAAGAGGCGAGACGACCAACAGCGGCGTGGTGGGATGCCCGTCACGGACGGTGTCGAGAAAGCCGTGCACCGCCGGGCCGAAGGCACGCAACCGCATCGCGTCGGCGTTGACCAGGTTGATCCCGATCTTGACGCTGATCAGATCGGCGGCGGTGTCCCTCATGGCCCGCGCGGTGAACGGATCGAGCAGAGCGCTCCCGCCCAGCCCCAGGTTGATCAGTTCCACACCGGCGAGGGAGGCGGCGAGCGCGGGCCAGGTGGAGGTGGGCCCGGCGGCGTCGGAACCGTGACTGATCGAGCTGCCGTGATGCAGCCACACCTTGCGTCCCCGGTCCGGCGCGGGCTCGACGGGGGCGTCGGTGCGCAGGGCGACGAGTTCGGTGATCTCGTTGTGCGGCAGCCAGATCTCGACGTCCTTGACGCCGTCGGACAGACCGTCGAAACGGAGGGTCCCGACCGCCCCGGATCGGGTCTCGACAGCTCCGGAGGTCATGTCGACGACCTTCGCGTTGCCACCGGCGACTCTCCCCCGCCCGGCCGGCCGGCCGTCGACGACCAACTCGTACACCCCGTCCGGACGCGGCGGCGCACCCACGTAGACGAGCTTGGTGGGCAACGTGTCCAGTTCGACGGCGGTGGCCCGGGTACGGAAGACCAGCCGTACACCGGAGGGCTGGGCCTCGGCCATCGTGAGCTGTCCGTCGGGGATCTGCCTGCGGGCCCGGGCGGGCAGCCGGTGCGGGAGGAGACCGTGTTCGGTGGGCTCCAGGTCGAGGGCACCGCGCAGGAGGCCGGCGGTGATGGGTGTGGTGACGGGTGTGGTGATCCAGTCGTGGTCGGTGGTCATGGCCTCGGGGTCTCCCTCAGAACTCTCGGGCGCCGGAATCGACCGGCGGGACGATTCCGGCGGGACGGTCAGGGGGCGGATGTGGATGTGGATGCGGGCGCGGTAGCTGTCTCTGTCGCACCCGCGGGCCAGTTCCGCAGCAGCGCGTCGAGGGCGTCCAGCATCCGCACCCAGGTCTCCTGCGTGTCGGGGGCGCTGTGGCTGAACCCTCCCCCCATCTCCAGACTGACGTAGCCGTGGAAGAAGCTGCCCAGCAGCCGAACGGCGTGTGTCTGGTCCGGCTCCGTCAGCGCGTAGCCACGCAGGATCGCCCGCGTCATCTGCGCGTGCCGCCCGCCGGCGCTGGCGGCGGCCGTTGCCGGATCGAGCCTGAACTGGGCGGCGGCATACCGGCCGGGGTGCTCCCGGGCGTAGTCGCGGTAGACGTTCGCGAGAGCGGCCAGGGCGTCCTTGCCGGCCCGTCCGGCCAGCGCGGCGGCGCCCCGGTCGGCGAGTTCCTCCAGGGCGAGCAGGGCGATCCGGGTCTTGAGGTCCTGGGAGTTCTTCACGTGCGAGTACAGGCTCGCGACCTTCACGTCGAAGCGTCGGGCGAGCTCCGAGACGGTCACCTGATCGAAGCCGACCTCGTCGGCCAGCTCCGCCCCCGCGAGGACCAGACGTTCCGTGGTCAGCCCGACGCGCGCCATAACCTTGCTCCAATTCACCACAACATCTAATTCATTTGCCTAACACCTTTAGGCAATTTACCATGCCACCCATGAAGCCGCTGACCGAACAAGAGATCCGCGCCGCGTTCGTGAACTGCACCAAGGGCGAGGCGAAGCGCCTGTCCGTCCCACGCGACCTGGCCGACCACCCCTGGGACGACCTGGACTATCTCGGCTGGCGAGACCCCCAGTCCCCGGAACGCGCCTGTCTCGTCCTCGAACTGAACGGCCACCCGAAGGCCCTGGTCCTGCGCAGCCCCGGCCCCGCCTCCTGGCAGAACCGGCGCAGCATGTGCTCGATGTGCCTGACCACCCACACCGGCGGCGTCTCCCTGATGGTCGCCCCGAAGGCGGGCAAGGCCGGACAGCAGGGCAACTCGGTCGGCGCCTACATATGCACCGACCTCTCCTGCTCCCTGTATGTACGAGGCAAGAAGGACGCGGGCCCCGGCGCCCGCCTCCACGAGTCACTCACACTGGAGGAAAAGATCCAACGGACGGTGACGAACCTGGCGGCGTTCCTCACGAAGGTGACGGCTTGACGCCGTACGACCCCTGGCGCGCTCCAGCGAGAAGGCCCGCAAGGGGGCCCGCGAATAGGCCCAGGCGCAGAAGATCGCCACCGGCCACCGGTCCTATTCTGCTCCGGTGACCAACCAGCCGCTTGAGGGCACCGTCGTCCGCCTCGTCCGCCTGTCCCCCGACCACGCCGAGGCCCTCTTCCCGTCGGCGTCCGACCCCGAGGTCTGGCGGTGGATGCCCCGGGCACGACCCGAGACCGTGGACCAACTGCGCGAGTGGCTCGGCGAGATGACCGCCGACCCGACGCGGCGCTGCTTCGCGGTGCAGCGCCGTGACGACGGCACCGTGATCGGTTCAACCAGCATGTACGACCTCGACCTCGCCGAGAGCCGCACCGAGATCGGCGCGACCTGGTTCGACCGTTCCTGCTGGGGCGGCCCCTACAACGTCGAGTCCAAACTGCTGCTGTTCACCCACGCCTTCGAAGACCTGCGCCTGGCCCGGCTGGCCCTGCGCACCGACAACCTCAACGTGCGCTCCCAGCAGGCCCTGTCCCACCTCGGCCTGGTCCACGAAGGAACCCTGCGCAGCCACATGCGCCGCCCGGACGGCACCCGCCGCGACTCCCTGTACTACAGCCTGCTCGCCGAAGAATGGCCGACCGTCCGCGAGACACTACGCGCCCGGGTCACCACCAAAACAGCGCCCTGACCCGACCTTCACACACGGGTACGGCGCGCTACCTGCGCGGGCAGAGGCGAGGCAGTCACCCCGCGGGCCAAGGCATGCCTCCGGCGGGGGCGCTCAGGCTCCGGGACGGAGGGGGATCCGTTTGCGAGTGCAGGCCTGTAGTGGCGTGCGCGGGGAGCTCGTCAGCTCGGCTCCGCCCGGTCAGGGAAAGACACGACACTCCATCGCTGCCTGCCGAAGCCTGTCGCTTACTGAGCCTTACGTTAGTGGTCATATAATGCGCCGGATACTGGCGGACCCTCGAAGGGCTACGGCGAAACCCCATGTCTTTGCCAGGCATACGGGCGGTGGTGACACCTCTCCCCAAACGCCTCGACTCCCTCACGAGCCTGCGCTTCTTCGCGGCCTGCGCGGTCTTCACCACCCACTTCACCGGGAACGGCGGCAAGACCGGACTGGGACGGGCGCCGTTGATCTTCCCTTACGCACAGTTCGGCGGAAACGGCGTCAGCCTCTTCTTCGTTCTGTCCGGCTTCCTGATGACCTGGGTCTTCAAACCGAACGAGCACCCAGGCGCCTTCTACTGGCGCCGCGTAGGCCGGATATGGCCCGCCCACCTGGTCGCCCTGCTGCTGGGCACCTACGCCTACTACACGGCGGCGAACCTCGCGATCAGCTGGCCCAGCCTGATCTCCTCCGCCTTCCTGGTGCAGACCTGGTCCCCGAACGTCACCCCGGCCCTCCCCGGGAACGAGGTCACCTGGACGCTCAGCGTCGAACTGCTCTTCTACGCCCTCTTCCCGCTGCTGGGCCGGATCGCGGTCAGGCTGCGCACCCGCTGGCTCGGGTCCATCACGGCAGGCGGACTGGTGGGAATGTGGGCCGTCGACTGGTTCGCCACCACCCACTACTCGCCCGCCCACGCGGCCTGGGTGATGCGCCACCCTGTGGTCTACCTGCCGGAGTTCCTGCTCGGCATGACGCTCGCGCTCGCGGTCAAACGCGGCTGGCGGCTGCCGCTTCACCCCTCGCTGCCAGTGGTGCTGCTGGCGGCCTGCGTCTACTCCTACTACCAGGGCCAGGCCCGATTGCCGGCCGGGGCCGCCGCGCAGCTCGACTATCTGGTGCGGCCGGTGGTCGCGGTCCTGGCCGCACTGATCATCCTCGCCTTCGTCCAGCGCGAGGTCCGCGGACTGCGCGGCGTACTCAACGCCAAGCTGATGGTTCAGCTCGGGCTGTGGTCGTACTGCTTCTACCTCCTGCACCACTCGATCAGCCGGCTGGCCATCTACCAGTGGGGCCGCATGCCCGACAACAACGGCACGCTGTTCGCGCTGGTCGGCATGGGCGTGGTCGTCATCGTGCTGGCCTGGGCGTTGTACTCCGCGGTGGAGGAGCCCGCGGAGAAGTGGTGGCGGCGGCACACGCCGCAGCGGTGGCTGCGGCAGGAGCCGCCCGGCGGGCGAACAGTGGCAGTTTCGCCGCCTCGCCTGCCGGAGACCGAACCGCGCGAGCCGGTCGCCAACTGACGAGACGCACCGCCGAGCTGGGCCCTCACCGAACCCGGTCGCAGGCTCCTCGGCAGGAGAGGTGATCGGGCGCCGGCCCTTGGGCGTCTTCATCCGGGTCGATGCTGCACGAGTCAGGGACGGCGCTCAGGTGAGTACGTTCAGGTTGTCCCTGGGCTGTGCGAGGGCTTTCGGTCCAGAGCGGGCCAGTCGGCACGTCTGGTGGAGCTGGGCGGATCGGCCGGACGAGCCGTTGGAGATCTGCCCGGTGCCGGAACTGTTCCGCTGACATCCAACGCTGACATCAACGACCACGCGCAGCCGCAGCCTCAGGCGCATGCAGATGGCTCCCGTGGGGCGTTCGGCGTCGTCTGAAAACCCCTTGCCCCCGGTCCGCCTGCTTGGTGGGATGCAGGGGCTTCGACGGCGGGAGGGGACAACTTGGCGGTGTTCGGGTGTGCGGGCTGCGGTGCGGTCCTGACGACGGCGGTGTCGGAGGTGACATTGCCGATCCACCTGGCGGATACGCACTGGGAGACGCTGCACCCGCCACTGCTGGAGGCCGGATCCTACGCCGTCGACCCCGCACCGTACGGGCCGCCGTGGTGGCAGCAGGACGAGGTCGGGGCGCGCGAGGCGGCGGAGCGGGGGCGCTTCGCACCGTTCGGCGCGCTGTCCGACGGACCGTCGGACACCGTCCTCCTCGCACCCGGCGACGTGCGCGGCACCAAGCTGATCCTCGAGCGGGCCGGGGGCTACTGCATGGGGATCGACGGGAGGGACGGGCCGAACCTCGCCTGCCTCGGCTGCGATCTGCCGGTCGGAACGAGGATGGACGACTGCGGGTGCTGGCAGGTCGTCCGGCTCGTCCCGCAGGCAGTGGTGCGGCTGCCCGGCCCGCCGGAGCGGCCGGTCATGGGCTGGGCAGAGCTGCTGGCCACCGGCGCGCTGTGGCACCGGCTGAGCAAGTACCGGGACATCCCTGCGGGCGTGGCTCTCGCCCAGGTGGTGGTGGCCGCCGAGGGCGAGCCGGTCGAGGTGGCATCCGGGCCGGTCGCGCGGCTCCTCGGCCGGGCACTCGGCGCGCTGCTGCCCGCCGGGGAAGGGGCGAAGCGGCTGGACCTCGCGGGACCGGGGTTCGGCGAGCCGACCGCTGACCTGGTGCTGGTGCCGGTCCATCCGCAGACCGGAGACATGTGGCAGCCGCGCACCGGGGCGGTGCCGGTACCTATGGATGCCGCGCTCTGGGCCGAGCTCGCCTTCCCGCCACATCGGACCCGGCTTCCGGTGGTCGGCGGGCTGCCGGCGGGCGTGGAGCGGGACGACCCGCTGCCGCCGCACCCGTGGTACCCGTTTCAGCCGTCCAAGAAGGCGTTCCGGTACACGCTCGCGCGGACACCCGCCGTCAGGGAACCGTGGCTGCGGGCGATCTACGACCGAGGATGCTGACCCGTCAGAGGTAGTGCGGACCCAGACGTCGAGTTCGACGTGGACGGCGTAGTCATGGACCGAGTCGCAGCTGGGACGAAGACACGTCTGGGCGGGGCGCCAGCACCTCGGAGACCACCGCGCCGGACGAGGTCATGACATCGACCACGAATCGCAGGCGTCCGATGGCGAGTCGGCGCAGTGCCGGACCGTGGTCGGCGGCGACGACGAGGGTGACCGCGAGCAGAAGAAGCCGCCACAGGGTCATCACCGGGCGGCGCGTGGCGCGGGGCAGCTCCGCCAGAGAGGCGTGCAGTCGCTCGCAGTGGAACGGGACGTGGCGCTGCTCGTCCGACAGGATCCGCCCCGCCACATCCGAAGTGAGTGAGTCGTCTGTGCCATCGCGCAGGGCCCGGTAATAACGCAGCGCCACCACTTCCGCGATCATCAGCACCAGCAGTTCCATGCGCAGGCCCATCAGACGCCGCAGCCGTACGAAGACCGTGTCGGTCCAGTGGCCGTTCAACGTCGGTATGCCACCCGCAGCCAGGAGCCGAGCAAGGAGACGGGCGTGGTTCTGTTCTTCGGCGATGAAGAGCCGGACCGCCTGCGTGTAGTCGACGTCGCCGGCCTGGTCCGCTTTGCCGACGAGGTTGGCGCCGTCACCGTCCTCGCCGACCTGGAAGCGCTGGATGCTGGCCCACACCGCCGGATGCAGCGTCGCACCTTGCCCCCAGTCCGGGTCACCCAGGGCGCGCCTGCGCTCCCGCTCGTCCTCGAACCGTCTTGTCCACTTGGCGAAGCCGCCCGTACGCACCCGGTCCCCCTCTCCCGGACACGGCCATCGTGCCCCGGAGAGGGACGACGCCGGCGGACACCAAACCGTTCCGCCGCTGCCCGACGTCCGAAGTCCACAAGTCCACAAGTCCACACATTCACACGCGCGCACCGTGCGGGAGTCACGGCAGCCGGTGATCAGTCGTCGGCATACTGATCGCGCCCGCCGCCTACGGCCCGCTGTGGAAGAAGCCGGACTTCAGGTCCCCGATGATGGCGTCGAGCGGATGCCCACTGACGATGAACGGTCCGCTCCAGGGCGCGCTGAGTGCGAAGAACAACGCCAGGCTCAGTCCGACCACACTCGCAACCCCTACGATGAGCAGCGACGTTCGCGGACTGCTGCGGAATACCAGTGCGCCGGAGTTCACGATCAAGGCCAATCCGCTGACGGCAAGCGTGACGACGTAGAGCGCGGGAACGTCGCGCGAGGCGGCCGCGACGCGGGCGCGACGACTGCTGGTGACACCGTCCAGGGAAACCACCAGCTCCGTGCCTGTCGGGGTTCCCACATCGGGCCGGGCCGCCTCGGCGCGCACATTCCGCTCCAGCCGTGCGATCGCGCGAGCGGTGGCCGGGTCGTCACCGGACGCCGCCGCTGCACCTTCCCACTCTCTGGCACGCGTGGTCTGCAAGTAGTCCAGCAGTGCCGCATGGATCGGCTCCGACTGGACTCGCGGACTTGTCGCCGCCCATGCCAGGCGGGAGGCCGCGGCCGCCTCGTCGCTCACCAATCCCTCTGCTGCGCGCAGGTAGCCGGCCTCGCTGGCCAGTGAGAGTGCCGCGAAGATCGCGAAGGCAGCGCCGAGTGTCGGCATCAGGGGCGTGGCGATCTGCGGCACCCGGTCCTGTTCCCCGACCGGTACGAGCGCCCGGACACCGACCCGCGCCACGGCCGCGACCAGTAGGGCAAGGACGAGTCCGCCCACAACCAGCACCACCGCCGGCAGCGAGGTCAACCAGTTCACCACATCACCTACAGCGCGTTCCCGCGAGCGCCACACGGCGGCGGCGCATCGGCCCCGCGGCCTGGAGCTCCTCGTCGACCACTTTCAATGAACGCTCCATGATCACAGGTCGAGGACCTTTGACGCTCGCGACGCCCGGCACGGCATCTCTATTCGGTGGCGAGATTCGGTGGCGAGCCGCTCGGCGTGAGTGCCAGAGCCTGAGGAAAGATCGGACGCGAAAGATTCCCCAAAACGGATGAAATGGCCTAGATTATTCGGATTAGAGTGGGTGGAGGGATGCAGATCGCCGCAGGTCCCGACCACATGCGGCCCAGCGGGTACCCAAGCGGTGAGCGGAGGCGACAGTCGGCCGTGGTTAATTCCAGAGGCGGCGATGCCGACAGCAGCGGTACGGCCATGCCTCGCGCCCTCCATCCGCTGCACCAGCGGCAGGGGCTGCGGACCGTGCAGACCGTGCAGCCCTTGGAGGGCCACCGCGTGCGGATGCTGCTGCTGGATGCCGTGGACGAGGACCGGCACGATGTCGAGGTGTTGCTGACCGCGCTCCAGCAGGCGGTAGCCGAGGTGCACGGGCTGGGCGGCATGGTGCATCTCCCGGGCGGCGGCATGAGCGGCATCCTCTACATGGTCGCCAGCAGTGGTCTGCCGGAGTCGATGACCCGACCCTGGCTGATCATCCCGGCACGGGGCGCGGCGCCGCCCAGCAGCGCCGCCCGCACCGACACCATCGCCTGGCAGCCCGACCTGGCCCCGCCTGACCCGGTGCCCGGGCGGGACCCCGCCTCCCTGTGGCCTTCCCGGCTCCCCGTCGGTATCGGTCACCTGGCCGCGCCCATTCCGGGCGATGGCCGGCGACGCGGCGCGCTCTCCGTCCTCTTCGCCCCGGGCGCCGAGCCCGGCGCGGCGGAGCGCGCGTTTCTGAGCGAGGTGGCGGCCTGGATGTCCGAGAGGCTCAGGTCGTCCGGGATCCTCAATCCGTCCCTCACTTTGCTGCGCGCCCTGGAGCACGGGCCAGGACCGCAGGAGGCCCCTCCGTGGGACGTGAAAGGGGTGCCCTCCATCACGTACACCTGGGACCTGCGCACCGGCGAGCTGACCTCCGACGGACCCGTCGAAGAGGTGCTGGCCGGCATCGATCCGGAGGTGATGAGCGGCGGCATCGAGGCGTGGGCAGCGCTGATCCACCCGGACGACCTGCCAGGCGCGGTAGCCGGCTTCGACACGGGCATCCGGCTGCGCGGCGGCTTCCAGAACGAGTACCGGATCCGCCGCCAGGACGGCACATACCTCTGGATCGAGGCCCGTGCCCGGACGATCACGGACGAAGAGGGGACACCGGTGAAGGTGATCGGCGCCCTCCAGGACAGCAGCGAAACGCACACCGCCGCCGAGTCGGTGGGGCGGGCGCTGCAACACATGAGCGACGGCTTCGTCTCCCTGGACACGGACTGGCGCATCGGATTTCTCAATCAGGCCGCCGAGCGGCTCTTCGGCGCCGCGGGAGATGTGGCCGGAGCCCTGCTCTGGAACGTTCCCGCGGTACGTGCCGTGCCGGGGCTGGAGCAACGGTGCCGGGCCACGGCGGCCGAGGGCCGGCCGGCCGGATTCGACGTGCCGTGGCCGGACGGGGCGTCCTGGTACCACCTGCGGCTGGTGCCGGTGCCGGAAGGCCTCACGCTCTACATCACCGACACCACCGAGCGGCATCTGCGGGAGGCCGAGCGCGCCGCCGCGGAGCGGGCGGCCGCGGAGCGGGCGGCCCTGGTGCAGCGGATCACGCGGGAGCTGGCCGAGGCTGTCACGCCCCAGGATGTGATGGCGGCGGTGGCCGACGGCGTGATGACACCCCTCGGGTCCACCGGACTCATCATGCTCGGCGTGGTCGGCGACCGGCTGACAGTGGTCGGCTCCCGGGGATATTCGGAGCGCCTCACCCGACTGCTGGACGGGGAGTGGACGGTCAGGGACACCACGAACCCCGTGGGGGACGCCCTGCGCACCCGCGCCCCCCTCCACATCTCCTCCCCGGAGGAGTTCCTGAAGCGTTACCCGGGGACCGAGACCTTGGTCCGGGAAGGCGGCAAGCAGGCGTGGACCTTTCTGCCGCTGGCGGTATCGGGACGGGGGATCGGCGCGGCGGTGATCTGCTTCGGCCGACCGCGGGTGCTGGACGATGACGAACAGACGCTGCTGACCGCGCTCAGCGGGCTGATCGCGCAGGCCCTGGAGCGGGCCGGGCTCTACGACGAGGCGACGACCCGGGCCCGTACCCTCCAACGCAGCCTGCTGCCGCAGGCACTTCCCAAGCTGCCCGAGGTGACGGTGGCAGCGCGTTACCAGCCGGCCAAGCAGGGAGCCGACGTCGGCGGCGACTGGTACGACGTGATCCCGCTCTCCGCCGCCCGGGTGGCGCTCGTGATCGGCGACGTCATGGGCCACGGCATGGCCGAGGCCGCCACCATGGGCGGACTCCGCACGGCTGTCCGCACCCTCTCGGAGCTGGAGCTGCCGCCCGACGAAATCCTCGGCCACCTCAACGACATCGTCGGCGAGCCGGGCACCGATGCCTTCGCGACCTGCCTGTACGGCATCTACGACCCGGTGACCCGGCAGCTGTCGTACGCCAGTGCCGGTCAGCCGCCCCCGGCAGTGGCCCACCCCGATGGCACAGTCACCTTCCTGTCCATGACCCCGGACCCGCCGCTGGGGGTGGCCACTCCCCCCTTCGAAACCCTCGAGACCCTCCTGCCCGCCGACAGCCTGCTCGCCCTCTACAGCGACGGCCTGGTCGAGAGCAAGGACAGGGATGTCACCACCGGCATGAACCGCCTCGCCGAGCTCCTCTCCCAGTCGGTGAACGCCATGCCGACCTCACCGGCGGACGCGTCCGACCTGGACGCCCTCTGCGCCACCATCACCTCCGCTCTCCTCCCCGCCCACGGCGCGCTGATCGACGACGCCGCCCTGCTGCTGGCCCGCACCCACCCGCTGGACGCGGAGAACGTCGCCGAGTGGTCGTTGCCGGAGGACCCGGTGGCGGCGGGCGAGGCCCGCGGCCTGGTCCGCGCCCAGCTCGCCGAGTGGGACCTGGCCGATGAGGACCTGATCATGACCACTGAACTCGTGGTCAGCGAGCTGGTCGGGAACGTCATCCGGCACGCGTGCGGCCCCATCCGGCTGCGCATGCTCCGCAGCCGCGCACTGATCTGCGAGGTCGCCGACGCCAGCCTGACCACGCCGCACATCCGTCACACCTCCGCCACCGACGAGGGCGGCCGCGGCCTGCAGCTCATCTCCGCACTCTGCCAGCGCTGGGGCACCCGCCACACCTGCACCGGCAAGTCCATCTGGACCGAACAGCCCCTCCCCGCCGTCCCGGTCTGATTTCTCACCTCGCACGTAACCCGACCTGCCGAGATCTCCCGTACGGCGCCGCGAACGCCGTAGGGCCGACGGTCGGCGACCGTCGGCCCTACCTGCTGTTCTGCCGGGAAAGCCGCTCTGACCTGCGCCTACAGCACCGGCAGGTTCTTGCGGAGCTCGAAGGCGGTGACCTCGGAGCGGTACTCCTCCCACTCCGACTTCTTGTTGCGCAGGAAGAAGTCGAAGACGTGTTCGCCGAGGGTCTCGGCGACCAGTTCGCTGCGCTGCATGAGGGTGAGGGCCTCACCGAGGTTCTGGGGCAGGGGCTCGATGCCCATCGCGCGGCGCTCGGCGTCGGAGAGGGCCCAGACGTCGTCGTCGGCGCCGGGCGGGAGCTCGTAGCCCTCCTCGATCCCCTTCAGGCCGGCGGCCAGGAGCAGGGCGTAGGCCAGGTACGGGTTGGCGCCCGAGTCGATGGAGCGGACCTCGACGCGTGCGGAGCCGGTCTTGCCGGGCTTGTACATCGGGACGCGGACGAGCGCGGAGCGGTTGTTGTGGCCCCAGCAGATGTACGAGGGGGCCTCGCCGCCGGCGCCCGCGGTGCGCTCCGAGCCGCCCCAGATGCGCTTGTAGGAGTTGACCCACTGGTTGGTGACGGCGGAGATCTCCGCCGCGTGCTTCAGCAGGCCCGCGATGAAGGAACGGCCGACCTTCGAAAGCTGGTACTCCGAGCCCGACTCGTAGAACGCGTTGCGGTCGCCCTCGAAGAGGGAGAGGTGCGTGTGCATGCCGGAGCCGGGGTGCTCGGAGAAGGGCTTGGGCATGAACGTCGCCTGGACGCCCTGCTCCAGCGCGACCTGCTTCATGACCAGGCGGAACGTCATGATGTTGTCGGCCGTGGAGAGCGCGTCGGCGTAGCGCAGGTCGATCTCCTGCTGGCCGGGGGCGCCCTCGTGGTGGGAGAACTCGACCGAGATGCCCATCGACTCCAGCATGGTGATCGCCTGGCGGCGGAAGTCCATGCCGACGTTCTGCGGGGTGTGGTCGAAGTAGCCGGAGTTGTCGGCCGGGGTCGGGCGCGAGCCGTCCAGCGGGCGGTCCTTCAGCAGGAAGAACTCGATCTCCGGGTGGGTGTAGAAGGTGAAGCCCAGGTCGGAGGTCTTCGCGAGGGCGCGCTTGAGGACATAGCGCGGGTCCGCGAAGGACGGGGAGCCGTCCGGCATCAGGATGTCGCAGAACATGCGGGCCGTACCGGGGGCCTCCGCACGCCACGGCAGTACCTGGAACGTCGACGGGTCCGGCTTGGCGATCATGTCCGACTCGTACACACGGGCGAAGCCCTCGATGGCCGAGCCGTCGAAGCCGATGCCCTCGTCGAAGGCCTGCTCCAGCTCGGCCGGAGCCACAGCCACCGACTTGAGGAAGCCGAGCACGTCCGTGAACCACAGCCGAACGAACCGGATGTCCCGCTCCTCCAGTGTCCGGAGCACGAACTCCTGCTGCTTGTCCATCTTCCGCTTCCACCCATCCTTGCTGGTCAGGCCGCCTGCTCCCACGCCTCGGGGACGGTCGGGGCACCTGAGCATCCCACCACAACACCATTTCGTACGCGTTGCGGACCATGATCGCCCGGGCGACCACGGTCTGAACGCCTCGCGTACGGCAGGTGTCCTGCTCTGGTGCCCATACTGCCTGCTCATCCGCCTGTCTGTAATGGCCGACTCCCAGACTCCCTCTCCGCGAGCTTTAATTTGCATCTTAGATGCAAGTTTTATTACTGTGCGGGGCAGAAACGGGGACCGCAACCCCCGTTCCGCCCCAGGCATTTGAGGAGCCCCCATGCTGTCCGAGCAGTCCACCGCCACGGTGCACGCCACCCTCCCCGCCGTCGGCGCCGCCATCGGCGAGATCGCCGACCGCTTCTACGAAAGGCTTTTCGCCGCCCACCCGGAACTGCTCCGCGACCTCTTCAACCGCGGCAACCAGGCCTCCGGCACCCAGCGCCGGGCCCTCGCGGGATCCATCGCCGCCTTCGCCACCCACCTCGTCGAGCGGCCGGACGAGCGCCCCGACGTGCTGCTGAACCGCATCGCGCACAAACACGCCTCCCTGGGGATCGCCCCCGAGCAGTACGCGATCGTGCACGAGCACCTCTTCGCCGCCATCGTCGAAGTCCTCGGCGACGCGGTCACGCCCGAGGTCGCGGCCGCCTGGGACGAGGTCTACTGGCTGATGGCCAACGCGCTGATCGCCATCGAGCGGCGGCTGTACGCGCAGCACAACGGCACGGGCGGCTGGCGGGTCTGGGAGGTCGTGGAGCGCGTCGAGGAGACCGCCGACGTCGCCACCTTCCGGCTGCGCCCGGCCGACGGGGGGCCGCTGCCGGACTTCCGGGCGGGCCAGTACGTGTCCGTACGCGTCGAGCTGCCGGACGGCGCCCACCAGATACGCCAGTACAGCCTCTCCAGCGCCCCCGGCTCCCCCGTACGGCAGATCGGCGTCAAGCGGGTGCAGGGCGAGGCCTCGGGCCCCGACGGTGAGGTGTCCAACCACCTCCACACGCGTGTGCACGTCGGCAGCACGCTCGAGCTCTCCGCTCCGTACGGCGATCTCGTGCTCGACGACACGGACGCGCCGGTGCTGCTCGCCTCCGCCGGCATCGGCGTCACCCCGATGATCGCCATGCTGGAACAGCTCGCGCTCACCGGACACCACGCCCCCGTCACGGTCGTCCACGCCGACCGCTCCCCCGCCGACCACGCGCTGCGCGCCGACCATGAGGCGTACGCGGGCAAGCTCGCGGACGCGGCCGTCCACTTCTGGTACGAGCAGGACGCCGAGGGCGCCGGCCGCCCCGGGCGCGCGGACCTCTCCTGCGTGGCCGTCGCGTCGGGCACGCGCGCGTACCTGTGCGGGCCGCTGCCCTTCATGCGGGCGGTGCGGGGACAGCTCATCGACAAGGGGGTGGCTCCGGCCGACATTCACTACGAGGTGTTCGGGCCGGATCTCTGGCTCGCACAGGACTGAGGCCGACGGGAGACCCGGAGGGCGTCGACGCGATGGGACCCCCGGTCGAGCGAAGCCGGGACCGGGGGCGGGGCGTGCCGGACCCCGCACCCGTGAAAGGCCAGCCGGGCATGAGCGTGGGCCATCAAGACCTCCGGTTGTGGTGAAGACAGGCATCTCCACTACGCCCGGAGGTCTTCTCTTGATCAAATACCGACGCGAGTCACCAACCTCTTGGCCGAGTACACCTAGGGCCTGCTGGAGATGCCGAGGAGCAGCGGCCCCGTAGGCGCGGCGACCACGTCCGCCACCGTCAGTGGGTCCAGCGAGGCGAAGAACGCCTCCTGGGCCCGCCGCAGCGCACCCCGCAGTCGGCAGCCGGATTGGAGCGGGCACGGCGTGGCCCCCTCGCAGTCGACCACGTCACCGTCGCCCTCGAAGGTGCGGACGATCGCGCCGACCGAAGCCGTACGCCCCGCTTCGGTGAGGCCGAGGCCGCCGCCCCGGCCGCGGCGGGCCGCGAGCAGTCCCAGGTGCTGGAGCTCGGCGACGACCTTCGCGGCATGGGTATAGGGGACGTCCATGTCCGCGGCGACCTCGCGGGTGGTGGGGGTCGACCCGTCGGCGACGGCGAGCCGCATCAGAACGCGCAGGGCCAGATCGGTGGAGCGCAGCAGCCTCATACCGCCAGCGTAGTTAATACGCATCTGTCGCTCAAATTATCCACGGATCATCCGAACAGAGCCGCCTCCCCCCTTTGCGGGGCTGCGCCACAGGGTGTCTCCTTTGGACATTCCGTGACCTCCCTTCGTACTGAGCACCCTCGTCCCATTACCATCAGCGGACCCGACCGTCCCATCCCCATAAGGACTCGCCATGGGTTCCGCCAAGAACACCACCTCCGCGCAGCGCAAGGCGCGCATAGAAGAGATGCGCAAGGCCGAGCGTGCCCGGGAGCGCCGTAACCGGATCCTCACGATCACGGCCAGCACGGTCATAGTCGCCGGTCTTGTCGTCGGCGGCGTCGTCCTGGTCAAGTCGCAGTCCGACGACAGCAGCACCTCGGCGAGTGACTCGAAGGGCGGCTCGGGGCACTTCGTCACGGGCAAGGACGGCGTGGAGACCTGGTCGGGGACGCTGTCCCGCAACCACGTCACCAAGACCGTGAAGTACCCGATGGAGCCCCCGGTCGGCGGCAACCACAACCCCGTGTGGATGAACTGCAACGGCGACGTCTACGGCAAGGCGATCAACAACATGAACGCCGTGCACTCGCTGGAGCACGGCGCGGTGTGGGTGACGTACAACAGCAAGGCCTCCGACGCCGACGTGAAGGCGCTCGAAGCGAAGGTCAAGAAGACGCCGTACACCCTGATGAGCCCCGTCGAGGACCAGAAGGACCCGATCACGCTGAGCGCGTGGGGCAAGCAGCGCACGGTGACGAGCGCGAGCGACCCGAACGTCGACAAGTTCTTCTCGGAGTTCGTGCAGGGCAAGCAGACGCCCGAGCCGGGCGCCGCCTGCACCAACGGTCTGTCGCAGTGAGCCAGATGCGCCAGGTGGGCTGGATCGCGGGCACCACGGCGGCGGTGCTGGTGGCCGCCGGGGCGATCACGTACGCGGTCGCCGAGAGCGACGGCTCGGGGTCCTCGGCGACGAAGGTGCCGTCGGCCGACTCGGCGGACGCGGGTTTCGCGCGGGACATGGCGGTCCATCACCAGCAGGCCGTCGAGATGTCGTACATCGTGCGCGACCGTACGGACAACGTGGAGGTACGGCGGCTCGCGTACGACATCGCGCAGACGCAGGCCAATCAGCGCGGCATGCTGCTGGGCTGGCTCGACCTGTGGGAGCTGCCGAAGGTGTCGGCGGACGCGCCCATGACGTGGATGGGCATGGGCGACATGGCGTCCGGCAAGGACGGCGCGCTGATGCCCGGCATGGCGACCAACACCGAGATGAAGAAGCTGAACACGCTGAGCGGCAAGCAGGCGGAGGTCTTCTACCTGCAGTTGATGACCGACCACCACAAGGGCGGCATCCACATGGCCGAGGGCTGCGTCACGAAGTGCACGGTCGGCGTGGAGAAGAAGCTCGCGCAGGGCATGGTCGACGCGCAGCAGTCGGAGATCCAGCTGATGGCGGACATGCTCAAGGAGCGGGGCGCGAAGGCCCGCGCCTAGGGCCTGTCGTTTGGACCAGGTCGTTTCGGGCGACGGGGCTTGATCAGGAGTGCGTGCCGGCCCTCGCGGCCCAGGCCTGATCCAAACGACAGGCCCTAGGCCGGGGACGGCCGAGTGTGAACGGCTGCGTCTGAACGGCTGTGCGTGAACGACTGCGTGTGAACGACTGCGTGTGAACGGGTCCGGGGTATCGAATCCCGGACCCGTCCGTCTCTCTCCGCCGGGTGGGCGGCCGCGCCGCCCTCGTCAGGCGTCGACCCGGCCGTCATGACGCGATCGGCCCCGGGGCGCCTTCCCGTCGCCAGGGCGAACCACGAACCTGCCGATGTCGCAATACGCTCACAGAAGTTGGGAACCCCTTTACAAGAAAACGAGGGATATCCCTACATCCGGGGCGAGGGTGCCGCCATACCGTCCCAAACACCCTTCATTCGCGGCCACTTGGTGTTTCCTTGGCCTTCTCATTCCCCTGGCATGAACGGTTCATCGCCAGAGTGACCCCAGCGTGATCCATTCCCTGTGTCCGCAATTCCGGCACACGGTTTCGCACATCACGAACGACCACACATGCGACGAACCGCATCGCAGGGGGTTTTATGAGATCCAATCGCGCCACCATGCGCGCCGGAGTGAGCATGGCAGCGACACTGCCGCTGCTCGCCGGCGCGCTGGCGCTCGGTATACCCACGGCCAACGCCGCGGACGGTCCCAGCCGGGACACCCTCGCGGGCACCAAGCCCGCGTGGGCCACGGCGAAGGCGGACAAGGGGGCCGCGTCCGACAACTCCCAGGTCTCCGCCCGGGTCTACCTGGCCGGCCGGAACGCTGCCGGTCTGGCCGCGTACGCCAAGGCCGTGTCCGACCCGAACTCGGCCTCGTACGGCAAGTACCTCAGCGCCAAGCAGACGCAGGCCCGCTTCGGTGCCACCAAGGCGCAGGTCGCCGCGGTGACCTCATGGCTGAAGTCGGCGGGCCTGAAGGTCACCGGCACCACGCAGCACTACGTCTCCGTCACCGGTGACGTGGCCGCCGCCGAGAAGGCGTTCGGCACCCAGCTGCACAACTACGCCAAGGGCAAGAAGACCTACCGGGCGCCGTCGAAGACGGCTTCCGCGCCGGCCGCCCTCAACGGCGCCGTCCTGACCGTCACCGGCCTGGACAACGCCCCGCACAAGGCGACGCACGACGACACGCTGCCGCCCCCGGACGCCGTGTTCAAGAACTCCGGGCCGTTCTCCTCGTACTTCGGCTCGAACATCGCGAGCACCCTGCCGGACGCGTACGGCACGAAGATCCCGTACGCGGTCGAGGGCTACACGGGCAAGCAGCTGCGCGCCGCCTACGGCGCGGGCAAGCGCACCGGCAAGGGCGTGCGGGTCGCCATCACCGACGCGTACGCCTCGCCGACCATCGCGTTCGACGCGGCCACGTACGCCAAGAAGCACGGTGACTCGGCGTACAGCAGCAGCCAGCTGCGTCAGGTGCTGCCCGGCACCTACACGCAGACCGAGGAGTGCGGGGCGGCCGGCTGGTACGGCGAGGAGACCCTCGACGTCGAGGCCGTGCACGCCGTCGCGCCGGACGCGAACATCACGTACGTGGGTGCCGCGTCCTGCCTCGACAACGATCTGCTCGACTCGCTGAACAAGATCGTCGACAACCACCTGGCCGACATCGTCTCCAACTCGTGGGGCGACATCGAGGCCAACCAGACGCCGGACCTCGCGGCCGCCTACGACCAGACGTTCCAGTTCGGCGCGGTCGAGGGCATCGGCTTCTACTTCTCCTCCGGTGACAACGGTGACGAGGTCGCCAACACCGGCACGAAGCAGGTCGACACCCCGGCCAACTCGGCGTGGGTGACGGCGGTCGGCGGTACGTCGCTGGCGGTCGGCAAGGGCGACAAGTACCAGTTCGAGACCGGCTGGGGCACCGAGAAGGCCGCCCTCGCGGCCGACGGCAAGAGCTGGACCGGCTTCCCGGGCGCGTTCACCTCGGGCGCGGGCGGCGGCACCAGCAAGACCGTGGCACAGCCCTTCTACCAGAAGGGTGTCGTGCCCGGCGCGCTCGCCAAGGCCAACGGCACGACGGCCATGCGCACCGTGCCGGACATCGCGGCGGTCGCCGACCCCAACACCGGTTTCAAGGTCGGCCAGACGCAGACCTTCCCGGACGGGTCCCAGCAGTACAGCGAGTACCGGATCGGCGGCACCTCGCTCGCCGCGCCGGTGATCGCGGCCGTCCAGGCCCTGGCCCAGGAGGCGCGTGGCGGCAAGGCGATCGGTTTCGCCAACCCGTCGATCTACGCGAAGTACGGCTCCAAGGCGTACCACGACGTGACGGACACCCCCACGGGCTCCGAACTCGCCGTGGCGCGCGTGGACTTCGCCAACTCCTTCGACGCGTCGGGCGGTCTGCTCACCTCCGTCCGCAGCCTCGGCAAGGACAGCTCCCTGAAGGCCGTGCGCGGCTACGACGACGTCACCGGTGTGGGCACGCCCACCTCGGGCTACGTCGAGTCGTACAGCTCCCACCACGGTCACTGACGGTTCTCCGTCACCTCTCCGCCGCGCCCGCCCCTCGTCGAGGGGCGGGCGTCCGCGTTTCCGGGCGGACCGGCGGCCCAGCGGTGCCGGATACCCCGTGGGGGTAAGCTGCCCGGGTGGGGCGCCCCACACCCCATTGTGTCGCTCTGACGATTACACTGGGCCCGTGCCTCAACTACGCCTCGCCCTGAATCAGATCGACTCGACCGTCGGCGATCTCGCCGCCAACGCCGAGGCGATCGTCCGTTGGACCCGGCACTCCGCCGAGCAGGGAGCGCATCTGGTGGCGTTCCCCGAGATGGTGCTGACCGGGTATCCCGTCGAGGACCTGGCCCTGCGGTCGTCCTTCGTCGAGGCCTCCCGCGCGGCGCTGCGCGCGCTGGCCGCGCGGCTGGCCGACGAGGGCTTCGGGGAGCTGCCGGTGATCGTCGGCTACCTCGACCGGTCCGAGACCGCCCAGCCGAAGTACGGGCAGCCGGCCGGCGCCCCGCAGAACGCCGCCGCCGTGCTGCACGGCGGCCGGGTGGCGCTGACCTTCGCCAAGCACCACCTCCCGAACTACGGCGTGTTCGACGAGTTCCGCTACTTCGTGCCCGGCGACACCATGCCGGTCGTACGGGTGCACGGGGTCGACGTGGCCCTCGCCATCTGCGAGGACCTCTGGCAGGACGGCGGGCGCGTGCCGGCGGCCCGGTCCGCCGGGGCCGGGCTGCTGCTGTCCATCAACGCCTCGCCGTACGAGCGCGACAAGGACGACACCCGCCTCGAACTGGTGCGCAAGCGGGCCCAGGAGGCCGGCTGCACCACCGCCTACCTCGCCATGATCGGCGGGCAGGACGAGCTGGTCTTCGACGGCGACTCCATCGTGGTCGACCGGGACGGGGAGGTCGTCGCACGCGCGCCGCAGTTCGCGGAAGGGTGCGTCGTACTGGACCTGGAGCTGCCGGCGGGCGCCGCCGAGCCGGTGACGGGTGTGGTGGACGACGGGCTGCGCATCGAGCGGCTGACGCTGTCGCAGGAGCCGCTGCCCGCGTACGAGGCGGAGCTCGCCGGCGGGTACGCGGAGCGGCTCGACGCCGACGAGGAGGTCTACTCGGCGCTGGTCGTCGGACTGCGGGCGTACGTCGCGAAGAACGGGTTCCGTTCCGTACTGATCGGACTGTCCGGCGGCATCGACTCGGCGCTGGTCGCGGCGATCGCGTGCGACGCGCTGGGCGCACAGAACGTGTACGGGGTGTCGATGCCGTCGAAGTACTCCTCCGACCACTCCAAGGGGGACGCGGCGGAGCTGGCGCGGCGGACGGGGCTGAACTTCCGGACGGTGGCGATCGAGCCGATGTTCGACGCGTATATGTCGTCGCTGGGGCTGACCGGGCTGGCCGAGGAGAACCTCCAGTCGCGTCTGCGGGGCACGATGCTGATGGCCATCTCCAACCAGGAGGGGCACATCGTGCTGGCGCCGGGGAACAAGTCCGAGCTGGCGGTGGGGTATTCGACGCTGTACGGCGACTCCGTGGGCGCGTACGGGCCCATCAAGGACGTGTACAAGACGTCGATCTTCCGGCTGGCCCAGTGGCGGAACCGGGCGGCGGCCGAGCGGGGGCAGACCCCGCCGATCCCCGAGAACTCGATCACCAAGCCGCCGAGCGCGGAGCTCCGTCCCGGCCAGGTCGACACGGACT
The DNA here is from genome assembly GCF_055582885.1 of Streptomyces sp. NPDC107454. Classification (NCBI taxonomy): domain Bacteria; kingdom Bacillati; phylum Actinomycetota; class Actinomycetes; order Kitasatosporales; family Streptomycetaceae; genus Streptomyces; species Streptomyces sp. NPDC107454. The sequence goes on along the minus strand of NZ_JBVJPA010000001.1, from coordinate 809,593 downwards.
CCCTCCCCGACTATCCCGTGCTGGACGCGATCCTCGAGCGGTACGTGGACCGGGACGAGGGGGCGGACGGGATCGTCGCGGCGGGGTTCGACCGGGAGCTGGTGGTGAAGACGCTGCGGATGGTGGACACGGCGGAGTACAAGCGCCGGCAGTATCCGCCGGGCACCAAGATCTCCGCCAAGGGGTTCGGGAAGGACCGGCGGCTTCCGATCACCAATCGGTGGCGCGAGCACGGGTGACCTTGCCGGGGGGCGGCGGGGGGTTGTGCGGGTGGGTGGGGGCTGGGCGCGCAGTTCCTCGCGCCCCTAAAAGCCGCCGCCCCTCCGTCGGCGATCGGCCGACGCACCGCGGGGGCTGGGCGCGCAGTTCCCCGCGCCCCTCAAAACCGCCGCCCCTCCGTCGGCGCTCGGCCGACGCACCGCAGGGGCTGGGCGCGCAGTTCCCCGCGCCCCCAAAAACCACCGCCCCTCGTCGGCGCTCGGCCGACGCACCGCAGGGGCTGGGCGCGCAGTTCCCCGCGCCCCCAAAAACCACCGCCCCTCGTCGGCGCTCGGCCGACGGACCGCGGGGGCTGGGCGCGCGGTTCCCCGCGCCCCCAAAAACCGCCGCCCGTCCGTCGGCGCTCGGCCGACGGGGCTGGGCGCGGGCCTTGCGTCAGTGGTGGGCGTGTTCCGGGTGTGGGGGGACGTGGGTTGCGATCAGGCGGCCCGGCGTGGGGGCGGGGGCCTCGGCGCGACGGCGGTCCACGGCGTACGCCGTCGCGGCGACCGCGAGGCCGAGGACGGCGAGCAGAGCCCCCGCCAGCGCGGGCGACGTCGTACCGAAGCCCGCGGCCAGCGCGATGCCGCCGATCCACGCACCGCCGGCGTTCGCGAGGTTGAACGCGGCCTGGTTGGCGGAGGACGCCAGGGACGGCGCCGCGGAGGCCTTCTCCATGACCATCAGCTGGAGGGGCGAGCCGGTGATGAAGGCGGCCGCACCGAGGAGGGTGACCGCGACGGCCGCACTCCACTGGGCGCTCATGAGGACGGGGAAGAGGGCGAGGACCGTGACCAGCGAGACGAGCCCGCCGAAGAGAGTGCCACGCAGGGAGTGGTCCGCGAGGCGGCCGCCCACGAGGTTGCCGACCGTCGCTCCGACGCCGAACAGCGCGAGCAGCAGCGTGACGCTGGAGTCGGCGTACCCGGCGGCGTCCGTGAGCATCGGCGTGATGTAGCTGTACGCGGAGAAGAGGGCGCCGAAGCCCGCGACCGTCGTACCGAGGGCCAGCCAGACGGGGAGCGAGCGCAGGGCGGCCAGCTCGCCGCGCAGACCGCCCGTGGGGCCGTGCGTGTGGTCGCGCGGGATGAGGAACGCGAGCGAGGCTATCGCCGCCAGACCGATCGCGCTCACGCCGAGGAAGGTGGCCCGCCAGCCGAAGTGCTGGCCGATGAAGGTGGCGACGGGGACGCCCGCGATGTTCGCGACGGTCAGGCCGAGGAACATCAGCGAGACGGAGCGCGCCTTGCGCTCGGGGGCGACGAGGTTGGTGGCGACGACGGCGCCGACGCCGAAGAAGGCGCCGTGCGGCAGACCGCTGACGAAGCGGGCGGCGAGCAGCCAGTGGTAGTCGGGGGCGAAGGCGGAGAGCGCGTTGCCGGCCACGAAGAGCCCCATCAGGGCGATGAGGACCTTGCGGCGGGACATCCGGGCGGTGGCCGCGGCGAGCAGCGGGGCGCCGATCACCACGCCGAGGGCGTAGGCCGAGACGAGGTGTCCGGCGCTGGGAATGGATATGTGGAGGTCGTCCGCGACGTCGGGCAGCAGGCCCATCATCACGAATTCGGTGGTACCGATGCCGAAGGCGCCCACGGCTAGGGCGAGCAGGGCCAGAGGCATGAGGGGCCTTTCAGAGGAGCGGAGTGCAAAGGGGAGAACCAGACGGGCGGGGACGGGCCCGGATTCGTGGGCGTGCACCCCAGTGGCCTGGGGCACCTGCGCGCACGGACGCGCCCGCGCACACCGGTGTGCACGGGCTCTGTAAGTTCACCTGTGGAACAAAGTCTCGCAGGTCCAGTATTCCAGGAGGTTAAGATCCGGTTGCCGCGAGCTTGACCCGGGCTGCGATCGGGAGGTGGTCGCTGCCGGTCCTGGGCAGGGTCCAGGAGGTCACCGGCTCGACGCCCTTGACCATGATCTGGTCGATCCGGGCCATCGGGAACGAAGCGGGCCAGCTGAACCCGAAGCCGCTGCCCGCCGCGCCCTGGGTGGAGCGCATCTGCGAGGTGACGCCGTTCAGCGCGCGGTCGTTCATCGTGCCGTTCAGGTCGCCGAGCAGGATGACCTGCTGCAGCGACTCGTCGGCGATCGCCTCGCCGAGCGCGTCGGCGCTCCGGTCGCGCTGGCGGGCGGTGAACCCGGCCTGCAGCTTCACCCGGACCGAGGGCAGATGGGCGACGTACACCGCGACCCGGCCGTTCGGGGTCGTCACCGTGGCGCGCATCGCGCGGATCCAGCCGAGCTTGATGTCGACGGGCTTGGTGCCGCTCATCGGGTACTTGCTCCACAGCCCGACGGTGCCCTCCACGGAGTGGTACTTGTACGTCGGGGCGAGCGCCTTCTCGTACGTCGGGACCGCCGTGGCCTTCAGCTCCTCCAGGGCCACCACGTCGGCGCCGGACGCGGCCACGTCACGGGCGGTACCGGAAGGGTCCGGGTTCTCCGCGTTGACGTTGTGCGTGGCGACGGTCAGGTCGCCGCCGGCACCGGTCCGGTCGGTGAGCAGTCCGCCGAACAGGTTCAGCCAGACGGTCGCGGGCAGCACGACGGCGATCAGGGCGGTCGCGGACTTCCGCACGAGGCCGAGGACCAGCAGGACGGGGATGAGGAGGCCGAGCCACGGCAGGAACGTCTCGGTGAGACTGCCGAGGTTGCCGATCCTGTTGGGGATCTGCGCGTGCAGCAGCATCACCAGGGCGAGGATCAGGGCGAGCGCGGCCAGGATCAGTCCGCGGCGCCAGACGCCGCGGTCGCCGCGCCATGAACCCAGCGCGCGCCTGAGCTTGTCCAGCAGGCGCCGAAGCCGGGGACCCCGACGCTCGGGCCCCGAGCCGTCGCTGCCCGTCTCCGTCACGTACGCCTGCGCCATACCGTCGCCTCACAACCTGCCGTGCACACCGTCAGCCCCTCGGCTACGACCCTAGGGGATGATCGGCGTCGATCTCGCCGTCCGGGGACGGCCGTACGGGCACGAGGACGAACAACTCGACGTTCGGAGTTCCGAATACGGGGCGGAGCGCGGCCTCTGTGACGAAACGCGCACATTCGGCGCATCGGCCGAGAGGATGAATGCGAGGATGAATGTGAGGACGAATACGAGGACGAACTAGGGCCGGTCGGGACGCAGTCCCGCGAGTACCGTGTCGACGATCTGTTGGGCCAGGTCCTCGGGGAGTTCGGCGTCCGGGCGCATGACGGCGCGTACCAGCATGGGGCCGACGAAGAGGTCGTTGATGACCTCGATGTCCACGTCGTCGCGGAGCTCGCCGTCCCGCTGTCCGCGGCGCAGGACCTCGAAGGTGGTCAGGCGCCGCGGTTCGATGACGATCGCCTGGTACGCGGCCCAGATCTTGGGGCTGGACTTGATCTGGGCGTAGACGTTGTGCAGAAGCGCCGAGGAGCGGCTGGCCAGGCCCCGCTGACGCAGCGGCTCCAGAAGGGCTATCAGGTCGTCGCGCATCGAGGTGCCCGGGAGTTCGGTGTCCGGCGGCTCGGTGGCGCGCATGACGTCGACGAAGAGTTCCTCCTTGTCACTCCAGCGGCGGTAGATGGTCGCCTTGCCGACGCCCGCGGTCCTGGCCAGACGTTCGATGGAGATCTCCGCGAGGGGGACGCCGTCCTCCAGGAGTTTTATCGCGCCCTCGATGATGGAGCGCTCCACGGCCTCGCTGCGGGGACGCCCTCGGGGGGACCCCTCTTGCCTGGCTCGGCTGTCCGCGAGGCTCACGTGTCGCTCCTTTCCTTGGTGGTGCTGGCGCAATTCTCCCTGCAGCGCCCCGTCAGTGCTCGGCGGCCACCAACTCCGTCTCCTCCTTGCCCTGTTGCGGGGTCGAACTGCGGCCCGGCAGGAACAGGGCCACGATCACGGCGCCGACCATCGCGATGCTCGCACCGCACAGGGCGGTGACGTGCATGGCGTGCAGGAAGGCGTCGTTGGCCGGAGTGATGAGGGCGTCGCCCCGGGGGCCGAGCTTGGCGGCGACGCCGAGGGTGGCCTCGATGGACTCGCCCGCGGTGTGGCGCAGGCCGGCCGGCAGGAGGGTGAGCTTGTCCTCGATGCCGCTGCGGTAGGCCGAGGAGAGGACCGAGCCGAGGACCGCGATGCCGAGGGCACCGCCGACCTGACGGAAGACGTTGCTCAGGGCGGAGGCGGAGCCGGCCTTCTCGCGCGGCAGGGCCTGCATGATGACGACGCTCGTCGGGGTCATGATGTGCGCCATGCCGGTGCCCATGAGGAAGAAGATGACCTCGAGGAGCCAGATCGGCGTGTCCGCGTCCAGGGTCGCGAAGGCACCGAGCATCGCGCCGAGCAGCACCAGGCCCGCGGTGCACGTGGCCCGGTTGCCGAAGCGGTCGACGACGAGGCGGGCGCGCGGCGCGAAGAAGAGCTGGGCCGCGGCGAGCGGCAGCAGCAGCACACCGGTCTTCAGCGGCGAGTAGCCCCGCACGCTCTGGGTGTAGAAGACGGAGAAGAAGGTCACGCCCATCATCGCGAAGAAGACGAGTGCGATCGCGGCGATGGCGGCCGAGAAGACCTTGTTCTTGAAGTAGGTGATGTCGATGGACGGATGGTCGCTGCGCTTCTCGTAGATGACGAAGCAGGCGAGGACGGCGATTCCGGCGCCGATGGTCGCGAGGACCGCGGCGTCGGTGAAGGAGGCGAGCTGGCCGCCCTTGATGATGCCGTAGACGAGCAGGACGAGCCCTATGACCGAGAGGACGACGCCGACGAGGTCGATGCGGCCGGGGTTCGGGTCGCGGGAGTCCGGGACCAGCCAGAACATCAGGCCGAGCGCCAGCAGCACGATCGGCACGTTGATCAGGAAGACCGAGCCCCACCAGAAGTGGGCGAGGAGCACGCCGCCGGTGATCGGGCCGATGGCGATGGCGATGCCGACACCGCCGGCCCAGATGCCGATGGCCTTGGGCTGCTCCTCGCGCTCGAAGACGTTCATGAGGACGGCGAGGGTGGCGGGCATCACGAAGGCGGCGCCGAAGCCCATCAGCGCACGGAAGACGATGAGCTGGACGGGTGAGCCGGCCTCCGCGGCCAGCGCGGAGCCGGTGCCGAAGACGGCGAGTCCGGCGAGCAGGACCTTCTTGCGACCGAACCGGTCGCCGAAGAGGCCCGCGGTGAACAGCAGCCCCGCGAAGACGAGCGTGTAGGCGTTGATGGCCCACTCCAGCTCGCTCTGGGTGGCGCCGAGTCCGGTGGGCGCCGGCGTCGAGATCGTCTTGATCGCGACGTTGAGGATGGAGTTGTCCAGCACCACTATCAACAGGCTGAGCATGAGCACGCCGAGAATGGCCCAGCGGCGCCGATGGACCGCTTCGGGCACGCGCCGTTCGACGTGGGCTGCGGGAGTTGTCATGGGCCGAGCCTAGCGATTTTCGATACGGGACCGTCTCGTATCGTAAATCCTTTACAGAGACCTTACGAAGAGATGGGTCTACGGTCCACCCGCGACCTGGATCGCGGGGGACCCGAGACGTACGTCGCTCGACCCGGTCTGGCCCCCGGTGGCACGAGGTGCCACCATGTAGGAGGTCCGGGGACGCCGTCAGGGCGCCTCGAGATGACAGAAGGAGCCGTTGCGATGACGCAGCTTTCGGCTGCCCCGAAGCAGCCCGCGGAGGGTGCGCGGGCGACCACCGACAGCAGCAAGGCGCTGTACGGAGGCAAGAGCACCCGCCGCATCACGGTCCGCGACATCACCACAGCCAAGGAGCGCGGCGAGAAGTGGCCGATGCTCACCGCCTACGACGCGATGACCGCGTCCGTCTTCGACGAGGCCGGCATCCCGGTCATGCTCGTCGGCGACTCGGCGGGCAACTGCCACCTGGGGTACGAGACGACCGTCCCCGTCACCCTCGACGAGATGACGATGCTGTCCGCCGCGGTCGTGCGCGGCACCAGCCGCGCCCTGATCGTCGGCGACCTGCCCTTCGGGTCGTACCAGGAGGGCCCCGTCCAGGCCCTGCGCTCCGCCACCCGCCTGGTCAAGGAGGCCGGGGTCGGCGCGGTGAAGCTGGAGGGCGGTGAGCGCTCGCACCGCCAGATCGAGCTGCTCGTGGAGTCCGGCATCCCCGTGATGGCGCACATCGGCCTGACCCCGCAGTCCGTGAACTCCATGGGCTACCGCGTCCAGGGCCGCGGCGAGGAGGCCGCCCAGCAGCTGCTGCGCGACGCCAAGGCGATCCAGGACGCGGGCGCGTTCGCGGTCGTCCTGGAGCTGGTCCCGGCGGAGCTCGTCGCCGAGGTCACGCGCACCCTGCACATCCCGACCGTCGGCATCGGCGCGGGTCCGGAGACCGACGCGCAGGTCCTGGTGTGGACCGACATGCTCGGCCTCACCGGCGGCAGGGTGCCGAAGTTCGTGAAGAAGTACGCCGATCTGCGCGAGGTCATGGGCAACGCGGTGCGCGCGTTCGCGGACGACGTCGTCGGCGGAACGTTCCCTCTTGAGGAGCACTCGGTCCACTGACCACCTGGGGCCAGGGCTACCTGGACCCACTGAGCCACTGCGGCACCAGGACAGCCCGCCGATTTCCCCCGTCGGCGGGCTGTCGCCGTACGTGAAGGGCACGCACCACGGTGATCCGCGCTAACGTCTGTCGGCGATATATCGGTGAGCGTACGGCGCTGTAGGCGAGCTGTAGGTGGTTTGTCGGTGGGCGCTGGCACCTTGATGGGCATGACGCGAATCGACAAGAACCCCGACAGCGGCGCCCGCAGCGCCGTCTCCGTGCGGGGGCTGGTCAAGCACTACGGCGAGACCAAGGCTCTGGACGGCGTGGACCTGGACGTCCGCGAGGGAACCGTCCTCGGGGTGCTCGGTCCCAACGGTGCCGGCAAGACCACCCTCGTCCGTATCCTTTCCACCCTCGTCACCCCCGACGCCGGCCGGGCCACCGTCGCCGGCTACGACGTGCTCACCCAGCCCCGCCAGCTGCGCCGCGTGATAGGCCTGACCGGTCAGTACGCCTCGGTCGACGAGAAGCTCCCCGGCTGGGAGAACCTGTACATGATCGGGCGGCTGCTCGACCTGCCCCGCAAGGACGCCCGCCGACGCGCCGACGAGCTCCTGGAGCGCTTCTCGCTCACCGAGGCGGCCAAGCGCCCGGCATCGACGTACTCCGGCGGTATGCGCCGCCGTCTCGACCTCGCCGCCTCCATGATCGGCCACCCGTCCGTCCTCTACCTGGACGAGCCGACCACCGGGCTCGACCCGCGCACCCGCAACGAGGTGTGGAAGGAGGTCAAGCGGATGGTCGCGGACGGCGCCACCGTGCTGCTCACCACCCAGTACATGGAGGAGGCGGAGCAGCTGGCCTCCGAGCTGACCGTCATCGACCGCGGCAAGGTCATCGCCAGCGGCCGGATCGACGAGCTGAAGGCCCGGGTCGGCGGCCGCACGCTGCGCATCCGCCCGGTGGACCCGCTGGAGCTGCGCCCGCTGGCCTCCCTCTTCGACGAGCTGGGGCTCACCGGACTGGCCGCCTCGGTCGTGGACACCGAGACCGGCACCGTGCTGGTCCCGGTCCTCAGCGACGAACAGCTCACCGCCGTGGTCGGCGCGGTCACCGCGCGCGGCATCACGATCGGCTCCATCTCCACCGAACTGCCCAGCCTGGACGAGGTGTTCCTGTCCCTCACCGGCCACAAGGCCGGTGTCCCGCAGGACGCCGCCCCCGCCCGCGCCTACGAGGAGGTCTCCGCATGAGTACCGCCGTTGTCGAAGCCCCCCTCGCCGCGAAGGGCGACCCGCGTATCTCGCCCCGCGCGCACGCGCGCCACATCGGCGCGCTCGTCCGCCGCAACCTGCTGTGGATCCGCCAGGACCCGGAGTCGATGTTCGACGCCGTCCTGATGCCGGTCGTCTTCACCCTGCTGTTCGTGTACGTCTTCGGCGGCTCCATCGGCCAGTCGCTGGGCGGCGGACAGGACGCCTACGTCCAGTACGTGGTGCCCGGTCTGATGGCGATGACGGCGATGAACATCGCCACAGCCGTCGGCACCGGCTTCAACGAGGACTTCCAGAAGGGAGTGATGGACCGCTTCCGCACCCTGCCGATCGGCCAGGGCTCCGTGCTCTTCGCCAAGATCGTGGTGGAGCTGATGCGGATGCTGGTCGCGACGACGATCCTCCTGATCGTAGGAGTGCTGGTCGGCTTCGACATCACGAACTGGCCGGGTCTGTTCGCCTCCGTCGGGCTCTCCGTCCTCTTCGGCTCGTCCCTGATGTGGATCTTCCTGGTCCTCGGGGTGACGATGAAGAACGCGCAGTCCGTGCAGGCGATGGGCTTCCTGGTGCTGATGCCCCTGCAGTTCGGTTCGTCGATCTTCTCGCCGACCGGGACCATGCCCGGCTGGCTGCAGGCCTTCACCGACTACAACCCGCTGTCCGCGCTCGCGGACAGCACGCGCGGCCTGATGGTGGGCGGCCCGGTCGCGCACAGCCTGTGGGTGACCCTCGCCTGGACGGCAGGGCTCACCCTGGTCATGGCGCCGATCGCGATCCACAAGTTCCGCACCAAGAGCTGACGTTCGCGCACGGGACCACGGAAACCCCGGTCCGCGTCACACGAGGGCGGCGGCCTCCTCCAGGGAGAGCCCGCCGCCCTCGGCGTACGCGGCCTCGTACGTCGCGTCGTCCAGCACGGCCCGTAGGTCGGCCTCCGCCCGTGTGCGCACCTGCTCCTCCATCGGGCCCACGAAGTGCCCGGGCGGCAGCAGATGGTCGGCGGCCCCGAGCAGCACGGCCGCGTCGCGGACGCGGCGGCCGCCGTCCAGGCCCGTGAGGGCGATGGCGGCGGTGGTCAGATGCGCGGAGGGCATGTGCGGGGCGATGATCTGCGACAACGGATCGCCCGCCCGCACCAGCGCCTCCCGCACCTTCTCCAGGGCGGACTCGTGCAGCCCCTCGAGCGCGTCCAGCCAGGCCTCGACGCCCACCACGAACCCGTCGAAGACCACGAAGGTGACCGCTTCGAAGTTCTCGCGCAGTATCCGCATGTGTTCGCGTGCCTCGGCGACCCGGCCGCTGCGGGCCAGCCACATCGCCAGGAACAGCCGGGAGGCGGGCATGGCCTCGTTGTAGGCGCCGTCGCCGCTCTCCAGAACCTCCCGCAGCAACCGCTCGCCGCGTTCGGTGTCGCCGGACTCGATGAGCACACCGCCGAGCCGGGTGTTGAGGACGGCCGTCTGGGCGTGCGCGCCGAGCCCTTCGGCGTGGGTCATGGCCTCCGTGTAGTCCGCGGCGGCGAGCGAGAACTCACCCCGGCGCTCGTGGGCCTCACCGCGTGCGGAGAGCGCCTCGGCGGCGCCCCAGGCGTCCCCGAGCCGGATGAAGAGTTCCAGTGCCTCGTCGGCGTCCCGGGTCGCGTCGCCCGCCCAGGTGGCCCGGTTGGCGAGGATGTTGGCACGCATCTGGAGGGCGACGGCGAGTTCCCACTCGTAGCCGAGTTCGCGGCAGGTCTGGACGGTCGCGTCGATGACGGAGCGCATCCGCTCGATGTCACCGGTCAGGATCACGGCGTAGAACCAGAGGTTGCCGGGGCTGCGGCAGGTCTGCGGCTGACCCGGGCGGTAGGTCTCGCTGATGACGCGCAGTTTCTGCTTGGCCTGCGGGGTGTCCCAGGCCCCCATGTCCATGTCCATGCAGGAGAGATGGACGAGGTGGACACCGCGGCGGGCCTCTTCGAGGACCTCGGGGCGCATCGGCGGCGGGGTGTCGGTGCAGCTCTCCAGCAGCGGGGCGGCCGGCCGCGCAGGCTCGGCGAAGGGGTCGGGGCCAAGGGCCATGACCTCGCGGGACCAGTGGCGGGCCATCTGCCGCAGATCGCGCATCTGCCAGTACCAGGCCAGGGAGAGGACCAGGCAGAGCGCCTCCTGCTCGTCGCGGGCGCCGACGGCGTGCTGGAGGGCGGCGCGGATGTTCTCCGACTCGGTCTCCAGCCGTGCGATGGCGGCGCGCTGGCCCGGGCCGCGCAGCCGGGGGTCGGTGGTGCGGGCCACTTCGCGGTAGTGCGTGAGGTGGGCGCGCTCGGCGGCGGGGCGCTGCCCCGACTCGTCGAGCCGCTCGCCCGCGTACTCGCCGACGGTCTCCAGGAGCCGGTAGCGCATCTCGCCGTCCCCCCAAGGGGCGGCCACGACGAGGGACTTGTCGACGAGCGAGCCGAGCGTTTCCAGGGCGGCCGGTCCGCAGACGGCCTCGGCGGCGGCGAGGTCGCAGCCGCCCGCGAAGACGGACAGCCGCCGCAGCACGTCCCGTTCGTCCTCGTCGAGGAGGTCCCAGGACCAGTCGACCACGGCGCGCAGGGTCTGCTGGCGCGGCAGGACCGTACGGCTGCCGGAGGTCAGCAGCCGGAACCGGTCGTCGAGCCGGTCGGCGATCTGACGCGGAGTGAGCATCCGCAGCCGGGCGGCGGCGAGTTCGATGGCGAGCGGCAGTCCGTCGAGGCGGCGGCAGATCTCGGCGGTGGCCGCGGGGTCGTCCTCGACCCGGAAACCCGGGCGGGCGGCGGCCCCCCGGTCGGCCAGCAGCCGCAGCGCGAACGGCTCCGGCAGCGGCTCCACGGGGCGCAGCAACTCCCCCGGTACACCGAGGGGTTCGCGGCTGGTGGCCAGCACCGTCAGGCCCGGGCACCGCTCGAGCAGCTCCTCGACGAGACGCGCGGCGGCGTCCACGACGTGCTCGCAGTTGTCGAGGACGATCAGCATGCGGCGCTTGGCGCAGTACTCGGCGAGCCGATGGAGGTCGTCGTGCCGGTCGGCGACGGCCCGCAACTCCTCCGCGCCGGCTCCGCGCAGCACGGTCTCGCGGGCTCCGACGGCGGTGAGCACCGCCTCGGGCACGGCCTTCGGGTCCTCGACCGGCGCGAGTTCGGCCAGCCACACCCCGTCCGGCGCGGTGTCCGCCACGGCCTCCGCCGCCTCCTGCGACAGCCGCGTCTTGCCGGCCCCACCGGGCCCGAGCAATGTCACGAGCCGGGCCGTCGCCAGATCCTCCCGGATCGTGTCGATGTCCGCCGCCCGCCCGACGAAGGAGGTCAGCCGGGCGCGGAGGTTGCCGGGCGGCGGGGACGCGGAGCGGCCACGCCCGGCCGGGGCGGTCCGGCGCTCGGTCCGGTTCTCGGTCCGGTCCGTGGAGCGGGGTCGTAGGCCCTGGGCGTGCGCCCTGCCGCCGTCGCCGGCCGGGCTGAGCAACTCCTCGTGCAGGGCGCGCAGTTCGGGGCCGGGGTCGGAGCCGAGGCGGTCGGCCAGCAGCTCCCGTACGGACTCGTAGGCGGCGAGGGCCTCGGCGGGCCGGCCGGCGTCGCGCAGGGCGCGCAGACGCAGGACGTGCAGGGGCTCGTCCAGGGGGTGGAGGTCACACAGGGCGGTGAGCTCGGGCAGGGACTGTTCGGCGTGGCCGAGGGCGAGGGCCGCCGCGAACCGGGCGCGCCGTACGTCGAGACGGCGGGTCTCCCAGCGGGCCGACTCGGCGGCCCGGTCCGGGAGGTCCGCGAGGGCCGGCCCGCGCCACAGGGCGAGGGCGTCGTCGAGGGCTTCGGCCGCCTTCGTGGGGTCGCCGTCGGCGAGCGCGCGTACGCCCTCCCCCGCGAGCCGCTCGAAACGGTGCAGGTCGATGTCGTCGGCGCCCGCGGCCAGCCGGTAGCCGCCGTCCCCCGAGTCCACCGCCTGCGGCCCGAGCGCCCTGCGCAGCCGTCCCACCAGGGCCTGGAGCGCGCCCGGTGCGTCGGCGGGCGGATCGCCGTCCCACACCTCGTCCACCAGGACGGCCGCGGGCAGGGTCCGTCCGGGCCGCAGCGCGAGCACGGTCAGGAGGGCGCGCAGCCGCGCCCCGCCGAGCACGACGGGCGTGCCGTCGGGGCGCAGTGCCTGGGTGGTGCCAAGGATCCGGTAGCGCACGGGGTCCATTGTCTCCGGTGACGTGACGATCTCAGCCCCTGCCTTCTCCGGAACCAATGACCGACCGCGAGACGTTTTCTCCGTGAGCCCGGTACGGTCGGGCAGGCCCAGCACCATGCGTACCAGTTCGAGGAGCCCCATGACCACCGCCGCTTCCCGTCGCAGCAGCGACCGGAGGATCAGCCCCGTCTTCGTCGGGATCGTGGCCGTGATGGCGGTGACCGGGTGGGCGACATGGACCGGGTTCGCCGAGGAGCCCGGTGTGGCCGTGTTCCTCTTCGTGACGGCCGCCTGGATCGTCTCCCTGTGCCTGCACGAGTACGCGCACGCGCGCACCGCCCTGCACAGCGGCGACATCTCGATCGGCGCGAAGGGCTATCTGACGCTCAACCCGCTGAAGTACACGCATGCGCTGCTGAGCATCGTGCTGCCGGTGATCTTCGTGATCATGGGTGGGATCGGTCTGCCGGGCGGGGCGGTCTTCATCGAGCGCAACAGGATCCGGGGCCGCTGGAAGCACAGCCTGATCTCGGCGGCGGGCCCGCTGACGAACGTGCTGTTCGCCGTCGTGTGCACGGCGCCGTTCTGGCTGCACGCCCTGGACGGCGTGCCACGGGACTTCCAGTTCGCGCTGGCGTTCCTCGCGCTGCTCCAGGTCACGGCCGCGATCCTGAACTTCCTGCCGGTCCCGGGCCTGGACGGCTATGGCGTGATCGAGCCCTGGCTGTCGTACAACGTCAAGCGCCAGGTGGAGCCGTTCGCCCCGTTCGGCCTGCTGTTCGTGTTCGCGGTGCTGTGGATCCCGTCGGTGAACACGGCTTTCTTCGACGTGATCCACTCGATCCTCAACAGCCTGGGGATCAACGAGATCCAGACGTACTGCGGTCAGGAGTTCTACCGCTTCTGGCAGGGCACCAACGAGTTCTGCTCGGTCAGCTGACGGACCTGCCGCGCCGCGCGTAGTACCACGTCATGTTGGACGACAGTCCGGCCAGCAGCACCCACACGATCCCCAGCCAGCTGCCCTGGACGAAGGAGACGACGGCCGCGGCGACGGAGAGGACGCAGACGGCCAGGGCGTAGAGGGCGAGGCGGGGCATGGGGGCTGGCTCCTGTCGGGACGGTTCGGACAAGGTCGTACGGCGTCCAGTGTCCCTCATGTCCCCCATGCCCGTACGCCCGCTATACGTCCGTCACCCGGAGGCCGGCGTGGGCCTTGTAGCGGCGGTTCACGGAGATCAGGTTCGCCACCAGTGCCTCGACCTGGTGGGCGTTGCGCAGCCGGCCGGCGAAGACACCGCGCATGCCGGGGATGCGGCCGGCCAGCGCCTGCACGATCTCGACGTCCGCGCGCTCCTCGCCGAGGACCATCACGTCGGTGTCGATCTCGTCGACCTCCGGGTCCTGGAGGAGAACGGCCGACAGGTGGTGGAAGGCGGCCGCAACCCGGGAGTCCGGCAGCAGGGCGGCGGCCTGCTCGGCGGCGCTGCCCTCCTCCGGCTTCAGGGCGTAGGCGCCCTTCTTGTCGAATCCGAGCGGGTTGACACAGTCGACGACGAGCTTGCCGGCCAGCTCCTCGCGCAGTGATTCCAGCGTCTTGCCGTGCCCCTCCCACGGTACGGCGACGATCACGATGTCGCTGCGCCGCGCGCACTCGGCGTTGTCGGCGCCCTCGACACCGTGGCCCAGCTCCTCGGCGGCGGTCTGCGCGCGTTCCGCGGCACGCGAGCCGATGATCACCTTCTGGCCGGCCCTGGCGAGCCGGTAGGCCAGGCCCTTGCCCTGGGGGCCGGTGCCGCCGAGCACGCCGACGACGAGCCCGGACACGTCGGGAAGGTCCCAGGGGTCCTTCACCGGGGCCTTCTGTGCACTGTCAGTAGAGGTCATGGGCCGACTTTACGTGTCACGGTTCCCGCCTCGGGGGCTTCGGGGGCTCAGGTGAGGGCCGTCACGGGGATTCGGCGGAAGGTGATCGTCTCGTACGGCCCGAAGTCGCCCGTCTCGTAGAGGAGCCCCACGGTCGCCCCGTCGACACGGACGAGGTCGGAGTAGGCGGCGGGCAGTGCGTCGACGGTGTGCGCGGGCCGCCAGGTGGTGCCGCCGTCGGCGGAGGCCCGGACGGTCATGAGGGCGCGGGCGGCGGGGTCGGCGGGCCCCGAGTACAGCAGCAGGTCCGGATCGCGGAGCTGGAGCACGCTGCCCTGGACGACGGGGGTGACCAGGCCCGTCTGCGGCCGGAAGGGTTCGGCCAGGGTCCTGCCGCCGTCCGTGGAGTGGGCGTCGGCACGGTTGCCGGCGGACGGGGCGGACGGGGCGGACGGGGCGGACGGGGCGGACGGGCGGGAACTTCGCCGTTCGTTGCGGGTGTTGAAGTAGACGCGCCCGTCGGGGAGTTCGGCGGCGGTCGTCTCGTTGGCGTTGACGTATCCGTCGGTGTTCTCGTCGACGTACCCGAGGGACCAGGTCTCACCACGGTCGTCGCTGAGCAGACAGTGGCCGCTGTGGTACTTCGCCTCGGTGCCGGTGTCCGTGCCGGTGGGCGGCAGGGTGTGGTTGCCGGGGACGACGACCCGGCCGGTGCCGAGCTGGATGGCGTGCCCGGGCGTGGTCGCGTACCACCGCCAGTCCGCCTTCTTCACCTGCCCGGTGATCTCCTCCGGGGCGGACCAGGTGACACCGTCGTCGTCGCTGTGCTGCACCCAGACACGGCGCCCGTCGGCGGGCTTCACCCTGCCGCGCAGGATGGCGTCCTCGGTCGCGCCGGCGGCGGCGCGGACGTGCACGAGCAGGATCCGGCCGGTGTCGAGGACGACGGGGGCGGGGTTGCCCGCGAGGTCGTTCCCGTTCCGGGCGACGGCCTGGAGCGGACCCCAGGTGCGGCCGCCGTCCGTCGACCGCTTCAGGACGATGTCGATGCGGCCGTGGTCGGCGGCGGAGTCGACCCGGCCCTCGCAGAAGGCGAGCAGGGTGGGTGTACGGGTGGTGACGACAGCGGGGATCCGGAAGCTCGCGTAGCCTTCGCGGCCCGCGTGGAAGGGGGTGCTGGTGACCGCGGTTGTTGCCGTGGTGGTTCCGGTTGTTTCCGTCATGCGGCGGGATCTGCCCCACTTGGGCGAAATCATGGTGAACTCCGCCTGATCAGTTGCCGATTGGGGCAGGATGCGTGCGCATGGATGCCGTACGGGTCGCGTTGCTGCGCGAAGTCCTCGCCGGGACCGAGTGGTTGGGTGCCACGCGCCGGTTCGCGGAGGGCCTGCGAGGGTCCGTGGTGTCGTACGGGGGCGGGCTGCTCCTCGTGGGCACGGCGGAGTACGAGCCGTGGCACCTGGCCGCACATCTGGTGGACGAGGCGGCCTGGTCGGGGACGCCGGAGCTGTCGCCGACGCTGGTGCGGCACGGGGCGCGGGCTTCGGACCCGGCACATCTCGCCGTGGGCCTCGGCCGTATCGAGGCGGCGCGGCGCGGCGAGACGCTGCTCGTGGTGTCGCCCGCCGCACCCGGGGCGCCGCTCCTGGAGCGGGTCCACGACGCGCGGCGGGCCGGGGCTACCGTGCTCGCGCTCGACGCCGGTGACCGGGAGCTGGGGGCGATGGCGCACGAGTCGCTGACCGTGCCGCCGGATCAGGAACTCGACCTCGACACCGTGCAGCACCTCGTCAGCGCGGCGGCCGGGGAGAACTCCCTGCCCTCACCGCGGGGGCGGCGCCGGTTCCGAGACCGGCTCTCCCGCCTCGCGGACCAGCTGACGGCTCCGCCCGCGGCGCGGTGGTAGACCGCGGCGGGCGGAGGGGCGGCTGAGCGGCGGAAAAGCAGTTGCCGCCGTGGTGGGCGGCCGCTCAGCATGAGCCGTCGTGACCGACGACGCCCCCGTATCCCCCGCCACGCTGCCCGCGCACGCCGAATCCGCCGCCGGTGCCGGTGCGCGATCGCGGTCGCTGTTGCCCGATCTCGCGCCCTGGCGGGCGTCGGCCGACTTCCGGCGGCTGTGGCTGGCCGGGCTGATCACCAACTTCGGCAGCTTCCTGACCTTCGTCGCGCTGCCGGTGCAGATGAAGGTGCTGACCGGGTCGGCGGTCGCCGTGGGGGCGATCGGGGCCGTGGAACTCGTACCGCTGATCGTGTTCGGGCTGTACGGCGGGGCGCTGGCCGACGCCCTCGACAAGCGGAAACTGATCCTCTACACGGAGGCCGGGCAGGGGCTGCTGTGCGGCGGACTGCTGGTCAACGCGCTGATGCCGCGTCCGGCGGTGTGGCCGCTGTACGTGGTCGCCGCGCTGTCCTCCGCGCTCGGGTCGGTGCAGCGGCCCGCGCTGGACTCGCTCGTCCCCCGGATCGTGGCGCACGAGCACCTGCCCGCCGCGGCCTCCCTCAACTCCCTGCGCTGGTCGGTCGGCGGGGTCGCGGGACCGGCCCTCGCGGGCGTCGTGGTGGCGTACGCCGGGCTCGGCTGGGCCTACGCCGTGGACCTGGTGACCTTCGTGGTCTCGGTCGTACTGATCGTCGGACTCGCCGCGTCACCCGCCGCGCACGAGGCCGCGAAGCCGTCGCTCGCCTCCATCGCGGAGGGAGCGCGGTACGCCTGGAACCGCAAGGAGCTCCTCGGTACGTATGTGATCGACCTGGCCGCGATGTTCTTCGCGATGCCGCTCGCGGTGCTGCCGTTCCTCGCCGACGAGCTCCACGCCGCGTGGTCGCTCGGACTGATGTACGCGGCGCTGCCCGCCGGGGCGATGCTGGTGACGCTGACCAGCGGGTGGACCTCGCGTGTGCACCGGCACGGACGGACGGTGGCGTTCGCGGCGGCGTGCTGGGGACTTGCGATGGTGGGGGCGGGGGCCGTGCACAACGTGTGGCTGGTGCTGCTGTTCCTGGTCCTCGGCGGCTGTTGCGACATGGTGAGCGGGATCTTCCGGGGCGCGATGTGGGACCAGACGATTCCGGACGAGCTACGGGGGCGACTCGCCGGGATCGAGCTGCTCTCGTACTCCGTCGGGCCCCAGCTGGGGCAGGTACGGGCGGGCGGGATGGCGGCCTGGACGGGGGTACGGGCGTCGATCTGGGCCGGGGGTGTGATCTGCGTGGGAGCGGTGGGGGTGTTGGCGTGGTGCCTGCCGCAGCTGATGAAGTACGACGTACGGACGAATGAACACGCGGTCCGGATGCGCTCCGCTCGGGGCCGGGCAGCACTCTCCCACCCGCACCACCCGTGACGGTCGCTCGGACGGTGCGGGTCGCCCGCGGGGGCCGGCCACCGTCGGCGCCCGCGGGTCCGCGCGCCCCCACATGGCTCGGCCGCCCGGCGTCCCGGTGGCTCGGGGCTTGTCAGTCGTCTTCTGGGGCCGGACCCGTTGCGTCGTGCCACTTGGGGTCCGTTTCCCACTCGAGGTTGCGCTCCTGGGCGGTCTCCATCGCGTGTTCGGCCTCCTCACGGGTGGTGTACGGGCCGAAGCGGTCCTTCGCGGGGCACTCGGGACCCTCCTCCACCTTCTGGTGGACGAGGCAGTAGTACCACTCGCCCGGCTTCCCTACGGTCCGCTTCTTGAAGAGGGCCATGACCTGCTCCTTTCGCCACGGACATAGTGCCCCCATGCCCGCTGGTTAGACTCGCTGGCATGTCTGGCCAGTCGCTGCTCGTACCAGGAGAGCTCTCTCCCACCCGTCCCGTTCCGGGAAACATCAGGCGCCCCGAGTACGTGGGCAAGCCCGCCCCCACGCCGTACACCGGTCCGGAGGTACAGACCCCCGAGACCATCGAGGCGATGCGGATCGCCGGGCGGATCGCCGCGCAGGCGATGGCCGAGGCTGCGAAGCTCATCGCGCCGGGCGTGACGACGGACGAGCTGGACCGGGTCGCGCACGCGTACATGTGCGACCACGGCGCCTATCCGTCCACCCTCGGTTACCGCGGTTTCCCCAAGTCCCTGTGCACCTCGGTCAACGAGGTCATCTGCCACGGCATCCCCGACTCCACGGTGCTGCGGGACGGCGACATCATCAACCTCGACGTGACGGCGTACATCGGTGGCGTCCACGGCGACAACAACGCGACGTACCTGGTCGGGGACGTGGACGACGAGTCGAGGCTCCTCGTCGAGCGGACCCGTGAGTCCCTCGACCGTGCGATCAAGGCGGTCAAGCCGGGCCGCCAGATCAACATCATCGGGCGCGTGATCGAGTCGTACGCCAAGCGGTTCGGATACGGGGTCGTGCGGGACTTCACGGGGCACGGGATCAACTCCTCGTTCCACTCAGGACTGATCATCCCGCACTACGACAGCCCGCACGCGACGACCGTCATCCAGCCCGGGATGACCTTCACGATCGAGCCGATGCTCACGCTCGGTTCGCACGACTACGACATGTGGGACGACGGGTGGACCGTCGTGACGAAGGACCGCAGGCGGACGGCGCAGTTCGAGCACACGCTGGTCGTCACGGAGACCGGTGCGGAGATCCTCACGCTGCCGTAGCCGCGCGCTCGTAGCTCACACCTCGCCCGCCCTGATCACAGGGCGGGCATTTTTTGTCGCCCGACGGGGTACGTTTTTACCGACAGGATGTCGGTAACCTGCCGAGAACCCATTGACTTAGGTAAGCCTAACCATACAAGATTCTGACTGGTTCTCGTCCTCTTCGGCACCGGAGGTCCCATGAATACGGCGTTCTCGACGCTGATCCGCACCGCGTCGCACGAGCAGCACATGGAGGCCGAGACCTCGACGTTCATGGGCGACCTGCTCGGCGGCAGGCTCGGTGTCGAGGCGTACGCGCGCTACACCGAGCAGTTGTGGTTCGTGTACGAGGCGCTGGAGGCGGACGCCGGGCGGTTGGCGTCCGATCCGGTGGCCGGGCCGTTCATCCGGCGGGAGTTGCTGCGTCGCGGCGCGCTGGAGCGTGACCTCACGCATCTGCGGGGTGCGGACTGGCGGGCGACGCTCACCGCGCTGCCCGCCACCGGGGCGTACGCGGCGCGGGTCGCCGAGTGTGCGCGCGAGTGGCCCGGCGGGTACGTCGCCCACCACTACACCCGTTACCTCGGCGACCTCTCCGGCGGTCAGATCATCCGGGGCAAGGCGGAACAGACCTGGGGCTTCGCTCGGAAGGGTGACGGCGTCCGCTTCTATGTCTTCGAGGACATCGGGAATCCGGCCGCGTTCAAGCGGGGGTATCGCGCGTTGCTGGACGGGGTGCGGGCGGACGAGCTGGAGCGACAGCGGATCGTCGCCGAGTGCAGGCGGGCGTTCGCCCTCAACACGGCGGTCTTCCACGCCCTGGCCGAGGAGTTCCCCCTCACCGCCTGACCCACCACCCGACGACTTCTTCCGCCCCCGCCGCCCCATCCCAACTCGGGGGCTCCGCCCCCAAACCCCCCGACCGGCCGCGTCCTCAGACGCCGGACAGGCTGAAGGCCTTCAGGGGCGCGGGGAACGGCGCGACCAGCCCCCCACCGGCCCACAGCCAAACGAACCGGGCGGCCGGGGGACGCGGGGCGAAGCCCCCGTCTCAGGGGCGCGGGGAACTGCGCGACCAGCCCCCACCGGCCCGCAGCCGGCAACCGCAGCCGGAGGCGTTCACGCTCGGAGCAGTCGTACGCGACCCCCCACCTCCACCCACCCACCCGGCTGCGGCGCGGTGAGGATCTGGGAGCCGGCGCCCTGGACGATGTTCAGGGCCCGGCCCAGCCGCTCGGTGAGCAGCAGCGCCGCCGCCCCCGTCGCCTCGTCCTCCACGATGCCGTCGTCCCGTCCGGGAAAGCCCCGGGCCCGCACGCGCCCGGCCAACTCGTCCTCCCAGGCCCAGGCGTACACCCACTCCCCCGGCTCCGGCACGGCCAGCGCGTCGACCTCGTCGGCGGACCCGTACTGCCGCAACGTACGCCCCGGCGCCCACTCCGCCCGTGCCTCGATCCAGCTGAACTCCCCGTCCAGCCGTACCCCCACCACCCCGGCGGGCGTGACCAGTTCGGGTATGTCGAGCAGCCACCCCACCCCGACACAGGGATGCCCGGCGAACGGCAGCCGCAGGGTCGGGGTGTAGATGTCGACGACCCCGCGCTCGGGGTCGTCGACGAACACGGTCTCGCTGAACCCGAGCTTCGCGGCGAACGCCTGCCGCTCCTCCGGATCCGGCATCACCGAACCCTCGCGCACCACACCGAGCTCGTTGCCGTGTCCACCACCGGGCCCGCAGAAGACGCGCAGTACGTCGAAATCAGTCACCCGAGCATTCAAACATCACCCGTTCCACGCCGTGCGCCGCCTGCGTACCGCGACCACCACACCCGCGGCCGCCGCACCGAGCGGTACCTCCGAGCCGGTGGAGGCGAGTGCCCCGCCCACACCGCCCGTGGTGGATCCGGTCGTCCCCGTGCCGCCATGGAGTCGGCCTTGAGGTCGCTGGGAGTGAGGTAGAGGCCGTAACTGCGGTTGTCCTCATGGCCCTTGAAGTTCACGGCGCCCGCGAAGGTCACCGGGTTCGCACCGCGCCCCTTCTCCGCGCTCAGCGGCGGTGAGCGCGGGTCGCGTTCGCCCGGGTGCTCGCCCAGCGCGCTCCTCTGCTGCTGCTCGACGAGCCGACCGCCGCCCTCGACCTCAGGCACCAGGAGTTGATGCTGCGGGTGTGCCGGGCAAGGGCGCACGCCGGTGACGCGGTGGTCGTCATGTTGCACGATCTGGGGCTCGCGGCCGTGTACGCGCACCGGGTGGCGATTCTGTGCGCCGGTCGTGTCGCCGCCGAGGGGCCGCCGGCCGAGGTTTTCACGGGCGCGTTGCCGACTGAGGTCTACCGCCGGCCCGTTGAAGTGTCCCCCGCACCCCCGGACGGGTGCCGTCCTGGTGACTCCCGAACGGGGCGCCGTGACCGCCGAACGAGATACTTGACCATTACTTGACCTTCCCTTGGGGTTCAGTTTGAGCCACCGTGATCAGGCCGTGCCTGTGCGTCAACCGTGAGAGCTGAATCACCGTAGGGGTGGGTAAGACTGAGGTAAGCCTCAGGTAAGTTAGGGCAGCCTCACCATGCCAGCGCGGATCTTCCGCCTGGTTTGTCCGTCGTTCTCTTGGAGCCTGAATGCGAGCCGTCCGACTCTCAGTTGTCACCGCCGCCGCGACCGCGGCCGCTCTGGCCGCCGTCACGGGCTGCACCGAGAAGAGCGACGCCGGGTCCGGCGACGCGATTCAGGTGACCGCCGCCGACTCCAAGTGCGAGACCTCCTCGAAGTCCGTCCCGGCCGGCCAGGTCACCCTGAACATCGAGAACAAGGGCTCGAAGGCCACCGAGGTCGAGATCCTCTTCCCGGACGACCGGATCGTCTCCGAGAAGGAGAACATCGGCCCGGGCACCAAGTACACGCTGACCGCCGAGGTCAAGGCCGGTTCGTACGAGATAGCCTGCCGCCCCGGCATGAAGGGCCTCGGCGTCCGCCAGAAGCTCGCCGTGACCGGTGGCACGGTCGCCAAGCGCGACCCGCGCCTCGACAAGGCCGTCGCCGCCTACCGCGAGTACGCGCAGGAGCAGGCCGACGCGACGATCCCGAAGGTGGAGACGTTCGCCGACGCCATCAAGGCCGGCGACATCGAGGCCGCCAAGAAGGCCTACGCCCCCTCCCGTTTCGGCTGGGAGAGCACCGAGCCGATCGCCGAGTCCTTCGGGGACATCGACCCCAAGACCGACACCCGCGTCAACGACCTGGAGAAGGGCCAGAAGTGGACCGGCTGGCACGCGCTGGAGAAGGCCCTCTGGCAGGACAAGAAGATCGGCGCGGAGCAGAAGACCCTCGCCGATGAGCTGGTCACCGACCTGAAGGACTGGCAGAAGCGGGTCGGCAAGGCCGAGATCACCCCGACCTCCATGGCCAACGGCGCCAAGGAACTGCTCGACGAGGTCGCCACCGGCAAGGTCACCGGCGAGGAGGACCGCTACTCGCACACCGACCTCAGCGACTTCAAGGGCAACGTCGAGGGCGCGCAGAAGTCGTACGAGCTGCTCAAGCCGGTCGCACAGCAGAACGACAAGGCGCTGACCACGGAGCTCGACAAGCAGTTCTCGGCGCTGAACACGCTGCTCGACAAGTACCGCACGGACAAGACCTCAGACGGCTTCGTGTCGTACGACAAGGTCACCAAGGACCAGCGCAAGGAGCTCTCGGACGCGGTGAACGCGCTCGCCGAGCCGCTGTCCAAGCTCGCCGCGGTTGTTGTGAAGTAGGCGGGGCGCATCATGACGAACGACACCACACAGGCAGCGGGCGGACCTTCGCCCTCCCGGCGTTCGCTGATCGGCTGGGGCGGTGCCGGGCTCGCGCTCGGGGCCGCCGCGGCCGGCGGCGCGGTGGCGATGACCCGCACCGGCAACGACGTGGACCCGGCGGGTGCCGAGACCGGCGCCGCGATCGCCTTCCACGGCGCGCACCAGGCGGGCATCGCGACACCGGTGCAGGACCGGCTGCACTTCGCCTCGTTCGACGTGAAGACGGAGGACCGCGCCGAGTTCGTCCAGATGCTGAAGGACTGGACGGCCGCCGCGCGCCGGATGACCGCGGGACACGCGGTCGGCGAGGGCGCGTACGGCGGACTGGCCGAGGCACCGCCGGACGACACCGGCGAGGCCCTGGGCCTCAAGCCGTCCCGGCTGACGCTGACCATCGGTTTCGGGCCCTCGCTGTTCGAGAAGTACGGCGAGAAGTTCGGGCTGACGGGGCAGCGGCCGGAGGCCCTCGTCGACCTGCCGTCGTTCCCCGGTGACAACCTGGAGAGGACGCGCAGCGACGGTGACCTGTGCGTCCAGGCCTGCGCGGACGACCCGCAGGTCGCGGTGCACGCGATCCGCAACCTGGCCCGGATCGGCTTCGGCAAGGTCGCCATCCGCTGGTCGCAGCTCGGCTTCGGCAAGACCTCCTCGACGACCCCCGACGCCCAGACCCCCCGCAACCTCATGGGGTTCAAGGACGGCACCCGCAACATCGCGGGCACCGAGCCGGACCGCCTGAAGAAGTTCGTGTGGGTGGGCGAGGACGAGGGTCCCGCCTGGATGACCGGCGGCTCGTACCTCGTGGCGCGCCGCATCCGGATGAACATCGAGACCTGGGACCGGACCTCGCTGCAGGAGCAGGAGGACGTCTTCGGCCGGGACAAGGGCGAGGGCGCGCCGGTCGGCAAGGCCAAGGAGCGCGACGAGCCGTTCCTGAAGGCGATGAAGCCCGACGCGCACGTACGGCTCGCGCATCCCGACTCCAACGACGGGATCACCCTGCTGCGCCGCGGCTACTCCTTCACGGACGGCACGGACGGCCTCGGCAGGCTGGAGGCCGGGCTGTTCTTCCTCGCCTACCAGCGTGACGTGCGCAAGGGGTTCATCCCGGTGCAGCGCAGCCTCGCGCGCTCCGACGCGCTCAACGAGTACATCCAGCACGTGAGTTCGGCGGTCTTCGCCGTCCCGCCCGGCGTCCTCGACAAGGACGACTGGTGGGGGCGCGCGCTGTTCTCCAAGGAGGCGTAGCCCGTGTTCGGCAACTATCTGATCGGCCTGCGCGAGGGACTGGAAGCCAGTCTCGTCGTCTGCATCCTCATCGCCTACCTGGTGAAGACCGACCGCAAGGACGCCCTGAAGCCCATCTGGATGGGCATCGGCGTCGCGATCGCGATCGCGCTCGGCTTCGGCTGCGCGCTCGAGTTCGGCTCCCAGGAGCTGACGTTCGAGGCGCAGGAGGCGCTCGGCGGTTCGCTGTCGATCGTCGCGGTCGGCCTGGTGACGTGGATGGTCTTCTGGATGCGGCGCACCGCCCGGCACCTGAAGTCCGAACTGCACGGCAAGCTGGACGCGGCGCTGGCGATGGGTACGGGCGCGCTGGTCGCGACCGCGTTCCTGGCCGTCGGCCGGGAGGGTCTGGAGACCGCGCTGTTCGTGTGGGCGTCCGTGCACGCGGCGAGCGACGGCACCCCGCGCCCGCTGATCGGTGTCGCCCTGGGCCTGGCCACCGCGGTCTTCCTCGGCTGGCTCTTCTACCGGGGCGCCCTGAAGATCAACCTCGCGAAGTTCTTCACCTGGACCGGCGGCATGCTGGTCGTGGTCGCGGCGGGTGTGCTCGCGTACGGCGTCCACGACCTGCAGGAGGCCGACTGGATCCCGGGGCTGCGGAATCTCGCCTTCGACATCAGTGGCACGATCCCGCCGGACAGCTGGTACGGCACGCTCCTCAAGGGCGTGTTGAACTTCCAGCCCGACCCGACGGTCCTTCAGGTCACGGTGTGGGCGCTGTACCTGGTCCCGACACTCGCGATCTTCCTCGCCCCGGTAGGGTTCGCCTCCGGGAAGGGGAAGGTGAAGGTACCTGATGAGCAGGGATCGCGCGGGTCGCAGCCCACGAAGGCTTCGTAGTCTCAACCGGTTCGCCCTGACAACGGGGGCGGTGACCGTTCTGTCCTTGACGGCGAGCGGCTGCGTGGTGGTGCACGGGGAGCGGGAGGTCGTACCGACGGCGACCCGGACCGAGGCCGCCCGTGCGCTCAAGGACTTCACCGCCGCCTACAACAAGGCGGACAAGGCGAACGACAGCTCCCTGGACGCGGATCGCGTCACCGGCGCCCTGGGCGCCATCGACGGGGCGAAGCTGACGGCCGGGCAGAAGAACAATCCGGGCGGCAACCCGTCCTATTCGCCGCTGTCGCTGAGCGACGCGAAGTTCTCGATACCGGCGAAGGCGGGCTGGCCGCGCTGGTTCGTGGCCGACGCCGAGGCCAACAAGGGTGTGGCGGGCTACCGTTGGCTGCTCGTCTTCACCCGGGGCAGCGCGAACGACGTGTGGCAGGCCTCGTATCTGACGGTCCTCGCAGCCGCCGACGTGCCGAAGTTCCAGCAGGACAAGGACGGTTGGGCGCAGCCCGTCACCGGGAACGACACGGCGCTCGCCGTCGCGCCGGACAGGCTGAGCCAGTCGTACACCACGTATCTGAAGAGCGGCGGCGACACCTTCGCACCGGGCCTGCACACCTCGCAGTGGCGGACCCAGCGCGCCAAGAACGCCACCAAGCCCGGTCTCGCCCGGCAGTACATCGACGAGCCGCTGACCTCCGGCGACTACGCCCCGGTGGGGCTGCGCACCGCGGACGGCGGCGCGCTGGTCTTCTTCACCACCCGCCGCTTCGAGAAGCAGACCGCCGCGCAGGGCACCGAGATCCCGGCCCCCAGCGCGGACGTCAAGGCTCTGACGACCGGTGACATCAAGCAGTCCCTCACCCTGGAGTTCGTCTCCAACCAGGCGGTCCTGGACCCCGGGAAGAGCGCGCAGAAGCAGCAGGTGGCGGTGCTGGGGCGGATCGAGGGGCTGACGGGGGCGAAGGGCGGGTAGCCGGGGGCTCGGCCGGTTCCGCCGGACAGGCCCTAGTTGCGGTGGGGCCAGGCCGCCAGCTGGTCGTCCGACTCGTTCTCGCCCGCGTAACGGGCGCAGGCGTCCGTCAGGGCCTCGAGCAGGCTCAGGGGGTCGGGGAGGGCGTGTTCCGGGCCCCGTACCCAGTCGACCGTCAGGCCACCGGGGAGCTGGGCCGGCGGCACGAGGACGTACGAGCCTCGGCAGTGCCAGCGCAGACCGGGGTGCTCGTCCGTCGTCTCGGGGTGCGAGTCCAGCTCGCACGGCCACCACTCGTCCTCGTCCTCGGGCGTACCGCGGGTGAGTGTGAAGAAGAACATGCGGCCGTCGCCGCTCTGTGCGACGGGCCCCACCTCCACACCGGAGGCGAGCAGCCGCTCCAGCGCCTCGCGGCCCGCGTCGACGGGCACGTCGAGGACGTCGTGCACCATGCCGGTCGCGGTGATGAAGTTGGCCTGCGGCTGGTGCCGGACCCACCGCTCGATCTGGGCGCGGTCGGTCGTGGACTGGGTCTGCCAGGCGAAGGAGACGGGGTGGCGCGCGGGGGTGGGGCAGCCGACGCGGTCACAGGAACAGCGGTAGCCGGAGGGGTACGCGGCCTGCGCGAGCGGCAGCCCCGCGGCGGCAGCGGCGATCAGCAGGGCCTCGCGCCCGCCGTCGGCAGCGATCTCCGTCGCGCCCTTCGGACGGCGACCACGCAGCCACTGGGAGATCCTGCCCTGCGCGCCGGAGCGGCGGCCGAACTCTGCGCTCATCAATCCCCTCGCCAAGCAGTTGTGCCGACAGCGGTCGTGTCGCGGCGTCCACGTCCATCACGTTCACGACCGTCACGTTCACGTCGTTCACGCTCACGTTCACGTCAGTCAATCGTGCCGACGAACGCCTTCGACAACCTCTATGGTCCCACTCTCCCGCGCCCCGAATGGACAGAGCCCCCCATCCGGGGCGCTTTGGCATGATTCATCCCCGTGGAGCGAGGCCGTACAGCGCGTAGTCGACGAGGGTGTCCGTATACGCGTACGAGATGGGGCCGGTGTGCTGGAGCCAGCGCTGCGCGAGCGGGGAGACGAAGAGTTCCAGGGCGATGCGGGGGTCGATGTCGGGCCGCAGGTCGCCCTTGTCCTGGGCGGACCGCAGCCGCTTCACGTAGAGCTGGAGCTGGGGTTCGAGGAGCCCCGCCACGAACTCGGCACCGAGCGGTTCGTTGACGAGGCCTTCGGCGGCCAGGGCGCGGGCGGGGATCTCGAACCTGGGGTCCAGCAGTTCGTCGACGGTGGCGCGCAGGACCTGCTTGAGGTCGGCCGCGAGGTCGCCGGTGTCGGGGATGTCGTACGACTCGTGGCCCGCCTCACACGCGGTCCGCTCGCCGAGGTCCATGAAGGCGTCCAGGAGCACCGCGGCCTTCGAGGGCCACCACCGGTAGATCGTCTGCTTGCCGACGCCCGCGCGGGCGGCGATGCCCTCGATCGTGGTCTTGGGGTAGCCGACCTCGCCGACGAGGGCGAGGGCGGCGTCGAAGATCGCACGCCGGGACTTCTCGCTGCGGCGGGTGGAGTCGGGGGTGGGTTTGGCGGAGGTGGGATTGGCGGAGGGGCGGGGCGTGTGGGCCATGGGGCGAATTTAACAGGCTGACAAGACGAGGCGTCTCGTGACCGGCTGGCTGCCGGTGGGGGCCGGTGGGGGCTGATCGCGCAGTTCCCCGCACCCCTGAAAGCCTCACGTCGTCCGGCGTCCGCGGGCGTGGGCGGGCGGCCTCGGCGAAGACCACCCGTTCGCCAGGCGGCCGACAAGGCCCGCGGACCGCACCATGGGCATCACCTGCCCCTGCGGTACGTGAGGAGCCCTCCTTGCAGCCTCCCCGCCGCGCCACACCCCGGCGCTATCTGATGTGCCCACCCGCACACTTCGACGTCACCTACGCCATCAACCCGTGGATGAACCCCGCCAAGCCGGTCGACGTGCCGCTCGCCGTCGCCCAGTGGGAGGACCTGCGCAGCCGTTACCTCGCGCTCGGCCACACCGTCGAGGAACTCACCCCGCGCCCCGGCCTGCCGGACATGGTCTTCGCCGCGAACGGGGCGACGGTCGTCGACGGCCGGGTACTGGCCGCCCGGTTCGCGCACCGCGAGCGCGAACCGGAGGCGGCGGCCCACCTGGAGTGGTTCCGCGCGCACGGCTTCCCGGACATCCACGAGCCGGTCCACGTCAACGAGGGCGAGGGCGACTTCGCGGTCACCGCCTCCTACGTACTCGCGGGCCGGGGCTTTCGCGCGAGCCCCCTCTCGCACGGCGAGGCCCAGGAGTTCTTCGCGCGACCGGTGATCGGGCTCGACCTGGTCGACCCCCGCTACTACCACCTCGACACCGCCCTCGCCGTCCTCGACGACACGACGGACGAGGTCATGTACTACCCGCCCGCCTTCTCGCCCGGCAGCCGGGAGGTGCTGCGGCGGCTGTTCCCCGACGCGCTGATCGCCGGCGGCGAGGATGCCGCCGTGTTCGGCCTCAACGCGGTCTCGGACGGTCTGCACGTGCTGCTGCCGCAGGCCGCGACGGGGCTCCTCGGTCCGCTGCGGGAACGTGGCTTCGAGCCCGTCGGCATCGACCTGAGCGAGCTCCTCAAGGGCGGCGGCAGCGTGAAGTGCTGCACACAGGAGCTGCGGTGCTGAGGAGCTGAGCCCCGGTTGCTAGTCCTCCGTGGGCGGCGGTGGCCAGGCGTCGCCCCAGTCCGCGTCGCGGGCCGCCCGGTACAGCGGTCCGTGACGCTTGGTCACCGTCTCGCGGTGCAGGGCCTCGCCGGGGCCGCACAGGTCCAGGAGTACCTGGCCCTTGCGGATCTGCGGCTTGCGTACGACGCGGGAGGGGGCCGGGGCCGGCGGGAAGCGGGTGGCGGCGACGTAGCTGAACTTCTCGTCCTCGTAGGGCAGGGAGCCGCCCTTGACCTGACGGTGCAGGGAGGAACGCGCGACCCGGGCGGAGAAGTGGCACCAGTCCTCGCCGGGGACGATCGGGCAGGCCGCGCTGTGCGGGCAGGGGGCGGCGACGTGGAACCCGGCGGCGATCAGACGGTCCCGCGCCTCGATGACACGCGCGTAGCCGTCGGGCGTACCGGGCTCGATGATCACGACGGCCTGGGCGGCGGTCGCGGCGGCGGTCACGACGGAGGCGCGGTCGGCGTCGGTGAGCTCGCCGAGGACGTAGGAGACGGTGACGAGATCAGTGCTCTCGATGGTGAGCGCCGATCCGATACGAGAGCGGTGCCATGCGGCGGACTTCAGCTCCGGGTTCGCCGCGGCGATCTCGCGGCCCAGCGCGAGGGCGGGCTCGGCCCAGTCGAGCACGGTCACGGGGCGGGTGCCCGCCCAGGTCGCGTTCACCGCCCAGGTCGCGGCGCCCGTGCCGCCGCCGACGTCCACGTGGCTCGCCGGCGTCCACTGCCCGACCGCGTCCGCGAACGCCTCCAGCGCCGATCGCACCGCCTCGAATGTCGCCGGCATGCGGTAGGCGGCGTACGCGACCACGTCGGAGCGGTCGCGGAGGACCGGGGTGTGGGTGGGGGTCGTTCCCCGGTAGTTCGCGATCAGCCGGTCGACCGCCTGTGTGGCCGCCTTCGGCGGGAGGCCGTCGAGGAGTCCGGCGAGGGCGGTACGCAGGGTCTCGGCGGGATGTACGGGGACGTTCACCCGCCGATTCTACGGTCGCCGCAACGGGTCCCTCGCCCCCGCCAGGGGCGCTGCGCCCCTTCAGGAGCGCGGGGAACTGCGCGACCAGCCCCCACCGGGCCGCGGCCGAACGACTGCCGACCAGCCCCCACTCACCCGCAGTGAACAAGACGCCCGGCTCACGCGCCCCGTACCGCCCGCGCGAGCCGCGTCGCCGCCTCTGCCCGGGACGCGCTGTCCGGCGGGCGGCGGCGGGGATGCACCGTGTTCGCGAGGAGCACCAGGAACGTGTCCGTCGCGGGGTCCAGTACAAGGGACGTACCGGTGAAACCGGTGTGCCCCGCGGCACCCCGCCCGGCGAGCGCACCCATGAACCAGGGCTGGTCGACGGCGAAGCCGAGGCCCGGCGGGGTGAGCATCAGCTCGACGAAGTCGGGGCCGAGGATGCGGGCGGGCCCGTAGGAACCGCCCGCGAGGAGGGTCCGGCAGAAGATCGCCAGGTCGTGAGCCGTGGAGAAGAGGCCCGCATGCCCGGCCACCCCACCGAGCGCCCACGCGTTCTCGTCGTGCACGACCCCCCGCAGCATCCCCCGGTCCACCTTGCCCCACGGCCGCCGCTGGTCCTCGGTCGCCGCCGCCCCCGCGCACGGCCCGAAGGACGTGGCCGTCATCCCGAGCGGCCGGGTGATCCCGTCGCGGACGAGGACGTCGAGCGTGCGGCCGGTGACGCGTTCCAGGACGTGTTGGAGGAGGAGCAGGTTCAGGTCGGAGTACACGTACTCCCCCGGCGGGGACGAAGGGGCCTCGGCCCGCAGCAGGGCGAGGCGCGCCGCGTCGTCCGGGCAGTCGTACAGCGGGAGTTCGGGGCGCAGCCCGGAGGTGTGCGTGAGCAGCTGTCGTACGGTGATGTCGTGGGCGGAGGCCGCGCGGAACTCCGGCAGATACGCCCCCACCCGCGCGTCGATCCCCAGCGTGCCCCGCTCCAGCTGCTGCACCGCGGCGACCGCCGTGAACAGCTTGGTGAGGGAGGCCAGGTCGAAGGGGGTGTCGACGGTCATCGGCCGCCGGTCCCCGGGCGGCAGTTCGACCCCGGTGTCGGTCTTCTCGTCGTACGAGGAGTAGCGCACAGCCCAGCCCGCCGCTTCCTCGACGGCGATGACGGGGCCGCGGCCGGCGACCAGCACGAGGCCCGCCGTCCAGGGGCGCGGCCCACGGGTGAGGGTGCGGACGTCCCGTACGAGGTGGCGCAGTTCCGTCGGGTCGAGCCCGGCCCGTTCCGGGGTGTCCACGCGCAGTCTCGGTGCGCTCAGCTGTCCGCCGCCTTTCCGTCCACGGTGTGTCCCGTCTGCCAGGGACGGCACAGTCCCACGAAGAAGGCGATGGCCACCAGTACCGCCGCCAGTTGGACGACGGCCATCGGGACGGCGGTGTGCTCCCCGGCGATGCCGACGAGCGGGGAGGCGATCGCGCCGATGAGGAAGGAGGAGGTGCCGAGCAGCGCGGACGCGGAACCGGCCGCGTGCCGTACCCGCATCAGGGCCAGTGCCTGGGTGTTGGGCATGGCGAGGCCCATGGCGGACATGAGGACGAAGAGGGCCGCGGCCACCGGGACCAGGCCTGCCTTGCCGAAGACGCCGGTGGCGAGCAGGAGCAGCGCCGTCGCGGCGAGGGCGATGAGGCCGAGGCCGAGCGCGAGGACCTTGTCGAGGCTGACCCGGCCGACGAGGATCTTGCCGTTGATCTGGCCGACGACCACCAGGCCGACGGAGTTGATCCCGAAGAGCAGGCTGAAGGTCTGCGGGGACGCGCCGTAGATCTCCTGGATCACAAAAGGCGAGGCACTGATGTAGGCGAACAGTGCCGCGAAGGCGAAGCCGCCCGCCAGCGTGTAGCCGGTGAAGACGCGGTCGGCGAGCAGTCCGCGCATGGCGCGCAGCGCCTCACCGACGCCGCCGCCGTGGCGCTGCGCGGGCTCGAGGGTCTCGGGGAGCTTCGTCCAGACGAGCGCGGTGAGTGCGATGCCGACCGCCGT
The DNA here is from genome assembly GCF_055582885.1 of Streptomyces sp. NPDC107454. Taxonomy (NCBI): domain Bacteria; kingdom Bacillati; phylum Actinomycetota; class Actinomycetes; order Kitasatosporales; family Streptomycetaceae; genus Streptomyces; species Streptomyces sp. NPDC107454. Next base: position 778,364 of record NZ_JBVJPA010000001.1, on the reverse strand, counting down.
GAGGAGGACGAACACACCCCGCCAGTCGGTGGCGCGCAGGATCTGGCCGCCGATGAGGGGCGCGACGACGGGGGCGACGCCGGAGATCAGCATGAGGGTGGAGAAGAATCGGGCCATGGCCATGCCGTCGTACAGGTCGCGTACGACGGCTCGCGCGATCACGATGCCGGCCGCGCCCGCGAGGCCCTGGGCGAGGCGGAAGGCGACGAGGAGTTCGACGTTCGGGGCGAGGGCGCACAGGGCGGTGGCGAGGACGTAGACGACGAGGCCGACGAGGAGCGGGCGTCTGCGGCCCCACTTGTCGCTCATCGGTCCGACGACGAGCTGGCCGAGCGCCATCCCGGCGAGGCAGGCGGTCAGCGTGAGCTGGACGGTGGCGGCGGGGGCGTGCAGTGCGCGGGTGACCTCCGGCAGGGCCGGGAGGTACATGTCCATCGACAGCGGGGGCGTGGCGGTGAGTCCGCCGAGGATCAGGGTGACGAGGAGTCCGGTGCGGCGGAGGGCACCGGGGGCCGGCGCTTCGGGCGCCGCGGGTGCGTCGGCCACCGCTGGTGCGTCGGCCACCGCCGTGTTCGGTATGTGCCCCTGCGGGGCTTCCGGGCCCTTCGGGTCCCGCCTGGTGTGCCCGCGCTCGGGCATGAGCCCCTCCCTCTTCGAGTAATCCGCCACCTATGCTCTCAGTTCGAACGGAGTGTTCGGGGTCACAGAACTTCAAGTGGCAGAGCGCGTGGCAGAGCGAAGGGCCGGGAATGACGGGCGTGGGCGAGCGGGTGCGGTGGGGGATTCTGGCGACCGGCGGGATCGCGGCGGCCTTCACGGCGGATCTGGTGGACATGCCGGACGCCGAGGTCGTGGCCGTGGCCTCGCGGACGGACGCCTCGGCGAAGGCGTTCGCCGAGCGGTTCGGGATTCCGAGGGCGTACGGGGACTGGGCCTCGCTCGCGGCGGACGAGGACGTCGACGTCGTGTACGTCGCCACTCCGCACTCGGCGCACCGGGCCGCCGCCGGGATGTGTCTGGAGGCGGGGCGCCATGTGCTGTGCGAGAAGGCGCTCACGCTGAACGTGCGCGAGGCGGAGGAACTGGTCGCGCTCGCCAAGGAGCACGACCGCTTCCTGATGGAGGCCATGTGGATGTACTGCAATCCGCTGGTCCGGCGGCTCAAGGGTCTCGTCGACGACGGTGTGATCGGTGAAGTCCGCACGATTCAGGCCGACTTCGGGATCAATGGCCCGTTCCCGCCGTCGCACCGGCTGCGGGACCCCGCGCAGGGTGGTGGCGCGCTGCTCGATCTCGGTGTCTATCCGGTGTCGTTCGCGCAGTTGTTGCTGGGGGAGCCCTCGGGCATCACCGCGAGAGCGGTGCTCTCCGACGAGGGCGTCGATCTCCAGACCGGAGCACTGCTCACCTGGGAGAGCGGCGCTCTCGCTTCGGTGCACTGCTCCGTCAACGGCGGCACCCCTGTCTCGGCCTCCGTCACCGGTTCCCAGGGCCGCATCGACATCCCGGGCGGTTTCTTCTTCCCGGACCGGCTCGTGCTGCACCGCGACGGCCGCGACCCCGAGGAGTTCACGGCCGACCCGGCGCACGGCCCGCGCACCAGCCTCAAGCACGAGGCCGCCGAGGTGATGCGCGCCCTGCGGGCCGGCGAGAGGGAGTCACGGCTCGTCCCCCTGGACGGCAGCCTCGCCGTGATGCGCACGCTCGACACGATCCGCGCCCAGATCGGCGTCCGCTACCCCGGAGAGACCGACTAGAACCGTCCGGCCAGAACGGTCTGGCGTGAACAGTCCGGCCAGGACCGCCGGCCAGGACGCCGACACCGCACGGCAGTCCTCCCGATTACGCTGCGGGCCCATGAATGCCCTCAACGACTCGAACGCCCTGCCCGCCCCGCAGACGAAGATCGCGGTGGTGACCGGCGCGGGCTCCGGCATCGGCCGTGCGGTGGCCGTCGAACTGCTGCGCACCGGCTGGTCGGTGGCGCTCGCCGGACGCAAGCCGCAGACGCTGGAGGAGACGGCCGCCCTCGTCCCCGGGGCGGTCTCCCTCGTCGTACGCACCGACGTCTCGCGCCCCGACGACGTGGCGGCCCTGTTCGACGCGGCGCGCGAGCGCTTCGGGCGGCTGGACCTGCTCTTCAACAACGCGGGGACGTTCGGGCCCGGCGGCGTCCCGGTCGAGGAACTGCCGTACGAGGCATGGCTGCACGTCGTGAACACGAACCTCAACGGCGCGTTCCTGTGCGCGCAGGCCGCGTACCGGCAGATGAAGGAGCAGGACCCGCAGGGCGGCCGGATCATCAACAACGGCTCGATCTCGGCGCACACGCCCCGCCCGCTGTCGGTGGCGTACACGGCGACCAAGCACGCGCTGACGGGGCTGACCAAGTCGCTGTCCCTGGACGGGCGTCCGTACCGGATCGCCTGCGGTCAGATCGACATCGGCAACGCGGCGACCGACATGACCGAGCGCATGCGGACGGGAGCGTTGCAGGCGAACGGGGAAACGGCGGTCGAGCCGGTGATGGACGTGGCGGACGTGGCACGCACGGTGCGGCACATGGCCGAGCTGCCGCTGGAGGCGAATGTGCAGTTCGCGACGGTACTGGCCACCGCGATGCCGTATGTCGGGCGTGGCTGACGGGCCCCGGACAGCTCGTCGACGGCTCGTCAACGGCTCAACCTACACAAACGGAAGCTGAACGTCCGTACCGTTCCGGCCGGTGGCGGGCTTATGCTCGTGGCTTCTCCACCAGAGCTTCACACTTGGAGTGGAGGACTTCGGTACGACCACGGTCCACACCGAGGGGGGTGGTGGCAGCCGTTCCGCGGCCCGGGTGGGGGGCGGACCTCGCGCGGGACCGCGAGGTGAGCTCCGGGCCTCGGAACGGCTGCCCCAACAACGGCCGGCCCCCAGCGGCCACCGCGGTCAGCCCTGGTGACGTTCCTGACCGTCCTGACGTTCGTGACCGTCCTGGCGTCCCTCCGGGGCCTCGTCCCCCACCACACGCCGCCGCCTGCGCCACGCGTACGCCCCGCCCGCGAGCAGCGCGATCGCTCCCCCGGCCCCGCCGACCAGCTCCCACGACGACGAGCCGCCGTCGCCCGCCGCCGTCGCGGGAGCTCCGGCCGCCGCCTTGCCCGCCTTCCGGCTGGGAGCCGCGGAGGCGCCGCCCTCGCTGAGCGGATCGACGAGGGCGCCCACGGACCGGGCCTTCGCGCCCTCCTTGAACCCCCAGTCGAGCAGCGCGGCCGTCTCCTCGTAGACGCCGCTGCCGCCGCTCTTGGGGTGCATCACGGTGACGAGAAGGGTCCGCCCGCCACGGGTCGCGGCGCCGGTGAAGGTGTTGCCGGCGTTGCTGGTGTAGCCGTTCTTCACACCGATGAGTCCGTCGTACGTCGGCACACCCCACGCGCCCGTCAGCAGGCGGTCGGTGTTCTGGATCTGGAAGGTCTTCTTGCCGCCCGCCGGGAAGTTCGCGGTCTTCGTGTGGCAGTAGGCGCGGAAGTCGGCGTCGGCGAGGCCGTGGCGGGCGAAGAGCGTCAGGTCGTAGGCGGACGACACCTGCCCCTTGTGGTCGAAGCCGTCGGGGCTGACCACATGGGTGTCCAGGGCCTGTAGGTCCTGGGCCTTGGCCTGCATCTGGGCGACCGTCCTGGCGAGGCCGCCGTTCATGTGGCTGAGGACGTGCACCGCGTCGTTGCCGGAGCGCAGGAAGACGCCGAGCCACAACTGCTCGACGGTGTAGGTGATGCCGGGCTTGACGCCGACCATGCTGGAGCCCGAGGGGATGTCGGCGAGGTCAGCGTCGGTCACCCGGTGTCGCTCGGTCCGCTCGAAGTTCTTCAGCACGGTGTCCGCGAAGAGCATCTTCAGCGTGGAGGCGGGCGCCAGGTGCGTGTGCGCGTGGTACGAGGCGAGCACCTCGCCGCTCTGGTGGTCGGCGACGAGCCAGGAGCGGGCGGTGAGCCGCTTGGGCAGCCCCGTGGCGTCGCTCACCTGGACGCCGGCGCGGGCGAGCCGCTCACCGCCGATCACGGGCGTGGCGGCCGACGCCGGGGAGGCCGCGGCCAGCGGGACGGCCGCGGCGAGGCCGAGGGCGGCACGGCGGGACAGCCGAGCGTCACGCGGGGGGACGGGAGAGGAATCGCGCATCCCGGGACCGTACAAAAGAAGTTCGCTCGTCTGTACGCCGGGGTCTCGAAGTCGCCATGCGTCGGGGTCTCAAAGAAAGGCCACAGCGCACCCCAAGGCAGCGCGAAGGAACACCCCCGCCCCCACATCCGGCCGACTCCTGCCCTCAGCACCCCACCCAACAGGGGTTTCCTGGCAATAGCCCCTCCGGACCTTAGGAATCAGCTGTCTTACGGAATATTGATTCCGGACCCTACTTTCTCAGCTCTCACACATCTCTTACTCAGCCCCGCTCAAAGGTTTCTCCATAGCTTGTGGCCGCGCCCACAGCGGGCGCCAAGAACCTTTGGGGAACGGGATGTTTGGCATCTATCTCAAGCGTGAGCTGAGCCGGCGCAAGAAGGCGGCCCTGGTGATCGCCATGGGTCTGGCGCTCGGTATCGCGCTGGTCATCACCGTCAACTCGGTGTCGGCCGGCATGCAGCAGGCACAGGACAAGGTCCTGAAGTCGCTGTACGGGCTCGGCACCGACATGACGGTGACCAAGGCCCAGACGGCGCCTTCGAGCAACTCGTCCGGCAGACCGAAGTTCGACTTCAACGCCAAGTCGAGCAGCTCCACCAAGCAGAGCTCGGACCGCGTGATGACGCAGGGCGGACAGTCCCTGGCCTCCTCCCTGGTCACCAAGGTCTCCGCGCAGAAGGGCGTGGCGAGCGCGGTGGGCGCGCTGAGCCTGAACGTCACCAAGGTCGACGGCTCCTTCACCCAGGGCACCGCGAAGTCCACGACGTCCTCGGGGTCCGGCGGCTCCTCCCAGCAGGGCGGCCCCGGCGGCGGCCAGGGCGGCGGCAGCACGGGAGCGCCCCAGGTGCAGGGCGGCGGCGCCTCCTTCGACGTGAACTCCTACTCCGTCGCGGGCGTCGACGTCACCAACCAGGACCTCGGCCCGCTCGCCACCTCGAAGATCACCTCGGGCAAGACCTTCACGGCGGCGCAGACCGACGCGAAGGTCGCGGTGGTCAGCAAGTCGTACGCCAAGGAGAACAAGTACACGGTCGGCAAGACCTTCAAGATCTCCGGCACCAAGTACACGGTCATCGGGATCGCGACGCCGGACAGCAGTGAGTCGACGACCGACGTCTACCTGCCGCTGAAGCAGGCGCAGACGCTGGGCGACGCGAAGAACAAGGTCACCACGATCTACGTCAAGGCGACCGACTCCAAGCAGATCACCACGGTCAAGACGACCATCCAGAAGAACATCTCGGGTACGACGGTCACCACCTCCGCGGACCTCGCCTCCACCGTCTCCGGCTCCCTGTCGACCGCCTCGAACCTGGCGACCAGCGTCGGCAAGTGGCTGTCCATCGCGGTGCTCGTGGCCGCGTTCCTGGTGGCGGCGCTGCTGACCTCCTCCGCCGTGTCCCGCCGGGTGCGTGAGTTCGGCACCCTCAAGGCGCTCGGCTGGCCCTCCCGCAAGGTCACCCGGCAGGTAGTCGGCGAGTCCATCGTGAACGGCCTGATCGGCGGCGCGCTCGGCATCGCCATCGGCCTCGGCGCGGCGTACGCGGTGACGGCGATCAGCCCGAAGCTGACCGCTGAGCTCGGCAACACCGGTGGCGGCGGTGGCGGCATGGGCGGCGGTCCCGGCGGCGGCGGTCCCGGGCAGCAGGCGGTCAAGAACACCATGGAGATCGCGCTCTCCGCGCCGGTCTCGGTGACCACCATCGCGCTCGCCGCGGGCCTGGCCATCGCGGGCGGTCTGATCGCCGGTGCGATGGGCGGCTGGCGCGCCTCGCGGATGCGTCCGGCGGACGCGCTGCGCAGCGTCTCGTAGTCCCCGCGGGCGACCCCCTTCCCTCTCGCCTTCTCTTCTCCTCTTCTCCTCTCTTCTCTTCTCCTCTCCCACTTCAACGCCTGCTTCATCTTCGGAGAACCTCATGTACAAGCTCACCGGCGTCACCAAGCGCTACACGCGGGGCAAGGACACGGTGGAGGCGCTGCGTGGCATCGACCTCACCATCGAGGACGGCGACCAGCTCGTCATCCAGGGCCCCACAGGCGGCGGCAAGTCCACCCTGCTCCAGATGATCGGCGGCCTGGACCGTCCCTCCGCCGGCAGCGTCGAGCTGGACGGCGTCGACCTCGCCTCCATCAGCGAGGCCAAGCTGACCCGGCTGCGCGCCGAGAAGATCGGCATCATCTTCCAGTCGTTCAACCTCATCCCGACGCTGACCGCGCAGGAGAACGTCGAGACCGCGCTCGTACCGCTCGGGGTGAAGCCCGCGGAGCGGCGCGAGCGGGCCGCCGAGGCGCTGCGTTCGGTCGGTCTCGGCGAGCGGCTGACGCATGCGCCGTCCGAGCTGTCGGGCGGTCAGCAGCAGCGTGTCGCCATCGCCCGCGCGCTGGTCAAGAAGCCGAAGGTGCTCCTCGCGGACGAGCCGACCGGAAACCTCGACGAGGGCACCCGCGACGACATCATGGGCCTGCTGGAAGGGCTGTGGCACGAGTACGGGCTGACCTTCATCATGGTCACCCACGACTCGTCGATCGCCCGCCGGGCGCCGCGCCTCGCGACCATCAAGGCCGGGCAGATCACCCTGACCGAGCAGGGGGGCCGGCGCCCCCTGTCCCAGCAGTACGTCCAGCAGTAGGCGCGTAGGCACATCCCGGGGCCGCTCACCGTCCCAGCACGCGGTCGGTCTCGGCCGGCCGCGCGGCGGTGAGTGGCCGTCGCGCGTTCGCGCCGCCGCTGGTGAGGATGCCCCTGAGGGCGTCGACCCGGGCGGTCGGGCTACGCCTGGCCGGTCTCGAACCGGATGATCCTGCCGCCGTCGTCGACGACGAAGCTCCACCTCGTCTTCATCTCGCCCCAAGTGTCGTTGCTGTAGCGGGCGATGAGGGCACGGCCGCCGTTCGACTCGTTGTCGACCTCCATGTGGCCGCGGGAGGAGAAGATCTCCCGATCGGTCCAGTCGGCGAGGTCCCGGTCGGCACCGTCGTCGGACATGGTCGCGCCGGGTGCGAGGAGGGCCTGGAAGGCGTCACGGTCATGGGCGTTCACAGCGGTGACGAAGGCCCGGACGGCCGGGTCGCTGAGTTTCGCTACCTGAATCGTCATGGGAGTCACCCTCACACCGGTCCCGCGCGCCCGCCACCCGAACGACACCCCGAACACGTCGCTCACGCGCCATCGGTGCGACGGTGGAGCGACGGGAGGGAGCGTTGACCACTGCCGCCGTCCGTCTGCTCTGGGAGCCACCGTGACCTGTTACGACCGAAGTGATCTGGGACTGCTGTTGCTCCGTCTGGGCACGGGCGGCGTGCTGGCCGCGCACGGGACGCAAAAGCTGTTCGGCTGGTTCGGCGGGGGCGGCCTCGAGGGGACCGGGACCGCCATGGAGGCCATGGGCTACACGCCCGGCAAGGCGAGCGCGGTGGCGGCGGGGCTGGCCGAGGCCGGCGGAGGCACCTTGCTGGCGCTGGGCCTCGCGACCCCCGCGGCGGGTGCGGCGGCGGCCGGGGGGATGGTGGGCGCGGCCGCGGTGCATCTGCCCAACGGGTTCTTCGCGATGAACGGCGGCTACGAGCACGCGGCGCAGCTGGCCCTGACGGCGGCGGGCCTCGCGGTGGCGGGCCCCGGCCGCCTCTCGCTGGACCACGCGCTCGGCCACACCGTGAACCGCGGCTGGATGGTCCCCGTGGCGCTCGGCGTGACGGCGGCGGCCACGCTGGCCGTGGTGGGCGCCCGGAACAAGAGGGTGCGTCAGGCGGCCGAGGGCAAGCAGGAGGCCCTGTTCGAGGAGTAGGCGCAGGAGCGTGGGTACGTGGGCCGGGGCGCACGGCCGGTGCGGGAAGCTTGCCCCATGGCTGATGACGACGTCTGGGAATCCATCGACCGCCTGCACTCCTGGCTGGACGCACACCGCGCGCACGGCGGCCAGGAGGGCCTGCTGCTGCGCATCCTGAAACTGTCGGAGGAGGTCGGCGAGGTCGCCGAGGCGGTGATCGGCGCGACCGGCCAGAACCCGCGCAAGGGCGCCAGCCACACCTGGGACGACGTACGGTCCGAGCTCTGCGACGTCGTCATCACGGCGCTGATCGCGCTGCGCACGCTGACGCCGGACGCGCGCGAGGTCTTCATGGCCCATCTGACGGGCGTCACGCAGCGGTCGCTCGGGACGGATCCAACTCCGTGAGCCGCGCCCGCACTTGTTCACCCCGTGGACGTGTGCGGGCCGTCGGCAGTTGGTGGGGACGGCCGAGCCTTCTCGTCGACATCACGCCGACGAAAGGGTCCCCGTGCAGGACTACCTTCTCCCCCGTGGCCGCAGGACGCTCGCCGTCGCCAGTGGGGTGCTCGCGCTCGCCGTCCTGGGGCTGGGAAGCCAGGCCCGAGCGGCGAGTTACGGGACTCCGACACTGTCGCTGTCGGCGTCCTATCTGTCCGGCGCGGTGGGGGCGAGCGGGGATCCGGTCGTGAAGGTGACGGTCGCACAGAGCGGCGCGGACGCCGGAGCGCTCACGGTCACGGTGACCAAGAGCAGCAAGACCTCGGTGGCGACCACCGCCGACGTCACGGTCACCGGCACCGGCGCCACCCGCCAGGTCGCCATCGCCGCGCGCGGCCGGGGCTACACCGACCTGACCGTGAAGGTCACCGGCGTGGACGGCACCACCGCGACCAAGACCCTGCACTACGCCGCGTCGGCCGCCGTCCAACAGGCCGCGGACAGCAGGTACTTCACGGGGTCCAGCGACGCCTCCGCCGCCGTGGACGCCGGGGGCGGCTATGCGGTGGTGGCGGACGACGAGTCCAACACCCTGCGGCTGTACGACCGTTCGGCCTCGGGCGCGCCCGTGAAGACCTGGGACTTCAGCTCGAACATCGGTGTCTCGAAGGAGATCGACATCGAGGGCGGCACGCGCGTCGGCGACACGATCTACTGGACGGGCTCGCTGGGCAACAACAAGGACGGCGTGTACAAGTCCGCCCGCAACACCGTCTTCACCACCAAGGTCAGCGGTTCGGGCGCGGCGACCGTGCTGTCGTACGGCGGCTCGTACGGCAAGCTCCGCGACGACCTCGTGGCCTGGGACGAGGCCCACGGCGACCGCTACGGCTTCGCGGCGGGCACCGCCGACGGCCAGGTCCCCAAGCAGATCGACGGGTTCAACGTGGAGGGGCTGGAGTTCGCGCCGGGGTCGACGACGACCGCGTACCTGGGCTTCCGCGCGCCGCTCGCCCCGGCGGTCGCCGGCGGCAAGGCGCTCCTCGTGCCCGTCACGAACATGGACAAGGTGGTCGGCAGCGGCGCCAAGGCCGTCTTCGGGACGCCGGTCGAGCTGGACCTCGGCGGCCTCTCCGTGCGCGACCTGCGCAAGAACGCCGCGAACCAGTACCTGATCGTCGCGGGTTCCTGGGCCGCCGACGACAACTCCGACCCGTACGCCCTGTACTCCTGGGACGGCGACCCGGCGCACGCCCCGGTCAAGCGGCTCGACCTGCCCACCTCGGACCCGGGCGGCTGGGAGTCGGTCGTCGACGTCCCGGATCTCACCGTTCCCGGCGCCCGCGCCCAGCTGATCACCGACGACGGCTCCGCCGACCTGTACGGCGACGGCACAGAGGCCAAGGACCTCACCCACCCCGAGTGGAAGAAGTCCCGGGCGACCTGGTTCACGATCGGCAACTGAGACCGGGGCGGGCGACCGGGGCACGGGGCCACTCCGCACTGCGGGCGCGGCTCCGTCCTGCGGGGGCGGGTCTGCCCCCCCCGGGCGCGGCTCTGCCCTGCGGGCGCGGCTCTGCCCCGCGGGCGCGGGTCTGCCCTGCAGGGGCGGCTCCCCCCGGCGGGGGCGGCTCTGCCCCGCGGGCGCGGCTCTGCCCCGCGGGCGCGGCTCCCCCCGGCGGGGGCGGCCCTGCCCCGCGGGCGCGGCCCTGCCCCGCGCGGGCGGCCCCCCGGCGGGGGCGGCTCTGCCCCGCGGGGGGTCTGCCCCGCGGGGGGGTCTGCCCCGCGGGGGGGTCTGCCCCGCGGGGGGGGCGGCTCCTCCCCGCAGGGGGCGGCCCGACCGCCCGGGCCGCCGCGTCCGTCGTAGCGCCGTCTGAGAAGGTGACCGTATGCGCCTGATCCTCATCCGCCATGGCCAGACCCCGTCCAACGTGGCCTTCCTCCTGGACACCGCCGTCCCCGGGCCGGGTCTGACCGACCTCGGCGAGAAGCAGGCCGCCGCGCTGCCCCAGACGCTCGCGGACGTGGACATCGACCTGCTGTACGTCTCCACGCTGACCCGCACCCAGCTGACGGCCGCCCCGCTGGCGGCCGCCCGCGGCCTCGAGGTGGTCGTACGCGACGGCATCCGTGAGCTGGAGGCAGGCGACCTGGAGATGATGCGCGGCGACACCGAGGCGGCCAGGACGTACTTCACGACGGCGTTCGCCTGGGTGGCCGGGGACACCGGGCTGCGGATGCCGGGCGGCGAGAACGGCACCGAGGCGCTGGGCCGGTTCGACGCGGTGGTCGCGGAGGCCGCGGCGACCGGCGCGGGCAGCGTCGCCATGGTCAGCCACGGCGCCGCGATCCGGGTGTGGACGGCGGCTCGGGCGCACAACGTCGACATGTCCTTCGCGACCCAGCACCGGCTGGACAACACCGACATCGTGATCCTGGAGGGCTCCCCCGAGGAGGGCTGGACGGCGCTGTCCTGGGCGGGCACGGACATCGGCGGCGCGGCGCACGCGCGGGAGAGCGGCCCCGCGGGACAGCCGCTGGGCCCCCCGACCGCGTAGACGCCCGCGTGTCCCCTGCGGGTACGGGAATCCGTCCCCGCGGAGGCGGGATTCTCACACCGACGGCACGTTGTACGGCGGCATGTTGTACGGCGTCACCACCTGGATCGCCGACGGCAGGAACGGACCCTCGTCCGGCAGCGCCTGCTGGGCCCGCATGATGGTCTGGCAGGCGCGCCGCATGTCCTGACGCAGGTCGTGGTGGAGCACCGCGGACAGCTTCCCCTCCGCCAGCAACCGGGTGTTGTCGTGGTCCAGGTCGTGCGCGACGAAGGCCAGCACCCCCCGGCCGAGCGCCGCGAAGGCGTCGATGGTCGCGGTGTTGCCGCCGCCGATGGAGTAGACGGCGTTGATCTCCGGATCCCGCTCCAGAGCGGCCAGGACCAGGGCCCGCTGGGTGGAGTCCAGCCCGTCGCTGTCCGTGACCTCGACCAGTCGGCGTACGGGCCCGCCGCCGCGCATCCCGCTGCGGAACCCCATCTCGCGCTCCTCCTCGTTACGGAAGGACCCCCGGCTGATCGTGACGAGCACATGCCCCGGACGGTCGGCGAGCCACTGGCGTATCAGGTAGGCGGCGGTGGCTCCGGCGGCCCGGTTGTCGATGCCGACGTACGCCAGCCGCGGGCTGCTGGGCAGATCCGTCACCAGCGTGACCACCGGGATGCCGGCCGCCACCAGCCGGCCGACCGCGGCGGTGACCTCGGGGACCTCCGGGGCCTTGAGGATCACTCCCTGGGAACCGCGCGCGGTGATCCTGTCGAGGTCCTTCACCAGCTCCGCCGCGGGGTCCGTCTCGCGGAAGTGGAACCGTGAGCGGACGATCGCCGGGTGCAGGGACGGCAGTTCGGCCTCCAGGGCGTCGCGTACCGCCGAGGAGAACCGCTCCGGGGTCTGCATCACGATGTCGATCATGAAGGTGCGGCCGCCGATGCGGACCTGGGTGCGCTGCCGGTCCAGGTCCTTGATGGCCTGCTGCACCTCCCGCGCCGTGCTCTCGCGCACACCGCCGCGATGGTTGAGGACCCGGTCGACCGTCGCCTCGCTCAGGCCGGCCTGCCGGGCGATCTCGCGGATCGTGTACGGATGTCCCATGGCTTCCTTCGCTGCGTCCCGTGATCGTGTGATCGCGGAGATCAATGAGGGGTTTTTGATGGTTCTCTGCGGATTGATTGACGGTCCAGGTCTCATGAGACTGGCAGAAATGTCACCGCGCCGGAAGGCGGCAGCACTCTCATGAACCAACTGCTCGAGGACAAGGTCGTCCTCGTCAACGGCGGCAGCCAGGGCGTCGGCGCGGGCATCGTGCGCGCGGCGCTGCGCGAGGGCGCCACGGTCGCCTTCACGGGGCGCCGCGCCGAGCTCGGCGAGAAGTTCGCCGCTCAGACCGGCGCCACGTTCGTACGGGCGGATCTGACCGATCCCGCGCAGGCGCGTGGCAGTGTCGAGCAGGTCGTGGCCGCCCACGGGCGGATCGACTGCCTGGTGAACGCGGCCGGGCTGACGTCACGCGGCACGCTCCTGGACACCACACCGGAACTGTTCGACGCGCACATGGCGGTCAACCTGCGGGCGCCGTTCTTCGCGATGCAGGCCGCCGTCCAGCATCTGGTGGACCGCGGGGCGCCGGGCACCGTCGTCAACATCATCACGTCCTCCGCGCACGGCGGGCAGTCCTTCCTCGCCCCGTACGTCGCCGCCAAGGCCGGGCTCATGGGCCTCACCCGCAACGCCGCCCACGCGCACCGCTGGGACCGGGTCCGGATCAACGGCCTCAACATCGGCTGGACGGACACCGAGGGCGAGGAGGAGATCCAGCGCGCCTTCCACGGCGCGGGCGACGACTGGCGGGAGAAGGCGGCGAAGACCCAGCCGATGGGCAAGCTGGGCCAGGTCGACGAGATCGCCGACTTCGTCGTCTTCCTGCTCTCCGACCGCAGTGGCGTGGTCACGGGCTCGGTCATCGACTGGGACCAGATCGTCTTCGGCGGCCTCGACTGATCCCCTGATCCCCTGACCCGCTGACCCCATCTGCCCCTCACCGCACTCCCCCTCCTCTCCTCTCTCCCCCCTCCCCTCCTCCCCCTCGCCCCTCCCTCGGCGGGCACACCCTCACTGGCTTTAGGAGCAATCTCATGCGTATCGGCATCCTGGGACTGGGCCGGATCGGCGCCTTCCACGCGGCGACCCTCGCCGGGCTCGACGCGGTGGACACCCTGGTCGTCAGCGACCCGGTGGCGGCGGCCACCGCGGCGGCGGTGGAGCGGTTCGGGGCGACGGCGGTGGACTCCCCCGAAGCGGTGCTCGCCGCCGGGGTCGACGGCATCGTCATCGCGGCCGCCACCGACGCGCACCCCGCGCTCATCCTCGCCGCGGTCAAGGCGGGTATCCCGGTCTTCTGCGAGAAGCCGGTGGCGCGGACCGTCGAGGAGAGCCTCGACGTGCTGGAAAGCGTCCGGGACAGCGGTGTCGAGGTGCAGATCGGCTACAACCGGCGTTTCGACGCGGGCTGTGTGGCCGCCCGCAAGGCCGTGGTGAGCGGCGAACTCGGCAAGCTGCACACCGTACGGTCCACCACGCTGGACCCGGCGCCGCCGCCCGCCGCGTACGTCGCGGTCTCCGGGGGCATCTTCCGCGACTGCAGCGTGCACGACTTCGACATCGTGCGGTGGGTCACGGGCCGCGAGGTGGTCGAGGTGTACGCGGCCGGTGGCAACCGGGGTGCCGAGTACATCGCCGAGGCGGGTGACGTCGACACCGCGTCCGCGATCCTCACCCTCGACGACGGCACCATCGCCCTGGTCTCCAACTCCCGCCACAACGCGCGGGGTTACGACGTCCGCCTGGAGCTGCACGGCATGCGCGACAGCATCGCCGTGGGCCTGGAGGACAAGCTGCCGCTGCGTTCCGTCGAGCCGGGCGCCACCTTCCCTGCAGGCCCGCCGCACGACTTCTTCATGGACCGGTTCGCGCCCGCCTACCGCGCCGAACTCACCGCCTTCACAGAGGTCGTCGCGGGCCGCGCCACCTCGCCGTGCACGGTCGCCGACGCCATCGAGGCCGGCTGGATCGCCGAGGCCTGCGCCCTTTCACTGGCCGAGCACCGCCCCGTACGCCTGGAGGAGGTACGCGAGGCCTGACCACCGGACGCAGCAGGGCCGGACGGCGCGCCCGAGTCTCCGGTCGCGCCGTCCGCCCTCGTGCGGTGCCGCCGTCAGCCCCTCATACGGTGCCGCCGTCAGGCCCTCGTGCGGTGCGGCCGTCGCGCGTCGCCGCCGTCAGGCGAGAACAGCCGCAGCCGGCTTGAGGACCTCCTCGCACCACTGGTGGAAGGTGGTGGGGGTGGTGGCCCCCGGGGTGCGCGGCTCGGCGTTGTCGAGCCCGCGGTCCTTGGCCGTCGCCATGTCGGCCATGCCCTGCGCCATCGCCTCGGACATCCCACGCTGCGTCAGCGTGTCCCTGAACGACTCGACCGGGACGTACTGGAAGCGCACCGGCTTCCCCAGCACCTCGGACATGATCCGCGCCATGTCCTCGAAGGACAGGTCTTCGGGCCCGAGCACCGGGACCTCGCCCTGCCCGCTCCAGGAGTGGTCGAGCAACAGCCCGGCAGCCACGGCGGCGATGTCACGGGTGGCACAGGTCGGCGCCTTGAGGTCCCCGGCGACAGGCTGGAAGAACACACCCTGGTTCTTGATGGACTCGACCTGACGCAGCAGGTTGTCCATGAACGAGGGCAGCGTCAGCGCCCGGTAACCCACGCCCGTGCCCGCGATCAGGTCGTCCATCGCCAGGGACGCCGACACCAGCCCGGCGTTCCCGGGCACCCCGCGCCCCAGCGCCGAGATTCCCACGACCCGCTGGACCCCCTGCCTCTTGAATGCCTCGCACGCGGGCCGGCTGAACTCCACATAGACGTCCTCGACCCGCTCGGCCCGCGGGTTGGGCGGCGCCAGCCAGAAGACGCTGTCCGCACCGGCGAACGCCGACTCGACGACGTCGGGGTCGCCGTGCGAGCCGGTCACGACCTCGACCCGCTCGCGTACCCGCGGCAAGAGCCGGGAGGGATCGCGCGCGATCACCCGAACCGACTCCCCGCCGTCGAGGACGTCGCCCAGGACGATGTCGAGGACCTGGCGGCCGATCTGTCCGGTGGGCGCAGTAATGACGATCACGAAAAGGAACCTCCTGAGGAACGGCGAACGGGCTGCCCGAACACCACACCCCGTCACTCTGCGCTCGCCGCACATCACGCGTCCAATACCTCTTCGGGCACATTGATACCCTCAGGGCATGGATCTGGACCTGCGCAAACTGCGGTACTTCACGGCCGTCGCGCAGCACGAGCACTTCGGCCGCGCCGCCGCGCAACTGCACATCGCACAGCCAGTGCTGAGCCGTCAGATCCGCGCGCTGGAACAGGAGTTGGGCTGCACGCTGCTGGTGCGTACGACCCGCAGCGTGCGTCTGACCCCGGCCGGCCGGCAACTCTACGAGGACGCGCCGGGCGTACTCGCCGCCGCGCAGGCCGCCACCCGCCGGGTGCACGGCGCCGCCCGCGTCGACCGTCTGGTCATCGGCTTCGCCCCCGGCCTGAGCGTCTCCCCCGCGGTCCTCGCGTTCACCCGGACCCACCCCGGCATCGAGATCGAACTGCTCCACCTGAACTGGTACGAGAAGGGCGAGGCACTCCGGGACGGCCGGGCCGACATCGGCTTCCTGCGCCAGCCCTTCGACACGGACGGGCTCCACACCGTCCCGCTCGGCAGCGAACCGAAGGTCGTCTGCCTGCCCACCACGCACCCCCTGGCGCCCCGCCGCCGACTGACCCTGGCCGCCCTCGACGGCGAAACCATCCTGGACTTCCACGCGCGCCGCACCGCGACGGTGGAGGAGAAACTCGAACTCATCGCGGCCGGCCAGGGCATCGCCCTGCTCCCACGCAGCGTCGCCCGCTCCTACTCCCGCCCCGACCTCGTACACCGCCCGGTGACCGACGTCCCACCGACCGAGATCTGCCTCGCCGTACTCGAAGGCCGCCGCGACGGGCATGTGCACGACTTCCTGACCACGGCGACACACGTGCTGTCCGAACACCGCTCCTGAAGCCCCCTCCGGGGTCGCCGCCCGGGTTCCTGGGAAAGTTGCGAAAAATCGGGGCCATGACGCCCAACGCATCCACCGAACTGGGCGAATTCCTCAGGGCCCGGCGCGCGGAGCTCACCCCTCGTTCCGTGGGGCTGCCCGGCGGGACCATCCGGCGGGTGCCGGGTCTGCGCCGGGAGGAAGTCGCCACGCTGGCCGCGATCAGCACCGACCACTACACGCGCCTGGAACAGGGCCGCATCCAGGCGTCCGAGCCCGTCCTGGGCGCCGTCGCCCGCGCCCGCAGGCCGTACAGACGGTCCAGGCGCAGTTACGGCGGCTGCTCGACGACCTCGGCTCCCTCCCCGCCATGGTCCTGGGCTGCCAGATGGATGTACTGGCGTGGAACCCCCTGGCCGCCGCCCTGATGGGCGACTTCGCCCAGATCCCGGCCGAGGAACGCAACTACGCCCGCATGATCTTCTCCCCCGCCATGCGAAAGCTGTACGCGGACTGAGAGAGCACGGCCCGCGCAGCGGTCGCCCAACTCCACAGGGAGGCGGCCCACAACACCGGCACCCTCGTCCTCGAATGGGACACCCCCACCCAGGAGGGCCTGCGCTTCCTCGCGTCCTGGGCGGCGGGGGGCCAGGAGGCCGACCGGGGCACCTCGGGCTGAAGCCGGTGACGCCTATCCGGAGGAGGCGTGGGCGCCACCCACCATCAGATCGGGATCACTCACACCCGCCAGACGGGCGAAACTCAGCACGTATTCCCTGGTGTTGACCTGCAGCAGGGCCAGTTCACGGCGGCACTCCGCCGCCTCCGTCCAGGCGGACTCGTTCAGTTCGGGGTGCGCGTTCTCGAACTCCCGCAGCCGCGGGTGCCACTTGGACAGGAACGGCCTCAACTCGCGGTTGAGCAGGTTCACCGCCAAGTATTCGACCGTGACACCGTCCCTGTGCGAGGTCGGCCGTGCGGCCTTGAGGATGTCGCGGGTCGTGGCGAACAGTCCGTACAGCGAGGTGAGGGCCTCGCGGAGGAACCCCTCGTCGTCGTCGAGGCGCTGGGTGGAGATACGGGTGACCGACTCGACGAAGAGCTGCCAGGAGACTGCCCGGGTGTGGTCGTTGACGACAAAGGTCAGCTCGCTCAGTTGTGGCACGGTGATCCGTACCTCGGTGAGGCTGGCCGTCCTGCGGTAGAACTGGGCACCCAGCACGGCCAGGACACCCAGCACGGCGCCGACGGCTCCGAACGCGTAGACGCCACCGACGCTGCGCAGCCCGTACAGGGCGGTTCCGGCGACACCACCCCCGACGGCCGCGACGAGGACGCGAACCGCACGACTACCAGAGAATCCGAAGATCACTCCGAGGAGTCTAGCCGTGAAATCCCCATTTCCCCAGGGTGGTTGACGCCGCTCGGGAAGGGTGACGACGACGGGGACACCGGCCTGTGAGGATGAGGTATGGCGACTTCACTTCCTCCTGACACACTCAAGGGCCGCACCCTCGCCCTGTCGGTCTCGCAAAGCCCTGATCTGGCCCGCCTCGGGCTGAGCGAGGAACAACTGCGTCTGACGCTCGGGGAGATCACCCGGCTGGTCCTGGGCGCGGGCGGGCACCTCGCCTACGGCGGGCACCTCGGCCCCGGTGGCTACACCCCGGTGCTCACCGCCGAGGCGGCTCGGCACGGCCGCGGTGACCAGCCTCTGCTGGTGTGCCTGGCCTGGCCGGAACACCGCAGGGTGCCCCTGTCGGAACTGCGGGCCCACCTCGTTCTCGGCCGGGCGGGTCGCGTCGTCTGCCTCGATCCGGCCGGTCGTGAGACCGACCCGGCCGCCGGGCGCGGGGAGCCGGCCGAGCCGGTCGACCCCGACCTGGCTCGTACGTCGCTCACCGGCATGCGCCGTTACATGCGGGACCACACCGACGGCCGGCTCCTGGTCGGCGGACGGCGCGCGGGTTTCCAGGGCGAGCTTCCGGGTCTGCTGGAGGAAGCGCTCCTCTCGCTGGACCCCGGCGATCCCCGGCCCCTCTATCCGGCGGCCGGATTCGGCGGTGTGACCGTCGACATCGTGCGCGCCCTCGGGATCGACGACTGTGCCTGGCTGCCCGGCGACCCGGACGCGGCCCCGGACGATCCCCGGCTGCTTTCGGGGCTGGAGCGGCTGCGCGCCCGCGCGGCGGCCTCCTTGCCGCCCAACGGCCTGACGCAGGAGAAGAACCGGCGTCTGGCCGCTTCCCGCTCCCCCGGCGAAGTCGCCGAGCTGGTGACCCTGGGGCTGGGACGTCTGGCGTCCTGACGACACGGCGGCCCGGGCGTCAGGGCGCCGTCGGGCCCTTTCTCAGGTACCTCAGCAGACGGTCCAGGTGCCCGTCCCCCGTGTCGGGGTCGATCTCATAGACGGAGACGGAGGCGGAGCCGGGGAAGGTGGGCAGGTCGCCCACGTCGAACCTCGGGAAGACGACCCGGAGGATGCGCTTCTGCCAGGTGCCCCAATTCTCGTAGACCTCGTCGAGAATGTAACCGCCCTCCCATGTCGCGCCCCGGCCCGTCCCGGGCCTCTCCCGGTGCTCAACCCGGCGCTTGTAGGTGGGGGAAGCCACGGTCAGGATGTAGTCAGCCGCCTTCAGCTCGTCGTGCATCCAGCGCAGCCAGTTCTGCGGTTCGTCGTCCACGTCCTGGTCCAGCCGCACGTTGATGTCCTGGCGCTTCAGTAACTCGGACAAGGACTTGACCTCCTTGGCGTGGGCGGGGTCATTCTCGTCGTGCGCGTAGGAGATCAGCACGCGCGGTGCGGGGGCCGGCGGCTTGGCCGGGTGGGATGCCTTCGGCTGGGGCACGGTGGATCCTGTGGGTCGGGGCCTGGGGAAGACCGCGTTCGGCAGGGGCATGTCGTCGGCCGCCAGCGACGGGAGGGAGGCCGCCATTCCGACGCGGACACGTTCGGCCAGTTGCCTCAGGGCGTACTGATAGGCGGAGGAGCCGGGGTTCTTGCGTACAACCTTGTACAACCCGTCCTTGTTGTAATCGGCCATCACGTCCCCGGGGATCATGGGAGGCCGGGGCAGATCGGGCGGGGGGCTGTCGACGGTCCGCCAGCGGACCAACACCCGCGTCGGCGAGCAGCTCGGGCGCCGCTGGGCGGGAACGTGGGCCAAGCGGTGCTCGAACAGCGTCCAGTCGCCGACGCAACCGCCGTCCTCGAAGTAGTCCGGCGACCACAGCACGACCAGCACATCCGTACGGGCGACGAGCAGGCGGCGCTCCTCGGCCGACACATTGGGGTCGCACCTGCGGGCGTCGACCTTCTTGCCCAACTGCCGGGCCACCTCCCTCGCCAGGTCGTCGTGGAAGCGCGCCGCGTACGAGGGATTCTCGGCGGCGGCGAAACTCGTGACGAAGCAGCTTGCCATGGACAACCCCCTTCACTCCCCTTTGTCCACGAGCGCCCCCTCTTACGCCTGGGAGCCCTGAACGTTGGCCAGTTGACGCCTCACCGCGATCGAAGAGTCATCCCTAAACTGAAAGGGGGACTCTCATCACCGTGTTGTCGATCATTTCGGCGAGAGATGCGCGTGCCCCAACGGGTCGATCGGGGGCAGAGATGAAGAGTTCAGGGAACCTTCCTCCAGGGAAACCGACTTCGGTTTCGGACACTCCACTCCCGCCCGACCGGACACTCACCGACAGTACGACACGCACGGTCCTTCCGCACCGATGGCAAGGACCCACTTTCGAACAGAACTGCCCGCCGACCGGGCATTGGCCAATGCCTCGCGTTTCCGTGACACGGGACGGGCGCACCACACTGACGGCATTCGACCAATTCGTCGTCAAGCTGCACAGCCGATGCAATCTCGCATGCGACTACTGCTACGTCTTCGAATTGCGGGACACCGGCTGGCGCAAGCGTCCGCGTACGATGCCGTCGGCCGTTCGGGAGCGGGTCGTGCACCGAATATCCGAGCACGTACGCCGGCACGGTCTGCGCCGGATCAGAGTGATTCTGCACGGGGGTGAACCACTCCTCGCCGGCGCGGCGGTGATCGACGAGTTCGCCGGTTCCGTGCGCCGGGCCCTCGCGGCCACGGGCGCACGTGTGGAGCTGGCCGTCCAGACCAACGGCACCCTGCTCACCGACGCCATGCTGGAGGTGCTGCTGGGGCACGGGATATGCGTAGGCGTCAGCCTCGACGGCGACGCGCAGGCCCACGACCGCCACCGGGGCCGGCGCGGGACCGACAGCGGTGTACGGCACGGCAGTCACGCCCAGGTGGACGCGGCTCTCGCCCGGCTCGACGCCCCTCGCCACCGGGGACTGTTCGGCGGCCTGCTGTGCACGGTGGACCTGGCCAACCCGCCCCGGGAGACCTACGACGCCCTGGTGTCGTACCGCCCGCCGGCCGTCGACTTCCTGCTGCCGCACGGGACCTGGGACGCCCCACCGGTGGGCGCAGGGGGCACCCGGGCGCCGTACGGGGACTGGCTGTGCGAGGTGTTCGACCGGTGGGACGACACCGGACGTCCGGTGCGGGTGCGGTTGTTCGAGTCGGTCATCGGTCTGTGCCGGGACCACACCGGCAGCAGCGCCGAGACGCTCGGCACCCTGCCCGCCGCCGTCGCGGTGATCGAGACGGACGGGGCCCTCGTGTGGACGGACTCGCTCAACGTCGTTGCCGATGGCGCCTCACACACCGGTGCGAACATATTCAGCCATTCCTTCGACGGCGTACTGGCACTGCCCGGCGCTCCGGAGCACGGAGTCGGATCACTGTGCGCCACCTGCCGGTCCTGCGCCCTGGTCGACATCTGCGGCGGCGGACTCCGTGCTCATCGCTATGGCAAGGAACAGGGTTTCGCCAATCCGTCGGTGTACTGTCTGGACCTCACTCGGCTCATCCAGCACATCGGCCGCCGAACAGCACCGGTGAACCGAGCTTGAACATGCGCCCGAAATCGCGTGTCAACCCGTCCAGATATCCGAAATTTTTAGCCACTTCAAAGGAATCCGAGAGATGGCTCGGTTTCAAACCAGCCCCCATGAGGGCAAAATTGCCTATCATAGACCTGAATTGGCGTCGATGGACAGGCTCGGGCAGACCGACGCGCGAGCCGACGCCGATGTGGGGCAATGGGGCGGTGACAGGCCATCGTCGTACGGGAGGCTGGTCCCTTGGGGGGTTGCTGTGGGGCCGTTGTTCTACACCAGTTACGCCGGTTCGACCGGTGACAGAGGACCGGTCCAGCGGTTCCACGCGGACGTCCAGAACGAGATCTACAGCGTGCTCGGCCGTCACCCCCGCAACGAAGGCAGCCTGCAGCGTGCGGAACCCGCGCTCGGCCCCGACCCGGCCGTCCTCATCTGTCGTTCCCTGCTGGTGCTCTACTCCGCCGACTACCTGACCGACTCCCAGTGCGCGCTGGAATGGTCCGTCTTCCGTGAGCGCATGCAGCGCCGCCTGTGGCGGACCGGGGAGCCCGCGGACGCCCTGGTCGGCGTGTTGTGGCGGGCCGACTCCCTGGTGCTGCCGCGCGCGGTGGCGAAGACGGGCCAGCTGCTGGACGACCTCGGGGAGGGCTACCAGGGACCGGGCGTGGCCGGGCTGCAACGCGACCCGAGCGCCTGGGAGCGGTACCGCAGGCTGGTGCGCCGGGTCGCCGAGCGCCTCACCCGTGCCGCGCGGACCCCGCTGCCCGCCATGGCCACGACCGACAGCGGCGCCGTGGAACCGTACTTCGGGCCTGCGCACGAGCAGCGCGCCTCCCGCACCGCACCCCCGCCCCCGCCGCGCCGGCCCGGTGAACGCCATCTGGTCCTGGCCCTGCTGGCCGGCACCCGAGCCGGGATGGAGGGGCTGCGCCGGTCCGTCGACACCTACGCGGAGACCGCCACGGAATGGCGCCCCTTTCGCCCCCACAGCGACGAGACCGCGGCTGCCATCGCCGGCCGGGCGGCACATGCCTGCGGCATCGAGCGGCTGACCGTCGTCGCCCTGGACGACACCGGCACGGACCCGCTGCGCGAGGTCGACGCGTCCGCCGTGGTTGTGATGCTGGTCGACCCGTGGATGACGGGCGACTCGTCCCTGTCGGTGCTCTGGGAGCGACTGGCGCGTTCGGGGGCGCGCGTCGCGGCGGTCATCACCGTACTGCCGCAGTTCGACGAGGAGAGCCATCGCAACGCGGGCGAGCTGCGCGAGGCGCTGGCCCGCACTCCGGCAAGACAACTGGGCGCCGCACACCACGAGGCGGGCACGCCCGGCTCACTCACGCACGCCATGGCGGCGGTGATCGCCGATGCCTTCACCGACGTCGGGGAGGAGGGCCCGCTGCCGGGCAGAGCGAATGAGCCGCCTCTGGAGAACGCGGCGGAGCGGATCGTGCGCAAGGAGCGCGAACGGGCCGGCTGGCTCAGGCACCGAGGGCCCTGGCCGCCGTTGGTCAGTGGAACACCCAGGGAATCGTGGGGCGGGGGATGAGCACACCCGGTCGACAGACGAAGATCATCACGTTCTACTCGCACAAGGCGGGCGCGGGCCGCACCATGACCTTGGCGAACATCGCCTGGATCATGGCCAGTCACGGCAAGTCGGTGCTCACCGTCGACTGGGATCTGGAGGATCCCGCCCTGCACCTGTACTACTCCAAGTACCTCCCGAACCGTGACCTGAGCACGAGCGACGGAATCCTGGACATGTTCTCCACCTTCGCTGCCACGGCGACCAGCCAGGAGCGGGGTTCGGAGCATCTGCGCGGACTGCACCTCCAGCACACCGACTTCAAGCGCTACGACGTCGACGTCCACTATCCGTTCCCGAACGGCGGCCACCTGTACTACCTGGGGCCCGGACGGCAGGACGACCGGTACCGCGACCGGCTGCGCGCCTTCGACTGGGACCGGTTCCAGGGCACCGACGACGGCAAGGAGTTCCTGGCCGCGCTGCGGGCCCGGATGCGCGAGAGCGAGTACGACTACATCCTCATCGACAGCCGCGCCGGGTTCTCCGCGGATGCCGGTATCTGCACGCTGGCCCTGCCGGACACCGTGGTCATCGGCCTCAGTCTGAACCGGCAGGCCGTCGAGGGGGCCCGGGACATCGCGCGGCGGATCGAGGCACAGCCAAGACCCATCGCGTTCCATGTGGTGCCCATGCGCGTCGACACCACCACCGAGCCGACCCGTTTCGAACGCGCCCTCGCCGAGGCCCGCACGACACTCGACCCGTATCTGGGCATCACCGGGGAGGAGGCACTGAACGCCTACTGGAACGAAGTGCTGATCCCCCATCAGCCCCGGTTCTCCTTCAGCGAGGAACTCGCTGTCATGATCGAGAACCCGCTCCAGACCCGCAGCCTGCTGCACGCCTGCGTCAAGGCCGCCCAGCGCATCACGGACGGTGCCGTGGCCGTGTTCGAACAGGCGCCGAGGGATCTGCGCGAGGACTATGTCAACTGGAACGGCCATGCGGATCGGGACGTCACTCCGCCGACCGTGACGGTGCTGAACGCCCCCGACGACCAGCTGTGGGCCGACTGGATCGGCGAACAGCTCGGCGCTGCCGGCATCAAGGCGCAGCTGGCCCAGCCGGAGACCGATCCGTTCCCCGGCGGCCTGGACGCCGACGAGGACCGCGATCTGGACTGCGGCCCCGACTCCGACTACGTCGTCGCCCTGCTCTCCCGACGCCTGGAGGACACCGCGGCGGGCCAGACGATCGCGAGCCTCGCGGTGGGGGCGCCCGTGGGGGGCGCCCAGCCGCCGAAGGTCGTGGGCCTGCGGATCAGCACCGCGCGACTCGCCCCGCACTTCGATTGGCCGGACGCGGTCAACCTCGCCGGACAGCAGGAACGCGCGGCCCACCAGGCCCTGCTCTCCCGCTTCTCCCCGGAGGTCGCCGGCGCCCCGTTCTGCCCGGCGGACCGGACGCGCTTCCCGGGCCGGCAGCCGGAGGTGGTGTCCCTGCCGATGCGCGACGTCCACTTCATCGGACGCACCCGCCAACTCGCCGAATTGCGGCGGCTGTTGAGCTTCTCTACGGCCGACTACAGCGCTCCACGCGTCCTGTGGGGCATGAAGGGAACCGGCAAACGCCAGGTGGCCCTGGAGTACGCACACCGTTTCGCCTCCCAGTACGACCTGGTGTGGTGGATCCCGGCCGGCAGCGACGACGCCATCCGGGCCGCGCTGCGTGAACTGGCTCGGGAGCTCAACGGCGCCAAGGGCGGCGCGCGCAGCGGCGACGACCCGGACGCCCTGCTGGCGGACCTGCGGACCGGGCGGTACTGCTCGCGCTGGCTGCTCGTCTTCGACGGTGCGAAGGACAGCGAGGCCCTCGAGCCTTTCCTGCCGACCACCGGACCCGGCCATGTGCTGATCACCTCGCTCAACCCCGTGTGGTCTCCCGGGTACGAGACCCAGCAGATCGACTCGTTCACCCGTGAGGAGAGCCTGCACCTTCTCCGAAGCGGGCTCCGAGGAGCGGACACCGACGCCCTGGACCGGCTGGCCGAGCGGCTCGGGGACCACCCGCTCATGCTCAACGCGGCTGTGGCCGAGCTGAGTTCCTATCCCGCGCACACGGACGACTACATCGCCCTCATCGACCGGCGGGAGTCCGACGCCCCGGACGGGGTGCTCCCGCAGTACCGGACGATGGACACGATCTACCGGGGGATCTACGAAGGACTGCGTCAGCGGTTCCCCGCCGCGGCCCGGCTGCTGGAACTGTGCTCCTTCCTGTCGGCGGACGGCGTGGGCATGCGGGTCATCGAGTCACCGGGCATGATCGAGCGGCTGGTCCGGTTCGACGAGAGCCTCGAGGACACCCTGCGCCTGCGGAACGTGGTCAACCAGCTCTCGCGCGCGACGCTCGCCGTGGTGGACCAGAAGGCCGGGCGGCTGAAGGTGCACCGGATCCTCCAGGACCTGGTACGGAGCTGGATGACCCCCGAGGCGCGGGAGGAGACCCGCGCGGAGCTCCTGGCCGTACTGGCCGCGATGGTGCCCTCGGACCTCCAGCGGCATGAGCAGCGGCACTGGTCCGACTTCGCCGAACTCGACCGGCATCTGGAACCCTCCGGCGCCCTGGAGAGCTCCGACCGCCAGGTGCACCGCTGGCTCGTCAGCCAGGTCTACCACCGGCGGACGTCGGGGCTGTGGGACGAGGCACGCGCCCTGGGCAACCGCATCCTGGACCGTTGGCGCGCGGATCCGGCCATGGGCGACAGCCACACCATGGTGCTGCTTCTGGAATCCGAGGTGGCGGCGGCCTGCCGGGCCCTCGGCCAGTACGAGCGCGCGCTCGAGCTGTCCCAGCACTCGGTCCAGATCCAGCGCGAGCGCAACAGCAACGACGTGTACACCCTGATGACGGCCCGCGGCTACGCCGCCGACCTGCGCGCCACCGGCCGCTTCCGGGAGGCCTTCGACGAGGACAGCCGCACCTATCAGGGCCTGGTCAGGGCGATCGGCCAGGAGCACAACGCGACGCTCGACGCCTCCATCAACCTGGCGCTGTCCAAGTTCTACATGGAGACGGTCAAGGCCGCCGTCGATCTGGACCGGGACACCTACGCGATCCGTAGGCGGCAGTACGGCGAGAACGACTTCCGGCCCTGGATCTCGTACGCCAATCTCGGCACGTACTTCCGGGAGCTCGGTGAACTGGGCGACTCCGAGCGGTACTTGGTCCGAAGCTGCGAGCGGTTCCTCACCCTCACCGGGAAGGACTCCCACCGCTACCTGGGCGTGCTGGCCAGCCTGGGCATGACCATGGTGCGCAAGGGGGACACCGACGAGGGTCTGAAAAGGTTGCAGGACGCGCGGGCGGGCTTCAGCCGGCAGTGGGGTGACCGGCATCCGAGCACCATGGCCTGCGACCTGTCCATCGCGATCGGCCTGCACGCCTCCGGCCGACTGGCCGACGCGGCGGACAGCATGCCGGACCTGCACGACCGCTATGTCGAGGTGTTCGGTCCCACGCATCCCTTCACGAGCATCTGCCTCAGCAATATGGCTCTGTACCTACTGGCGGCCGGGGCTCCCGACCAGGCACTCTCCCACGCACGGAAGGCGGTGTACCAGCTCGAAAATTCGTTCGGGTCCGGTCATCGCTACACGCTGGTCGCGCGCATGAACCAGATCAACTGCCAATCCGTGTTGGGGAAGGACACCAGCACGGAGGACATAGGGATCCACGAGGACTGCGAGCAGGCCACGGCATGGGGGGAGCGGCATCCGGTGACGCTGACCGCGCTGGCCAACCGGCTGGCCTCCGGATCGGACGACCAGGTCGAGCTGCGGGCAATCCTCCGGCAGCGGGTCTCCGAATATCTCCCTGCCGGGCACCCCCTCGCCGCCGCGCTGCCGGTCGATTCGTATCAGAGGGTGGGCGCGGACCTGGAGGTGCAGAATGTCTGACCCCCAGGGCGCCACCGCGCGCGCCGCGGCTCGATTTCCGGACGGGGAGACGCCACAGATGGCTCAACTGGCGGCACAGTTACATGGGTTGCTCCACTCCGAGGGGCTGGCGCACTTGGTGCTCTACGACGGCGACACGGCGAAGGTCGTCCTCGACGCGTCCGTGGCACCGTCCGCCGGAGAATTCGCGCTTTCCCCGGAATCCGTCTCCCATGAACGCACCGGGCGCCAGCTGTATTACATTCTCGAAGAACTCGAACCGGATTTCACGGCGCTGCGCACCGGCGCACTCATTCGCACCGTATTGCGCGTGCCGACGGGCGCCGTCCTCTATTACCTCGTCGAGCCGGGATTCCATCTCTACGGCGCCACCGCGGCCATGGACCGCCTCGACGAACTGGACGCCAGGATGGCCGAATGCGTCAATGGTCTGCGGCTGCCCGCGCGGTACAGCCCGTTGAACTACGGCTCCTGGTTCAACGACGAGCCATGGGTGAGCAAACCTGTCGCCGTGCCCTCGACCTCGGCCCCCGATCCATTGCCCTCCCCCGACGCGTCTCTTCCGGCCGGCCCCTATGTGGCCGAGAATCGGCCCGCGACCCGGGCTCCGGCGCCCGGTATCGAGGACGCCCTGCGGTCGGCGCTCGATGTCCAGGGCCTGCACTACATCGCTTACCACCAGTCGCCGACGACCGCCTGGGGGTACGACATCTTCGATCATCCGGGGCTCGGGAACTTCTTCCGGGTGCAGACCCCGGACCGACGCCGTAGCCGGTACGGCCGGATGGGCCAGCTACTGCCCGGCGTCACGCAGCGCATGAACCTGTCCCTGCGGGCGATCCTGCAGGGCGAGCTGATCCAGGTGGTGCTCGACGTGGAGCAGGGCGCCGTGTACTTCCACGCCCTTCCCGGCCGGCGCTTCCTCATGGGGGTGACGCTTGACCAGTCGAGGGTCACGGAGGCGGATCAGCAGGTCGCACGGCTCGGGAGCGAGTTGGCCGAGGGCTGACAGGGCGTGCAGCAGGCCCGGAGGGACGCGGTCGTGGCACCCCAGAACTGTGATGACGCGGTCGTGGCACCCCAGAACAGTGATCCGGGAGCGGCGCGCGCCTTCCTGAGGGCGCTCCTGCGCCCGCTCTTCCTGCCGCTGTGCCTCGCGGGCGTCGGCTGTCTGGCCGGCCAGTGGCTGACGCTCGACGTCCGGGCGCACGGCGGATGGTACGGCTGGCTCAGCTCGGGCCTCCTCGCGGTCGGGCTGTACGGCAGCGCCCAGGGAATCAGCCGACCGCAGGCGCGGGGTGACCTCTACCGGATCGTCGTCGCGATCACCTTCGGTGTGGTGGTCAAGGCCGCGTTCATCGCGGGGGCGCTGTGGCTCGCGTTCCCCGACCGTCCTGAGTACCTCGTCCTCGCGGTGGCCATGGCACAGATCGATCCGCTGTCCGTGTCCGCGATGCTGGCGAGCCGTGACATGTCTCCGCGCGCGAAGTCCCTGCTCGCGGCCTGGGCCTCGTTCGACGACCCGGTGACCACCGTCCTGGTGGTGATCCTGGGGTCGCTGGTCCTGGAGAACACCGTGAGCGTCGCCTCCGGCACCCAGGACTACGCGACGACACTGATCGGCAACCTCGTCTTCCTGGTGGTGGCGGCGACGGTGTGGGCGGCACTGCGGGAGCACGGACCGGCCGACGCCGTGCCGTTCCCCGCCCTGCGCAGGCCCCGGCAGGTCCGGCGGATCCTCCAGTACGCGGCCCTGGCGGCCCTGCTCGCCGCGGCCACTTGGCAGTTCCTCATGCTCGGGCTCGCGCTGTCCGCGCTGTTCTTCCGGCCCGCACTCGGCGCGTGGCTGGGGCGGGCGACCAACACCGCGCTGGTCGTGGCCACTTTCCTGCTGGGCATGTTGCTGGCCGGGGGTGCCGACCTCGCCGTAGGTGCGGTGCTGGGGGTCGCCACCTTCGTGGCGCAGATGCTCGTGGCCGCCGTGGTCGGCCTCGGGTTCTCGAGCCGCGACCGGGCCGCGCTCTGTCTGAGCCAGCAGAACGGCATCACGGCGATCATCCTGGCGCTCCTCCTGGAGCCCGGGCTGCCCGCCGCCGTGGCGATCGTCGCGCCGGCGATCCTCGTGGTCAACGTGCTGCAC
Organism: Streptomyces sp. NPDC107454; assembly: GCF_055582885.1. NCBI lineage: Bacteria > Bacillati > Actinomycetota > Actinomycetes > Kitasatosporales > Streptomycetaceae > Streptomyces > Streptomyces sp. NPDC107454. Next base: position 749,786 of record NZ_JBVJPA010000001.1, on the reverse strand, counting down.
CTGACGTCCACGGCCCTGCTGGCCAGGAGCTACCGGTACCGGCCGGCCGGCCCGGGGGGCGAATACGTACGTCGCACATGAGGACCGAGCCCTTCGGCGTGCCGCGCCAACCGCTGCACGGCACGGACGGCGACCTGGGCGAAAAGGCCCCGACCGCACCATGGATACGAGTCAGGGCCCAGCCGGCAGACGAGTCGGGCTGTACGCCGGGTTCTGTCGCCCGGGCGCCTCGCGGCGGCCGGGGAGACGGCCATCCATCTAGGACCGGCGTTGCCGCCGGTCTCGTGCGGTCTACCCGCGGACTCGGGCGGGCAGCCCTCGAACGTCCGCGCAGAAACACCGGGGTGTTTCCTTTTGACCTTGCTCCAGGTGGGGTTTACCTAGCTGCCCAGGTCACCCTGAGCACTGGTGGTCTCTTACACCACCGTTTCACCCTTACCGGGAACCGAAGTTCCCGGCGGTCTGTTTTCTGTGGCACTGTCCCGCGGGTCACCCCGGGTGGCCGTTAGCCACCACCTTGCCCTGTGGAGCCCGGACGTTCCTCGGGAAGGTCCGCAAGGACCTCCACGCGGCCGTCCGCCCGGCTCGTCTGCCGTGTGGACCATGGTACCGGGCGTGTGGTGCGCCTCGGGCCCGCCGTCGCCGTCGCCAGGACCGAGCCGGCCAGGATGAGGGCGAAGGCGGCGAGGACGCCGGGGGTCAGGCTCTCGTCCAGGAAGGCGGCTCCCGCCGCCACCGCGACGGCCGGGTTGACGTACGTGATCACCGTCGCCCGTGTCGGGCCCGCCTCCTTGATCAGTTCCAGGAAGGCCACGAAGGCGACCGCGGTGCAGATGACGCCGAGGCCGGCGAGGGCGGCCAGGATCTGCGGGGAGGGGAGCCCGGAGGGGCGGGTGGCGGCCGCCGCGGGGGCGTAGACCAGGGCCGCCAGGGTCAGGCAGGCGGCCGTGAGGTGGAGCGAGGGGACGTTCTTGAGGTGGCGGGCGGCTATGACGGGGGCGGTCGCGTATCCGATCACCGTCAGCAGTACCTCGGCCAGCGAGCGGGCGTCGCCGCCGGTCAGGTGCGGGACGGTGAGGACCGCGACGCCGGACAGGCCGAGGGCCAGGCCCGACACGCGGCGGGCGCCGAGGCGCTCCGCGTCGCCGAAGAGGCGGGCCACGGCCACGCCGACGATCGGCACCCCGGCGATCAGCAGGCCCGCCGTGGAGCTGGAGAGGTGACGCTCGGCGTCCGTGAGGGTCCACCAAGGGATCATTATCTCGACGCACGCGAAGGCCAGCATCGGGCGCCAGTACGTTCGTACCGTCCGGGTAAGGCCCCCTTGACGGATCGCGAAGGGGAGCAGCAGCGCCGCGCCCACCGCGCAGCGCGTGAACACCACCGTCGACGGGGACACACCGTCCACCGCCACTTTGATCATCAGGTAGGGGATGCCCCAGACCACTCCCATCAGGGAGAACAGGAACCAGCCGCGTGCAGTCATGGGGGGAGTTTCGGCCGCCGCGGGGTCAGGTGTCTTGAACGCTGTTGCGCTACGCCGTCGGCGACACGCTTGTCCGGTACGCCGCCGGTGTCACCCCGAGCACCCTGCGGAACCAGCGCGTCAGGTGTGCCTGGTCCGCGAAGCCCACGAGCGGGGCGACCTCGGCGGGGCGCAGGCCGGTCTCCAGCAGGGCGCGGGCCCGGTTCACGCGGTACTGGGCCAGCCAGGCGTACGGCGGTATCCCCATCGTCGTACGGAAGGCGCGCAGGAGCTGGTAGCGGGAGAGGCCCAGGTCGGTGGCGAGGGAGGCGAGTGACGGGGGAGCCTGGAGTTCGTCGGCGAGGCGGTCGCGTACGGCGTGGGCTATGGGGGCCGCTCCCGGGACCGTGTCGCACACCGGGCGGGCCGTGGAGTGGCGACGGGCGAGGGCGGCCAGCAGCCAGGGGAGGCGGGACTCGGTCTCCAGGGGGTCGGGGCAGGCGCTCAGGTCCGCGTGGGCGGTGCGCAGCGCGGCGGCCAGTTCGGGGTCGTCGAGGACGGGGTCCCGGAAGTGCGGGGGGCTGCCCAGAATTCCCTCGGTGAGCAGGGCGGGTTCGGCGTACAGCGCCCGGTAGGCGTAGCCGTCGGAAGCGGCCGGGCCGCCGGTGTGCATCTCGCCCGGAGCCAGGACGACGATCGAGCCGGGGCCGGTGTGGATGCGGCCGCCCCGGTAGTCGATGATCTCGGAGCCGCCGACGCAGACTCCGACGGTGTACTCGTCGTGGGCGTGCGGTGCGTAGCGGTGCTGGTCGAAGTGTGCGGTCAGCAGGTCGAGGGGCGGACCGTCATGGCCGAGAGCGGCCCGGGTCCAGCGGGCCTCTTCACGTCGTGCCCCCATGGCCACCTCCCCGGTCGTCCCCTCAGGGGTGCAACGCCGGCGGCCCGCGTTTTCATGCCGCCGGGGGCCTCCTCGCTTGACCTTGCCGCAACGTCAACGTTTCTACTGAGGGCATGCGGATCGGAGAACTCGCCGTCACCGTCGGTGTCACCACGCGGACGGTACGGCACTACCACCATCTCGGGCTGTTGCCGGAGCCCGAGCGGCGCCCCAACGGCTACCGGGACTACACGCTGCGGCACGCCGTCGTGCTCGCCCGGATCCGGCGGCTGACCGAGCTGGGACTCGGGCTCGCCGAGGTGCGCGACGTGCTCGCGGACGACGCGGGGCGCGATCTCGCCGAGGTGCTCGCGGAGCTCGACGCCGATCTCGCCCGGCAGGAGGCGGCGATCCGGGAGCGGCGGGAGCGGCTGCGCGCCCTGCTGGACCGGGACGGGAACCTGCCCGCCGAGGGTCCCGTCTCCCCCGAACTGGCCGCGCTGCTCACGGGGATGGCGCACGGCCCCGAGTCCCCCATGGCCGTCAGGGACCGCGAGGTGCTCGCTCTGATCGACACCGTGGCCTCGCCCGAGCACCGGAAGCGGCTGATGGCGGCGCTGGGCAGCGCCTTCGAGACGCCCGCCGCCGTGGCGCGGGCGCACGAGGTGTACGCGCTGCTCGACGCGCTCGCCGACGCCGATCCGGACGACCCCGCCGACCCGCGCGTGGACGAGGCGGCCCGGGCACTCGCCGGCTGCCTGCCCGATTCCCTGCTCGCGGAGGCCGACCTCGCTCCCGGCCTCGACGACAGCTTTCTGCGTGCCCTGTACGCCGACGTCGCGCCTGCCCAGGCGGAGGCGATCCGGCGGGCGATGCGGATGGTCACGGAGGGCGGGCGATGAGGATCGTGCGCGGCGTCGTACGGCATGAACTGCGCCTGTTCGCGAGCCTGTTGCTGTGGGTGACCCGGCGGACGCACGGCACGCGCGAGGGCCGCCCCTTCGGTTACGCGCGGGGCCAGGGCGCCATGATGTGGGGGTTCGCCTTCGTGTGCGTCGTCGAGACGGCCGGGATGGCGGTGCTGCTGCGCGGGTGGCCGCTCGTCCACGCGGTCGTCCTCGTCCTCGACGTCTACACCGTGCTGATGGTCGTCGGCTTGCACGCGGCCGGTGCGACGCGCCCGCACGTCCTCGACTCCACGCACCTGCGCGTCCGCAACGGCGCGCACGTGGATCTGCGGATACCCCTGGCGGACATCGCGGCGGTGCGCCGCGAGCTGCGCACCACACACGAGCGCGCCGGGGGCGAACTGAACCTCGCCGTGGGCGCCCAGACCGACGTGACCATCGAACTGGCCGCCCCGGTAGCGCACTTCACCCTCCTGGGACGGGAACGTCGGGTCCGTCTCGTACGGCTGCACGCGGACGACCCCGACGCACTCGCACGGACCCTCACGCGGGCGCGAACCGTACCTTCGCCGTCCCCGGGTCGGCCTGGGTGAGGCGGACCCGCAACCGCTCCCCCAGCGGCAGCGTCCCGGTGCCGCCCTCGATGCGGGCGACGACCGCGGGGGACTCCAACTGGACGGTACCGACCGTGGGTTGACGCTCCATCACGTCCACGACACATCCGTCGAAGATGTCCCCGACCCGGTCCTTGAGGAGCGCGGCCTCGACGATGTCGACGCACTCGCGTTCCACGGTGCCCGCGCGCCGGGAGCCCTCGGCCATCTCCTTGGGGAGGATGTCGAGGGCGGTGAGCACCCAGTCGGGGGGTGGTTCGTCCGCGGCGGCGGCCAGGCAGAGTTCCGAGGTGTAGCGGTCGACGAGACGGCGCAGGGGGGCCGTGCAGTGGGCGTAGGGCGCGGCCACCGCGGCGTGCGAGGTGACGTCCGGGAGGGCGCCGCCCCGGAACACCGTGTAGCCCGCGCCGCGCAGCAGCGTCGTGCACTCCTGGAGGAAGGCCGCGTGGCGCGGCAGGTGCGGGTCGAGGGAGCGGACGAGCCGCGCGTACGAGACGTGGTGCGGCCAGTCGATGTGCAGGGCCCTGGCCGTGCGGCGGAGGCGGCCGACCGCGCCGTCGGGGGCGGCGGGCAGCGTGCGCAGGACGCCGGTGCCGTGCGCGAGCATCAGGTCGGCCGCCGCCATCCCGGTGAGCAGGGAGATCTGCGCGTTCCAGGCGTCGGCGGGAAGCGGGGCGCGGTAGACGAGTTCGTACGTCCCGTCCTTCTCGACGATCTCCTGCTCGGGGACGTTGAGGGAGATCCCGCCGCGCTCCACCTCCAGACGCTCGCGCAGCGTCCCGATCTCCTTGAGAAGGGCGAGCGGCTCCTCCGCCGTACCGTCGTCGATCCGCTTCTGCACGTGCGCGTAGTCGAGCTTGGCGCGGCTGCGGACGAGGGCGCGGCGTACGTCGACGCTCTCCGTGCGGCCGTCCGCGTCCAGGTCGATCGTCCAGAGCGCGGCCGGGCAGGTCTGGTCGGGCAGGAGGCTCGCGGTGCCTTCGGAGAGCCGGGTCGGATGGAGGGGGACCTTCTCGTCCGGGAAGTAGAGCGTCGTCACGCGGCGGTGCGCCTCGGCGTCCAGGGCGCCGCCGGGGGCGACGAAGGCGGCGACGTCGGCGATCGCGTACCGGACGCGGTAGCCGTGGCCGTTCTCGCGGCGGGACAGGTGCATCGCCTGGTCGAGGTCGGCGGACGTCGGCGGGTCGATGGTGAGGAAGGGGATGTCCGTCGCGTCGTGGGGAGGCAGGCGGGGTGGCCGGCCGGCCTCCTTCAGTACACCGGGCGGGAAGCTCCCGGGCACACCGAGACCGGTCCGCAGGGCGGACAGGGCGGCCTGCAGAGGAGCCCCCGCTACGCAGGTGGCGCGGATGTGGCGGCACGGCATGGGTCGAGCGTAGGTCGCGCGCACGCGGCGGGCACCCCGACCGCACCCCTTAGGCTGGCGCCGGGCCACACCCACCGTTAGGAGAACACCACCGTGCTCGTGCTGCTGCCGCCTTCCGAGGGCAAGGCACCCTCCCGCCGGGGAACCGCGCTGAAGCTGGAGTCGCTGTCCCTGCCCGGGCTCACCGAGGCGCGTCGGGCGGTCCTCGACGAGCTGGCCGAGCTGTGCGCCGGCGACGAGGAGAAGGCCCGCGAGGTGCTCGGACTGAGCGAGGGCCTGCGCGGCGAGATCGCCAAGAACACGGAGCTGCGCAGCGCGGGGGCGCGCCCGGCCGGGGAGATCTACACGGGGGTGCTGTACGACGCCCTGGACCTGGCCTCGCTGGACACGGCGGCCAAGCGGCGCGCGAGCCGCTCGCTGCTGGTCTTCTCCGGGCTGTGGGGCGCGGTCCGGGTGACGGACAGGATCCCGTCGTACCGCTGCTCGATGGGGGTGCGGCTGCCGGGGCTCGGGGCGCTGGGCGCGCACTGGCGTACGCCGATGGCCGCCGCGCTCCCCGAGGCGGCCGGCGACGGGCTGGTGCTCGACCTGCGGTCCTCGGCGTACACGGGCGCGTGGAAGCCGAAGGGCGAGGTGGCCGGGCGGACGGCGACGGTCCGGGTGCTGCACGCGCCCACCCGGAAGGTGGTCAGCCACTTCAACAAGGCGACGAAGGGGCGGATCGTACGGAGTCTGCTTTCGGCGGGGGCCGCGCCCGCCGGTCCGGCGGAGCTGGTGGAGACCTTGCGGGACCTGGGGTACGAGGTGGAGGTGCAGGCGCCCGCGCGGGCGGGGACGGCCTGGGCGCTGGATGTGCTGGTGAACGAGGTGCACTAGCAGTCCCCTGGATGTTCGTTGCAACATGCGCAACGCTCTTTGCGCATGTTGCACGACGAGGGCACGATGAGCGCATGAGCTCACCGCTGCCCTCGGTTCCCGCCGTCTCCGTGCTGGATCTCGCCCCCGTGGTTCCCGTCGTCGTGGTGAACGAGATCGCGGACGCCGTACCCCTGGCCACGGCACTCGTCGCGGGTGGGCTGCCCGCGATAGAGGTGACCCTGCGGACGCCGTGCGCGCTCGACGCCATCCGGGCGATCGCGGACGGGGTGCCGGGCGCGGTGGTCGGCGCGGGCACCGTCATCACGCCGGCGCAGGTGACGCAGTGCGTGGCCGCGGGCGCCCGCTTCCTGGTCAGTCCCGGCTGGACCGACGTACTGCTCGGTGCCATGAAGGCGTCCGGGGTGCCGTTCCTGCCGGGGGTGTCCACGACCTCGGAGGTGGTGGCGCTGCTGGAGCGCGGGGTGCGGGAGATGAAGTTCTTCCCGGCGCAGGCGGCGGGCGGCACGGCGTACCTCAGGTCGCTCGCCGGACCGCTGCCGCAGGCCAGGTTCTGCCCGACCGGCGGTATCGGCCCCACCTACGCGCCGGACTACCTCGCCCTCCCCAACGTCGGCTGCGTGGGCGGGACGTGGATGCTTCCCGAGGACGCGATCACGGCGAAGGACTGGGGGCGTGTGGAGAGCCTGGCGCGCGAGGCGGCCGCGCTCAGGCCACGCGGATGACGACCTTGCCGAAGGCCACGCCGGACGCGTAGTGGCAAAACGCCTCGTGGACCTCGTCGAAGCCGAAGACCCGGTCGACGACCGGGCGGGTGCCGTGCAGGGTGAGGGCCCGGTTCATGGACTCGAAGTGGGTGCGGCTGCCGACGAAGAGCCGCCGCATCGTCACCAGGCTCGACGCGAGGGCGTCCGTCGTGATCTCCAGGGAGGCCTTGCGGGGGCTGTTGGCGCTGACCAGGACGATCCTGCCGTGGAGCGCCGAGGCGCGGACCGACTGCTCGATCGTCTCCGGGCCCACGGTCTCGACGACGAGGTCCACGCCGCGCCCGCCCGTGAGGTCGCGGACCGTCTGTCCCCACGCGGGGTGGTCGGCGTACCGCACGATGTGGTCGGCGCCCAGGGCCTTGAGCCGCTCGGCCTTCTCCGGGCTCGATGTCGTGGCGACGACCTCGGCGCCCAGCAGCTTCGCGAACTGCACGGCGAACAGCGAGAGCGCGCCCGTTCCGAGTGTCAGCACCGTCTCGCCGGGGACCACCGCCTCGCCGCCGGTCAGCGCGTGCCAGGCCGTGACGCCCGCGCAGGGCAGGCAGGCGGCCTCCTCCCAGCCGAGGTGGCCGGGCACCCGCACCGCCGCGTTCTCGTCGAGGCGCGCGTGCTCGGTGAGCATGCCGGGCAGGGTGGCGCCGGGCTGGTCGATCAGCGCGGGCGTGATCCTGCCGTCGATCCACTGCGGGAAGTACGTGCTCGCCACCCGGTCCCCGACCGCGAACCGGGAAACCTCCGCGCCCACCGCGACGACTTCGCCCGCTCCGTCACTCAGCGGGATCACGTCCGGCACGGCCTTCAGCGGATAGGTACCGTTCAGGATCAGCAGATCGCGCTTGTTGAGGGAGACGGCGCGGACGCGGACGAGGATGTCGCGGGGGCCGGGCTCGGGGCGGTCCGTCTCGCGCGCGGCGATGCCGTCGACCGTGCCGGGCGTTTCGAGGTGGTAGGCGCGCATGTCGGCTCCCTGGCGTGTGCTCCGTGGATGCGTCCATGCTGCTCGGACGGGGTACGCCGCTCAATTCCCCGTGAGGTATGGCCGGACTGTCGTACCCGTGACGTACAACTGAGCCATGACCATCAGCACCGCCGCCTCGGTGACCGAACCCCCGCCCTTCGCCCGTGAGTTGCTGCGTTGGCGCACCGCGCGCCGGGTCAGTCAGCTGGAGCTCGCCTCGCGGGCGGGGACGACCCAGCGGTACGTCAGTTTCATCGAGCGCGGGCGGTCGGTGCCCGGCAGGGAGATCGTGATACGGCTCGCCGAGTCGCTCGGCCTGACGCTGCGGGAGCGCAACTCGCTGCTGCTGGCGGCCGGTTACGCGCCCGCGTTCGCGGAGTCACCGCTCGACGCGGTCGCGCTGAAGCCCGTACGGGAGGCGTTGGACAGCATCCTCGAAGGGCATCTGCCGTATCCGGCGGTGGTGGCGGGGCCGCGGGGTGAACTCGTCGCGGCGAACGAGGCGTTCGACGTGCTCACCGAGGGCGCGGACCCCGCGCTGCTCGCGCCGCCCGTCAATGTGCTGCGGCTCGCGTTGCATCCGCGCGGGATGGGCTCGCGGGTGGTGAACCTGGACGCGTGGGGGCAGCACATCGTGGAGAACCTGCGGGGCCGTGCCGTGCGCAGTCCCGATCCCCGGCTCGCCTCCCTGGTCGAGGAGTTGGCGCACTACGTACCGGCGAGTGAGCCCGGCGCCGACTATCTCGGCTTCGCCGTGCCGCTGCGACTGCGGTGCGCGGAGGGCGAGTTGAGACTGCTCACCACGCTGACGTCGTTCGCGACCGCGGTCGACGTGACGCTCGCCGAGCTCCACCTGGAGGCGTTCTTGCCGGCGGACCGTCGGACCGCCGAGATCCTGCGGGCCCGGGCCGCCCGGCGCGGGTGACCTCCGGGCCCGTGCCGCTCAGCGCAGATGAGAGGTGTCGTTGAAGAGGCGCAGGCTGGCGTTGCCGTCCGCGTAGTAGGCCACCGCCGACAGGGAGGCCGCGGACAGCTCCATCCGGTACAGGGACTCCGGCGGGGCGCCGATCGCGAGCCGGACGAGGCTCTTGATCGGGGTGACGTGGCTGACGAGCAGGACGGTGCGGCCCGCGTAGGAGGCGATGAGCTTGTCGCGGGTGGTGGCGATACGGCGGGCGGTCGCCGCGAAGCTCTCGCCGCCGCCGGTCGGTTCGGCCTTCGGGGAGGCGAGCCAGGTCTTCAGGTCCTCGGGATGGCGCTCCTGCACCTCGGCGAAGGTCAGGCCTTCCCAGGCGCCGAAGTCCGTCTCGCGCAGGCCGTCCTCGATGGCGACGTCCAGTCCCAGGCGGGCGGCGACGGCGGCGGCGGTCTGGCGGGTACGGGTGAGTGGCGACGCCACGATCGCCTCGATGGTGCCGCGTGCGGCCAGCGCGGCGGCGACGCGCTCGGCCTGTTCCCGGCCCACGTCCGAGAGCGACGGGTCGGTGCCGCCGCTGCCGGAGAAACGCTTCTGGGGGGTGAGGGGGGTCTCGCCGTGGCGCAGCAGTACGAAGGTGGTGGGGGCGCCCATGTCGGGGGCCGCGCCCCAGCCGGTCGACGGTGCCGGTGTGGCCACGTTGCGCGCGGCCCGCGCGTCGTCCTCGGGCTTCGCGGCTTCGCCGCGGGGTGACGGGGTGGAGACGGAAGTCGTGGAAGTGCGGGCCGCGTGTGGCTGGTCGCGCAGTTCCCCGCGCCCCTCTCGGGGCGCTGCAGAACCCTGCCTCAGCAGTTCCGCCGTCGATCCCGCCGGCGACCACTGCTCGCCCCGCCTGCCCGCGTCCATCGCCTCGTTGGCCAGTCGGTCCGCGTGCTTGTTCTGTTCGCGCGGCATCCACTCGTAGGTGATGCGGTCGGGCGGGAAGACGCGGGCCGCCTCCGCGGCCAGGGGCTTCATGTCCGGGTGCTTGATCTTCCAGCGGCCGGACAGCTGCTCGACGACGAGCTTGGAGTCCATCCGGACCCGGACGCGCGCGGCCGGGTCCAGTTCGTGGGCGGCGCGCAGGCCCGCCACCAGGCCCCGGTACTCGGCGACGTTGTTGGTGGCGATGCCGATGTACTCGGCACGCTCCGCCAGCGTCTCCCCCGTGACCGCGTCGATGACCACCGCGCCGTACCCCGCGGGTCCCGGGTTGCCCCGGGAACCGCCGTCGGCCTCGACGATGAACTCCCGCACGCCCCGCGCCCCTTACAGACCGGACTCGGACGTACGCACCAGGATGCGGCGGCAGTTCTCGCAGCGCAGCACGGTGTCCGGGGACGCCGCCTTCACGTCGTTGACCTCGGTGATGTTGAGCTCCAGGCGGCAGCCCTCGCAACGGCGCTGGTAGAGCCGCGCGGCGCCGACGCCGCCCTGCTGCTGGCGCAGCTTGTCGTAGAGCTTCAGCAGGTCGGCGGGGATGGACGTTGCGACGACCTCGCGCTCCTTGGTCACCGAGGCGCTCTCGCCGTCGAGGGACTCGAAGGCGGCGTCCCGGCGGCCGGTCGCGTCGTCGATCTTCGACTGCACGGAGGAGGTCCGCTCGGTCAGCTCGGCGACCCGCTCCTGCGCGGACTCGCGGCGCTCCATGACCTCGAGGACGACGTCCTCCAGGTCGCCCTGCCGCTTGGCGAGGGAGGTGATCTCGCGCTGGAGGTTCTCCAGGTCCTTGGGGGAGGTGACGGCACCGGAGTCCAGGCGCTGCTGGTCGCGGCCCGCGCGCTGGCGCACCTGGTCCACGTCCTGCTCGGCCTTGGTCTGCTCGCGGGCGCAGTCGCTCTCCTCGGTCTGCGCGGCGACGAGCAGGTCGCGCAGCTGCGTGAGGTCCTTGTTCAGCGACTCGATCTCGGCGTGCTCGGCAAGGGACCTCCGCTTGTGCGCGAGCTGCTGCAGGCGTACGTCGAGGGCCTGGACGTCGAGAAGTCGGATCTGGTCGGCGGGCGCGGCGTTCAGTTGGGGGCTCCCATTGCGTTAGGTGTTTCGGTGGACGCCGCGTGGGCGGTCCAGGGGTCGGTGACCGTCTTGGAGACGTGGACCCGCAGGCCCCATCCCTCGCGGTCGGAGATCTCGTCGAGCTGGGCGGCGGCCAGCTCGCACCAGGGCCACTCGGTGGCCCAGTGCGCCGCGTCGAGCAGCGCGAGAGGACTGTGGGCGCGGGCCTCCGATGCCGGGTGGTGGCGCAGGTCCGCGGTGAGGAAGGCGTCGACGCCCGCGGCGCGCACGTCGTCGAAGAGGCTGTCGCCGGAGCCGCCGCTGACCGCGACGGTCCGTACGACCGCTTCCGGGTCACCGGCGACGCGGATGCCCTGCGCGGTGGCGGGCAGTCGCCCGGCGGCGCGCGCGGCGAGTTCACGGACGGTCAGCGGGTGGTCCAGCTCACAGACACGGCCGAGGCCGCGGCGGCCCTCGGGGTCGGTGGGGTCCGGCACGAGCGGCCGTACGACCCGGAGGTCGAGCGCCCCGGCGAGGGCGTCGCTGACTCCCGGGTCGGCGCGGTCGGCGTTGGTGTGGGCGACGTGCAGCGCGATGTCGTTCTTGATGAGGGTGTGCACGACCCGGCCCTTGAAGGTGTCGGCCGCGACCGTCGTCGTCCCGCGCAGATAGAGCGGATGGTGGGTGACCAGCAGGTTCGCGCCCAGCTTCACCGCTTCGTCGACGATTTCCCGAACGGGGTCGACGGCGAACAGGACGCGGGTGATCTCCTGGTCCGGCTCGCCGCACACAGTGCCGACCGCGTCCCATCCCTCGGCCCTCTCGGGGGGCCAGAGGGTGTCGAGCGCGGCGATGACTTCAGACAGACGGGGCACGGGGAAAAGGCTACCTGGCTCGGGCCGGTGTCCCACCGGTCGCGGGCCGGTCCCGGGATGCGCGACCAGGGATCCCGGCGGCGGGCGGCCCCCGGTGATCCGGGCTCCACCCCCTTCTCCCCGCACCGTTCAGCACACGCGTCCCCGTTCCCTCAGGCGAATCGCGGCACGGCCACCCTTATGTGTGAAGCGCCCGCCCGCCGGTCCCACGTCTGTGCGTGCGAAAACTAGCTTCGTCGCCGGAGGTGACCGAACGATGACGGCCTGTGCCACCGAGCCTGCGGCGGAACCCGGGGACGAGCGGGCCACTCGCCCCACGGATGCGACCGCCCACCCCGCGGACGCGACCGCCTGCCCCATGGATGCGATCGCCCGCCCCGCGGACGCGACCGCCCGCCCCACCTGTGTGATCGCCGCGGACGGAACCTACGCGGCCCGCCTCGCCCTCGACGGCGAATGCTGGTTCCCGGAGCGCTGGACGCTGGACGGCCCCGAGCCCTACGCCGTACCGCTGCCGTCCCATCAGCCGGAGGAGCCCGGCACCGAGGTGCTGCCGATGTCCGACGGGCGGGTGCTGATCCACCGCGTCGCGGACGGGCGGCACACGTTCTCGCTGCTGTACCCGACCGGGCCCGGCACCGGGGAGCTGCTCCTCGGCGCGGTGGAGTGCCACGACGAGGGCACCCGGCTGCGGCTGCTGCCGCCCGCGCCGGACGGGGAGCACGCGTACGCCCTCGCCACGGGCCGCGACTCCACGGCGGTGTGGCTGGTGGTGGGCGGGGCGTTCGGGCCCGAGCACCTGACCGAGGTGCCGGGCCGCTGTTCGGGCGGGGTCTGGCTGGACGGCACGGGGCGCCTGCTGGCCCTGGACCGCCACCAGGACGGCCGCACCAAGACGGTGGTCGTCGACCTGGGGCGCGGCGGTGAAGTAACGCCACTGCTGCAGATCGCCGAGGACAGCGACGACCGGTTGCTGCTCGCGGACGCCGACAGCGGACTGCTGCTGGTCCGCTCCGACGCGCCGTCCCCGGGCCACGACCGCCTCGGCTGGGGCGTCCTCGGCAGCACCCTGCCGATCCGCTTCCCCGACTGTCTGCGCGCCACCGACTGCACGGTGACGCCGTTCGCGATCCAGCCGGGGCAGGTACTGACGCCGGAGCGCTGCGCGGTGGCCCTGTGCATCGACGGGCCGGCCGGCAGCTGGGTGGGTGTGTGGCGGCCCGTCGAACGCCAGGTCCACCATCTCGCGGCCCCGGAGGGCTGGCTGGCGGGCGCGGGCCTGTGGACCAGGGAGGGGGTCCTCCAACTGCCGTACGCGACGGGGTCGGTGCAGTGCGGGGTGACGAAGGTGACGGCACCCTCCGCCGCGATGACGGCGGAGACACCCCCTCCGCCGGAACGGCCCGCGGCGCGCCCGGTCCCCCTCCAACAGGCACCGCTGAGCGGGCGGTCCCCCGTGAAGAGGCGGGCCCTCTCCGCCCGCCCCGCACCCGAGGACGAGGCCGTCCGGGCCGAAGGGGGGCCCGGAGGAGAGAACAGGTCACCCGCCCCCGTTCCCGCGTGAGCGACCGGTTAGAATCCCCCGGCTGCAAAGAAGGATCTTGTTGACGGGGTGAACACTTCCACATGAGCGAAACCAGCACCATGGAACCGCCGGCCACCGACGCCCACGAGGCGACGGTCCAGGACGAAGGCCACGGCAAGCACCGCGGCCCGGTCTCCGGCCGGGACGACGAGGCGACCCCCCACGGCCGCCACCGCAAGCCGTCCGACCAGCAGAACACATCGGCCTGACGGTAAGCAGGACCAGCGATACGGCCCCGCTCGCGCTCGGCGCGAGCGGGGCCCTTTCGTGCGGGGCGGACAGGCCGGGGGAAGCAGGGGGAACTGCGGGAACTAGAGGTGCTTGAGTCCCAGTACCTCCGCCGCCGCGAACGTCTCCCCCGGTGGCCGCTCCGCGTAGTACGGGCCGAGCAGTGCGTCGAGTTCGTCGTAGGTGAAGGCGTCCTGCTTGGTGTCGAACTTGACGGCCACCCGCGGCCGTTCGACGACGGCGACCATGCCGCCGTGCACGACGAGCAGCTGTCCGTTGACGTGCGCGGCGGCGGGCGAGGCCAAGTAGCCGACGAGGGGGGCGACATGCTCGGGGGCGAGGGGATCGAGGCCCTGCTCGGGCACCTCGAACCCGTGGAACACGTCCTCGGTCATCCGGGTCCTGGCGCGCGGGCAGATGACGTTGGCCGTCACGCCGTACTTCGCGAGCGCCAGCGCGGTCGAGGTCGTCAGCCCGACGATCCCGCCCTTGGCCGCCGCGTAGTTGGGCTGTCCCGCCGAGCCCGCGAGGAACGCCTCCGAGGAGGTGTTCACGATCCGCCCGTACACCGGCCCGTCCGCCGCCTTGGACCGCGCCCGCCAGTGCGCGGACGCGAAGTGGGTCGTGTTGAAGTGCCCCTTCAGATGCACGCGGATGACGGAGTCCCACTCGTCCTCGGACATCGAGAAGACCATCCGGTCGCGCAGGATGCCCGCGTTGTTGACGACGATGTCCAGCTGCCCGAACTCGCCGATCGCCAGGTCGACCAGCGCGCGAGCCTCTTCACGGTCGGAGACGTCCCCGGTGTGGGCGAGGGCGTGGCCGCCCGCGGCGCGGATCTCGGCGGCGACCTCCTCGGCGGGGGTGGCCGAGGCCGCGCCGGAGCCGTCCCGTCCGGGCTGCCCGTAGTCGTTGACGACGACGGCGGCACCCAGGCGGGCCAGTTCCAGCGCTTCGGTCCGGCCGAGCCCGCGCCCCGCGCCGGTGACGATCGCGGCAAGCCCTTCAAGTGGCAGTGGCATCGAAGTCCTCAGCAATCGTGGCGGCGGTCGTGGGGGCGGTCGTGGGGGTCAGCCGGAAGCGGCCGTGGGGGTCAGATCTCGATGCACGTACGCAGCGCGGTTCCCGTCCGCATCTGGTCCAGCGCCTCGTTGATCCCGGCCAGCGGCACCCGGTGGGTGATCAGGCTCTCCAGGTCGATGCGGCCCGCGCGCCACAGGGCGACCGTCCGCTCGTACGACCGCAGGACGTCTCCGCCGCCGTACATGGACGGCAGGATCCGCTTCTCGTCGAAGAACAGCTCGAACATGTTGAGCTGCAGGAAGTCGTCCATGGCGCCCGCGCCGACGATGACGAGGGTGCCGCCGCGGCGGGTGTTCTCGTACGCGGTGCGAGCGGTGGCGGAGCGGCCGACGACCTCGAAGACGTAGTCGAAGCCCTCGCCGCCGGTCACCGACTGCTTCGCGCCCGGGAGTTCGTCGGGCGAGACCGCCTTCGTCGCGCCGAACCGCAGCGCGGCCTCCCGGCGTGAGGCGACCGGGTCGACGGCGACGATCTCGGCGGCGCCCTTGAGGCGCGCGCCCTGGATCGCGGAGATGCCGACGCCCCCGCAGCCGATCACGGCGACCGAGGAACCGGCGGCCACGTCAGCGGTGTTGAGGGCGGCGCCGAGGCCGGTCGTCACTCCGCAGCCGATGAGGGCCGCGATGTCGAACGGCACGTCGTCGGGGATCGGTACGGCGGAGCCCGCGTCGACCACGACCTCCTCGGTGAAGGTGCCGGTCCCGGCGAAGCCGAAGACGTCTCCGCCGGGGCGCCTGAAGTTGGGCGTGCCGGCGTTCATGAAGCCGGCCAGGCACAGCTGGCTCTGGCCGCGCTTGCAGGCGGGACAGACGCCGCAGGCGGGCAGCCAGCAGACGACGACCCGGTCGCCGGGCTTGAGATGGGTGACGCCCTCGCCGACCTCGACGATCTCCCCGGCGCCCTCGTGACCGGGTACGAACGGCGCGGGCTGCGGCAGTACGCCGCTCATCGCGGACAGGTCGGAGTGGCACAGCCCGGTGGCCCGCACCCGGATCCGCACCTTGCCCGGCCCGAAGCCCACCGCCTCGATGTCGTCGAGGACTTCCAGCTTGTCCTGGCCTATCTCGTGCTGTACGGCTGCGCGCATGGTGCGGCTCCCCTCGACAACGGGCTGATCACTGACGGGCTGGGCTCAGGAGTGCGTGACGACGGTGTCGGCGAGGACCGGCGCGTCGTCCCGCGCGGCGGCGCTCACGGCCACCCGGACGCTGCCTTCCTGCCGCCACATACGGATGCGCAGGGTCTCCCCCGGGTACACGACCCCGGCGAAGCGCGTGGTGTACGAGCGGACGCGCGCCACGTCCCCGCCGAGCAGCGTGTCGACGACCGCCTTGAGCGTCATCCCGTACGTGCACAGCCCGTGCAGGATCGGCCGGTCGAACCCGGCGAGCTTGGCGAACTCCGGGTCGGCGTGCAGCGGGTTCCAGTCGCCGGACAGCCGGTAGAGCAGCGCCTGTTCCTCGCGGACCGGGCGCTCGACGGTCCGGTCCGGCGCACCGGCGGGCTCCTCGAGGCGGGTGGAGGGGCCGCGGTCGCCGCCCCAGCCGCCCTCTCCCCGTACGAAGATCTGGGCGTCGTTCGTCCACAACGGTCCCTCGGCGTCGGCGACCTCGGTGCGCATGACCAGGACGGCCGCCTTGCCCTTGTCGTATATGGCGGCGATCCGCCCGGTGGCCAGGGCCTTGCCCTCGGCCGGGATCGGGCGGTGCACTTCGACGGTCTGGCCGCCGTGCAGGACGCGGGCGAGGTCGACGTCGACGCCGGGCATGGACAGGCCGCTGATCACTCCGGGGGAACCGGCGCCCGCGACGGTGGCGAAGCTCGGCAGGACGTGCAGCTTCGATTCGAGGGTGTAGCGCAGTTCGTCGGGATCCGTCGCCGGGACGCCCGCTCCGAGGCCGAGGTGGTAGAGCTGGACGTCCTTGCGGTCCCAGATGATCTCGCCGCTGCGGGGTTCGGCGGCGAGGGCCTTGGCGGCGTCGATGGGCATGGGGCTCCTGATCAGTAGCGCGAAAGACCTCGGTGCGGCCGTCCGCACCGTCGGCCGCACCGAGGTCGACACTGGCCGATCTAGAACGCGTTCCAGTCCGGCGCCCCTTGTATAGCCCAGCACTCGGCAGTTGTGAAGGCTCCTGACGCCCTGTCAGGTCAACGGTCCGTCCGCCCGGCCGTGACATTTGTCCTGCCGGAGTCCGTACAAGCGCATCTGCCGGGCAGGGGCCGCGGATTCGTACCGTCTCAGACATGACACAGACAGGTGGGACAGAGCGTGCCGTGTCCTTCACGGGGGCGGTCAAGGCGTTCGGCGCGGTGCGCGCCGTGGACGGGGTGGATCTGGAGATCCGCCGCGGCGAGACGGTGGCGCTGCTGGGGCGCAACGGCGCGGGGAAGTCGACCACGATCTCCCTGCTGCTCGGTCTGAACGAGCCGGACGAGGGGACGGTCGCGCTCTTCGGCGGCCCCCCGGAGGCGGCGGTGCGCGCCGGGCGGGTCGGCGCGATGCTTCAGGAGGCCCGGCCGGTGCCCCGCGTGACCGTCCGTGAGCTGGTCTCCTTCGTCGCCGGCCGCTATCCCGCGCCGCTTCCGGTCGCCGTCGCGCTGGAGCTCGCGGGGATCGCGGATCTGGCCGGACGGCGCGTCGACCGGCTCTCCGGCGGACAGGTGCAGCGGGTGCGGTTCGCGGTGGCGCTCGCCGGGAACCCCGACCTGATCGTGCTCGACGAGCCGACCTCCGCGCTGGACGTGGAGGCGCGGCGCGCGTTCTGGGACTCGATGCGGTCCTACGCGCGGCGTGGCCACACCGTCCTGTTCTCCACGCACTACCTGGAGGAGGCCGACGCGCACGCCGACCGGATCCTCGTCATCGACCGCGGCCGGCTCGTCGCCGACGGCACCGGCGAGGAGCTCAAGCGGTCGGTGGGCGGCAACCTGGTCTCCTTCGACCTCGCGGGCCGGGGCACCGAGGGGCTGGCCCTGCTGCCCGGTGTGGTGTCGGTGGAGGTGCGCGGGGACCGGGCCCGGCTGCGCACGGACGACTCGGACGCCACGGTGCTCGCGCTGGCGGAGCTCGGTGCGGTCCGCGGCCTGGAGGTCGTCCCCGCGTCCCTGGACGACGCGTTCATGACGCTCACCTCACATGTTCTGGAGACGGTGTGATGCTGGACTATCTGCGCCTCGAAGTGCGCCGGACGCTGCGTGACGCCGGCTTCGTCATCGGCGGCATCGCGATGCCCGTGATGATGTACCTCCTGTTCACCAACCTCGGTGGCGGCAGTGACGGCGGCTGGCAGACCGGCTCGATGATCGGCATGGCCGCGTACGGGGCGGTGGGCTCGGCCCTGAACACCGGCGGCGGGGTCGCCGAGGACAGGTCGATCGGCTGGCTGCGGCAGCTGCGGGTGACCCCGATGACCCCGCGCGAGGTGGTGCTCGGGCGGACGCTGACCGGCTCGGTGACGGTGCTGCCCGCGATCGCCGCGGTGCTGGCGGCGGGCGGCCTGGTCAACGGCGTACGGCTGGAGGTCTGGCAGTGGGCCGCCGTCGCGGTACTGCTGTGGCTCGGCTCGATACCCTTCACCCTGCTCGGCCTCGGCAACGGCTACCGGCTCACCGCGCAGACGACCGGTGTCGCGAACATGGTGTGCAACCTGGGGCTCTCGGTGGTCGGCGGTCTGTGGTTCCCGCTCACGCTCTTCCCGGGCTGGCTCCAGTCCCTTTCCGGCTTCACCCCCACGAACCGCATCGCGCAGCTCGGCGTGTCCGTCGCCGAGGGCGGCGCACCGGCGCTCGGCGCGGTGGCGGTTCTCACGGCTTGGCTACTGGCCTTCGGTTCGTACGCTGTGGTCTCGTACCGCAGGGCCGCGCGGACCATCTGAAGCGGACCGTCCGAAGGGGGAGCGGGGACATGTCCTGGATACGAGAGGTCAGCTGTCAGGTGAAGGGGTGGCGAGCGGCGCGGGCGCGCTGGCGAGCCGACATGGAACGCTTCAAGGCCGAGCAGCGGGCCGCCCGCAGGAGCGGCGGGAAGATGCCCGAGAACCCGGGCCCGCCGCCCACCGGCTTCGCGCTGCTGCCGTGGCTGCTGATGGGGATGGGCGCCTTCTCCAACCTCCTCCAGGGCAGGACCGCGAACCCCTGGATCGGCGGCCTGGGACTGTTCATCTTCAACTCCCTCTACATCTACGTGACGTTCCGCGCCTTCGTGAAGGAGGCCCGCGAGGCCCGCTCCACCAAGGTGGCGCTCGCCTTGATGGGCCTGGTCACCTGTGGGCTGGCCCTCGGATACGGCGGCAGCTGGCTGTACTTCTTCCCGCTCCTCGGCCTGGCCACCGGCGCGGTGCTGCGGGGCCCGCGGCTCGGTCAGATCGGTCTCGGCCTGACCGCGCTCGCGGCGGTGGTCTCCTTCGTCCGGGCGGGCTGGGACGCGGTGAACGTCGCGTACGGCACCTTCCTGTCCACCATGGTGACGGCGGCGATCCTCTCCCTCTCCGAGGCGGTACGTGAGCTGCGCGCCGCCCGCGAGGAGCTGGCCCGCCGTGCCGTGGAGAAGGAACGCCTGCGCTTCTCCCGCGATCTGCACGACCTGCTCGGCCACACGCTCTCCGTCATCGTGGTGAAGTCGGAGGCGGCCCGGCGACTGGCCCCGCGCGACCTGGACGCGGCCCTCACGCAGATCACGGACATCGAGTCCGTGGGCCGGCAGGCGCTGACCGAGATCCGCGAGGCGGTGACCGGCTACCGCGAGGGCAGCCTCACCACGGAACTGGACCGGGCACGCTCCGCCCTGTCCGCGGCGAGCGTCGACCCCGTGGTCCGCCAGTCCGGCGCCCCGCTGACCCCGCAGAACGAGGCCCTGCTGGGCTGGGTGGTCCGGGAGGCGGTGACGAACGTCGTACGGCACAGCGGCGCGACCCGCTGCGAGATCACCGTCGAGGGCGTACCGGGCGGCCATGTCCGCCTGACCGTCACGGACGACGGCACCGGCACGGGCGCCCCGGCCGGTCCCGCCGAGGGTGTCGGCGGGACCGGCCTGAAGGGCCTGACGGAACGCCTCGCGGCGGCGGGCGGGTCACTCAGGGCCGGCCCGTCGCCACGCGGCGGCTTCGCGGTGACCGCCGAACTCCCGGTGGAGGCGGCGGACCTGGCGTCCTCTTCGGTGGCTACGGCGCCCAGGGAGCCGTGACCGCCCAGCTCACGTCGTCCGTCCACGAGGTGGCGCTGTCGAAGGTGTTCGAACCGCCGTCACTCGCTATGTAGACGTTGTAGTTGTAGTGCCGGAGGTATCTCGTCGGGTAGTTGTACGAAGCGAACGAACTCCCCGTCCCGCTCTTGCCGGTCCCGGCGCAGAACGTGGCGTCCTGTCTGAACTGGGTGGTGCCGACCATGGGTTGTCGGTAGAGCTGGTAGTTGTAGTGCCGCAGGAAGTCGCCCGGGTAGTTCCGTGACTCGAAGGAGTAGCAGGAGCTGTCGGCGAGGCCCCTGCGGACGATCCAGGTGGCGTCGCCCTTGTCGAGCGCCGAACTGCTCGACGTGATGGCCGAGATGACCGCCGCGTTGTTCTGGTGGCGGATGTAGTCGGTCGTGCAGCACGAGGTGGTCGCGCGCAGCGAGATCTCCGACCCTGCCGCCAGCGAGCCGGTGCTGCCGGTCGAGCCGCCGTAGCCGACGGAGACGATGTTGGCCTGGACGGAGTTGTCGGCGGCGTCCGTCGGGATGCCCGAGGTCATGACGCCCTCGAAGAAGGACCCGATGGAGCCGTTGCTGTTGTCGCCGCCGGTGCCCAGGACGATCGCGCCCTCCTGATGCATGGGCGAGTAACCACTGGTGGTGGGTTCACCCCCGGAATAAGTGGTCGTGAGACCCCCCGATTGGGCGTTGCCGTATTTCAGCGCGAAATGGTCCTGACCGTTGTTCTTCAGCAAAGCGGTCACGAACGGCATCGCCCCGGTGCCGGTGTTCGACGTGTTCTTGCTGTAGCCGGAGTCCGACTGGAACAGGCCGTTCTCCAGGTCGGCCTGCACCCAGGGGCCCTGGCCGTAACAGGGCGAGAACCAGCACTCGGTGCCGAAGTTGATCGCGTCCATGTGGCCGTTGCCGGTGTCCTTGTTGTTGGTCTCGGCGTTGCCGTAGTCGAAGCAGCAGCTGCCGTTCACATGGGTGCCGGAGGTCACCATGTACATCCCCTCGGCCGCCCCGTTGGTGGCCACGCCCGAGGTGGAGTTGTCCCGGTAGCCCATGCCGGCCGAGATCTCCAGGCCGTAGACCTGGTGGCCGCCGACGGTCACCGGCAGCGCGTCCGCGGGTGCCCCGACATCGGCCGCGCCCGCCCCGCCCGCGCCCTCGACGGTGAGGTCGTTGTGGCGCGCGGACTGGTCGTAGATCTTGGTGATGATGCAGGTGGTGCCGGAGCAGAAGGAGTCCTGTGCCGCCGCGTTCGCGTACCCGCCGGCCGCCAGGAGACCGATGTTCGCGGTGGCGCTGTCGGAGGCGCGCTGCACCTGGTAGAGCGAGCCGTTGTACGACGAGTAGAGCGCTCTGACGAGGCTGTGCGCGGCGACACAGGGCGTGCTCGCGGCGGCGTAGACGTCACAGGGCAGCGATCCCGCGGCGGTGGCCGCCGGGGTCCCGACGGCGAGCGCGACGACGGCCGCCAGCACCGACAGCACGGCCAGCACGGCGCTTCTCGGGCGCGACGATCTTGTTAACACCATGCACCTCTTCCGTTCCTGGTAGGACAGTGCGGGTATCCGGTCGAAATACCGGACATCGTTCGATCGAAATACCGAACCATTCCCGGTCGAAATGCCGAACGTTTGCGAATATCGGCCCGACACAGGAACGGCAAAGGAGATCGCGGAATGTCGAGGCGATTGTTTGCCCGGAGTCAAGGGCCGTCAAGACACGCGGAGTCGAACCATGGAGAGTTTTTAATGACCGGCGAAGTGCGCACCACAACGGGGCACGCGCCTTCCCCCGCCTTACGCTTGGCCCCGTGAACGAGATGCCCCGGGACCACCGGCCCACGAAGTCCGTGCGTGTCCTGCTTGCCGAGGATCAGGGAATGATGCGGGGCGCGCTCGCCCTGTTGCTGGGGATGGAGCCGGACATCGAGGTCGTCGCCCAGGTCGCGGCGGGCGACGCCATCGTGGACGCGGCGCTGATGCACCGCCCGGACGTGGCCCTGCTGGACATCGAGCTGCCCGGGATGAGCGGCCTGGACGCCGCCGCCGTACTGCGCGAAGAGGCGCCGGGCTGCCGGGTGTTGATCCTCACCACCTTCGGCCGGCCCGGGTATCTGCGGCGCGCGATGGAGGCGGGCGCCGCCGGGTTCCTGGTCAAGGACGGCCCCGTGGAGGACCTGGCCGAGGCGATCCGGCGGGTGCTGACCGGCGAGACCGTCATCGACCCGGCGCTCGCCGCAGCCGCGTTGAGCGCCGGACCCAATCCGCTCACCGCCCGCGAGTGCGACGTCCTGAAGGCCTCGGTGGACGGCGCCACCGTCGCCGACATCGCCTCCAAGCTCCACCTCTCCGAGTCGACCGTCCGCAACTACCTCTCCTCCGCGATCGGCAAGACGGGCACCCGCAACCGCATGGAGGCGATGCGGGAGGCCCGCCAGCAGGGCTGGCTGTAGTCACCGAGGGGGCGACAACCCGCGATGCCGCTCCCGTCCCGCGCTCCCCGTCACTTCGTCACCGCCACCGACTTGAAGGTCGTGCCCTTCGGCGCCAGGCACACGAACCAGTTCGCCCGGGACCCGGCCGCCGGGCGGATCACCATCTCGTCGCTGTTGACGCCGTACCCCTCGGGCACCCTGCGCACATCGGTCGTCGTGCCGTCCTTCCATGTGCAGGTGACGCGCTGGGCGGCCTTGCCGACCTGACCTGCCACCAGTCGCTCGGGGCTATGGGCGGCGGTCCCCAGCAACGGGCCCGCGAAGGACTGGAGGTCCGTGCCCGAGAGACCTTCCTCCTTCGCCGTGTTGAACATCATGATCTCCGTGCCAAGCCCGCTCACGCTCCGGCGCAGGAAGTACGTCGTCTTACCGATCAGGTCGGAAGCCTGACGCACGTCCGCCGGCCGCTCCTGGTACCCGCCCATGGCGTCCAGTTGGGCTTCCGCTTCCACTTCGTCCTGCGGGACTCCCCACACATCGATGAACACCTCCCACGTCTTGCCGTCCTCGTATCCGACCGCGAGCGTGGTCCGCTGAGCGGTGAACACGTGCCGTTCCTCAGCCGTCGGCGGCCGCGTGGTCACCGGCACCACCCGGTGCCCCTCGCCGTCCAGCCCCCCGGCCAGTGCCAGCGTGCCCGTCGAACCGGCGATCACCAGCGCCGCCGCTGCCGCCAGTGCCCAGCGGCGGGCCTTGCGGCGGCGGCCACCGCGGACCACCGCCTGGTAGGGGGCTATGCCGATCTCCGCCTCGTCCGCGGCGTCGGCCAGCAGGAAGGCGATGTCCCTGTCTGCCATGTCGTGGTTCGTCTCCCGGTCCGCGCTCATCACTTCCGCCCTCCGTGCGTCACCATGTCCGCCAGACCCGGTATGGCGCGCAGCTTCGCGATCCCCTTCGCCGCGTTGCTCTTCACCGCGCCCACCGAACAGCCCATCGCCTCCGCCGCCTGGCTCTCGCTCAGGTCCTCCCAGTACCGCAGGACCACCGCCTCGCGCTGGCGCGGCGGCAGTTGGACGAGCGCCGTCAGCAGGGCGCTGCGGTCGTCGGCCTGGGCGATCCGGTCACCTTGGTCGGGCAGCTCGTGCGTGAGCCCCGAGTCGTCCTTCGGCGCCAGGAACTCCTTGAGCCTTCTGCGGTGTTTCCGGGCATGCGCGTTGATCATCACGCGCCGTACATAGGCCTCCGGGTCGTCGGCCGCGCCGACCCTGCGCCAGGCCACATAGACCTGCTCCAGCGTCGTCTGGACCAGGTCCTCGGCGGCGTGCTGCTCCCCCGTAAGGAGAAATGCCGTACGCATCAACCGCGGCCAGCGGCCGATGACAAAGCGCTGGAACTCCTCGTCCCGAGCCTGCTTCCGATCCCCCATGGGCACCTCCTAGATGTACAAAGGAGTCCACGAGGACCGGACTTCGTTGCCTCGACGGCAGGAGATCTTCGGTGGCTCAGCGAGCGGAGATCTTCGAGGGCAGCCACAGCAGCATCAGCACCACCCCGCCGAGCAGTACGTACCCGCCCGTACGGAAGACCAGCGCGTACCCCGCCGTCAAGGCCTGGGCCGACGAGCCGCTCCCGGTCCGGGAGGCCGCGATGGTCGACATGACGGCGAGTCCGAGTGAACCGCCCATCGTGCGGGAGGTGTTGACCAGCCCGGACACCAGACCGGCGTCTGCCGGCGCCGCGCCGGAGGTGGCGAGCGAGGCGAGCGGGGTGGCGGCCAGCCCCGCGCCCGCCATCATCAGGATCCCGGGGAACATGACCGCCGTCAGATACGAGCCGTCGGCCGTCATCCTCGACTGCCAGCCGAAGCCGGCCGCCGCGACCAGCGACCCGATGACGGCGACGTTGCGCGCCCCGACCACCGGCATGAGCCGCGGCGCGAGCTTCGAGCCGAGGACCACCGCCAGTGAGCTCGGCACCAGCGCGAACCCGGCGCCCAGCGGCGAGTAGCCGAGCACGTTCTGCGCGTACAGCGTCATGAAGAACCACATGCAGAACATCGCGGAGCCGCACACGAACATGGCCGCGTTCGCCGACGCCACCGCCCGCACACCGAGCAGGCGCAGCGGCATCAGCGGCACCCGCGTCCGCGCCTCGACCACGAGGAACAGGCCGATCAGCGCGAACCCTGCACACAACGGCACGAGGGTCGCGGCCGCCGCCCACCCCTCCGCCTCGGTCTGCACGATCCCGTACGCGAGGGTCGCGAGCCCCGCCGTCACCAGCAGCGCGCCCGGCAGATCGAGCCGCCGCCCGTCCCCGGCCCGGCTCTCCACGAGCCACCGTGCGGCGCCCGCCAGCACCACCGCGCCCACCGGCACGTTGATCAGCAGCACCCATCGCCACGACAGCCCGTCCACCAGCAGGCCGCCGACCAGACCGCCCACCGCCCCGCCCCCGGCGCCGACCGCCGTCCAGGTCGCGATGGCCCGTGCGCGGGCGGCGCCCTCCGGGACCGCCGAGGTGAGGATCGTCAGCGTCGAGGGCGCGAGCACCGCCGCTCCGAGCCCCTGCGCGGCCCGGGCGACCAGCAGTTGCCAGCCAGCCTGGGCGAGCCCGCCGCCCAGCGAGGCCCCCGTGAACAGCGCGAGCCCGACCAGAAACATCCGTTTACGTCCGTACAGGTCACCGGCCCGCCCGCCGAGCAGCATGAACCCGGCGAAGGCGATCGCGTACGCGTTGACGACCCACTGCAACCCGGGCGCGCTCAGCCCGAGGTCGGTCCGCATGGACGGCAGCGCCACGTTCACGACGGACACGTCGAGCACCACGAGGAACTGTCCGGCGCAGGCGAGCGCCACCACCAGCCAGGTGGGCGGCGCGACGCGGGCTGATATTCGGGTGTCTTCCGCGGCTCGAAGCATGAGTGTCATGCTCTCAACCACCCTACGGTCCTTGCATCGGGATTTCGCCGCACTCGCCCTGGGCCACAGGCCCTAGGCCCACCCGCCCGCCGCCCTGAGCAGCGTGACCACCGCCGCCCCGCCCAGCCCGATGTTGTGGGCGAGCCCGACCCGTGCGCCCGGCACCTGCCGGGGTCCCGCCTCGCCCCTCAACTGCCACACCAGCTCGGCCACTTGGGCGATCCCGGTCGCCCCCAGGGGATGCCCCTTGGAGATCAGCCCGCCGGACGGGTTCACGACCCACCGCCCGCCGTACGTCGTGGCCCCCGACTCGACGAGCTTGCCGGACTCCCCCTCCTCGCACATCCCGAGCGCCTCGTACGTCAGCAGCTCGTTGATGGAGAAGCAGTCGTGCAGTTCCACGACGTCCACGTCGTCGATGCCGAGTCCCGACCGTTCGTACACCTGGCGCGCGGCCTCCCGCGACATCGGCTGTCCGACGACGGCGACACAGGAGCCGGACGCGAAGGACTCCTCGGTGTCGGTGGTCATGGCCTGCGCGACGATCTCGACGGCCCGGCGCGCCGGCTCGTGCCGCTCCAGGAACCGTTCGGACACGACGACCGCGGCGGCGGCCCCGTCCGAGGTGGGCGAGCACTGGAGTTTCGTCAGCGGCCGGTGCACGACCCGGGCGGCGAGGATCTCGTCGACCCCGTACACGTCCTGGAACTGGGCGTAGGGATTGTTCGCCGAGTGGCGGTGGTTCTTGGCGCCGACGGCGGCGAGCTGCGCCTCGGTGGTGCCGTACTTCTCCATGTGCTCGCGCGCCGCGTCGCCGAAGATCTGCGCGGTGGGCGGGGACATCTCGAAGCCGTGCCGGGCGGCCATGACGCCGTAGTGGCGGGCCACCGGTGACGTCGAGAAGTCTCCCCCGTCCGCCCCGCCCCCCAGCGCCCCGCGCTTCATCTTCTCGAAGCCCAGCGCGAGTACGCAGTCCGCGACCCCGCCCTCGACGAACTGCCGGGCCAGCATCAGCGCGCTCGATCCGGTGGCGCAGTTGTTGTTGACGTTGTAGACGGGGACGCCGGTCAGACCGAGTTCGTACGCGGCGCGCTGGCCGGCGGTCGAGGGCTGGAAGCAGTAGCCGACAGGAACCTGTTCCACCTCGGCGTATGTGATCCCGGCGTCCGCGAGCGCGGCACTCCCCGCCTCCCGCGCCATGTCCCAGTACTGCCAATCACGGGTCTCGGGCTTCTCGAACCTGGTCATCCCGACCCCGGCGACGTAGGCCTTCATGGCGCGCAGACTAGAACACGTTTCACTTACTCGCCAGGTCTGATACCGGGTCAGTTCTTCATGGGAAGGTCAAGATTTTGTTAGTACGCCGAAGCATCGGAATAGTTGCCCGGGCACACCGGGTTCCTCTTGCACGTATCCCGCACGTAACCCCGCAGGTAATCCCGCACGGATCGCCCACCGCTCCTCTCCTCCTTCTTCCTCCCTCTCTCTTTTGGCCTGGAGGCCTCACGCAATGACGCACACGACGACCGCCCAGCCCACCCGGAGGCCCGGCGGCGCGATCGTGCCGGTACTGGCCTTCGCGGGCATCGTTGTCGCGGTGATGCAGACCCTGCTCGTTCCGGTCATCAAGGACCTGCCGGAGCTGCTGGGCACCGAACCCAGCAACGCCACCTGGGTGATGACCTCGACACTGCTCGCGGGAGCCGTGGCCACGCCGATCATGGGTCGGCTCGGTGACCTCTACGGCAAGCGGCGGATGCTGCTCGCGAGCCTGTCCGTGATGGTCGTCGGCTCGCTCATAGCCGGTTTCACCAGCACACTGCTGGTGATGATCGTCGGCCGCGCCCTGCAAGGCTTCGCCATGGGCGCGATCCCGCTCGGCATCGGCCTGATGCGCGACATGCTGCCCCGCGAGAAGCTCGGCGAGGCGATGGCCCTCATGAGCTCCTCCATCGGCGTCGGCGGCGGACTCGCGCTGCCGGTCGCGGCCCTGGTCGCGCAGCACGCCGACTGGCACGCCCTCTTCTTCCTCGCCGCCGGTCTCGGCGCCGTGGCGATCGTGCTGACCCTCATCGCCGTACCGGAGTCCCCGATGCGCGCCGAGGGCACCTTCGACGGACTGGGCGCGGCGGGCCTCTCCGCGGGCCTCGTCCTCTTCCTGCTGCCGATCACCAAGGGCAGCGACTGGGGCTGGACCTCGACCACCACACTCGGCCTGTTCGCCGCGTCGGCCGTCGTCCTGCTCCTGTGGGGCGTGATGGAACTGCGCGTGAAGGCGCCGCTGGTCGACCTGCGCACCACCGCCCGGCGCTCGGTGCTCTTCACCAACCTCGCCTCGATCATGGTCGGCGTCTCCTTCTACGTCGTCTCGCTCGTCCTGCCGCAGCTGCTCCAGCTGCCGAAGGCCACCGGCTACGGCCTCGGCCAGTCGATGGTGGTCGCGGGTCTGTGCGTGGCGCCGCTCGGCCTGACGATGATGTTCACCGCGCCGGTCTACGCCCGGATCTCCGCCAAGTACGGCCCCAAGGTCACCCTGATCCTCGGCATGCTGATCATCGCGATCGGCTACGGCGCCGGCCTCGGTCTGATGAGCGCCGCCTGGCAGACCATCGTGATCTCGGTGGTCCTGGGCGCGGGCATCGGCCTCGCCTACTCCTCGCTGCCCGCGCTGATCGTCGGCTCCGTCCCGGCCTCCGAGACGGGCGCGGCCAACGGCCTCAACACCCTGATGCGCTCGATCGGCACCTCGGTCTCCAGCGCCGTCATCGGCATGGTCC
Organism: Streptomyces sp. NPDC107454; assembly: GCF_055582885.1. Lineage (NCBI taxonomy): Bacteria > Bacillati > Actinomycetota > Actinomycetes > Kitasatosporales > Streptomycetaceae > Streptomyces > Streptomyces sp. NPDC107454. Next base: position 721,924 of record NZ_JBVJPA010000001.1, on the reverse strand, counting down.
TCGCCAACACCGCGAACAACGTCGGTGGCGTCGAGGTCCCCACCATGCACGGCTTCCGGGTCTCCTTCCTGATCGCCACCGGCGCGGTCGCCATCGGTCTGCTCTTCGCCCTGCTGCTGCCGGGCCGGCGCCCGGCGACCAAGCCGCAGCTGCGCGCGAGCAGCGAGGAGGACGCGGCCCTGGAGCGCGCCCAAGAGGTGCTCCGCGGCTTCCGCGGCCGGGTGCTGGACGCCGACGGCGGCACGGTCGCCCGTGCCAAGGTCACCCTGATCGACCGGCGGGGCCGCCAGGCGGGCGCCACGCTCTCCGAGGCGGACGGCAGCTACGTGCTCCCCGTGCCCGCCGAGGGCGCGTACGTCCTCGCCGCCAGGGCACCGGGCCACGGCCCGCTCGCCTCCTCGGCGACCCACTCCGGCGACGACCGCCCCGTCGAGCTGGACCTCGCACTGCCGAGCGAGACCGTTCCGGCCCAGGCCTGATCCGAACGACAGGCCCTGGGGTCCGGCCCGGCCGCACCACACCCCCGTCGCCGCTGCGGCGGGGGTGTGGTGCACCATGGGGCGCTCACAGGCACGTACACGCGCACCCGCACTCGCACAGGCACAGGCAGACGTGCGACGCCGCCGTTCGCACCCGATGGAGGACCCCCGATGCAGGACCCCATGCCCGCGGCACCCAAGCCGGAGATCCTGGCCGCCTTCGAGGCCGCGAAGGGGTTCATGCCGCTCCATGAGGGGCTCGCGCTGTACGAGGCCGCGATCGAGGCGGGCCGGCTCGGACTGCCCCTGCTGGAGGTCGGCACGTACTGCGGGCGCTCCACGATCCTGCTCGCGGACGCGGCGCGCGCGGCCGGGGTGACGGCGATCACCGTCGACCACCACCGGGGCAGCGAGGAGCAGCAGCCCGGATGGGACTACCACGACCCGGCCACGGTCGACCCCGAGATCGGCCGGATGGACACCCTTCCCACCTTCCGCCGCACCCTCCACAAGGCGGGTCTGGAGGACCAGGTGGTCGCGATGGTCGGCCGTTCGCCGCAGATCGCCGCCTTCTGGTGCACACCCCTGGGTCTCGTCTTCATCGACGGCGGTCACACGGACGAGCACGCCTCCGGCGACTACGAGGGCTGGGCACCGCACGTCGCCGAGGGCGGCCTCCTCCTCATCCACGACGTGTTCCCCGACCCGGCCGACGAGTTCACCGGCCAGGCCCCCTACCGCGTCTACCTCCGGGCCCTGGAGTCCGGCGCGTTCACCGAGGTCTCGGCGACCGACTCGCTGCGCGTCCTGCGGCGAACGGGAGCGGGGATCTGAGAGCGCGGTTAGAGTCGCAGACGTGTCGTACGTAGGTCCTGACTTCGATCCTCCCAACCCCCGTCGCTCCCGGCGTGGGCCGATGACGCTGGCGGTGGCCGCGCTGGTGCCGGGGGCGCTGGTGGGGTGGCTGGTGTGGCAGGCGGTGGGTGACTCGGGCAGCGGGGGCAGTACGTCCGCCACGTCGACGACCTCCTCCGGCACACCCGGGGCTTCCTCCGCGGCACCCGGATCCGCCTCCGCCGCGGCGCGGACACCGAGCGCGTCCGGGACGGACGACGGGAAGCCGCCGAGCTCGACCTTCTCCGGCCCCGCCACTCCCGCGGCCTCGGACCTGCCCGCCGCCGCGGGACCCCTCAAGGGCAAGGTCGTCGTCATCGACCCCGGGCACAACCCCGGGAACTTCCAGCACTCGGCCGACATCAACCGAAAGGTGAACATCGGCACGAACTGGAAGGAGTGCGACACGACCGGCACGTCGACCAACGCGGGTTACACCGAAGCCCGGTTCACGCTCGACGTCGCCCGCCGGCTGCGTACGCTCCTGCAACAGGCGGGCGCCACGGTGAAGTTCACCCAGGACGGCGACCGTTCCTGGGGCCCGTGCGTCGACGAGCGGGCCCGCGTCGGCAACGACGCGCACGCCGACGCGGTCGTCTCCATCCACGCGGACGGCTCCGCGGCCGGCAACCGCGGCTTCCACGTCATCCTCCCCGCGTCCGTCCACTCCGGCGGCGCCGACACCCGCGCGATCGTCGCCCCCTCCCGTGATCTCGGCGAGCGCATCGCGGGCAACTTCGTCCGCGACACCGGCAGCGCGCCCTCCAACTACATCGGCGACGGCACCGGACTCGACGTCCGCAGTGATCTCGGCGGTCTCAATCTGTCAACGGTTCCGAAGGTGTTCATCGAGTGCGGCAACATGCGCGATAGCAAGGACGCTGCGTTGCTGACCAGCGGCGCGTGGCGGCAGAAGGCGGCGCGTGGGATCTCTGAGGGAATCGTGAGTTTCCTGCGCGGGTAGTGATCGGCGGATCGAACCCGACGGACACCCTGATCGGACGGGCGATAGTGTCGTCCCTACGATGAGGGGCCACCCCCGCGCTTCACACCAGGGCCTTACGGCGACATGGTGTCAGCGACGCCTCCACCGACGACGAGACGACTGACGAAGGACCTGAAGTGAATATCCGCTCCCTCACTCGAGGCGACGGCGTGGTGATCGGAGCAGCGGTATTGCTGTTCATCGCGTCGTTCCTCGACATTTTTTCGATCGACGGGGCCTCTAGCAGTGCCAGCATCCCCAGCGCCTGGTCGAGCGGACCGCTGCTGCTGAGCGTGGTCCTGGCCGGCATCATCGGGGCCGCGCTGGTCATCGTCTCCCACGGCCTGCCGCAGGTGCCCAAGATCGTCGGACTCGACCTCGGCCAGTTCGGCGTCGCCTTCACGGTCTTCGCCGCGTGGAGCGCGCTCGGGAACGTCTTCGACCCGATGGGCGGCGTCGACAACGTCGGCAACGCCACGGACGCGGGCGTCAGCGCAGGCACCGGCATCATCCTCGCGTTCATCGCGACGCTGATCATGGCCGCCGCCGCCATCGCGACCCCCCTCGTCCCGGCCCTCCAGGCCGCGCTCGTCCCCGCTCCCAAGCCCGCCGCGCCCCAGCCGTACGGCGCCCAGCCGCCCGGGGGTTACGGGTATCCCGGTGCCCAGCAGCCGGGTCAGGGCTTCGGTGGTCAGCCGCAGCAGGGGCAGGCGTTCGGTGGTCAGCCCAGCCAGCCGCAGCAGGCGCCGGCCCCGCAACCGCAGCCGCCCGCCGGTGACTTCTCGCCGTTCTGGTTCGCCGTACCGGTGCCGCGTCCGCTGTTCTCGGAGGACGGTTCGCAGGCGCCGATCGCCGAACTCGCGCCGGGTACCTGGTACCTGGCCGTGGAGCAGCGCGGCGCGAACCTGGTGGCGCAGACGCAGGACGGCCGTCGCGGCGTGCTGCAGGACACCTCCGGGATCCAGCGCGGCTGACCTGCCGCGTCCGCTCCCGTACGGCCTCCTACGGCCCCTCGTCCTTCCGGGCGGGGGGCCGTTGCCGTACAGTCGGCTGGCCCGCACGTGACTGACGTCCCGTCAGAACCAAACGCCTGGAGGGTTCATGCGGCTCGGCCTCGCACTCGGCTACTGGGGGCGCGGCCCCTCCGCGGACCATCTGCCGCTCGCCCAGGAGGCGGAGCGGCTCGGTTATCACTCCGTGTGGACCGCCGAGTCCTGGGGCTCGGACGTCTTCACCCCGCTGACCTGGATCGCCGCGCACACGACCCGTATCCGGCTCGGCACGGCCGTCGCGCAGATGGCCGCCCGCTCCCCCACGACCACCGCGATGCACGCGCTCACCCTCGACCACCTCTCGGGCGGGCGCATGATGCTCGGCCTCGGGCTGTCCGGGCCACAGGTCGTGGAGGGCTGGTACGGTCGCCCGTTCCCGAAGTCACCGCTGACCGCGACACGGGAGTACGTCGATGTCGTACGCCAAGTCCTCAGGCGCGAAGGGCCCGTCGAGCTGGACGGCCGCTTCCACAGACACCCCTACCGGGGCGAGGACGGCACCGGGCTCGGCAAGCCGCTGAAGCCGATCACGCATCCGCTCCGCGCCGACCTGCCGATCCTGCTCGGCGCCGAGGGGCCGAAGAACATCGCGCAGACGACCCGGATCGCGGACGGCTGGCTGCCGCTGTACTGGTCGCCGACCCGCCCAGGTGCCTACGAGGCCGCGCTGAGCGATCTCCCCGCCGACTTCCTCGTCGCGCCCATGGCCCATGTCCGCGTCTGCGACGACGTCGCCAAGGGGCTGCTGCCCGTGAAGGCGATGCTCGGCTTCTACATCGGCGGGATGGGGCACGCGGCGCGCAACTTCCACGCCGATCTGATGGCACGGATGGGGTACGAGGAGGAGGCCCGGCTCATCCAGGAGCTGTTCCTCGCCGGACACCGCCAGGAAGCGGTGCTCGCCGTCCCGGACGCGTTCGCCGACGAGATCTCCCTCGTCGGACCGCGTGAACGCATCGCCGAGCGGCTGGAGTTGTGGCGCAAGGGCCCGGTGACGGACCTGCTGGTCCTGTCACCGGACCCGCACACGCTACGGGTCCTCGCCGAGCTCAACTCCTAGGTCCTGTCGGCTCAGCGGAAGATGGCGATCGGGTCCAGGGTCAGCTCCCCGGTCCCGCTGATCCAGGTGCGCACCTTGCCCAGGCACCGGGCCTGGAACTCCCCGGTGTAGTAGTCCTCGTTGCGGAACTCCCCGCGCCCCTCGGACCCGGCGCAGGTGATCTTCACCTGAGCGGACGCTTCCCCGCTGCCGTACCGGGCACGCAGCACGACGTCACCGCTGTCCGTGCGGTGTGCGGTGAAACGGCCGGTGACGGAGACGAACTCCGACATGACCGCGCTCAACGGCGCCTTCCCGGGCTCGGGCCCGTCCCGCAGGCTCTCGGCGAGCGCCCGGTTGAGAACGAGCCTGCCGGTAGTGAGGTCGGCGTCCACGACCACGTCCTCCTTGCGCATGGTGTCCATGAGCAGCCGTATCACCGTGATGGGCGTGTTCTGCCGGACGTACGTGGTGACGCTCTCCCGGGTGACGTCCCGCTGGAACCTCCCGCCCCCGAAGCCCAGCTTGCCCAGCAGGCCGAAACCGGTGGTGGAATGGGTGCGGTCGGCGACCTCCTGCTCCACGGGGACCGCGAAGCCGCCGCTCAGGATGAGATCCCTGACGCGCTCCTCGTGCAGGTAGAAACACATGCCGAGGACCGTGCGTCCGCCGTGTCGGCGCCGGCGGCGCAGCCATCCCCACCGCACCAGCGCGTACCGGAGCAGGACGACGCAGCAGACCGCGGTGAGCAGCCAGACGACCACCCACCCCCACCACAGACCCCACCACTGACTGTCAGTGACACCCACGGATCTCCTTGAACGCGTCGGAGAGGGAGGAGAGGCCGGCGTCGACCATGCGGCCGCCGGTCGCGGCGGCGGCCCGTTTCAGGGCCCCCGCGTCGGCCTCTCCGAAATGGACGGGGAAGGTGGGCACCTCACGTGCCGCGGCGCCCAGTTGACCGTGTCGGCGCAGGAACTCCTCGTATCCGATACCCGCGTTGCTCTCGCCGTCCGTCATCAGCACGATGGAAACGGGCCGTTGCGGCTCGTCCGCCACCGCGTCGGCGGCGATCGCGTAACCGCGGTCGAGGGCCGACCAGACGGCGGTGGAGTCGTCGAAGCCGCCGTCTGCGACGACCTTGTCGAGGGTGCGGAGATCGCCGTCGTCGTGCACCGTCACGGTCCGCTCCTGAAGGACGCCGCCGCCGAACCGGACCACCGTGAGGCGTTCCCCGCGGTAGAACCGGGCGAACTTGCCGGTGGAGGTGGGGTCGGCGCCGCTCAGGCCGGCGAACGCGGCGCGCAGCTCGGCGATCCGCTCGCCCCGCATGGAGCGCGAGAAGTCCAGCAGGAACACCACCTGGTCCGTGGTCCGGCGGGCCGGATCACCGTAGTCGGCCACGAGCCGCCGCACGATGGACAGCCGGTCGGGAAAGGACAACGCGTTGCCGACGGCGGCCTCCCGCAGCCGCCGGAGGGGCTCGACGTCCTGATCGACGGGGCGCCGCCAGGTGCGCTCCATGAGCTTGCGCTGGACGTCGTCGCGCAGCAGCCAGTCCACCACCGTGTGGTACGCGGACCGCTGCTTCCCGTCGAGCAGCAGCAGCGGGAAGTCGGACAGCACCATGCCGTCCTCGGGGTAGACGATCTCCAGGGGGTGGGCCGGCTTGCCGCCGGCGTTCAGCGACAGCAGTTCGGACTCGTGGGCGATGAGCGCGTTGGCCCGGCCCTGATCGCGTACGTAGCTGTCGATCAGGTCGTGTGAACTGGCGCCGGTGAGGGTCTGGCCCGAGCGGAAGCCGCGCAACCGGTCGCAGGAGACGTCCTGTTCGCGCAGTGCGGTGCCCGTCCCGGCGGCGGCGGTGGCCACCCCGACGAGCGCGGCGCGGCCGGTGTCACTGCGACGTGGGTCGGCCATCCCGAACCGCACGGTCCCGTCGGCCGCCGCGTCCGCGATGTCCGCCCACGAGAGCCGCCCGCCCGGGACCCCGGCGCGCAGCTTGGCCGCGACGTCGGGGGTGAGACCGACGACCACGGGCGAGCGCATGATCGGGGTCGACTCGGGGCGCATCGGCCGCTCGCCGGACTCCTGGAGCCGCAGCAGGAACGAACGGTCCGAGGCGAGCCAGGCCAGGTCGTACGAGGACTTCTTCCCGGCCGCGGGCCACTGCCCGGCCAGGTCGGCCGTGGCCTCGTACTCCATGTCCAGCTCGACCCCGGTGTCCTCCTTCAGTTCGCCCAGCAGTGGGGCCAGGTCGGCGAGTTCGGGGCTGGCGAGGACCCGGAGGGTGACGTCCTCCCTGCCCCGGGTGCAGGAGGTGAGGGCGGCCAGGAGCACCAGCGCCAGGCAGGCGGTCAGGGCGCGGGCGCGGCGGCTCACGGGGTGTCCCGCACGGGCGGCGGGCAGTTGCCCACGTAGTCGATGATCTTCTCCAGGACGTCCAGGTCGGGCTCGTACACCTTGGTCTGGTCGCGGTTCGGCCTCGGCACCTGGACGCCGTGCTCGCGCAGGTACGTGTTCAGCTGCTCGCTGGTGCCGTCCTCGCCGGAGAACCGGACGCGAAAACCCAGCTCGATGGCCCGCTGGCGCAGTTCGGGGTCCGACTCGATCAGGTCGCTCAGCTTGTCGCCCTTGTCGCTGAGGGAGATGAGCTGGGGCTCGGTGAGGGCGTACGGAGTGGGATAGAGGAGGACGCGGCTGGTGTCCTGCTTCTTGTGCTTGGCGACGTATTCGATCTGGTGGGCCAGGTACTGGTGTTCGTAGATCACGGAGATGGGGGCGATGCTCTCGCCGAGGTCGGAGAAGTAGCTGTCGGCCTGCTCGTCGGCCCACATGCCCTGGAGGTTGATGAGCGGCTTGATGTCCTGGGCGATGCTCCGCACCTCGTCGGCCGCCGCCTGGGGGTCGTTCGTGTGCTGTGTGCCCGGCGTGCGGTTTCCGTTCTTGACGAACGCGAGGATGCTCAGATAGGTCCCGGCGGAGTTGGACTCGCAGACGCTGGAGGTGCGGACCAGGACACGGCCGCTGTTGCTGCGGCCGGTGTCGCCGTAGCCGATGCCGTTCCAGGTGTCGACGCTCGCGCCCTTGCCGTCCCCGGAGACGTCGGCGGCCTCGCCGGCCGTGCGGGCGTCGTCGTCCCTGCCGTTGAGCAGGCCGGTGAACTTCCGCATGTCGAGGTCGTAGTAGAGCGTGTCTGTGCCGCTCCCGAGACGCTGCGCGGTCGCCACGCCCGCCCGCTCCAGGGTCTCGGCGTAGTCCCGGAACGTCGCCAGCACCAGCGGAGTCACGAAGGGACGCGCCGACTTCACCGAGTGGTCCTGCCGGTTCAGGATCAGCTTCGCCGCGGGCTGGCCGGACGGGAAGACCACGTCCATGCCCTTCAGGGACTGCGTGGCTATGCCCCGGGAGCCGAGCCGGTGGATGTCCACCCGTAAGCCGTGCTCCAATAACAGCCGCCGCACCTCGGGGTCTTTGAAGAAGTCCGACTTGGAGGCCATCCTGGCCTCGATGGTGGTGATGCGGTCGAACGGCCGCAGCGCGTTGCCCGAGACGGACAGGGCGATCAACCCGGCCAGGGCCAGGGGCAGTACGACGATGATGTGACGCGGGAGGCGGCGTCCGGCCCGTTGGCGGGTGGTGAGTCTCGGTTCCTCGATCGCGGTCGGTCTGCTGAGCTCGGACACCGCTTGCCTGCCTCTCCCCCCGGGGGAAGGATCGTCAGGCACGACATCGAACAACACCCTGCGGAAGCCTCAACTCCAGCTGAAGGAGAGGCAAAGGCCACCCTGTCCGGTGCGGCAGTGTTGCCGCACCGGACAGGTCGGGGCTCGTAGGACGGGCGGGGCTCAGCCGCCGGACAGCTGCGAGGCCGACGGCACCTTGTCGGTGACCGGGGCGCCCGCGCTCTTGCCCGCGTCCTTCACCTTGTTGATGATGTCGTCGAACGAACCCACGGTCGCGTCCGTCGAGTCGCCCTTGCGGAGCTTGGACGGCAGGTTCTTGAGGGCGTCGATGCCCGCGGTGAGCGGGGCGACGGCCTTGGAGAGTGTGGGGTCGCCCTGGGCGTTCCTGCTCGCGGCCTTGAGCCGGTTGTAGGCGAACGTGCCGGCCACGGCCGCCTTGATCAGGGCGGTCCTGCGGCCCTTGGCGCCCTTCTTGAACTTGCCGGCCTTCCAGGGCTTCACGATCCACTGGTAGGTGGCTCCGGCGGCCAGGCCCGCGTTCGCCACGAAGCGGGTCTTGGAGAGCTTCTGTTTCTCCACGGTGCTGCTGCTGGACGGGGTGGCGGCCGCCACGACGGCGGCGGTGTTCTTGGTCGCGTTGCTGCCACTGCCACAGGCCGTGGCGCCGGCGAGCAGGGCGCAACAGACGGTGAGCGCCACGGCGAGGCGCCGTATCGGTACAGGCACGGTGTCCTCCGGGGAAGTGAACGGTTCTCCCGGCCAGCGGGAGACACGGCTCTTCCAGCAGGCTCACCCGAACACGGCCGCCGCGCCACTCGAGCGAGGCGTTCGGGTTCCGTCCCCCAGGGGTTTCATCCGCGGATACGCGGCAACCCGGAGGTCATGTCCCCTCGATATCGCAACGGTTCCAACCAAGCGGGCACGGTCGTCGCGATCGTCGCCGACGTGATGGCCGTCATCCTCGGCCTGTGGATCCTGATGTACCTCCTGGACGCGAACCGGGCCAACGACCTGGTCCAGTTCGTCCACAACGTGGCGAGCTGGCTGGCCGGCTGGTCCCGCGACCTGTTCACCTTCGACAGGGCGTGGGCACGCGTGGTCGCCGGTTACGGCCTGGCCGCCGTCGTGTACCTCTTCGTCGGCCACGCCATCGCCAACCGCATGCACCGCCACTGAGCCACCCCCGCCGCGCCGCCGACATACCCCACCGGGCCGGACCGGGCCCAGGGCCGGACCGGGCCCAGGGGCCGGACAGGTCCTAGCAGCACTCCGCGTCGAGGCCCAGCGGCAGACGCTCCCCGCCGAAGACCGCGCAGGTCGCCTCGTCGCCGCCGAGCGCGGCGACGGCGAGGAGCAGCGAGCCGGCCGTCCAGCTGGTGAGTTCCTCGGGCCAGATCGTCCGGGCGTCGAAGACGTAGCCCGTCCAGTAGAGGCCCGTCTTCGGGTCGCGCAGGTGCTGGATGGACTGGAGGATCTCCAGCGCACGGTCGGACTCGCCCACGGCCCACAGCGCCAGGGCGAGTTCGGCCGACTCGCCGCCGGTCACCCACGGGTTGGGCACCACACAGCGCACGCCGAGCCCCGGCACCACGAACCGGTCCCAGCCCTCGGCTATCCGGGCCTCGGCCTCGGCGCCGGTCAACGCGCCGCCGAGCACCGGGTAGTACCAGTCCATCGAGTAGCGGTCCTTGTCGAGGAACCGCTCGGGGTGCCTGCGGATCGCGTGCCGCAGTGCGCCGACCGCCAACTCCCAGTCGGGCTGCGGTTCTTCGCGCTGCTCGGCGATGGCGAGCGCGCAGCGCAGCGCGTGGTGGATGGACGAACTCCCGGTCAGCAGGCCGTCCTCGACCGCCGTGCCGTCCTCCTCGCGCTTCCAGCCGATCTGCCCGCCGGGCTGCTGGAGACGCAGCACGAACTCCACGGCCGCGTAGACCGCGGGCCACATCCGGTCGAGGAAGGCGTCGTCGCCGGTGGCGAGGTAGTGGTGCCAGACGCCGACCGCGATGTAGGCGCAGAAGTTGGTCTCCCGGCCGCGGTCGGTGACGTCGCCCGCGTCCCCGTCGGCGTAGGCCGCGTACCAGGAACCGTCCTGGTTCTGGTGCCGGGCCAGCCATTCGTACGCCCGCTCGGCCGCCTCGTGCTCCCCCGCCGCGTCCAGTGCCATGGCCGCCTCGGTGTGGTCCCACGGGTCGAGGTGGTGCCCGCGGAACCACGGTATGGCGCCGTCGGGCCGCTGCACCCCGAGGACGGCCCGCACCGTGGCGGCGGCCTCCTCCGCGGTGAGGACCCCGGGCAGGACGAGGTGTTCTGTCCGGGGCGTGCGTGGAGTCGTCACGAAGCGTCCACCGCGGCGGCGTCGAGGGGCAGGTGGGGCTTGGTCGCGTACGCCACGAAGCTCTTGCCGATCAGCGGGTTCAGCGCGTTCTCGGCGACCCGGGTGGCCAGGGGCTTCTTCATGATGTCCCAGACCAGCAGCTTGTGGTACGCCCGCACGGGCAGCACCTTGTCGTTGTCGACGCCGAACGCGCACTTCAGCCACCAGTAGGGGCTGTGCAGGGCGTGGGCGTGATGGGTGCCGTACGGCTTGAGCCCGGCCTCCTTCATCTTGCCCAGCAGTTCGTCCGCCTTGTAGATACGGATGTGGCCGCCCTCGACCTCGTGGTACGCGTCGGACAGGGTCCAGCAGACCTTCTCCGGTCCGTAGCGCGGCACGGTGATCGCTATGCGCCCGCCCGGCTTCAGCACGCGCACCATCTCGGCGAGGACGCCCTTGTCGTCCGGGATGTGCTCCATGACCTCGGAGATGATCACGACGTCGAAGGACGCGTCGGGGAAGGGCAGTGCGAGCGCGTCGCCCTCCATCGCGGTCGCGGTGGCGCCGGCCGGGGCCTCGCCCGCCTCCTTCATCGCCGCGAACCACTTGGCGACCTCGCGGATCTCCTCGCCGTTCTGGTCCAGCGCGACGACCTGGGCGCCGCGCCGGTAGCACTCGAACGCGTGCCGGCCGGCACCGCATCCGAGGTCCAGTACGCGGTCGCCCGGGGCGAGCGGGAACCGGGAGAAGTCGACGGTCAGCACGTGGCCCTGCTTTCACGATCGGAGGTGGGGGTGACGCCCGTCGCCGGGCCGAAATCTACGGGGCCGGGGGTCCCTGCGGCGCCGGTGCCGGTGCCGGGGGTGGAGACAGCGCCCGCACCGGCCGTGGCGACGGCTGCGGGGGCGTCCGGCGCGACGGCACCCGCCACGGCGGCCTCGCGGGCGGAGGCCGCCACCACGGCGGACACCTGCGGGTCCGGGACCACAGCACCCGGCAGGGCGGTACCCGGCGCGACGAGGGTCCCGCGCGAGCGGAGCCGAGCGTGGGAGAGGGCCATTGCCTCGCGGTAGTGGGCCACCGTGCCCTCGGCGGCACGGGCCCAGGTGAAGCGGTCCAGTACCCGCGCGCGTCCGGCGGAGCCGAGCCGAGCCCCGAGTTCCGGGTCGCCCAGCACCCGGCTCAGCGCGGCGGCCAGCGCCCCCGAGTCGCCGGGCGAAACCGCGAGGCAGGTCTCGCCGTCGGGTCCGGCGACCTCCGGGATCGCCCCGCCGGTGGTGGCCACCAGCGGCGTCCCCGTGGCCATCGCCTCGGCGGCGGGCAGGGAGAACCCCTCGTACAGGGAGGGCACGCAGGCGACCTCGGCGGACCGTACGAGGTCGACGAGCTCCGCGTCCGAGATGCCCTTGACGAACTCGACGGCGCGTTCGAGGCCGTAGCGCTCTATGGCCTGGGCGACCGGCCCGTCCTCGGCACGCTTGCCCACGACGACGAGATGCGCGCCGGGGTGCTCGGTGCGCACCTTGGCAAGGGCCTCCACGAGGTGGATGAGCCCCTTGAGGGGCACGTCCGCGCTGGACGTGGTGACGATCCGGCCCGGCACCTGCGGCACGGACGGATCGGGCGAGAAGAGGTCGGTGTCCGCGCCGATGTGCACGACGTGGACACGGTCCCGGGCGACGCCCAGGTGGTCGACGATCTCCTGCTGCGAGCTGCCGGAGACGGTGAGCACGGAGGGCAGACGGCGCGCGACACGCTTCTGCATGCGCGTGAAGGCGTACCAGCGGCGCACGGACGCGCGGCGCCTGCGCCCCTCGGCGGCGTCGAGCTCCAACTGGCGGTCGACGGTGATGGGGTGGTGGATGGTGGTGACCAGCGGCGCGCCGACGTCGCCCAGCAGCCCGTACCCGAGCGTCTGGTTGTCGTGCACGACGTCGAAGTCCCCGCGCCGGGCACGCAAATGGCGGCGGGCGCGCAGGGAGAAGGTCAGGGGTTCGGGAAAGCCGCCGGTCCACATCGTGCCGACCTCGACCGCGTCGATCCAGTCGCGGAACTCCTCGCGCTTCGGGGTGCGAAAGGGGTCCGGCTGGCGGTACAGGTCGAGGCTGGGCAGTTCCGTGAGGGTGAGGTTGTGGCTCAGCTCGGGGAGGTTCTCGTCCAGCACGGGGTACGGCTGGGATCCGATGACCTCGACCCGGTGGCCGAGGCGGGCCAGTTCGCGCGAGAGGTGCCGTACGTACACGCCCTGACCGCCGCAGAACGGGTTCCCCTTGTACGTGAGGAGCGCGATGCGCAACGGTCCGTCACCGTTGGTGGCCGCGCCCGCTCCGGGGCCCGCCTCCATGGCCTCAGCGGTCACTTACGGCCCCCTTCTCCCTGCACTTTCCCGCGAGATTACGCCGGGACGCTAATCTAGAACAAGTTTCAGACTTGATCGTTCGAGGAGCACTGAATCTACCGGCAGGTAGCGTCTCTGTGAGCAGTGGATCAGGTGATCCGCGCCACGACGGAAGCGTCGCAGCGGATGACATGACGGATGTGTTCTGACCCACGGAAGTGTCTGCCATGCTGTCTCGTCGCTCCTCCAGCTGAACCACGGAACGGGACCCATGCCTGCGGAAGTCAAGGTGGAAGCCAAGTCCGCGCGACCCGCCGCGCAGCCGGCCTCTCCCCCGCTCACCGAGCGGCAGGAGGCACGCCGCCGCCGGATCCTGCACGCGAGCGCGCAGTTGGCCAGCCGGGGCGGCTTCGACGCGGTGCAGATGCGCGAGGTCGCGGAGTCCTCGCAGGTCGCCCTCGGCACGCTCTACCGCTACTTCCCCTCGAAGGTCCATCTGCTGGTCGCCACCATGCAGGACCAGTTGGAGCACATGCACGGCACCCTCCGCAAGAAGCCGCCGGCCGGGGACACGGCGGCGGAGCGGGTGGCGGAGACGCTGATGCGGGCCTTCCGCGCCCTGCAGCGCGAGCCGCACCTCGCGGACGCCATGGTCCGCGCGCTGACCTTCGCGGACCGCAGTGTGAGCCCCGAGGTCGACCAGGTGTCCCGGCAGACCACGGTGATCATCCTGGACGCGATGGGGCTGGACGACCCGAGCCCCGCCCAGCTCTCCGCGGTCCGGGTCATCGAGCACACCTGGCACTCGGCCCTGATCACCTGGCTCTCCGGCCGCGCCTCCATCGCCCAGGTCAAGATCGACATCGAGACGGTGTGCCGCCTGATCGACCTGACGGAGCCGACCGGGAAGCCCTAGGCCCTGGGCGCACGAAGGCGCGTGAAAACCTACGAGACGGGTTCCCTTCGCCGGCATGGTCCGGATCAGGTAATGGAGGTCGCCTTCGGGTCCGACTACTACCTTCAGGCCTCTCAGCCCGACCGTCGACGTCGGCCCCGGCGGAAGTTGCTGCCTCTCGCCAAAGTCGGCTACTCCGGTTGAACTCCCTCACTCGCCTCGTAGGCCATTACCAGCATAGAACGCCTACAGCCGAATGAAACCACCCAAAGAGGGACTTTTTTTCGACATCGCGCCCGGCCGTGCCCACCGCCTCAGTCCTCCGGCGGAAACACCGGCTCCCCGCTGCCCAGCAGCGTGATCATGATGGCCTCCACCGGACAGCTCTCCGCCGCCTCCAGGATCCTCTCGTTCGCGTCGGTCTCCGCCTCGGCCGGATGCGACTGCATGGCGGTGTCGAGCCGGAAGGCCTCCGGGGCGCGGTGGACGCACTGGGCGGAGCCGATGCAGACGGAGCGGTCGACCTCGACCCCCCAGCGGTCACCCATCGTCAGGCCTCCCAGCCGGCCGGCAGGTGGATCATCTTGTGCTCAAGGAACTCGCCGTAGCCTTCGGGCCCGAACTCCCGCCCCAGCCCCGAGTTCTTGTAGCCGCCGAAGGGGCCGAGCATGTCGAGGCTGAAGGTGTTCACGGAGTACGTGCCGGTACGGACCTGCCGCGCGACGTCGATGCCGTGCGCGACGTCCGCCGTCCAGACGCTGCCGCTCAGCCCGTAGTCGGAGTCGTTGGCGATCTTCACTGCCTCGTCCTCGTCGCCGTACGGGAGAAGGCAGATCACCGGCCCGAAGATCTCCTCCCGGGCGATCCGCATGGAGTTGTCGACGTCTCCGAAGAGGGTCGGCTCGACGTACCAGCCCCGGTCGAGCCCGTGCGGACGGCCACCGCCCGTGAGGATCTTGGCGCCTTCCTCCTGGCCGATGCGGATGTAGTCGAGGTTGCGCTGCTGCTGGCGCCTGGCGACCAGCGGACCGACCTGGGTGGCCGGGTCCAGCGGGTCCCCGACGACCAGCGCGCCCGCCGCCGCGGCGAAGGCGTCCGCGAACTCGTCGTAGCGCGAGCGCGGCAGCAGGATCCGGGTCTGCGCGACGCACGCCTGCCCGTTGTTCATCCAGGCCGCCGAGACGATCCCGGGGACGGCGGTGGCGAGGTCCGCGTCCGGCAGGACCACCGCCGCCGACTTCCCGCCCAGCTCCAGCGTCACACGGGTGAGATTGCGCGAGGCGACCTCCATCACGCGCCGGCCGGCCGCGACCGATCCGGTGAAGGAGACCTTGTCGATGCCGGGGTGTCCGACCAGGTACTCGCTGACCTCGCGGTCGGCGGGCAGGATCGACAGAACGCCCTCCGGCAGCCCGGCCTCCTTCGCGATCTCGCCCAGCAGATAGGCGTCCAGCGGCGATTCGGGCGACGGCTTCAGTACGACCGTGCAGCCGGTCAGCAGCGCGGGCGCGAGCTTGGCGGCCGCCACGAACTGCGGCACGTTCCACGGCACCACGGCCGCGACCACGCCCACCGGCTCGCGTCGCACGAGGATCCGCCCGAGGACGCCGTCGCGTGTCTCCTCGTACGTGAAGTTCCGCGCGACCGTGAGCGCCGCGTCCCACACCATCATCGCGCCGAGGGCCTGTGCGAGGACGCTCCAGGAGTACGGGGAGCCGTTCTCGGAGGAGATGACCCGGGCGATCTCCTCGTGCCGTACCGCGATCCCGTCCTTGATCCGGGTGACGACCTCGATCCGCTCGTCGAGGCTCATCCGGGGCCAGGGCCCTTCGTCGAACGCCCGGCGCGCGACGGCGACCGCCCGGTCCACGTCCTCGGTCGACGCGTGCGGGACGCGTCCGATGACCTCCTCGGTGTGCGGCGAGATCACCTCGATGACGTCCTTGCCCAGGGGGTCCGTCAACTCCCCGCCTATGAACAGCTGTCCGTGCTCCACGAGCTCGGTCATGACCGACCGCCTCCCTGGTTTCTGACGCTTCATCAGATATGAGAACTGATACCAGCTCCGGTCGACGGAGTCCACGGGCCGGACCCATGACTCGCGCACCGACTCACGCACGCCCACAGAACGGTTGGTTCGAGCACCCAATGGAATCGGTTCTAGTTATAGTGGCGAGAACACGGCGATTGGTGGGAACCCATGACGCAGGTGACCGATCACGGCGGGGGCGTACGGTCGATCAGGGTCCCCATCCCGGACAACCCGCTCGGCACGACGCTGGTCCATCTCGTCGACACCGACCTGGGCCCCGTGCTGATCGACACCGGCTGGGACGACCCGGCCTCCTGGGACGCCCTCGCCGCCGGGCTCACCGCCTGCGGCGTCTCCGTCGCCGAGGTGCACGGCGTGGTCATCACCCACCACCACCCCGACCACCACGGTCTGTCGGGCAAGGTGCGGGAGGCCTCCGGGGCATGGATCGCGATGCACGCGCTGGACACCGCGATCGTGCGGCGGACCCGGGAGAACCGGCCCGACCGCTGGTTCTCCTACATGGCGGACAAGCTGGCGTCCTCCGGCGCCCCCGAGGAGCACGTGGCCCTGCTGCGCGCGGCCCGCACGGCCCGGCTCTCCACCGGCCTGCCCGGCTTCGCCCCCGCGCTCCCCGACCGTGAGATCGTCCCCGGCGAGCTCCTCCACCTGGCGGGCCGCCGCCTGCGCGCGATCTGGACCCCGGGCCACACGCCCGGCCACGTCTGCCTCCACCTGGAGGAGACCCACCCGGCCGCTCTCCCCGGCAACGGCCGCCTCTTCTCCGGCGACCACCTGCTCCCGAAGATCACCCCGCACATCGGCCTGTACGAGGATCCCGACGACGCCACCGTCGCCGATCCCCTCGGCGACTATCTGGACGCCCTGGAGCGCGTCGGCCGGCTGAACCCGGCCGAGGTGCTCCCGGCCCACCAGCACGCCTTCACCGACGCGCCCGGCCGCGTACAGGAGCTGCTCGCACACCACGAGGACCGGCTCACCGGCCTGCTCGCCCTCCTGTCGGCCCCGCTCACCGCCTGGCAGCTCGCCGAGCGCATGGAGTGGAACCGCCCGTGGGACCAGATCCCCTTCACCTCCCGCAACATCGCGGTGTCGGAGGCCGAGGCCCATGTACGCCGCCTGGTGAAACTGGGCCGGGCGGAGGCGGTGGCGGGGAGCGATCCGGTGACGTACGTGGCGTTGTAATGCGGTGGAGACGGCGGGGGCCCAGCTGATAGCAACGGCTCATGGACCCCCTGGAAGCACTTCTGGCCGAGCGCGCCTGCGAGCGTCTCGTCCTCGACTTCGTCCACCGTCTCGACCTCGGTGAACCCGCCTCCGTCGCCGGGCTGTTCACCGAGGACGGCGTCTGGCGGTGGCCGGAGGGCGATCGGCTCGTCGAGGGTCGTGCGGCCCTGGGCGCGTACTTCGGCGCGCGCCCCGCGGACCGGCTCTCGCGCCGCGTGATGGCGAACGTCCTGGTCACCGTGGACTCACCGACCCAGGCGCGGGCCACCTCGTACTTCACCACCTACCGGGTCGACGGCCACACCGGCGGCATGGTCCCGGCCGGACCCCCCGTGCAGATCGGGCACTACGAGGACGCCTTCCGCCGGGTCGACGGGACCTGGCTGCTCTCGACCCGCACCCTGTTCCTGCCCTTCGGCGGCCCCACCCCCCGTCAGCGGCCCTCCGCCGCGTAGTCGAGCCCCTCCTCGTACGGCATCCCGAACCCCTCCTCGTACGCCGCGCGGTAGGCGCGGTCGCCGATCTCGGCACGGATGCGCAGTTCGTGGGAACGGCGGGTGGCGAGGAGGTCGGGCGAGTCCATCTGGGCCCGGCCGGTAAGTTCCCAGACGCGTGCGCCGATGCCGAGGAGGCGGGCGGCGCGCGGGCCGTCGCCGGCCGCGACGACCGCGGCGGCCAGGACGTCCAGCGCCATCGCCGCGCCGACGGTGTTGTGCAGCAGGCCGTGCCCGGCGAGCGCGGTGCGGGCGTTGTCGACGGCGGCGCGGACCTCTCCTCGGGCCAGGTCCGTCTGGGCGACGATCCCGTCGGCGAAGGCGCCCGCCCACGACTCCCCGCACGCCACGCTGGCCTCGCGCACCTCCTCGGCCACCGTCCGCGCCCGGTCGTGGTCGCCGCGCAGCAGGTGCGAGAAGGACAGCGCCACCCGGACCTGGAGCTGGGCGGCCCCGAACCCGTCCTGCCTGATGGGCAGTCGGGGCGTGGCGGACAGTACGTCGATCGCCTCGCCCAGCCGTCCGCTCAGCGCCAGCTGGCCCCCGGTGAGATACGCGGCGGCCACCACGGCCACCGGGTCGGCCTGGGTGTCCGCCGCGTCCGTGCAGCGCTCCGCCCAGTCCGCCGCGACCTCCAGGTCGCCCTGGAGCAGCGCCACCGCGCCGCGTGCCCACAGGGCGCGGGTGCGGTCGGGTCCGGGCGGCGGGTCGGCGGCGAGCGCGAGGTCCAGACAGTGCTGGGCGTCGCGCAGAGACCCGCAGTGCCGCCACAGGAAGCCGAGGTCGGCCGCCATCCCCAGGGCGATCCGGCGGTCGGGGTCGGTGAGCGCGCAGTCCATCGCGGCGCGCAGGTTGGCGTGTTCGGTGAGGGTGCGTTCGCACCAGGCGATCTGCCGTCCGGTGTTCCACTCGGTCCATCCCTGGCGGACCAGCCGCCGGAAGTGGTCGCGGTGGCGCAGCCGCACGGCGTGTTCCTCGCCGAGGGCGCGCAGCCAGTCGGCGCCGAACTCCCGGACGGTGTCGAGGAGTCGGAAGCGGGCCGGGTCGGTGCGGTGGCGCTGCACGATGGACTGCTCGACGAGCCGGGCGAGCAGTGCGGCGACCCGTCCGCCGGGCAGCGGGCCGCCCGCGCAGACCTCCTCGGCGGCGCCCAGGCAGAAGCCGCCCGCGAACACCGAGAGCCGGGCCCACAGCAGCCGCTCCAGCGGTGCGCACAGTTCGTGGCTCCAGCCGATCGCCGTGCGCAGTGTCTGGTGGCGTGGCGGTCCGGCGCCGTCCCGCGGGGCGCTGAGCAGGTCGAGCCGGGACGGCAGGCGTTCGCCGAGCTTGCCGTGGAGCTGGGCCAGGGACAGTTCGCAGAGGCGGGCGGCGGCGAGTTCGAGGGCGAGCGGGATGCCGTCGAGGCGGCGGCAGACGGCCTCCACGGTGGGGCGGTTGGTGTCGTCGAGGGTGAATCCGGTGAGGGCGGCGCGGTCGGCGAACAGGGTGACCGCGTCGTCGGCGACCGGCAGCGGGTCCAGGGGCAGTACGAGTTCGCCGGGCAGTCCGAGCGGTTCGCGGCTGGTGACGAGGACACGCAGGCCGGGCAGGGCGGGCAGCAGGGTCTCGACGAGTGCGGCGCAGTCCGCGAGGACGTGTTCGCAGGAGTCGAGCACGAGCAACAGCCGTTTGCCGTCGGCCCATTCGGCCACCACCTCGGTGACGGGGCCGGTGGACTGGTCGGTGAGCCGCAGCGCCTCCACGACGGCGAGGCCGACCAGGCCCGCGGTGTGCAGGGGGGAGAGTTCCACCAGCCAGACGCCGTCGGGGTAGGCCTCCTGGACCCGGCCCAGGGCGCGCAGGGCGAGCCGGGTCTTGCCGACTCCGCCGACGCCGACGACGCTCAGGAGCCGGTGTACGCCCACCGTGGGGTCCAACTCCGTCGCCAGCCAATGGAGTTCCTCCCGCCGCCCGACGAAGCTGTGCGTCTCGGGCGGCAGATTGCCGGGGCCGCCGCCGGTCGGATGCGTCGGCTCGGTCGTTTTGTCGGACACAGCGACCAGTCTGGACGGATCATGACCGGCTCCGGTGACTGTCCGGGAACTCGGACAGAAAGGCGTCGGCACCACGACAGTTCCGGGCACCTTTCGACGAGATGCGATCAACTCCCTGTTGGTGAGCATGCGGCGGTCTCTGTTCGGAGATCGTCGGATGATGGGCACGAGGGAGCAGGGGCAGCGAGATCGACGAGAACGCCAACACGACCAAGGACACCAAGAACAGTGGGATCGGCCGGAGCGGCCCGAACACCGGATGCTGCTCGCGCCGCTCGTCACCTGTCTGCTGATCGCCGTCCCGGATCTGTTCTTCGACCGGGTACCGCCGCTCATCACCCTGCTGCTCATCGGCCCGCTGCTGGCCTGCGCCCGGCTCGGCGTCCGGCACACCGTGCTGGTGTGCTGCTGGTCGGCGGTCCTGGGCCTGGCCATGGGGATCGGCGACGACGCGGTGCCGAGCGCCGGCTTCGGCATCCGCTGGGGCGGACTTCTCGTCGGCTGCGCGCTCACCGTGTACGCGGCCCGGCAGCACGACCGCCTCCACGACCGGCTGGCGCGGGCCCGCGAGGTGGCCCGGGTCACCCAGACGGCGGTCCTGCGGCCCATCTCCCGTACCTTCGACGGCACCCGGGTCTGTACCCGGTACCACAGCGTCTCGCACGAATCGGCCGTCGGCGGCGACCTGTACGACGTCGCGGTGACGCCGTACGGCCTGCGGGTCCTCGTCGGCGACGTACGCGGCCACGGTGTCGAGGCGCTCCGGCTGGCCGCCGACACCATCACGGCCTTCCGTGAACTCGCCCACGCCGCACCCGACCTGACGACCCTCACCGCCGAACTCGACGCCCTTCTCGCGCCCGGACTGGGCCCCGAGGACTTCGTCACCGCGGTGCTCGCCGAGTTCGCGCCCGGCGAGGTGCGGCTCGTCAACTGCGGCCATCCGCCCCCGCTGCGCTCCGGCCACCGCATCGAACTCCTCGAACCCCTCGTCCCCACCCCGCCGTTGGGCCTCGGTCCCGACCCGCGCCAGTACCGCGTACGGCTCCAGCCCGGCGACCGGCTGCTCCTCTACACCGACGGCCTCACCGAGGCCCGTGACGCGCAGGGCGCCCCCTTCCCCCTCCTCGGCGAGGCGGCCCTCGCCCTGCGCGAGGCGCTGCCCGACGAGGCCCTGCGGGCCCTGCACGCCCGCCTGCTCGCCCACACCGGTACCGCTCTCGCCGACGATCTCGCCCTGGTCCTGTGCCAGCCCATGGAGGCAACGGTTCCGGCACCGGTGCCGTGACCGATGAATCCGCGACGCGACGGGAGTCGTAGACACCGAAGCAGCACCCCTCAGAAAGGCGAACCGATGCCGAACCCGATGCCGCACCCGGACCCGATGCCGGCGAGCGGCCTGCACGACCTCCTGAAGGCGTACGTCGACGAGGGCAAGGTGCCGGGAGCCGTGGGCCTGGTGGCCCGCGGCGACGCGGTCGAGGTCCGGGCCGTCGGCACCGTCGACGTCGAGGGCAGCGCCCCGATGGTCAGGGACTCGATCTTCCGTATCGCCTCGATCGGCAAGCCGATCACCGCGGCGGCCGTGATGATGCTGATCGACGACGGCGAGATCGCGTCGGACGACCCCGTCGACACCTGGCTCCCGGAGCTGGCGAAGCCGATGGTCGTACGGACCCCGTCGAGTCCGGTCGACGACGTGGTCCCGGCCGCCCGTCCCCTCACCGTCGCCGACCTGCTTTCCTCCCGGGCGGGCTGGGGCTTCCCGTCCGACTTCACGCTGCCGCAGGTCCAGGCGCTGTTCGAGGTCCAGAAGGACGGCCGCGAACCGCAGGGCTTCCCGGCGCCGGACGCGTGGCTGGCGGACCTGTCCCGGATCCCGTTGCTGTACCAGCCGGGCGAGGCCTGGCTGTACGGCACCTGCTCCGACCTCCAGGGCGTGCTGGTCTCCCGGGTCACGGGCCGTTCACTGCCGGAGTTCCTGGCCGAGCGGATCTTCGAGCCGCTCGGCATGACGGACACGGCGTTCGAGGTACCGGCCGCCAAGCGCGACCGCTTCACCAGCTCCTACCGCATCGCGCCCGACGGCCATGGTCTGGAGCCGGCGGACGCGCCCGACGGTCAGTGGAGTGGTGTGCCGCCGTTCCCGTCCGGCGGCGGTGGACTCGTCTCGACCGCCGACGACTGGCTGGCCTTCGCCCGGCTGCTCCTCGCGGGCGGCACCACGGCCGAGGGCCGCCGGCTCCTCTCCCGCGCCTCGGTAGGGCAGATGACCACCAACCACCTCACCCGGCCGCAGCGCGAGATCGGCGCCCTCTTCATGGAGGGCCAGGGCTGGGGCTACGGCGCCCAGGTCGACATCGCGCCCACCGACCCCTGGAACGTCCCGGGCCGCTACGGCTGGACCGGCGGCACCGGCACCACCGGCCACCTCGTCCCCGCCACCGGCACCGTCACCCTGCTCCTCACCCAGGTGGCCATGCAGAACCCGACGCCGACCCCGCTGATGCGTGACTTCTGGCGCCGCACCGCTCAGTGAAGCAACGCCCGGATCAACTCCTGCGCATCGCCGAGGAGTCGGACCTCACGTGCGCTCATGATCGAGAGCGCAGCACAGGCCCGCGAGGGGGCGCTCACGGCCACTCCTCAGGCGTTTCCTACGGGCCGGTACAGTAAGCAGGTCGTCATCACACCCGTACGCGGAGAAGCCGGTGCAATTCCGGCGCTGCCCCTTCCCCAAGCTCTCGACTGCGCTCGAGCAGGGGAGGCCCCATGCGTGAGCCACCCACAGAGCGTGGCGAGCCGGATCGCCTCGTCCGGGACGTGACCGGCTCGTGCCACCGGCAGCCCGTCGGTGGCCGGCACCGTCGAGGGATACGGGGCCGGAGCCGCTCGGGGCCAAGCCTGCGCCCGGTGCTGCCCGGCTTCCGCAGGGAGAGTCATGATTGTTCGCCGCAGCGCCGCGGTACTGGCCGCCACCGTAGTGATCGGTACGGCCCTGGCCCCGGCCGCCGTGGCCGAGGGCGCCTCGCCTTCGCCCGCCCCGGCGATACCCTCCGGCCTCTACGGCACCTCCGACCCCACCTACGACGGTGTCTGGCGGCAGTCCCTCGCGCTGCTCGCCCAGCACACCGTCGGTGTGAAGCCCGCGGCGAAGGCCGTCGACTGGCTGGCCGGGCAGCAGTGCGCGAACGGGGCGTTCGCGGCGTACCGCGCCGACGCGTCGGCGAAGTGCGACGCCAAGACGATGGTGGACACCAACAGCACCTCGGCGGCCGTGCAGGCCCTCGCCGCGCTCGGCGGCCACGGTGGCGAGACGGGCAAGGCCGTCGCCTGGCTGAAGTCCGTGCAGAACAAGGACGGCGGCTGGGGCTACACGGCGGGCGGCGCGAGCGACGCGAACTCCACGTCCGTGGTGATCGGGGCGCTGGCGGCGGTGGGCACCAGGCCGACGGACGTCTCCAAGGACGGCAAGTCGCCGTACGACGCCCTCGTGAAGCTGTCGATCCCGTGCGGCGGGGCCGACGGGGGCGCGTTCGCCTACCAGCCGGACAAGAAGGGCAAGCTCGCGGCCAACGCGGACGCGACGGCGGCGGCCGTGGCCGGAGCCCTGGGCAAGGGCCTCGCCGGTGAGCCCCTGAAGCCCGTGGCCGGCCCCCTCTCCTGCGGGACCGCCGACAGCCCCGAGAAGGCGGCCCAGAACGGTGCCGTGTACCTCGTCGAGGCGCTCGCCAAGGACCAGCACCTCACGTCGGTGATGCCCGGCGCCAAGAACCAGCCCGACTACGGCAACACGGCGGACGCGGTCGTCGCGCTCGCGACCTCCGGGCACGGCGACAAGGCGGCCGACACGATGCGCTGGCTGGAGACCCACTCCGCGCAGTGGGCCGCGCAGGCCGGACCCGCCGCGTACGCGCAGCTCGTCCTCGCCGCCGACGCGGCGACGTTCGACCCGCGCGACTTCGGCGGCCAGGACCTCGTCAAGCAGCTCAACGCCACCGGCCCCGCGCCCGCGTCCGTCCCGGCCGGGTCCACGGCCTCCGCGTCCGCGTCCGCCGCGGAATCCGCGAAGAAGAAGGACGACGGCGGCGTCAGCGTCTGGTGGATCATCGGCGTCGGTCTCGTCGGCGGCATCGGCATCGGCTTCCTGATCAGCGCCCGCAACAAGAAGCAGCAGCCGTGAACCGCCGTCGGACGTGCGCACTGGTCCTGTCCCTGCTCCTGCTCGTACTCGGCGGCGCGGGACAGGCCCAGGCCGTCGGCTACCGCTACTGGTCGTTCTGGGACCTGACCGGCGGGAAGTGGACGTACGCGACGCAGGGCCCGTCGACCACGCGACCGTCCGACGGCGACGTACAGGGCTTCCGTTTCGCGGTGAGCGCGGACTCGCAGGACGCCTCCGAGCCGCGCGGCCACGCCGACTTCGCGTCCATCTGCGCGAAGACGCCCGCCCAGGCGGGCCACAAGCGGGTGGCGCTCGTCATCGACTCCGGCACGACCGCGGACGCCCCGGGCGGCGAGACGCCGCCCGCACCGCGGACGGTCTGCGCCCGCGTCCCCGCCGACGCGACCACGGCCGAGGCGCTCGCGACGGTCGCCAAGCCCCTCCGGTACGACACCAACGCCCTCCTGTGCGCCATCGCGGGCTACCCGGGCAAGGGCTGCGGCGACCAGGTCACGACGTCACGCACCACGCCTTCCGCCACCAAGAAGGCCAACGCCGACGCCAAGGACAACGCCAAGTCCGAGCCGGACCGGCACGGCCCGTCGCTCGGCCTGCTCGCGGGAGTCGTCGCGGTCGCCGCGCTCGGCGGGGCGGCGGTCTGGCAGACCCGCCGCCGCCGGCCCTGAGTACGGCGACCGACGATGACACGCGCGCCGAAGGCACACCGTTCCAACGCCCTCCCCCCAGGTGCCTGGTGGATCTGGGCCCTGGGCCTGGGAACCGCCGCCTCCCGCACCACCAACCCCCTCCTGCTCGCCCTCCTCATAGCCGTGGCCGGCTATGTGGTGGGCGCCCGCCGGACCGACGCCCCCTGGGCCCGCTCCTACACCGCGTTCGTCAAACTCGGCGTCGCCGTCCTCGGCATCCGGCTGGCGTTCGCCGTCTTCCTCGGCTCCCCCATCCCCGGCACCCACGTCCTCGTCACCCTCCCCGAACTCCCCCTCCCCCACTGGGCCCAGGGCATCCGTGTCGGCGGCCGGGTCACCGCCGAGGGCCTGCTCTTCGCGCTGTACGACGGCCTGAAACTGGCCACGCTCCTCATCTGCGTCGGCGCGGCGAACGCCCTCGCGAACCCGGCACGGCTGCTGAAGTCGCTCCCGGGCGCCCTGTACGAGGCGGGCGTCGCGGTGGTCGTCGCGCTCACCTTCGCGCCGAACCTGATCGCGGACGTCCAACGGCTGCGCGCCGCCCGCCGTCTGCGCGGCCGCCCCGACCGTGGGCTGCGTGGCCTGCTGCATGTCGGACTCCCGGTCCTGGAGGGCGCGTTGGAGCGTTCGGTCGCCCTCGCGGCGGCGATGGACGCCCGCGGCTACGGCCGCACCGCCGAGGTACCGCCCGCCGTCCGCCGTACGACCACCGTTCTGACGCTGGGCGGTCTGCTCGGCGTCTGCGCGGGGACGTACGGAGTGCTGACCGCCGAGGGCGGCACCTACGGCCTGCCCGTGCTGCTCGCCGGAGTGGCCGCGGCGCTCGGCGGGCTGTGGCTGGGCGGGCGCCGCTCGGTCCGCACGCGCTACCGCCCGGACGTGTGGGGCGTACGGGCCTGGCTGGTGACGGGCTCCGGAGTCGCGGTCGCCGCCGGACTGATCGCCTCCGCCGCGTACGACGCCTCGGCCCTGAGCCCCGGCGTCCTCCCGCTGACCGCCCCCGCCCTGCCCCTCTGGCCCGCGGCGGCGATCCTGCTCGGCCTGCTCCCCGCCTTCGTGGCCCCGACACCCCACGCGCGGGAATCCTCCACCCCCAAGGACCCTTCATGATCCGCTTCGAGGACGTCTCCGTGACGTACGACGCAGCTGTCGGACCCACCGTCCAGGGCGTGGACTTCGAGGTCCCGGAGGGTGAACTCGTCCTGCTGGTGGGGCCCTCCGGCGTCGGCAAGTCGACCGTGCTCGGCGCGGTCTCCGGTCTCGTGCCGCACTTCACGGGCGGCACCCTGCGCGGCCGGGTCACGGTCGCCGGACGGGACACCCGCACCCACAAGCCGCGCGAGCTCGCGGACGTGGTCGGCACGGTGGGCCAGGACCCGCTGTCCCACTTCGTGACGGACCTGGTCGAGGACGAACTCGCCTACGGCATGGAGTCGTTGGGCCTCGCGCCGGCCGTGATGCGCCGCCGCGTCGAGGAGACGCTGGACCTGCTGGGCCTGGCGGACCTCCGCGACCGCCCGATCGCCACGCTCTCCGGCGGTCAGCAGCAGCGCGTCGCCATCGGCTCGGTCCTGACCCCCCACCCACGCGTCCTGGTCCTCGACGAGCCCACCTCGGCCCTGGACCCGGCCGCCGCCGAGGAGGTCCTCGCCGTCCTGCAGCGCCTCGTCCACGACCTCGGCACGACCGTCCTCATGGCCGAACACCGCCTCGAACGGGTCATCCAGTACGCCGACCAGGTCGCCCTGCTCCCGTCCCCGGGCGCCGCGCCGGTGCTCGGCACCCCGTCCGAGATCATGGCCGTCTCCCCGGTGTACCCGCCGGTGGTGGACCTGGGCCGGCTGGCCGACTGGTCCCCGCTCCCCCTCACGGTGCGCGACGCACGGCGCAGGGCGGGGTCCCTGCGGGAGCGGCTCACGGAACTCGTCCCCGAGCCGAGGACCCCGCAGCCGACAGCCCCGCAGCCGACAGCCCCGCGGCCGAGGGCCCCGCAGCCGACAGCCCCGCGGCCGAGGGCCCCGCAGCCGAGGGCCCCGCGGGCGACGGTTCCCCAGGCGACGGCCCCGGCCTCGATCGAGGCCCTCGCCGTCCGCCACGGCCGCGTCGAGGCGCTCCGGCGCGTCGACCTCACCACCGCCCCCGGCGAGATCATCGCGCTGATGGGCCGCAACGGGGCCGGGAAGTCCACCCTGCTCGGCACGCTGGTCGGGCTGGTCGCACCGGCGGCCGGTTCGGTCCTGGTCGGGGGCGCGGTCCCGCACCGGACGGCACCACGGGACCTCGTACGCCGGGTGGGTCTCGTACCGCAGGAACCGCGCGACCTGCTCTACGCCGACACGGTCGCCGCCGAGTGCGCGGCGGCCGACGAGGACGCGGGGGGCGAGCCCGGTACCTGCCGGGCCCTGGTGTCCGAGCTGCTGCCGGGCATCGGGGACGACACCCACCCCCGTGACCTGTCGGAGGGGCAGCGGCTGGCGCTCGCGCTGGCCGTCGTCCTGACGGCCCGCCCCCCGCTCCTGCTCCTCGACGAACCGACCCGCGGCCTGGACTACGCGGCGAAGGCCCGTCTGGTCACGGTCCTGCGCGGCCTGGCCGCCGAGGGCCACGCGATCGTCCTGGCCACCCACGACGTGGAACTCGCCGCCGAGCTCGCGCACCGTGTCGTCGTCCTCGCGGACGGCGAGATCGTCGCCGACGGCCCCACGGCCGAGGTGGTCGTCGCCTCCCCGTCCTTCGCCCCCCAGGTCACGAAGGTGCTCGCGCCGCAGCCGTGGCTCACGGTCACCCAGGTCAGGGAGGCCCTCGCATGACGACACCGGAGGTCCGGACCGGAGCCGTCCGCCTCGGGCCCCGCTCCCTCGCCGCGCTCTGCCTCGTGAGCGCCGTCGGGGTCGCCGGGTTCGGCTGGCCGCTCTTCGCCGATCCCACCTCGCAGGTCGCCGCGCACGCGCAGGACGCGCCCTGGCTGTTCGCGGGGCTGCTGGTGCTGCTCGTCGCCGTCGTCACGGCGACGATCTCCGAGTCCGGGCTCGGCCCGAAGGCGGTGGCCATGCTCGGGGTGCTGGCCGCGACCGGCGCCGCGCTGCGGCCGATCGGCGCCGGGACGGCCGGGATCGAGCCGATGTTCTTCCTGATGGTGCTGAGCGGCCGGGTGCTCGGACCGGGGTTCGGGTTCGTGCTCGGGTCCGTGACCATGTTCTCCTCCGCGCTGCTCACGGGCGGGGTGGGTCCGTGGCTGCCGTTCCAGATGCTCGCGATGGGCTGGTTCACGATGGGCGCCGGGCTGCTGCCGGGCCCCGACCGGCTGCGCGGGCGCGGGGAACTCGCCCTGCTCGCGGTGTACGGGTTCTGCGCCGCGTTCGCGTACGGCACGGTCATGAACCTGGCCGGCTGGCCCTTCATGGGCGCGCTGGCCTCGAACGTCGCCTTCGACCCGCACGCCGACGTGACCGCCAACCTGGCCCGTTTCCTCGCCTACTGCCTGGCCACCTCCCTCGGCTGGGACCTCGGCCGGGCCGTCGTCACCGTCGCCCTGACCCTCGCGCTCGGCGCGACCCTCCTCAAGGCGCTGCGCCGGGCGACGCGGCGGGCCGCCTTTGAGACCCCGGTCACCTTCGAACCCCGGTGACGTGCGGCCCAGGTCACACCACCCGGACGCGTCCCGTGGTCACCCGTACACCTTCTGTCACCCGCGGGGTGAAGCACCCCATAGGACCCACGTCACATACGAAGCGGGCTAGTAGCCCCGAAGCCCTGACATGCGCGCGTCGTCAACCCCTCTGACCTGGGGTTTGAGACCCAGGTCACATGACGGACGTTTCCCTCGGATGCGACCACCACTAGTAAAAGGGGTCATTGCGGACATCCCCCTGAGCCTGTTTCTCTGAAGCAGTCGCAAGGCGCCACGAACCCACCCGGGTCGCGGCGCCGACGTACGCCCCCACCACACGTCGTGTGGTCACGGCGCACCGCGACCGCCCTGTTTCCTAAGAGAGGTTCTCCGCGTGTCCGTCTCCTTCATCCGCAACATCGCCGCTTCCCCGAAGAAGGTCCTCACCACCGCCGCCGTGGCTGCCGCCGCCACCGGCATGGTCCTCGCCGCGAGCCCCGCTCAGGCCGCCACCGGCCAGGCCTCCTCCGCCCAGGCGATCGCGCACCAGATGATCCCGGACGCCGCGCAGTTCACCGCCTTCAGCAAGATCGTCGAGCACGAGAGCGGCTGGAACCCCAGCGCCACGAACTCCTCCTCCGGCGCCTACGGCCTGGTCCAGGCCCTGCCCGGCTCGAAGATGTCGGCCGCCGGTGCCGACTGGAAGTCGAACCCGGCCACCCAGATCAAGTGGGGTCTGGACTACATGAACTCCCGCTACGGCAGCCCGGCCGCCGCCTGGAGCTTCTGGCAGGCCCACAACTGGTACTGAGCGGCCCACCGGTGACCACCGGCGCCCCACGGCACCCGCAGACGCGAAGGCGGCGGCCCCCCGATCCCCGGGGCCGCCGCCTTCGCCATGCCCATCGACACCGTCGGCCTGCTCGGGCTACTCGGTCTGCTCGTCGGTCTGCTCGGCCTGTTCGTAGAAGTGCTGCCGCCGACCGACGAGCCGCTCGTACATCTTCCGCTGCTCGGCGACGTCGTCCTTGTTCTTCTCCAGCTCGTCGAGCCACTCCCGCTTGACCTGGTCCAGGAACGCGCGCCAGTCCCCGCTTCCCTGGGCCTTCCCCAGCTCCCGCAGCTCCACCAGGCGCTCGTTGTGCTTCAGCCCGCCGCTGCCGACCTTGTCCCCCTTGTGACCGTGCAGGACCGACTCGGGGTTGGCCGTGGCCTCGGTGGACCGGGCGTTGTGCACATAGCCGACCGGGCTCTCGGCATGGGGTTTGATCGTCTCGATGCCGACCAGCAGGGAGCCGTCCTTGACGGCGGTGGGCGGGGTGAGAATCAGCAGCATGTGGCCGTACGAGCCGTTCGGCAGGACCACGTCGCCGTTCCAGTCCCGCGAGCCGAACCCGCCGCCGGAGATGTCCATGCCCATGAGCTGCGGACGCTCGGGCCCGACATGGGGCACGGCCGGCGTCAGATAGTTCGCGACGGACGCGCCGATGCCGCCCTTCTCCTGGAACTTGCCCGGCTCGCCCCCCTTCTTGTTCTTCTCGATGGCGGTGCGGTGCGTGGCGAAATCACGCTTGTCGACGAACCCCGCGCGTCGGCCCTGGTCCGTGACGCCCAGGAAGTCCGTCAGCGACTGGGGCGACTCGCCCGCGCGCAGGGCGGGGATGCGGATGTTGACGCGGCCGCCGTGGGCGAGCGCCCGCACGACATCACCCTCGCGGTAGTCGACATGCGCGGCCACGCCCTCCCCCGGGTCGTAGGTCTTCAGCCCGTGCTGGAGCAGGAGCAGGACGGAGGTGAAGACGTCACGGGCCTTCGCGTCCTTCGCCGCGTGCTTCACCGTCTCGGGCTTGTCCGCGTCGGGGTGGCGGCGTTCGGGCGGGAGTCCGGCCGGGTGCAGGGTGTCGACGGCGGTCTGCCGGATCTGCTCGTCCCGCTCGGCCCGCAGGGGCTGCTTCTCCTCGTCCGGGACTCCGGGAGCCTTGGTGGTCATGAAACGGCCGAGGGTGTAGTCCGGGGCGATCGGGGTGGGCGCGCCCGCCGCGCGCGCGCCCGGCGCGTTCTGCTGGAAGGCCAGGGTGGCGGCGAGGATGCGTTTGCCCGGAAGGTTCCGCAGCCAGTCCTTGTGGTCGCCCTTGATGTAGTCCTCGGACTCCTTGAAGGTGCCGATACCCACCTTCGCGAGCCACTGGGGGTTCAGCTGGGAGAGCGTCCTGATGTCCTCCAGGTCCTGGGCACCGAACAGCTCACCGCTGATCACCCGCCGCTCCAGGGTGCGCTTCAGGCGCGCGGGCCCGTCCGGCATCCAGTGCTCCGGCCACCACGTGCCCGGCGCCAGGGGGTTCACCTTCATCTTCGCCACGACGACATGGCCCTCGATCGACCGGCTCAGCCGCGTGATCACGGCCGCGCCCTGGTCCTCCCGGCCGGACTCCTCGGCGGCGGACGGCGCGCTCGTGCTCGACTCCGCCACCCTCTGCAGGGTCTCGGACGCCGCCCGGTTGCCGGCCGCGCGCTGGATCACCGCCATCTCGGCGGGCGTCCTGGGCGTGGCTTCCGCACCGGTCCGGGCCTGGTGAGGGCCCGGGGAGGCTGGGCGTGGCAGGGGCGCGGTACGTGCCGGTGATCCCGCCCTTGAGCGTCCGCCCTCGCCGTACTGCCGCCTGTCCATACGCCTCCACCCACCTCTTCATCCACCGGGCTCCCGCCGTACGCCTGAGCGCCCGCTTCCGTTGTCCCCAGAGGTATAAGGAGTCATCGTGACTCCGGGGCGTACCCGGACGGAAGGACACAAGGGGCAGCACGCGGGACCTCACGGGCACGGTTGCCCCGGGGCACGGCGCACCGGACGGACACGCGGGGCGCCCTGGTGTCCGGGAGTCCCCCCGCGTCCGTGGTGGACTTGAACGCACCCGTGCCCGCCGCCTCCCCCCGGAGCCCCCATGAGCGAACAGAGCGCAGAGGGCGCGGAGGGCGCCGAGAACAGCGGGCCGCCGCCCGTCGACCCCGAGGCGCGCGGGGTGCGTCTGGTGGTGGTGCTGCTGTCGCTGACCGTGGTCAGCGGGCTGATCGACGCGGTGAGCTATCTCGGACTCGGGCATGTCTTCACGGCGAACATGACCGGCAACGTGGTGGTACTCGGCTTCGCCGCGGCCGGCGCCCCCGGCTTCTCCGTCCCGCACACCTCGGCCTCGCTGGCCTTCTTCCTGGTGGGCGCCGCGGTGGGGGGCCGGGTCGCGAAGCGGTTCGGCGGCGGCTCACGCCGGACCTGGGCACAGATCACGCTCGCCGCGGAGACGGTGTTCGTGGGCGCCTCCGCGGTGGTCGCCTTCGCCGCGCCGGGCGCCACCGCGACCACCTACGCCGTGATCGCCCTTACGGCCTTCGCCATGGGCCTGCGCAACGCGACGGTCCGCAAACTCGGTGTGCCGGACCTCACGACCACCGTCCTGACGATGACCCTGACCGGCCTCGCTTCCGAGTCCCGGGCCGGCGACGGCTCGGGCCACCGCTCTCCCCGCCGCACGGCGTCCGTCCTCGCCATGCTGGCGGGCGCGGCACTCGGCGCATGGCTGGTGATCCACCACGGCCTGGGCATCCCTCTGCTGCTCTCGGCCGTACTGGCGGGGCTACTGGCGGTCACCACGTCCGGTCGGGAGTGACGGGGTCCGCACGGACGTGCGGCAGTCCGTGACCAGAGGGACGCGGAGTCCCTCGACGCGCGCGCAGGCCCCGGCCTCCGTGACGGAGGCCGGGGCCTGCGGGCGGGCCGGGCTACAGCTGGTCGAGGAGCCAGGTGCACAGCTCTTCGGTGATCTTGGTGTGGCCCTCGTTCCGGGAGGCGCACAGGAACGCGTCGAGTTCACTCTCGCTGGGGTCGAGGGCGTCGATGTCGGTGTTCAGCAGGGCGGTGGTGTCCAGGTTGCGGATGGCCACCGCGCTGACCGAGGGCACGAAGCAGATCTCGGGGACCGGGGCCACGGCGCTGCCGGGGATCAGCTTGTTGATGGTGTTGGCGGCGATACCGAAGGAGGCCAGCGTCCCGCCGGGAGCGCCGTCGATCTCCGGGAACCCGTCGGTGGTGATCGTCTCGTTCTTCCCGAAGGTCGCCTTCAGTTCGGCGACCACGGCGTCGTCGCCCTCGGACTGGGTGTAGATGATGGTGCCGGGGAACAGAATCCCGGTGGTGCGGAACGCCTCCGCGCCGGGCGCGATCCCCGTGCCCCGGCCGTTTCCGGTGCCGTTGGCGACGCCGATCTTCCGCGGTCCCGTCGGCCAGTTGCCGACGCGCTCCAGGGCGGCGAGGAAGTCGGAGCGGGCCTTGTCCTGCCCGGGAGTGCCGTCCACCGTCTCGATGTGCCGCCACATCAGCTCGCGGGAGGCCGGGCTGTTGATCTGGTCCGACAGCGCGCTGTTGGCCGGGTTGCCGCGCTTGATGTAGTGCGCGAACGCCTGCAGCCCGATCGGCACCCACGCGCCGCGGTGGGGGCTGTCGTAGGAGAAGTACATCCCGGTCTGGTGGTCCATCTTCTGGGTCTCCATGCGCGCCAGGGCATAGCGCGTGACCAGACCGCCCATGCTGAACCCGCCGACCACCAGCGGCTCGTCGCCCGTGCGCTCGTCGATCAGCCTCGTGATCGCCTCGATCACATACCCGGAGTTGTCGAGGATCGACGCGGAGCGCTCCCCGTAGCCGAAGATGACCGCGTCCCGCTCGCGCTCGCGCAACTGGCTCATCAGCGGGTACTCGCCCCGCTCGAAGCCGTGGTAGAGCTCGTCCAGACTGCTCGGCCCCATGTTGAAGCCGTCCGACATCAGCACCGGCCGCCGCACACCGCTGTGGCCCTTGCCGTAGTACACCCAGGCGGTGCCGTCGTAGACCGGCACGTAGCCTTCCTGGCCCTCCTCGTCGGCGTTCAGGTGCCGTCCGAAGTGCCACGTCTCGTCCGGCGCCGGGGCCGGTGGCGGCTTCGGCTGGTCCAGCGGGGCCATCAGCCCGATCGAACCAACGTACTGCTGCTCGCGGGCCGCCTTCTCTTTGCTCACTGCGATTGATCCCCTTCCTTCGGGCCGCACGAAGACCCCGGGGCATATGCCCCGGGGCTGTGCGACTTGGATGTAAGGCTCATCATCAGCGGACAAAAACGGATGTTCGGGTTCCCTCGCGCGATCATCATCACCATGAGTGATTCCCAGCCGCACGGGTTTGGCCCGGCGGCCGAGCCGGCGCGCACTCGAACCAGACCGTCTTGCCGCCCCCCGGCCCCGGCCCCACGCCCCACTTGTCGACCACCGCGTCGAGCAGCACGAGCCCGCGCCCACCCTCCGCCTCCGGCGACAACTCGGAGGGCACGCGGGGTGGCTGCGGGGAGCCGTCCGCGACCTCCACCCTCACCCCTGCCGTCTGCCGCAGCACCAGCAACGCGCAGCGTCGGTCCGGGACATGACGTACGACGTTGGCGACCAGCTCGGTCACGGCCAGCTCCACGCAGTCGGTCAGCTCGGCCAAGTCCCACTCCTCCAGCAGCGACCTGACGATCCGCCGGATGTGCCGGGCCGAGTGCGCGCCGACCGTGATCCGCATCGCGTACTGGGCGGGGCGGGGGCCCAGGAGGGTGGGGGGAATGTGTTCGTTCACGTTACGAGACTGACCTCGCGCGACTACGCTCGGCTACGGAACGAATACAACGGGTCCCGGAGTGGACCGAGTTGCGCGCGAGAGGGGCCGTACGTGACCCATATCAACATCCTCGACCCGGGCGCCTCGCCGCTCGACTACTACGGGTTCGAGTTGCGACGCCATCGTGAATCGGCCGGACTGACACAGCGGCAGCTCGGCGACATCGTCAACTACACCGGCTCCCTGGTCGGCCAGATCGAGACGGCGAGGAAGCTGCCGACGCCGGAGTTCAGCGATCGGGTGGACGCGGCGCTGGGGACGGGCGGGTTACTGTCCCGACTGGTCGGGCTGGTGATGCGTAGTCAACTACCGGCCTGGTTCCAACAGGTGGCGGAGTTGGAGGCGCGGGCGGTCGAGATCTGTTCCTTCCAGACACACATGATCCTCGGCCTCCTCCAGACCGATGCATACGCGCGTGCCGTGCTGGGCGCACTGGACCAGAACGACCTTGACGACCGCACCGCCGTACGGTTGGCCCGCCAGCGCATCTTCGAGAAGGGGGAACCGCCGGTCTTCTGGGCAGTCCTCAGCGAAGCCGCGCTGCACCAGGAGATCGGCGGCCCGAAGACCATGCGAGAGCAACTCGCCCACTTGTTGTCGTTCAAGGACAACTCCCGGATCAACGTCCAAGTGCTGCCGTTCTCGGCTGGAGAACACGCCGGACTGCAAGGCTCGTTCGACCTCTACCGCTTCGCGAGCGACCCGACCATCGTCTACACCGAGAGCTACGGAAGCGGGCATCCGACCGCCAGCCCGGACACCGCCAAGGACTGTTCGCTCCGTTACGATCATCTCCGAGCTTCCGCGCTCTCCCTCAGGGACTCGGCGGAGCTGATCCGGCGCGTGATGGAGGAACGCTATGGAGAACAACGCGATTCTGACGGCGGTCCAGTGGCGTAAGTCCAGCTACAGCAGCGATCAAGGCGGCGAGTGCGTGGAGTGCGCGCCCCTCGGCCCCCTGGTCTGGCGCAAGTCCACGTACAGCGGCGACCAGGGCGGTCAGTGCGTAGAGATCGCCGAAACCCCGGCCACCACCATCGCCGTACGCGACTCGAAGAACCCGGCGGGACCGATCCTCACGATCGCCCCCGCCACCTTCGTCACCTTCGTCTCCTGGGCTACAACCGCTGGATGATCGTGCCGGTGGCCAGTCCACCACCCGCGCACATCGTGATCAGCGCGAACTCCTTGTCCCGGCGCTCCAGTTCGTGCAGGGCGGTCGTGATCAGCCGGGCACCCGTCGCCCCGACCGGGTGCCCGAGCGCGATCGCACCGCCGTTCACGTTGACCTTCTCCAGGTCCTGTTCGAAGACCTGCGCCCAGCTCAACACCACGGAAGCGAACGCCTCGTTGATCTCCACGAGGTCGATGTCCTTCAAAGACATCCCCGCCTTGCCCAGCACCGCACGCGTCGCGTCGATCGGACCGTCCAGGTGGAAGTGCGGGTCCGAACCCACCAGCGCCTGGGCCACGATCCGTGCCCTCGGGCGCAGCTTCAGCGCCCGGGCCATCCGCTTGGACGCCCAGAGGATCGCCGCCGCACCGTCCGAGATCTGCGAGGAGTTGCCCGCCGTGTGGACGGCCGTGGGCATCACCGGCTTGAGGCCGGCCAGCGCCTCCATGGACGTGTCGCGGAGTCCCTCGTCGCGGTCGACGAGGCGCCACATGCCCTGTCCGGCCCGCTGTTCGTCCTCGGTGGTCGGCACCTGGACGGCGAAGGTCTCGCGCTTGAAGCGTTCCTCCGCCCAGGCGTTCGCGGCGCGCTCCTGGGAGACGAGGCCGAGCGAGTCGACGTTCTCGCGCGTCAGGCCACGATGGCGCGCGATGCGCTCCGCGGCCTCGAACTGATTGGGCAGATCCACGTTCCACTCGTCCGGGAACGGCTTCCCGGGGCCGTGCTTGGAGCCGGAGCCCAGCGGCACCCTCGACATCGCCTCGACGCCGCACGAGATGCCGACGTCGATGACGCCCGCCGCGACCATGTTGGCCACCATGTGGGAGGCCTGCTGCGAGGAGCCGCACTGGCAGTCGACGGTCGTCGCCGCCGTCTCGTACGGCAGGCCCATGGCGAGCCAGGCCGTGCGCGCGGGGTTCATGGACTGCTCGCCGGCGTGCGTCACCGTGCCGCCGACGATCTGCTCGACGCAGTCGGCGTGGATGCCGGTGCGGCCGAGGAGTTCACGGTAGGTCTCGCCCAGGAGATAGGCGGGGTGGAGGTTGGCGAGCGCGCCACCTCGCTTGCCGATGGGGGTGCGTACGGCTTCGACGATCACGGGTTCCGCGGCCATGGGGGCTCGTCCTCTCCTCAGGCCTGTCCGGCGGCCAGGCCCTGCTGACCCGCGCAGCGCGGGGCGTCCCGGCCCACCCACCGCGCAGAACTAGAACGCGTACCAGTTCTGTGTGCAGTCTGCGGATCGGAGCCCCCGCGCCGCAAG
The DNA here is from genome assembly GCF_055582885.1 of Streptomyces sp. NPDC107454. Lineage (NCBI taxonomy): Bacteria > Bacillati > Actinomycetota > Actinomycetes > Kitasatosporales > Streptomycetaceae > Streptomyces > Streptomyces sp. NPDC107454. The sequence goes on along the minus strand of NZ_JBVJPA010000001.1, from coordinate 685,841 downwards.
GGTCGTGCAGCGCCCGAAGTCGTGATCTGCACGAACTCCCCACGGAATTCGGGGCGCCGTACCTCTTGCGACTTGTAGAACCCGTTACTACCTTCACGGCAATTCCGGATTCCTGATGGACCGTCAGAATGGTGGGTGGTCGCCGATGCCCTGTCCCGCGCTGCCCGACGGGTTCGACTTCACCGACCCCGATCTGCTGCACCACCGCGTGCCCCTGCCGGAGTTCGCCGAACTGCGCCGGGCCGAACCCGTCCGCTGGATCCCCCAGCCGGCCGGTCTGGCCGGTTTCCAGGACGAGGGCTACTGGGCGGTGACCCGGCACGCGGACGTCAAGTACGTCTCCACGCACCCGGAGATCTACTCCTCCTACCTCAACACCGCGATCATCCGCTTCCACGAGCACATGCAGCGCGACGCGATCGACGCCCAGCGGCTGATCCTGCTCAACATGGACCCACCCGAGCACACCCGCGTCCGCCAGATCGTGCAACGCGGTTTCACGCCAAGGGCCATCCGGGCGCTGGAGGAACGGCTCCGCACCCGCGCCCTCGCGATCGTCGAGGGCGCCCGCGCCCACTCGGGACCCTTCGACTTCGTCACCGAGGTCGCCTGCGAACTGCCCCTCCAGGCGATAGCCGAGCTGATCGGCGTCCCCCAGGACGACCGCATCAAGATCTTCGAGTGGTCCAACAAGATGATCGCGTACGACGACCCGGAGTACGCCATCACCGAGGAGGTCGGCGCCGAGTCGGCCGCCGAGCTCATCTCGTACGCCATGAACATGGCCGCCGAGCGCAAGCAGTGCCCGGCCAAGGACATCGTCAGCACGCTGGTGGCGGCCGAGGACGAGGGCAACCTCGGTTCCGACGAGTTCGGCTTCTTCGTGCTGATGCTGTCGGTCGCCGGCAACGAGACCACCCGCAACGCCATCACCCACGGCATGCACGCCTTCCTCACCCACCCCGAGCAGTGGGAGCTGTACAAGAGCACCCGCCCGGCGACCACGGCCGAGGAGATCGTGCGGTGGGCGACCCCGGTCGTCTCCTTCCAGCGCACCGCCACCCAGGACACCGAACTCGGCGGCAAGCAGATCAAGAAGGGCGACCGCGTCGGCATCTTCTACTCCTCCGCCAACCACGACCCCGCGGTCTTCGAGAACCCGGACACCTTCGACATCACCCGCGACCCCAACCCCCACCTCGGCTTCGGCGGCGGAGGCCCCCACTACTGCCTCGGCAAGTCCCTGGCCGTCCTCGAGATCGACCTCATCTTCAACGCGATCGCCGACGCGATGCCGAACCTCAGCCTGGTCGGCGACCCGCGCCGACTGCGCTCCGCCTGGATCAACGGCGTCAAGGAACTCCAGGTCGACGCCGGCTGACCGCACCGCACGCTCGGGCCGACGGACTCCCGGTGTCCGTCGGCCCGTCCCGCGGGAGGCAGGGGCATCCCTCCTACGCCCCGCCCCTGCCTCCCCCGAGACGAATCTCCGATGAACGTCTCCGTTCCGTTTCGCGTCTTCAACGGTGGCTCAGCCATCCCCCCACCTCCGAAGACAACCGACGCTTCGAACGGAACCGGTGCACCGTGGTCTCTGCCGAGCTGCTCCCCGTCCGGCCCGATCACCCGGCCGTTCGCAGAAGACGCCCGCATCACGCGTTCTGGCTCCGCCACCGTCTCCCCCTCCTCGTCACCCTCCCCGTGCTGCCGCTGTACGCGGTGTGGTGGGCCTTCCTCGCGACCGGCGGCGGCGATCTCGCGGCCCAGGTGGCGTGGGCGGAGTTCGTGGCGCGGCACGGCGGATCGGCGTACAACCTCTTCTGGTACGGCGGGATGCACACCGCCAACTACAGCCTGATCTCGCCGTATCTGATGGCGGCGCTGGGTGTGCGCCCGGTGACGGTCGTCTCCGGGCTCGCCGCCACCTGGCTGGCCGCCGTGCTGATCGCCCGCACGGGGATACGGCGGCCGGTGGGCCCGGCGCTGCTGGCCTCGCTCGCGCTGTGGTGCAACGTCGCCTCGGGGCGCACCACCTTCGCGCTGGGCGTCGCCCTCGGTCTCGCCGCCTGTGTGCTGCTGACGGGCGAGCGGCGGACGCTGCCGGCGGCGGCGTACGCGGCCCTGGCGACCATGGCGAGCCCGGTGGCCGGACTGTTCCTGGTGGTGGTGGGCGCCGGACATCTCGCCGTACGGGACCGGGTGCGGGCCGGGGTGCTGCTGGTGCCGCCGGTGGTCGTCGTCGGGGCGACCACGCTGCTGTTCCCCTTCACCGGAGAGCAGTTGATGCCCTCGGGCCGGATCTGGCCGCCCGTGGTGCTGGGGCTGACCGTCGCCACGCTGGCCCCGCGCGGCTGGCGGGTGGCCCGGTGGTGCGGGGTCGTGTACGCGGTCGGGACCGTGCTGACGTATCTGATCGCCTCCCCGGTGGGGACGAACGTGGAGCGGTTCGCGGAGCTGTTCGCGCCCGCCGCGCTCCTCGCGGCGCTGCTCACCGCGCCCGTGGGGCTGCACATGGTGCGGCGCGTCGCGCTGGTGGTGGCGCTCGTGCTCTCCGTCGCCTGGGTCGGGCAGAAGACCGTGGACGACCTGGAGGTGTCCACGTCCGTGCCCGCCTGGGCCGCCGACACGCACGGCGTCGTACGGACGCTGGAGCGGCTCGGCGCCGGGCGTGGCCGTGTCGAGGTGGTCCCGGCCCGCAACCACCGCGAGGCCTCCACGCTCGCCCCGCATGTGAACCTGGCGCGCGGCTGGAACCGTCAGCTGGACATGGAGCGGGGGCGGCTCTTCTACGACGGCACGTTCTCGGAGGCGACCTACCGGGCCTGGCTGGACCGCTGGGCGGTGGGGTTCGTCGTGCTGCCGGCGGGGAAGCCGGACGGGTTCGCCGAGGCGGAGGCGCGGCTGGTCAGGAGCCGGCCCGCGTGGCTGGAACCGGTGTGGAGCGACGCCAACTGGCAGGTGCTGCGGGTGCGCGACGCCGTGCCGCTGGTGTCGGCGCCCGGTTCCGTGCTGCGCACGACGAGCGCCGAGGTGTACGTACGGGTGCCGGTGCCCGGCCCGGTGACCGTGCGGATCGCGTACTCGCCGTGGCTGCGCGCGCCGGGCGGCTGCCTGACCCGGGACGGCGAGTTCACACGGCTGACGGTGACCGAGCCGGGTGAGTACCGGATCAGCTCGGGGTACGGCCCGTCACCGGGACCGGATCCTTCGTGCTGACCTCCACGGGCTTCATCAGCGGCCTCGGCCGCGGCCCCTGGAGGAGGTGGGTCAGGCCGAAGCCCGCGCCGACGACGGCCGCACCGCCCACCGCGTCCAGCACCCAGTGGTTGCCGGTCGCCACGATCGCGGAGACCGTGAACAGCGGGTGCAGCAGGCCGAGCGCCTTCATCCACCACTTGGGCGCCAGGACCGCGATGACGACTCCGCACCACAGGGACCAGCCGAAGTGCAGCGAGGGCATCGCCGCGTACTGGTTGGTCAGCGCGGTCAGCGTGCCGTAGTCCGGCTTGGAGAAGTCCTGCACGCCGTGCACGGTGTCGATGACGCCGAGGCCCGGCATCAGGCGCGGCGGGGCGAGCGGGAAGAGCCAGAAGCCGAGGAGCGCTATCAGGGTGGCGAAGCCCAGCGCCGAGCGCGCCCAGCGGTAGTCGCCGGGGCGACGGACGTAGAGCACGCCGAGGACGGTGAGCGGGACGACGAAGTGGAACGACTCGTAATAGAAGTCGAAGAAGGCCCGCAGCCACTCGACCTTGAACACGGCGTGGTTGACCCAGTGCTCGATGTCGATGTGCAGGAACCGCTCGATGGAGAGGATCTGGTCGCCGTGGTGTTCGGCGGTGGCCCGGCCGCCCGCGTTGGTGCCGCCCGTCGCGGCGAGCCTGACCTGCTGGTAGGCGGAGTAGCCGACGCGTATCAGGAGCAGTTCGAGCAGCAGGTTCGGGCGGGTGAACACCCGGCCCAGGAAGGGGAGCAGCGGCACCCGCCTCCAGCGCGTGGGGACGGACCGGGCGTAGTCGGTGGGGATCGGCGCCCGGTAGTACTCCGAGGTGCGGGAGAGGAACGGCACGATCGTGGCGGCGGCGAGCGCGGCGAGCAGCACCAGGTTGTCGCGCAGCGGGAAGAGCGCCGCCATGTTCGGCAGCATCATCTTCGCGGGCAGCGTCATGACAAGGATGACGGCGACGGGCCACATGGGGCGGTCCGAGGTCTTCTTGCCGACCCTGCCGACCAGCGCGAGCAGCACCCACAGCAGCTGATGCTGCCAGGACGTGGGCGAAACGACGACGGCGACGCAGCCGGTGATCGCCACGGCCAGCAGCAGCTGCCCGTCCCGTGCGTAGCGGATGGCGCGGCGCAGGCCGAGGGCGGCGACCGCGGCGCCCAGCAGCAGGAACAGGGTGATCTCCAGCGGGCCGTTGAGGCCGAGCCGCAGCAGCGCGCCGTGCAGCGACTGGTTGGAGAGGGCGTCGGCGTCCCCGCCGAGGCCGACGCCCGCCAGGTGGTGCACCCAGTAGGTGGTGGAGTCGTGCGGCATCACGGCCCAGGCGAGCGCGCCGAGGCCGGCGAAGGTGATCGCGGTGGACTCGACGGCGCGACGGCGCCCGGTGAACCAGAGCAGCGGCGCGAAGAGCAGCATGGTGGGCTGGAGGGCGGCGGCGACGCCGATCAGCAGGCCACTGGCGCGCTCGCCCCGGACGGCGAAGCAGCCCAGCAGGACGAGCAGCACCGGGATGATGCTGGTCTGGCCGAGGTAGAGGGCGTTGCGCACCGGCAGCGACAGCATCAGCAGGCTGATCGCGACGGGCGCGGCGAGCAGGGCGGTGCGCCGGCTCACCGGCTGGGGCAGGGCGCGTGCGACGACCAGGCCGAGCACGACGACCAGCGAGAGACTGCCGAAGGTCCAGCCCCAGCCGAGCGCCTGTTCGGCGGCGCGGGTGAGGGGTTTGAGGACGAGTCCTCCGAAGGGGGTCCCGGTGAACTGCGTCGAGTCGTACAGCGATCCCTTCACATGCAGGACGCCGTTGGGTCCGACCCAGGTCTCCAGGTCCGTCAGCCGTTCCCCTTTCGGGGTGCTCAGCACGACGGTGAGCTGCCGTATCGCCAGGACCGCGGCGATCAGCCACAGCCCTATCCGGATCGCGCGCAGTCTCGCTCTCGCCGATTCCGCCGCCCCCGCCCCGAAGGCATTGCCCGCTGTCCCGCCGTGCTCAACGTTCGCCACGCCCCGCCGACCCTCCCACCCCGTTTGTCCCGTTCGTCCCGCGCGCCCCGTACGTCCGGGCCCGGCCCGGACCTTACGAGGCTCGCACGCCCCGATTGAGAGACGCAGGCAACCCCCTCTTCACCTGACGGCCTCCCGCCTTTTGTCCGGATGACGATAGTCCGCGCCCGATTCCGGTTCCCCCCTCCGTTCGCGACTTAGCTCACAAAGGAGCCCCGGAAAAGCGGCGCGCGATCCGGCCGACACCCCTGCGTAGGGCGCATTTACTTGCAGCATGCATCGAGTTGCCTACGGCACGTGATGCCAAGGAGTGCCCCTATGGTCGTTTTTCGGCCCACTTCCGGGTGAGCCACGTCCCCGTCCCCTACGAAGGGCATGCCCTTGCCGTCCGCCACAGCAGTCGCCCCCGCCGTACCCCGACCCCGGACCCCCGCGCCGCCCGAGGCCTACGTCACCGATCCGGCCCTGGTCAGGCGGGCCGTCAAGGCGGCCGCCCTCGGCAACGCGATGGAGTGGTTCGACTTCGGTGTCTACAGCTACATCGCGGTGACGCTGGGCAAGGTCTTCTTCCCCTCCGGCAACCCCACCGCGCAGCTGCTGTCCACCTTCGGCGCCTTCGCCGCGGCCTTCCTCGTCCGCCCGCTCGGCGGCATGGTCTTCGGCCCGCTCGGCGACCGCGTCGGCCGCCAGAAGATCCTCGCCCTCACCATGATCATGATGGCGGCGGGCACCTTCGCGATCGGCCTGATCCCGTCGTACGCCACGATCGGCGTCGGCGCTCCCCTGCTGCTGCTCGCGGCCCGGCTCGTCCAGGGCTTCTCCACCGGCGGCGAGTACGCGGGCGCCTCCACCTTCATCGCCGAGTACGCGCCCGACAAGAAGCGTGGCTTCTTCGGGAGCTGGCTGGAGTTCGGCACGCTCGCCGGATACATCGGCGGCGCCGGCCTGGTCACCCTCATGACCGCCTTCCTGTCCACCGAGGACCTGCTGTCCTGGGGCTGGCGCGTGCCGTTCCTGATCGCGGGCCCGATGGGGATCATCGGCCTGTATCTGCGGATGCGCCTGGAGGAGACCCCGGCGTTCGCGGCGGAACTGGCGAAGGCCTCGAAGAAGGAGGCGGACCGCCCCAAGGTGCGGCTGCGCGAGATGGTCGCGGGCCAGTGGCGCGCGCTGCTGCTCTGCGTCGGCCTGGTGCTGGTCTTCAACGTCACCGACTACATGCTGCTGTCGTACATGCCGAGCTATCTGACGAGCGAGCTGAAGTACGACGAGACGCACGGCCTGCTGGTCGTCCTCGGCGTGATGGCGCTGATGATGATCGTCCAGCCCTTCGCGGGCGCGCTGACCGACCGGATCGGCCGCCGCCCGGTGATCGCCGCGGGCTGCGTCGGCTTCCTCGCCCTGTCCGTCCCGGCACTCCTGCTGATCCGCCAGGGCAGTCTGCTCGCGGTCGCGCTCGGCATGGGCGCACTGGGCCTGCTGCTGGTCTGCTTCACCTCCGCGATGCCCGCCGCACTCCCGGCGCTCTTCCCGACGAAGGTCCGCTACGGCTCGCTGTCCATCGGCTTCAACGTCTCCGTCTCGCTCTTCGGCGGTACGACCCCGCTGGTGACGACGGCGCTCATCGGGGCGACCGGGAACATGATGATGCCCGCCTACTACATGATGGCCGCGGCCGTCGTCGGTGGCGTGGCCGTGTGGTTCATGACCGAGTCCGCGGGTCGCCCGCTGCCGGGCTCCGCACCCGCCGTGTAGGTTGGGCCGCGGGACTAGTTAGGAGATCTAACTAGGCATACGAAAGGCATGGTTCATGAGCGAGTCGCAGCTCTGGAACGAAGTCGACGACTATTTCGCCACCCTCCTCGCCCCCGCCGACGAGTCACTGACGGCGGCCCTGCGCGACAGCGACGCCGCGGGGCTGCCGCAGATCGCTGTCGCGCCGAACCAGGGCAAGCTGCTCCAGTTGCTCGCCGAGATCCAGGGCGCCCGCCGCATCCTGGAGATCGGCACCCTCGGCGGCTACAGCACCATCTGGCTGGGCCGCGCGCTCCCGTCCGACGGCCGGCTGATCACCTTCGAGTACGACGCCACGCACGCCGAGGTCGCCCGCCGCAACCTCGCCCGCGCGGGCCTCGACAAGATCGCCGAGGTGCGGGTCGGACCCGCGCTGGAGTCGCTGCCGAAGCTGGCCGAGGAGAACCCGGAGCCGTTCGACTTCGTGTTCATCGACGCCGACAAGGTGAACAACCCGCACTACGTCGAGTGGGCCCTCAAGCTCACCCGCCCCGGCAGCCTGATCGTCGTCGACAACGTCGTGCGCAGCGGGCGGGTCACCGAGGTGGGCAGCACCGAACCGAGCGTGCGGGGCACCCGAGCCGCTCTCGAACTGATCGCCGCCCACCCGAAGTTGAGCGGTACGGCGATCCAGACGGTCGGCAGCAAGGGGTACGACGGGTTCGCGCTGGCGCGCGTGCTGGCCTGACGCCCGCTTCTCCCTCCGGGGCGCTCAGGCTCGCGCTCCGGGGGCTCAGGCTCGCGCTCCAGGGGGCTCAGGTCTCGTGATAGAAACCCACGTTCACGCTGTTCGGTCCTGTGCGGTCGAGGATGACGATCTCCCCCGAACCGCCCGCGGGGAGCTTCGCCGTCCCGCCGTACGGGACGGCCTGGGTCGCCAGTCCGGCCAGCGTCAGCCGTACCTCGGCGGAAGGCTCCGGGCGTGATCCGTGCAGCCAGGTGACCTGCCAGGTACCGTCCGGGCCGCAGAGAAACTCCAGGTGGACCCGGGAGACGAACAGCCAGTCGTCGGGGGTCGCGAGCCGGCACACGGCCCGGTCCCGGCCCACCCGCAGCACGGCTCCGGGGTCGCTCGGCGCGTCGGCCATCAGCATTCCGGCCGTCGCACCAGCGTCCGCCCCGGTGACCGAGGCCATGGTGAGTTCGAGCACGTGCGCTCCTTCGAGTTCCAGCGTTCATCCGGGCCGCGGCGCCTCAACCCTCCTGGTACCGAGTGTGGTTGACGCGCCGCCGCCGCATGATAAATCTCCCGATCGTCCGATCGTGTGTCGTACGGCACAATGGACGCATGACCGAACGGAAGCCACCCGGGGTCAGCTTCGAGACCTGGGTCGACCGACAGATCCGTGAGGCGGAGGCCCGCGGCGAGTTCGCGGACCTGCCCGGTGCGGGCAAACCCATGCCCGCCGTGTCCGATGCTCCGTACGACGAACTGTGGTGGATCAAGCGGAAGATGGCCCGCGAGGGGCTGTCGGTGCTGCCGCCGACGCTGGCCCTGCGCAAGGAGGCAGAGGACGCGCTCGCGGCGGCCTCGGTGGCGCCCTCGGAGCGCGTCGTGCGCCGGATCGTCGAGGACATCAACGCCAAGATCCGCGAGGTCATGTTCAAGCCGCCGCCGGGACCGCCCCTCGGCCTCAAGCCGTACGACGTGGACGAGATCGTCCGGGAGTGGCGCGAGCGCCGGGCCGGATGACCCCGTCAACGGGTGAGGCCGCGCCCCGGAACATGGTCCGGGGCGCGGCCTCTCGGTGGTACTCGACGGTTCGGCCTCCCGACCGGTGCGGGAGGCGCTCGGTCTTCCACAGGTGCAGGAGTCGCTCGGTCACCTACAGGTGCAGGAGTCGCTCGGTCACCTCGCGGTAGTCGCGCAGGGCGAGCCGCAGCTTCTCGGTGTCGGCCGTGTCGCTCTCACCGGCCGCCTGCCAGGTCGTCCGCAGACTGCGGCGGCGCCGGGTCATGGCGTCCGTGAACTCGGTGGTCAGCTCCTCCAGGACGTGGTCCGCCTCCTCGACGGACGCCCGCGGGCCGTCCACGAACCCACCGACGGCGTGCTGCATCCGCAACGCGTACTTGTCGCACTCGTCGTGCGGCAGCAACGCCCCGTCGCCGTCCCCCCGCGGAGCGGCACCGCGCTGCTCCGCGGGGGTGGGGCCGCTCTGCCCGACAGCCGATTCCTGCCGCCCGGCACGAGTGCGTTCATCCCGCGCACCACCGCGGGCGAACTCCGCTTCCTCGGCGGGCATGGATTCCCGCTGCCCGGCCCGGGTGGGGTCACCCTCCTGCCCGGAGCGGGCGGAATCCGGCCGCGCGAAGCGCATGTCTTCCCGCTGCCCGGCCCGCATGTCGGCGTCCTGTCCGGCGCGGGTGTCGGCGTCCTGTCCGGCCCGCATGTCGGCGTCCTGTCCGGCGCGGGTGTCGCGGACCGCCGGGTCGGCGGGGGTGCCGGGTCCGGGCTGCGGAGCGACCTGGGCGTCCTGGGCGTGCCGGTGGACGAGGGGGTCGACGTCGCCGCGATCCGTCATCGCCTCACGACGCGGAGTGTTCTCATTTCCGTTGTCCGAAGTCATCTTCTTCACTTCCTCAACTCCCCTTCGCATGACGCCTGGTCAGTACCGACGGAACATGGGCTCGCTGGGAGCGCCCGTCCGGGACGGATGCCGCGGCAGGGGCGGTGTCGGCGGTGTTCTGGCGGGCGTCCTCGCGCACCGGGGCCAGCAGCTCCTCGAAGAGACCGCGGGCCTCCACCATGGACGAGCGGAGCTCCTCCGTGCTGCCGCCGGCGCCCGCGGTGCGGGCGTACCTGGCCTGGTGGACGCGCCGGTAGCCGTGCAGATGGTGTCCGTGGTGGACGGAGAGCGCGTCGAGCTGCTCCTCATAGCGCTCGCCGTCGGGGAAGCCGCGTGCGCCGGCCAGCTCGGCGACCAGCCGGTCCGCCTCGGCCACCGCCTCCTGGGGCGAGTCGACGAAGCGTTCCTGAACGGCCCCCCAGCGGGCCGCGTACTCGTCGCGGGCCGCGGGCTCCAGAGGCCGTTCACGCAGCGAGCCGTGTCGCTTCACCCGCTCGGCGAGGTCACGCTCGGCGGCCCTGGCGTCGCCGTCGTGCTGGGCGACGGCCCGGTCGTACTCGGGCCCGAAGCGCCGCCGCAGTGTGCGCCCGCCCTGCGGCCTGCGGGCCAAAAGAATCAGCGCGGCCGCGACGACGGCGACCGCCACGATCACGATCAAAGCGATGATGAGGCCTGTGGACATGGGTGCCTTCCCGGGTTCTCGACCCGACGGGCCGGTTCGAGGACCGGGTTGCCCGGAACCCCGCACTCAAACGAACCCCTCACCGGCGCCCCGCCGAAATCCGCTTGCGAACAGGGGGCCGCGCCTCCCGACAATGACCGCCATGACCTGGATCATCGCCCCCGAGCCCTTCGACTCGCCCGTCGCCGCCGCGCTGTGGCGCGCGTACTACACGGAGGTCAGCGACCGCTGGTACCTGCTGCACGAGGGGCACCCGACCGACCCCGGGGAACTGGAGCGGGAGATCGCGGCGACCCCGGGTGCCGAGTTCCGGGCGCCCGGCGGGGTACTGCTGGTCGCGCGGTACGGCGGCGACCCCGGCGGCATGGCCGGAGTACGGATGCTCGACGCCACGACGGGTGAGCTGAAGCGCGTGTTCGTGCGCGAGCGGTTGCGCGGAAAAGGTGGTGCGGCGCTGCTGCTCACGGCGGCCGAGGAGGCGGCGCGCGGCCTCGGCGCCGAGCGGCTGATCCTCGACACCCGGGGCGACCTGGTGGAGGCACGTGCCCTGTACGCGCGGCACGGCTACGAGGAGACCGAGCCGCACAACGACGAGACCTACGCCGACCACTGGTTCACGAAGAAGCTGACGCCGTGAAGTCCGACGCAGGACTCACGCCGGTGTCCGGACTCACGCCGGTGTCCCGCGCGGATGCGTACGCGGCACCGTCCCGTCGTGCGGCCGCTCCGCGTCGGACCCGCACAGCTCGCCGTTCAGCTCCTTGACCAGCTTGGTCAGATCGGTCGGGCGGTCCGGTCCCCACCAGTCGCCGAGCAGCTCCGCCAGGGACTCCTCACGGGCCTCGGCCAGCTTCCCGGCGACCTCGCGGCCCTCGTCCGTGAGGACGAGGTCGAGCCCTTCGCGGGCGGCGAGACGGCGCTCCTCCAACTGCCGGGCCGCGGCCAGCACGACGGGCAGCGGTACGGTGCTGCGCTCGGCCAGCAGCGCGGGCTCCGCCCAGCCGTACTTCTTGATCCGCAGCAGCAGCCAGCTCGCGGCGGGCAGCAGGTCGTACCCGGCCCGCTCGGTGATCTTCACGTAGATCTCCCGCTGCCCCTCCCTGGTGCCGAGCACGGACAGCGCGCGGCACACCTCGTCGTACGACGACCGCTCCACCGGATTGGTGGCGAGCGTCTCGGTGATGTCGGGTGCCGTGACCGAACCCCGCAGCTTGTCCTCGCGCAGGAACCAGGCCAGGACGAAGCCGAGCAGGGCGACCGGGGCGGCGTACAGGAAGACGTCGGTGATCGACGAGGCGTACGCGTGCAGGACGGGCTGGCGGAGCGCGAACGGCAGGTCGGCGATGCCCTTCGGGTCGGCCTTGAGACTGTCCGGCGTGATGCCGGCGGGCAGGTGCCTTCCGCTCAGCACGGCCACCAGGTTGTCGCCGAGGCGGCTCGCGAAGACGGTGCCGAAGATGGCCACGCCGAACGAGGCGCCGATAGAGCGGAAGAAGGTGGCGCCGGAGGTGGCGACGCCCAGATCCTCGTACGAGACCGCGTTCTGCACGATCAGGACCAGGACCTGCATGACCAGGCCGAGGCCCAGGCCGAAGACGAGGAAGTACACGCTCACCTCGCCGGTGCTGCTGTGCTCGTCGAGCTTGTGGAGCAGGAGCAGACCGATCGCCGTGACACCGGTGCCCGCGACGGGGAAGACCTTCCAGCGTCCGGTACGGCTGACGATCTGCCCGGAGACGGTCGAGGACAGCAACAGCCCGAACACCATCGGCAGCATGTACACGCCGGACAGGGTGGGGCTCACGCCCCGGACGACCTGGAGGAAGGTCGGCAGATAGGTCATCGCGCCGAACATCGCGAAACCGACGATGAAGCTGATGACGGCGGAGAGGGTGAAGGTGCGGATACTGAAGAGCCGCAGGGGCAGGACGGGTTCGGCCGCCCGCTGCTCCACCGCCACGAAGGCCACGGCGAGCAGGACACCGAGCACCGCGAGACCGATGATCTGCGGCGAGCTCCACCCCCAGGTGGTACCGCCGAGCGAGGCCACGAGAACGAGACAGGTGGCGACCGCGGCGATGAGGAACGTGCCGAGGTAGTCGATGACGTGCCGGGCGGACTTCCTCGGGATGTGCAGGACGGCCGCGATCACGATGAGCGCGACCACGCCGACCGGCAGGTTGATGTAGAAGACCCAGCGCCAGCTGAGGTGCTCGGTGAACAGCCCGCCGAGCAGCGGCCCGAGCACGCTCGTCGCACCGAAGACGGCCCCGAACAGCCCCTGGTACTTGCCCCGTTCGCGCGGCGAGACGATGTCGCCGACGATCGCCATGGACAGCACGATGAGCCCACCGCCGCCGAGGCCCTGAAGGGCCCGGAAGCCGATCAACTCGCCCATGTTCTGCGCCATTCCGCACAATGCGGACCCGACGAGGAAGATCACGATCGCGGCCTGGAACAGCTTCTTCCGGCCATACTGGTCGCCGAGTTTGCCCCACAGCGGAGTGGCCGCGGTCGACGCGAGCAGATACGCGGTGACCACCCACGACAGATGTTCGAGGCCGCCCAGGTCGCTGACGATGGTGGGCAGCGCGGTCGACACGATCGTCTGGTCGAGGGCCGCCAGCAGCATGCCGAGCAGCAGCGCGCCGATCGAGACGACGACGCTGCCGTGCACCGGCGCCTCCTTGGCGTCGACGGCTGCCGCCGAGCGCCTCCGCACGGCCGACTCGTTCACACCGTACGGGGGGTCGTGCGGCGGTGCGTCCGGGTCGTGCACATCACCGGGTATCTCGCCCGTCATGCGGACCTCCCATGAGCCCCTGGGGTCTCGGTCACCCTCCATGGTGGTCGGTATGGCGGGTTATGGCCTGTTGAAGCTTGTAACGGGTGCGGAAGGAGGGATTCCGGGGGCTCCTGGGAGAGGGTGTGGTGGATGTGGCTAACCTCGGGAGTTCCGAGGGGGCGAGTCTCAGGGGGAGGGACCCAACGCGTGACTGATCCGAACGGGCATGTCTGCCCCGAGTGCGCCGCGCCCCGGACGCCGGACGGCACCCCGTCCTGCGCCTGCACCCGGCGCGCGTCCGACGCCCTGCGCGACGCGCGCACCGCGGAGGCGGCAGCGGCGGAGGACTTCGATCCCCTGCGCATCCGCCCCTACGTGGATCTGCCGGCCGTGGACCTGACGGCGAACGAGTCCGCCCCGGCCACCATGCGCCTGCGTACGGTGCCGTCGGAGGCCCTCGGTGCCGCACGACACGTCGACTCCGGGAACGAACTCCTGGAACCACCCCCACCCCCACTCCCCCTCTCGGAGGAACCTCCCCGGCGGCGACGGCGTACGGCCCTGCTGGCCGTGACCGGGGCCGCGGTGGCGGTCGTGGCGGCGGCGGGGTTCGCGAGCGGGCTGTTCTCGTACGACGCCCCCGCGCGGGACCGGGCGCTGCCGGACGACGTACGGGCGAGCGTGCCGGACCCGTCACCGACGCCGACGTCGACGCCGACGTCGTCACCGTCGCCGCGATCGGGCTCGGGGACGGCCCCCGGAATCGCCGCATCCCCCACGACGACGGCAACGACAGCGACGCCTCCGTCCCCATCGCCCAGCGGCAGTCCGTCCCCCTCGGCGTCGGCGACGCGATCGCAGCCGCCCGCACCCTCACCGTCATCCACACCCACGCCCACCACGGCTGCCTCGTTGGCGCCGGGCCAGGGCTCCACGGGCGATCAGCCCGTCCAGACCCTGCGCCGCGGTGACCAGGGCTCCGAGGTCACGGAACTCCAACTGCGCCTGCGCCAGCTGTCCCTCTACACCGGTAAGGCCGACGGCAGGTACTCCGGCCAGGTCGAGGACGCGGTACGCCGCTACCAGTGGGCCCGTGGCATCACGGGCGACAAGTCCGGGGAGTACGGGGCGGCGACGCGTGCGAGCCTCGAGGGCGAGACGCGGACGCCGTAGGCGTCCGGCGGATCCGGTTGATTCACCGGCCGCACCCCACCGGGGACCGTTCACGCAGTCCCCCACGCCCCCCACCCACCCGGAGCTCTTCGGCTGCGGCCCGGCGGGGGTCGATCGCGCAGTTCCCCGCGCCCCTGAGGCGGGGGCTTCGCCCCGCGATTCCCCGGCCGCTCGGAGTTCTTCGACTGCGGCCCGGCGGGGGCCGATCGCGCAGTTCCCCGCGCCCCTGAGGCGGGGCTTCACCCCGCGATTCCCCACCCGCCCGGAGTTCTTCGACTGCGGCCCGGCGGGGGCCGATCGCGCAGTTCCCCGCGCCCCTGAGGCGGGGGCTTCACCCCGCGATTCCCCGGCCGCTCGGAGTTCTTCGACTGCGGCCCGGCGGGGGCCGATCGCGCAGTTCCCCGCGCCCCTGAGGCGGGGGCTTCACCCCGCGATTCCCGGTCGCCTGGAGCTCTTCCGTTGCGGCCCCGGCGGGGGCGGGTGCGTAGTTCCTCGTGTCTCTTGAGGGCGGTGGCGCGTGTCTTTCAGCCTGTCCGGCGTTTGAGGACGAGGCCGTTCAGGCCGATGGGGGGTCTGGGGGCGGAGCCCCTGGGATGGGACGGGTAGGGGCGGCGGGGGCGAGGAAAGTCGGTGTCAGGCGATGTGCAGGCGTATCGTCCCGCCCCCGCCAACCTCCACCCGCACCTGCGTCAGATCCCGCACCACGACATCCGGCCGATGAAAGCCGGCCCGGGGCCCCACCCCGACCACCCGCATCCCGGCCCCCCGCCCAGCGGAAATCCCGGCCCCCGAATCCTCGAAGACAACACACTCCTCAGGCGCCACACCTAACTCGGCAGCACCCTTCAGAAAACCCTCCGGATCAGGCTTGCTCGCACCGACGGACTCCGCGGTGACCCGCACATCCGGCAGCCCCAGCCCGGCGGCAGCCATCCGCGCCGTGGACAGCCCCACATCCGCGGAAGTGACAAGGGCATGCGGCACCCCGTCCAGCGAGGCAAGAAACTCCGCGGCACCCGGAATCGCGACGACCCCGTCCATGTCCGCGGTCTCCTCGGCGAGCATGCGCGCGTTGTCGGCGTAGTTCTGCTCCATGGGCCGGTTCGGCAGCAGCACCGCCATCGACGCGTACCCCTGCCGCCCGTGGACGACCTTCATGACCTCGTCCCCGTCCAGCCCGTGCCGCTCGGCCCAGCGGCGCCAGCAGCGCTCGACCACGGCGTCCGAGTTGACGAGGGTGCCGTCCATGTCGAGCAGGAGGGCGCGGGCGGTCAGAACGGTGGTGGCCGTCATCGGCAGGCTCCAGAGCATGGGGGAAGGGGCCGGGGGCGTCCATTGGATCAGCACCGGGTCCCCCGGGGACAAGGCGGCCCCGCCCGCCGGTCAGGGAGTGCGGACGGGAGCCACTTTGTTTCTCTACGATACAAAACGAGAGGGGCCGGCGCCACCACCTTCGACCGGGACGACCGCCGGGCCCTTCGGCGACGCCCCGACCGAGGCCCCGACGACGCCCCGGCGAGCGGGGCACCAGTGGCTCAGGCCGCCACCGCCTCGTACAGACTCCAGACGCCCAGCGCCAGCATCAGCATGGCCGCGACCTTGGTGATGAGCTCCAGCGGAACCCGCTTCATCAGGGCCTTGCCGCCGACGATGCCGAGTCCGGCCACCGCCCAGAGCGCGAGCACCGCGCCGAGGCCGACCGAGAGCGGGTCGTCGTACCGGGCCGCGAGGTTCGCCGTCATGATCTGCGTGAGGTCACCGAACTCGGCGACCAGGATGAGCATGAAGCCCGCCCCCGAGACCTTCCAGAAGCTCTGGTTCGCGGGGTCGCGGATCTCCTCCTCGTCCTCGCCCTTCTTCAGGAGCAGCACGGCGGCACCGGCGAGGAACAGCACACCCGTGATCGCGTGCACGATCTGCTGCGGCAGCAGGGTCAGCACACTGCCCGCGGCGACGGCGAGCACGACGTGCACGGCGAAGGCGGCGGCGACGCCCACGAAGACGTACGAGGCGCGATAGCGGGCGCCGAGGACGAGCCCGGCGAGCGCGGTCTTGTCCGGCAGCTCGGCGAGGAAGACGACGCCGAAGACGAGCGCCATCACGGTGATGCTGATCAAAATCCCTCAATCGGTCGGGGCTGCCCCACCGAGAGTGCTGTGACTGCTACGCGACACCTCGGCACGGCAGCACACATCGGCGCCCGCACGAGGACGTACGCGCGGACAGTGCACTGCTCTGCCGAAGGTCTCGCTGGCCGACCGTGACGGTCTGCCTCCGGGCGCCGGCTCAGACGAGCTGAGCAGTATGTCGACGGTCCGGCGAAGAGCTACTCCCCTTCTGCGCCACCCATCGTACGGGATGACGAAACGGGCCGGACAGGGCCGAAGGTCCCGGGCCCCTCGGACCGGCCACACCGCCGCACCCCCGGAGCCCGCCTTCCCCGATCCGCAGAAACCGATTACCCCGAACCCCTTGGCATGTCATGCGCACGTCACTAGCTTCTTACCTGACTCACACCTTCCGGAAACGCGCCACCGCGAGCATGGGCCCGCTCGCCCCAACGTCCCCCCACCCCAAGGGAGTTCGCATGCCAAAGGTCTACGCGCGTCGACGGCTGAGCATACTCGCCGCCTTCACCGGCCTGATAGCCATGGTCGGGATTTTCAACGGCCCGACCGCCTCCGCCGCACTCCCCACCCCGGTCAGCGCCGCCACCGCGCGCACCTACCTCGCCTCGCTCACCGTGGCGACGGAGAACCGCACCGGCTACAGCCGGGACCTGTTCCCGACCTGGATCACCATCAGCGGCACCTGCAACACCCGTGAGTACATCCTCAAGCGCGACGGTTCGAACGTCGTCACCAACTCCGCCTGCACCGCCACCAGCGGCACCTGGTACTCGGTCTACGACGGCGCCACCTGGACCGCCGCCTCCGACGTGGACATCGACCACCTCGTCCCGCTCGCCGAGGCCTGGGACTCCGGCGCCAGCGCCTGGACCACCGCCCAGCGCCAGGCCTTCGCCAACGACGTGACCCGTCCGCAGCTCATCGCCGTCACGGACAACGTGAACCAGCAGAAGAGCGACCAGGACCCGGCCGAGTGGATGCCCCCGCTCAGCTCCTACGCCTGCACCTACGTCCGCGCCTGGGTCCAGGTGAAGTACTACTACAACCTCAAGGTCGACTCGGCGGAGAAGAGCAAGCTCAGCTCGGTCCTCAGCGGCTGCTGATCCCCGCACCGGTCCCCCCACGGCTCACCGCCGGTCCCCTCCCCCCACGGAAACCGGCGCAGTTCGCGGAACCTCCCCGCTCATCTCCGTCGTTCCGTACCGTACGGGGCGACGGAGAGGGGTGATCACCTTGGCGGAGCTGCGCCTGGGACCGCTGCTGAGGTACGTCGACGGCTCGTCCGCGACCTTCTGGGTCGAGGCGAGCCGTCCGTGCACCGCCGAGGTGCGCTGCGCCGACGGCGCCCGCGGCTCGGCCCGCACCTTCCAAGTCGCCGGGCACCACTACGCGTTGGTGCCGGTGACCGGTCTGACCCCGGGCACGGACACCACCTACGAGGTGCTGCTGGACGGCGTCGGCGTCTGGCCGCCGCCCGGCTCCCCCTTCCCGCCCTCCGTCGTCCGCACCCGGGGCGAGGAGGACGCCGTCCGCGTCACCTTCGGCTCCTGCCGCTGGGCCGCGCCGCCCGCCGACGAGAAGGACCCGGCCGGACCCGACGCGCTGGACACGCTGGCGGCCCGTATCGCGGGCGAGCCCGGGAGCGAACGGCCGGACGTCCTGCTCCTGTTGGGCGACCAGGTGTACGCCGACGAGACCTCGAAGGCCACCCAGCGCTGGCTCGCCGCCCGCCGCAACCTCGCGGACCCCCCGGGCGACCAGGTCGCGGACTACGAGGAGTACACCCGCCTCTACTACGAATCCTGGCTCGACCCCGAAGTGCGCTGGCTGCTGTCGACCGTGCCGAGCTGCATGATCTTCGACGACCACGACGTCATCGACGACTGGAACACCAGCGCCTCCTGGCTCGCCGACATGCGGGCCACGGCGTGGTGGCGCGAGCGGCTGCTGAGCGGCCTGATGTCGTACTGGGTCCACCAGCACCTCGGCAACCTCTCACCGCGCGAACTCGCCGAGGACGCCCTGTACGCC
Source organism: Streptomyces sp. NPDC107454 (assembly GCF_055582885.1). Taxonomy (NCBI): domain Bacteria; kingdom Bacillati; phylum Actinomycetota; class Actinomycetes; order Kitasatosporales; family Streptomycetaceae; genus Streptomyces; species Streptomyces sp. NPDC107454. The sequence continues at coordinate 667,459 of NZ_JBVJPA010000001.1, read as the reverse complement.
GCCGTCCGCGAGACCCCCGACGGCACCGACGTGCTGAGCGCCTTCGCCGCCCAGTCCGACGCCGACCCGGCCTCCGTCCGCTGGAGCTACCGCCGCGACTTCGGCCGCGTACGGCTGCTGATGGTGGACACCCGGGCGGCCCGTGTGCTGGCCGAGGACCGGCGGGCGATGCTGGACGCGGGCGAGGAGCGGTGGCTGCGCGAGCAGGCGCTGGACGCGCCGGGCACCTGCGACCACCTCCTGATCGGCACCTCACTGCCCTGGCTGCTCCCCCACCTCGTGCACGACGCCGAGACCTGGGACGCCGCCCTGTGCCGGGGCGAACGGGGCGCGCGCTGGGCCCGGTTCGGGGAGAAGCTGCGCCGCCGGGCCGACCTCGAACACTGGGCGGCCTTCCCCGCGTCCTTCGCCGCGCTCACGGAGCTGATCGCCGAGGCCGGTTCCGGACCGGACGCCCCCGCGACGGTGTCCGTGCTGTCCGGAGACGTCCACCACGCCTACATCGCCGAGCCCCAGTGGCCTTCCGGGACCCCCGGGACGCCCGACTCCCCCCGCTCCCCCGACGCCCGCGTGCTCCAGCTGACCTGCTCACCCGTCCACAACTCCATCCCCCTGTCCATACGGCTCGGCTTCCGCTTCGGGTGGAGCGCGGTCGGCCGGGCGATCGGGCGCCGGTTCGCCCGGCACGGCAAGTGCGACCGGCCGCCCGTCGACTGGCGCAAGACCGGCGGCCCTTGGTTCGGCAACCAGCTCATGACCCTGACCCTGCAAGGACGTTCGGGCCGGCTGCGGCTGGAGCAGGCGCGGGCGGGGAAGGGCGGGAGCGCCGCCCGGCTGCGGACGGTCATGGAGTCCGAGATCGGTTCGTGAACGCCCACGGTCGACCTCTGCCGTTCACAACACGCTTGTGAAGCAAGCGTGATAGCCGTGCGAGAGGTGCGTGAGGGGCGCGTGAGGTACCCGTGACGCATCCCACAGCGGGCGGCGATCCTCCCGCCCGGGGCTCGGTTCGGGTTCTCGCCGACGGCATGATGAGGCGGACCGTCCGCTTCCAGGGGGCCTTCCCGTGGAGCTCCCAGCAGGCGGTTCGCCGTCATGCGCCCTCCATGCCCGGGAGTCACACCTTTGTCTGCAGTGAGCGCCGCGCCCTCCGGGACCACCCCTGCCGTCGATGTCTCCCTCGCCGTCGTCGGCGCGGGACCACGGGGCACCAGCGTCCTTGAACGCCTGTGCGCCTCCGCGCCGGAGCTGCTCCCGCCCGGAGCACGGCTGACGGTCCACATGGTCGACCCGTCGCCGCCCGGCCCCGGCCGCGTCTGGCGCACCGCGCAGTCGCCCCATCTGCTGATGAACACCGTGGCCTCGCAGGTGACCCTCTTCACCGACGACAGCGTGGACTGCTCCGGCCCGGTCCGCCCCGGGCCGAGCCTGCACACCTGGGCGGGCGGCGAGCTGGGCCCGGACGACTACCCGACCCGCGCGCACTACGGCCGCTACCTGGAGTGGGTGTTCGGCGAGGTGGTGCGCGCGGCGCCGCCCGGAGTGCGCGTCGAGGTGCACCCGGCACGCGCGGTACGGCTCGAGGACGACCCCGACGGCCGCCAGACCCTCACCCTCGACAACGGGCGCGCACTGCCGGAACTGTCCGCGGTCGTCCTCGCCCAGGGCCATCTGCCGACGACCCCGGACCGCACCCAACGCGACCTCACGGCGTACGCCGAACGGCACGGCCTGCGCCACATCCCGCCCGCCAACCCGGCGGACGTCGACCTCTCCGCCGCCGCACCCGCTCCCGGCGAACCGGTCCTGCTGCGCGGCCTCGGTCTCAACTTCTTCGACCACATGGCCCTGCTCACGACGGGCCGCGGCGGCCGCTTCACCCGCACCGCCGAGGGCCTGTGCTACCTCCCCTCCGGCCGCGAGCCCCGGCTGTACGCGGGCTCGCGCCGCGGTGTCCCGTACCAGGCCCGCGGCGACAACGCGAAGGGTCCCTACGGCCGCCACCTCCCCCTCGTCCTCACCGACGAGGTCATCGCCGGCTTCCGCAAGCGCGCCGACTCCGGTGAGGCGCCGGACTTCCTGGGCGAGATATGGCCGCTGATCGCGAAGGAGGTGGAGACGGTCTACTACGAGGGGGTGTGCGCCGGGCGGTGGGAGCGTCCGAGGCTGCTGGAGTTCAGGGACCGTTTCCTCACCGCCCCGCACCGGAGCCCTCAAGAGGCCCGCGTCCTCGACGAGTTCGGCGTCCCGGAGGGCGAGCGCTGGTGCTGGGACCGCGTCTCGCGCCCGTACGCGGGCCGCGACTTCGCCACGCACGGCGCCTGGCGCTCCTGGCTGCTGGCGCATCTGCGCGAGGACGCCGAGCAGGCCGCGCTCGGGAACGTCGACGGTCCCCTGAAGGCCGCCCTGGACGTGCTGCGCGACCTGCGCAACGAGGTGCGGCGGATCGTGGACCACGGGGGCCTGCCGGGCGGCTCGCGGCGTGACCACCTGGACCGCTGGTACACACCGCTCAACGCCTTCCTCTCCATCGGGCCGCCCCGCCGCCGCGTCGAGGAGATGGCCGCGCTGATCGAGGCGGGCGTCCTGGACGTTCTGGGCCCCCGGCTGGAGGTGCGGGCCGAGGACGGGGCGTGGGTCGCGCACTCCCCCGACGTGCCGGGCTCGACCGTGCGCGCGACGACGCTGATAGAGGCGCGGCTGCCGGAACCGGACCTCAGGCGGACGGGCGACGAGCTGCTCACCCGGCTGCTGAGGACGGGCGGGTGCCGTCCGCACACGAGCGACGGTTTCGAAACCGGAGGACTGGACGTGACACCGCGCCCCTACCGTCTGATGGACCGTCAAGGTCACGCGCACGCACGGCGGTTCGCCTTCGGGGTGCCCACGGAGGGCGTGCACTGGGTGACCGCGGCCGGGGCCCGGCCGGGTGTGGATTCGGTCACGCTTTCGGACGCCGACGCGGTGGCGCGGGCCGCGCTACGTGCGGCGACAGCGGAGACGGGGGCCCAAACGGAACCCGACGCATGGCTAAATGTTGAACTTGCAAGCATTGATTAGGTTCACCTAACCTTGGTGACTCACTCGGTTCCGCCCCCAGGATCCGGTTCCCCCACGGACCGGACCAGACCGAAGGAGTCCCCCACATGACCGACCGCCTCAACAACGCTCAGCCGTACGCCATCGGCCTGTTCCGCATCGTCATAGGCCTGCTCTTCGCCGTGCACGGCGCCGCCTCGCTCTTCGGTGTCCTCGGCGGCGCGGCCGGCACCGACGGCGGCTCCATCCCGTCCGGCACCTGGCCGGGCTGGTACGCGGCCGTGATCCAGCTCGTCGGCGGCGCCCTGGTGCTGCTGGGCCTCGGCACCCGCGGCGCGGCGTTCATCGCGTCGGGCTCGATGGCGTACGCGTACTTCGACGTGCACCAGTCGTCGGCCCTGTGGCCGATCCAGAACGGCGGTGAGCTCTCCGTGCTGTTCTGCTGGACCATGCTGCTGCTGGTCTTCACCGGCTCCGGCGCGCTCGGCCTCGACCGGCTCTTCGCCGGGCGCACGGCCGCGTCCCGTGCGGACGAGCGGGCCTCGGAGCCCGTCGCGGCCTGACCCGGCCGCCACCCGTGACGGCGCCCACCTCCCTCACCGTAGGTGGGCGCCGTCCCGTACCGCCCTGACCCACCCGTCCCGGCGACCCAGCCGAACGGGACGGTGAAGCACGCGGCCGCGCACCTCCCGCGCCCGCCCCGTCGTAGAGCACGACCGAACCGGCCCCGCCCTGCCGGAAGCCCCAGTCGTGCCGGGTCCTCGCGGTGCCGGTGGACCCCGCCCGCCGCGGCCGGATCGGCGGCGCGGGACTTCTGGTGCACCCGCGCCCCGCTCCTCCGGCACTCGTCCCCGCCCTGACTTCTCCCCTCCCCTGCTCGCTCCCGCCGTGAGAAGCACATGAACCCCCAGTGACCCTCCTGTCACACCCGCCGCGTACGCTGTATGGCTGTCACAGGCCGCCTGCCGCTCCCCCGCGACGTAGCGGCGAGGTCGTGCCAACGGGGGAGTACAGGGGAGTTTCGGTGTTGGAGAGTGTGGGGCCGCTGACGGGCAGCCCATGGATCTACGCGGCGGTGGCCGTCTCGGTCCTGCTGGACGTCTTCCTGCCGGTCCTGCCGAGCGGCGTCCTCGTCATCACGGCGGCCACGGCAGCGGCGGCGGGCTCCGCGGGGGCCGCCGTCGGGCAGGCGGTGCCCAACATCGCGGCGCTCACCCTCTCCGCGGCCACCGCATCGGTCCTCGGCGACCTGGTGGCCTACCGGCTGGCCTGGCGCGGCGGCGCACGCCTGGACCGGGCCATAGCCCGCTCGCGTCGGCTGTCCCGCGCGCAGGAACGTCTCGGCGCGGTCCTCGCGCGCGGCGGCGGCGCCCGGGGCGCGCTGGTCGTCCTCGCCCGCTTCGCGCCCGCCGGACGCTCGGTCGTCTCACTCGGCGCGGGCGCGGCCCACCGCCGGGTCCGCGAGTTCCTGCCGTGGTCGATCGTGGCGGGCCTGGCCTGGGCCGCCTACAGCGTCGCCCTCGGCTACTTCGGCGGCCAGTGGCTGGGCGCGAGCTGGTTCGCGACCGGGGTGTCGTTCCTGGCGCTGTTCGGCGCGGGGGCGGGCGCGGCGTACCTGATGCGCCGTCCCGAACCCCAGGAGTCGGGCACCAGCGCCTGACCCGCGGCCCTGAGGGGCGCGGGGGCTATCCGGCGCCCTGGGGCTGAGCGGCCCCGCGTACCTCCAGGCCGTCCAGCAGTTCGGCGGTGGCGGCGGCGATCGCCTCGACCGCGCGGTCGAACACCTCACGGTTGTGGGCGGCCGGGGCGCGGAAGCCGGACACCTTGCGGACGTACTGGAGGGCGGCGGCCCGGATCTCCTCCTCGGTGGCCTCTTCGGGGAGCACGGGCGGGCGGAGTGTCTTGATGCTGCGGCACATGCGACCAGTCTCGCGCATACCTGGGGGAACCCGGGGCGCCGATTCTGTTGCCGTAGCGGGATGATCTACGTCGAGGCGGCCACCTTCCGGGGCCGACCGACGAGAGGATCGAACAGCCATGACGAAGGACCAGTCGAAGGACCAGTCGAAGGAACGGGCCGAGGAACCTTCGACCGTGGCGGTACTGGGCCCGGGCGGCGTCGGCGGACTGCTGGCGGCACTGGTGGCGCGGGCCGGACACCGGGTGATCTGTCTGGCCGGGGACGAAACGGCGCGGGCGCTGCGCACGGACGGCATCCACGTCCGCAGCGGCCGGTTCGGGGACTTCACGACGGCCGTGGAGGCCGACACCGAACTGCGCGAACCGGTCGACGCCTGCCTGATCACCGTCAAGCACACGACGCTGGACGCGGCCCTGGAGCGGGTACGGCCGGAGGTGCTCGGTGACGGCCTGCTGGTCCCGTTCCTGAACGGTGTCGAACACCCCGCGACGCTGCGCGCCCGCTACGGCGCCGCCCGTGTCGCCCCCGCCGTCATCCGCGTCGAGTCGACCCGGACGGCACCCGGGGTGATCGAACACGGCAGCCCCTTCGCCGAGATCGACCTGACCGGCGAGAGCGTTTCGCGCGGCCGACTGGACGCGCTCGCCGGGGTGTTGGCGGCGGCCGGCCCGACCATCCGCGTACGGGACGACGAGGCGGCGACGCTGTGGGCGAAGATGTCGTTCCTCGCGCCCTTCGCGCTGCTGACGACCCGTTACGGGGTGCCGCTGGGCGAGGTCCGTACGCGCCACCGCGAGGAGTTGACGGCCCTGGTGGCGGAGACGGCCGCCGTCAGCGGGGCGTGCGGCGGCCCGGCGGACCCGGCCGTGGCCCTCGCCCGCTACGACGCCTTCCCGCCGGACACCAAGTCCTCCATGCAGCGCGACGCCGAGGCGGGCCGTGCGCTCGAACTGGACGCGATCGGCGGCGCGTTGCTGCGGGCCGCGGACCGGCACGGGGTGGCCGTGCCGGTGGCGCGGGGGCTGGTGCGGGAGTTGGAGGACCTGGAGGAGCCGGAGGGCAACCGCCGTCACTGAGCCCGGCTACGGCTCACCCCGACTACGGTTCACCCGACCACGGTTCACCCGGCGCGCGGCTCAGGCGTGGGTCTTGGCCAGCACTTCCAGGATCTCGTCCGTCGTGCCCGTCTCACCGAGACGCGGGAAGATCCGCTCGACGCTGTTGCGGTGGGTCTCGGCGTCGAGGTCGGTCATCGCGTCGGTGGCCAGGGTGACGTGGTAGCCGTGCTCGTGGGCGGCGCGGGCGCTGGACTCGACGCCGATGCTGGTGGCGATGCCGAGCAGCACGATCTGGGTGATCCCGCGGCGACGCAGCTGCAGGTCGAGGTCGGTGCCGTAGAACGCGCCCCAGTTCCGCTTGGTGACGACGATGTCCTCCGGGTGACCGGCGAGCTCGTCGACGAGGACGTCCCAGCCCTCCGGCCAGACACGGGGGGCGCGGGCGGGGCCGTCGATGCGCCCGGGGACGCCGTCCGCGCCGTCGGCGGCGGCGGTGACCCGGACGAGGACGACGGGGAGGCTCTGTTCGCGGAACGCGTCCGCGAGCCGGGCCGCCCGCTCCACGACCTCGGCGGCCGGGTGCGGGGCGAGGCCCGGGTTTCCGGCGATGCCGTTCTGCAGGTCGATGACGACGAGCGCGGTCTTCGGGTCGAGCGTGGTGACAGCCATGGTCAGGCCTTTCGGGGGGTGGAGGGCGCGAGGGTGCGCAGGGATCGGTCGAGCAGGGTCACCGCCAGGAGCAGCGTGGCTCCGGCGAGCATGAAGAGGGCCAGGTCGTGCAGGCCCCCGGTGTCGGCGCCATGGGGGAAGACGGCCGCGTCGGCGGCTGAGGCGACCATCGCGCCGAGGTACATGAAGGTGCGCAGGAGTCCGGCCGCGGAGCCCATACGGGCGGGGTCGGCCTGCCGGTAGAGGGCGTTCTGGTTGGCGAGGCCGTTGAGGCCCTGCGGGATGCCCATGACGATCCCGACGGCGCCGAGGAGCCAGATCGCACTGCCGGAGTTCGCGCCCAACAGCGCGGCACACCCGGCGATCTGAACCAGACTGCCCACGACGAGCTTGCCCCGGATCGCCTCGCGGCGCCCGGTGACGGCGGAGACGGCCAGCGCGCTGAGCGACAGGGGCAGCAGGACGAGTCCGGCGGTGGCGGCGGACAGGTCCCGCCCCTCCTCCAGCCACTGCGTGAAGCCGTACAGGAACGCGTACGCCGTCGTGAAGCTGAGGAATTGACGCAGGAAGGTCGCCAGCATGGGGACGTTGCCGCCGAGCACCCGCAGGTCGATGAACGGCTCCGCGACACGAACCTCCCGCAGGGCGAAGGCCGTTGCCGCGCCCACGGCGAGGACGAGCAGCCACCAGTGGTCGGCCCGCGGCTTCATCAGGAAGAACATGAGGGCGGCGAGCAGGCCGGCGAACAGCGCCATGCCGAGCGGATCGACGCTGCGCCTCTCCCGCTGCCCGCCCGGGCTCTTCGGCAGCCGCAGCACGCCGAGGACCAGACAGGCCACCGACAGCGGCACGTTGACGAGGAAGATGGTGCGCCAGCCGCCCACGCCGATCAGCAGTCCGCCCAGGGTGGGGCCGACGACGGAGACGGTCTGGGCGGAGACGGCGAGCGCGGTCAGTACTCCGGCCGGGCTGTCCCGCCCGGTGCGCTCGGCCTCACTGCGGGTGAGGCTCATCGAGGCGGGGTACGCGGCGGAGGTGCCGACTCCGAGCAGCACCCGGGCGGCGACCAGCGCGCCGAGGCTCGGAGCGAGGGCGCCGAGCAGCCCGGCGATCCCCACGAGCGCCGTCCCGATGAGATAGAGGCGACGGGGTCCGTAGGTGTCCACGAGCCGTCCGATGACGGGCTGCCCCACGGCGGTGGCCAGGTAGAGCCCCGTGACCAGCCAGGCCGTCTGCGCGGGCGATGCCCCGAGCGCGGCCCCGATCGGCACCAACGCCACCGCGATCATGGCGGAGTTGATGGGGTTCAGTACGGATCCGAGGACCATCGGGGCGATCAGCCGCCGGTCGAAGGAGTCCGCGGGGCGGTGGCGCGAGGGCCGGTCGGAGCGAGCCAGTCCGGATATCTTCGGCATCACGGCCGGGTGAGCCGGTCCAGTACGGCCATGGCCTCGATGACGGTCTGCCGCTCGGCCTCCGTGCAGCGGTCCTCGAAGGCCCGGGCCAGCCACTCCGCACGGGCCTGCCGGGTGCCCTCGATGCGCTCGCGCCCCGCGTCGGTGAGCGTGACGAGCTGCCGCCGGCCGTCCCCGGGGTCGGGGTTGCGCGCGATCAGCCCGTACTGGTCGAGCGCGGCGAGCGTGGCGGCCATCGACTGCGGGCGCACCCCCTCGGCGGCCGCCAGCCCACTGGCCGTCGCGGCGCCGCTCTTGCTCACCAGTGTGAGCGCGGACACCTGGGAGGGCGTGAGGTCCTGCGCCTCCCCCTCCGTCTCGGCGACCTCCCGGATCCGCCGCCGCAGCCGGTTGAAGGCGACCCGCAGATCCCGCGCGGCACGGGCGGCGGACCCGGAGATCCCGTCGACACCGTGGCCGTCCCTGCTCTCATCCATGCCCCCACGCTAAAACCTTCAGTCCAGACTGTCCAGTTCGAGCTGTGCAGTCTGGGCTGAGCAATTTCGTTGACACGGGGAGCCGATACGGGGGTTGATACGGGGAGCCGACGGAGCCGGAGGGAAATCCACGGGCGCTTCCCGCCCGCCCCGGGCAGGATGTGCCCTCGTGAACCACATCCTGTGCGGGCTCGCCGCCAACCCGGCCCTCCCCGCCGAGCTGGTCGACCGGCTGATCACGGTCGCGGACGACGAGATCGCCATGGAGCTCGCCGCCCGCCCGGACCTCGGCCGCGCCCAGGCACTCGCCCTGGCCGCCCGCGACGAGGAAACCGCCGTACACCTCGCGTACGAGGGACGCCTGACGTCCGCCGACATCGATCCCGTGGCCCAGCCGCAGGCCGCGCTCGCCCTGCTCGACACGGGGGCCGGCCTCCCGGAGTGGGCACGCCGCTTCGCGACGGATCCGGTCACCTGGCGCCGCGAGAAGCTGGCCGCCTGCCCGGACCTTCCCCCCGATGCGACGGACACGCTCGCCGCCGACTCCGAGATCGCGGTGGTGGCCGAGCTCGCGCTGTGGACCACCCCGGACATGGCCGCCCGGCTCGCGCGACACCCGCATGCGGAGGTCCGCCGCGCGGTGGCGGCCAACGAGGCGACACCACCGGCCGTACTGGAGATGCTGCTGACCGGGGACGGGCTGCCTGCGGCGCGGCACTGCCTGGTCTGCGACCGAGAGCGGACTCCGGCCGCCCACGCTCACCCGCACCCGCACCCGCACCCGCACCCGCACCCGCACCCGCACCCGGCCGACGACCTGCCGCCGGGCGCGTTCTGCACCGGTTCCCACGAGTCCACGGTGCACGAGATGGTGCGGCAGGCGCTGAGCAACCCGGCCACGCCCGCCCGGGTCGCCGCCGGCTTCGCCGGCCATTCCTCGGCGCTGCTGCGCTGGTCGCTCGCCGCCCGCCCCGATCTGCCTCCGGAGGTATGGGGGCGGCTGGTCGACGACCCGCTGCCCGGCATACGGGGCGACCTCGCCGAGAACCCCGCACTCGACGCCACCCATCTGCGCGCCCTGGCCACCGACGTGGACCCCGACGTACGGCGCAGACTGGCCCACCATCCCCGTGTGCCACTGGACCTGCTCACCTCCTTGGCGGGCAACACCAAGATCGGCGCGACCCTGCTGCCGCGGATCGCCGCCGCCACCCCCGCCGAGGTCGAGAGCCTGGCCAAGTCTCCCGTCCCGGCCGTACGGATGCTCCTGGCCGCACGACGTGATCTGCCGCCCGGAACACGCGACGCGCTGGCCGCCGACACCGACGCGAAGGTGCTCAAGTCCATCGCCCCTCACCCCGGCCTCTCCGAGGCCCGGCTGCGTGACATGATCGGCCGTCACGGAGTCCGGGTGCTGGCCAAGGTGGCGACGAACCCGGACGCGTCGCCGTCCCTGCTGGAGCACGTGACGAGACACGACCCACCGGTCCGGAAGGCGTTCCGCGAGGTGGCCCGCCACCCCAACGCGACGGCGCCGTCCCTGCTCGCCTGCCTGACCGACCCACAGGCACGACCGTTGGCCGCCGCCCACCCGTCCCTGCCCGTACCGGTCATCGTCGAACTGCTCGGCGACGCCGAGGGGCGCGTGGCGGAGGCGGCCGCGGCCAACCCGTCACTGCCGCCGGCCATGATGCTGAAGCTGATCCCCTGACCCCGCCGGGGCAAGGAACGGCTCCAGCAGGCCGAGGAGCCGGTCCGGGCGGTGCAGCGGGATGATGTGCCCGCAGTTCTCGATGACGTGGCCGGTCAAGTCGTCGGCCACCGGCCGCAGTTGCTGTGCGAGCGCGCCGCCCACGGGGTGGGCGCCGATGGCCATGGTGGGCACGGTCAGCCGGACCGTACGGACGGCTTCCTGGATCTGCCGGGCGCTTTCGGGCAGGGCCCGGTAGTACGAGAAGGCGCAGCGCAGAGCCCCGGTCCCGGTGTACGCGTGGACGAAGGCGTCGCGGACGGCGGGATCCACGCCCTGCCCGAGGGTGCCCGCGTCGAGGAACCAGTCGATGTACCGGTCCTCGTGCCCGGTCAGGACGGATTCCGCGAGGCCGGGTTCCGTGTGGAAGCCGAACCACCACGGTGCGCCGTGGGTGAGGAACTCCTCCGCGCCCTGCAGCCTGCCCACCAGCGACTCCATGACGACGAGTCGCCGGACGAGGCCGGGGCGGCGCATGGCGAGCAGGAAGGCCGGCGGGGTGCCCGCGTCGATGCCGATCACGGCGGCCGAGGTCTCTCCGAGGGCGTCGAGGAGGGCTTCGGCGTCGGCCGCGAGCGTACCGGCGTCGTAGCCGCCCGCCGTGCGCGCGCTGGCGCCGCATCCGCGCAGGTCCGGTGCGATGACCCGGTACCGCCCGGCGAGCCCGTCCATGACGTGGGTCCACAGCTGCCAGGTGTGCGGGAAGCCGTGGAGCAGCAGAACGGCCGGGCCCTCACCGGCCAGGGCCACGTTGAGTTCGACGCCGTTGGCTTCGACCTGCCGGAGCGCGACGGACATGAGACCTCCAGGTGCCGGGGGGAAGGTGGTCACCATTGGTGACAACCGAACGCTAGGTAACTAACCTGGAGACGCCAAGACCGCACTTCCACGACAGGTAGTGAGCCCCAGGTGACCCCCTCATGACCTCTCCTCCGCCACAGCCCCGCGACGGGACTCGCGGAGATCTGTTCGATCCGCAGTGCCCGACCCGTCGCCTGCTCGACCGGATCGGTACGAAGTGGATGTCGATGGCCGTCAAAGTGCTGGCGGAGGCGTCCCCGGAGGAGGTGCGCTTCGCGGAACTGCGACGCAGGATGCCCGGGGTCTCGCAGAAGATGCTGTCGGTCACCCTCCAGGGCATGACCCGCGACGGCCTGGTCGGCCGCAGGGTGGAACCGACGGTGCCGCCGCGCGTGCACTACCGGCTCACTCCGCTCGGCCTGTCGCTGGAGGGCCCGCTGGCCATGGTCAGGGCCTGGGCCGAGGAGCACATGGCCGAGGTGGACCGGGCCAACGCGCGCAGCCGCGAACTCGCCGACGACGACTGACCGTTCGGGCCGCCACGACAGGACGCCGTCCGCCGTGGACGCCCCACCCGTTCGCGTGAAGTCCCCGAAGGAACTCGCACCTCAAATTCGAACAGGCGTACCATTGCCGCGTGGCTGCGACCTATGACTTCCCGAGTGACCTCCTGGCAGGCCAGGAGGAGCTGCATCAGGTCCGGGCGGAGCTCCTGGCCCTGCTCAAGAAGCTCCCCTGGTCGGTGGAGCCCCTGGACGGCTTCAGCGACGACAAGGGCTGGCGCAAGGTGGAACGCCCCGCCTCCCCCGGCTGGACACCCGACGAACAGGCCGAGGTCGAAAAGCTCCGCCAACGTGAACGAGAACTCGCCGTCTTCGTCACCTGCCACCGCTTCTGGTCGGAGGTCGCCCCACCGGACACGCTGGACGCCCGCGCGAAGCTGAAGCACGCCCACGAAGGCCCGCCGCAAACGTCGTAATTCCGTGTCACTCCGGGTACGAGGGAGCCCCCGCGCGGCAACAATGAGTCACCGGCGTTGACGCGGAGGTACTCATGCCCATGCTCCTCATCGAAGGCGACTACCGGATCCTGAACGCGAAACCGGACGGCGACACCGTCCGCTTCGACCCGCACGACGCGGCCTTCTGGTACGAGATCCCCGGCACGCACAAGATCGACAAGACCCACCGGAACAGCCGTGGCGGCGCCAACCTGCGGCTCGACGCGATCGACGCGCTGGAGACCCACTATCTGGGCACGGGCCCGCACGAGGTGCACCAGCCGCTCGACCTCGCCCACGCCGCCCGCGACGAGCTGCTGAACTGGCTCGGATTCACCACCGTCGAGCACGCGGGCGAGAAGGTCACCGCCGGCACCCCGGAGAGCGTGCCCGGTTTCATCCTGGCGAGCGCGATCGACGTACACAGCCGCTGCGTCGCGCTGGCCGGTCGCGGGGCGCCACCCGCGGGCAAGAAGAGCGGCGACTGGATCACCGTGGACGTACCGCTGCTCCGCACCACCGCCAACCACCACCTGCTCACGCTCGGCCTGGTCTTCCCGACCTTCTACTCTGACCTCTTTCCCGACCTGCGCACCGAGCTGACCGCCGTGTCCCAGCAGGCGAGGTCGGCGGGCCTGGGCGTATGGGCCAAGGACACGACGACCACCGGGGCGGCGATCACCGGCCTGTCCTCCCTCACGGACGACCTGGTGCTGCTCCCGAAGCTCTTCCGCCGCCTCGCGGACCACTTGCGCTTCGCGCCCGACTCCTCGCTGGACTGCTTCCCCAGCTACCTCTTCGGCGGCGCCGACCGGTTCCGCATCCTCTCCCAGGGCCCCACCGCCAAGACCCTCACCGGCCTGCACCACGTGGTCGAGGTCGACGGCGGGACGGTACGCATGACCCACCCGATCGAGGACCTGGTCTTCGCGGAGGAATGACCAGATCGGATGTTCGACTGCCGGAACTCTCGGCCGTCAGGACTTCACAAGTCCGCCCACCCACCAGTCACGCGGTTCCCCTCTGACCACGGTGCGATGGCGCAGGGTTCCCTCGACGGTGAAGCCGAGCTTCTCGGCGAGTGCGCGGGAGGGCACGTTCCCGACCATCGCCCACCACTCGATCCGGTGCGCCCCGAGCACGGCGAAACCCCAGTCGCACAGGACCCGGGCCGCCTCCGCGGAGTACCCCTGGCCGCGCTGCTCCTTGGCCGCCCAGTAGCCGAGTTCGTAGACCCCCTCGGAGAGCCTCGTCAGACAGAACGACCCGACCAGCGCACCGTTGTCCGACCGGAAGGCACCCAGAATGTGGTCGCGATCCCCGGCCCAGCCCTGGGGCGCGGTCTCCCCGACGTACTTCTCGGCATCCTCACGCCGATACGGTGACGGCGCCGGCGTGTAGAACTGGATGTCCTCGTCCTGACAGGCAGCGTGCACCGCGTCCGCGTCAAAGGGGCCGAAGGGCCTGAGCAGAAGTCGCGCGGTCTCCAGAGTCACGGGATCCATGGCCGCAGTATGGCCAGCACCCACCGGCGCAACCACCGAATTTCCGGCGCCCACGGGCCCGCTACGGCATGCCCGGCACGGTCCTGATCCAGCGGCGGAACACCAGGCAGGAGATCACGGGGCCCACCACAAGGGAGCACACCCAGAGGACCATGGTGAAGGGGGAGATCGCGTAGTACTGCACACGCTCAGGCAGGAACGCGACCAGCCCCAAGCCCACGACGAGAACCGCCCACGTACCGAGAACGACAAGTACGGCCTTGGACACGATGACTGCAACTCGCATGGCCGATGAGGATAGCCAAAGAGGATCAATGCCCAGGCCCCCCGGGTTCCCCCGGCCGACCTGGGCCTTGCTCGTGTCCTGAGGCTGGTGGGCGTGGACGGTTTCGAACCGCCGACATCCGCCTCGTAAGTTCGGTCCGGGCTCCGCGGACCGGCCCTGAAGGCCATTTGAGTGACCAGAACGTCACCTTCCGTGCACGGACACGCAGCGTGTGGTGCGATGCCCACGGGAAATCCGGGGTCGGGCTCGGAAAGCGACGCCCGCCCTGGATCCGTGGACGACTGAAGGGAAGCCCATGGTGCTCCGCGCGCTGGCCGCGACTGGTGTCGCCACATTGCTCGGCTCGTCGGCCTTCGGCGGCACGCCGCCGCCGGATCGGATCGTCATCGACAGCGTGACTGTCAACGGTTCCGGCTGTCCGACAGGGACGGCCGCCGTGGCCTTGTCCCCTGACAACACCGCCTTCACCATCACTTACAGTAACTATCTCGCCCAGGTGGGGCCCGGCTCGGCGCCGACCGACCGGAAGAAGAACTGCCGGCTCAACCTCCTCCTGCACGTCCCCCGTCGCTACACCTACGCGATCGTGTCCGCCGGCTACAGCGGCTTCGCCTCACTGGCGCCGGGTGCGTCCGGGACCCAGCGGGCCAGCTACCACTTCCAGGGCAACGCCCACACCACCAACTCGACCCATCACTTCAAGGGCGGGTTCAACAACAACTGGCAGACGACCGACACCGTGGACGTCGCCGCCCGGGACTTCGCCCCCTGCGGAGGGAAGCGCAACCTCGACATCAACACTGAACTGCTGGTCGATCGCGGCACCTCGAGCCCGAGCGCCACCAGCTTCATCGAGATGGACTCGACGGACGGCAGGATCAAAACCGTGTACCACCTGGCCTGGAAGCAGTGCCGGTGATCTCCTGACGCTGCCATCGGCTGATGCCGCGGCGACTACGTGTTCACCACGCGAACGGGACGGCCGATCGAGCCGCGCGACGTCTGTCGGTCCTTCACGCGCGCGGCCAAGAACGCGGACCTGCGACCTGGATGCCAAAGACCCCCAGCCATGATCGGCCGGGGGTCTTTGTCCTGGTGGGCGCGGACGGTTTCGAACCGCCGACATCCGCCTTGTAAGGGCGGCGCTCTACCACTGAGCTACGCGCCCAGGACGAGTCGACAGCCTACATTGCCCGGGGGGATGCCCCGCAAACCCGTATCCGGGGGTTAACCCCACCTCCGGTCCGGGAGCAGCCCGGATCCCCCGGCGGACCCCGGAACCGTACGGTCGAAGGCGTCGAAGGGCATCGGAGCGCGTCGGCGTTTCATTCCAGGGGGAGATCTTCATGGCTCGGACTCGGACACGGACAGCCGCGCGGACCGCGGCCGTCGCCGGTGCCGTCGTCGCTCTCGTCGTGACCGTCGCAGGCTGCGGGGCGAATGCCGGGGACGACAGGCATCCGGAGCATCGGGCGTTCGCGCTGCACGGTCGTACGCTCACCGTGGACTCGGACGACTCCGCTCTGGAACTCGTGGTCGCCGGGTCGGCCCAGGCGGACAAGGTCGAGGTCACCCGGTGGTTCCAGGGGCACATCGTCGTCGGTGGGGATCCGCGCGTGACCTGGGCGATGAAGGACAACCGGCTGACGCTGCGGATGAAGTGCTCCGGCGTGGTCGCCGACTGCAGCGCCAAGCACCGGATCGTCGTGCCGCGCGGTGTCGCGGTGAAGGTCGTGGACGGGGACGGGAGCGTACGGGCGGAGGGGTTCAAGGAGGCGCTCGGGATCCGTACGTCGGACGGGAGTGTCCGCGTGACGAACTCCTCCGGCGCGCTGGACCTGCGCACCGCCGACGGCTCGATCCAGGCGCTCGGCATCGACGCGCGCCGTGTGCGCGCCCAGAGCTCGGACGGGTCCGTACGGCTCGAACTCGGCGTCGTGCCCGACCTGGTCGAGACCCGCAGCCGGGACGGTTCGCTCACCATCGGGCTGCCTCACGACACATACCGGGTGACGGCCGAGAGCGGGGACGGATCCGTGCGGGTGTCCGTGCCCCGGGACCCGGCCAGTTCGCACGTGGTGTCCGCCCACGCGAACGACGGAAGCATCACAGTACGAACCGCGAACTAACCGGCCCGTGTGTTCGTCCTTAACCGGTGGGAGAATGAACCGGGCAAGGCGGATGACAGCACGGGAGAGGGATGTGACGGCGACACCTTCAGAGCCGTACACGCCGTTTGCGCCACGCGCGCAGTCGGTACGCCGTCAGCCCCATCGATACCGTGACGTGCTGACCCTTCTCACCCTCCCGCTCCTCGCCGCCCTCGTCCTGCCCGCGGCCTTCGCCGGTGGCGGCACCCGGCGCTGGTTCGGCGGGCGCGCGGAGAGCCAGCGGGCCGAGGCGCAGGCCGCGAAGGACGCCGCCGCGGCGGCGTTCTACGAGCTGGACACCGCCCAGCGCGATCTGCGGATCTCGATCGAGACCATCACCGCCGTCGACGACTCCCCCGCGGCCCGCCGCGCCGTCTCCGACTTCGAGGCGCTGGGCCGGCGCATCGACGAGGCCAGTGGGAAGTACATCGAGGCCGTCGACGCCCACGACCTCGACCGGGACGAGCTGGAGGCGTCGGTCGCCGTCCGCGCCCGCGCCGAACTCACCGCCGCCAAGGACCAGCTGGGGCGGGTCAAGCAGGACCTGGACCGGTTCGCCCAGGGACTCGCGCCGCTGCTCGGGAAGGCCGAGACGCAGCTCGCCCGGCTCGCGCCCGCCGTCGAGCGCGCCCGCCAAGCCCTGCTCGCCGCCTCGAACGCCCTCGACGCCGTACGCGGGACAGGGCTCAGAGCCGATGATCTGGCCGGCCGGCTCGCCGCGCTCGGGCCCGAGCTGACCAAGCTCAACCAGGGGGCCGGGCAGCACGGCGTACCGGAGACGCTGGAGCGTGCCGAGCGGGTCTCGCGGGAGGCCGGGGCGGTGCGCGCGGAGGCGGAGCGGCTGCCGGAGCGGGCCGCGGAGATCGACCACCGGCTGGTGTCGCTGCGCACCCGCGCCCAGGCGCTGACCACCCGCGCCGGGCAGGTGGAGCCGGTGCTGAGCGAGCTGCGGCGCCGGTTCGCGGCCGCGTGCTGGCAGGACCTGCAGCACGTGCCGGAGCAGGCCGCCGAGAACGTACGGCAGGCCGAGCAGAAGCTGAAGGAGGCACAGGCGGCGCGCGACGCGCAGCGCTGGCCCGACGCCACCTCGCTGCTGTCCACGGTGCGCGTGCTGCTGAACGGGACCGACGAGGCCGTGTCGGCGGCCGGCGACCGGCTGCGACGGCTGAACGCCGTGTCCAAGGACCCCCAGCAGGAGATCGACCGCACCCGCTTCGCCATCCGGGACGCCCAGCGCCTGGCCATGGCGGGCCGCAACACCCCGGATCCGCGGCACGCCCGCCCGCTCGACGACTCGGTCGCCCGGCTGGAGCGTGCCGTCGCCGCGCTGGAGGGGCGCCACCCCGACTACTGGCACTTCCTGACCGAGACGGAGGCGGTACGGGCGACGGCCGCCCGGGTGGTCTCCCAGATCCGCGAGGAGCGCGGCGGCCCGGTCTGAGCCGGCGATCCCGGTCCCCGGTGTTGGCGGTCCCCCGCTTCCGGGCGGATGCTGGGTTGTACGTACGGCCTCCGCTAGCTGAAGAGGGAGGCGGACATGGCCACGCACGTACTTCGTCCCGGAACCCGACGACGCATCGCCTTCGACGACCATCTGCCGGTCGATCACCGGCTGAACAAGTTCTACCGGATCGGCGCGGGCCTTATGGGCCTCTTCCTGCTCGCCTTCGGGATCCTGGGCCTGACCAACAGGGTCGGCTTCTTCACCACCCACGGGGACACGGTGATGGGGCTGAACACCAACGGCTCACTCAGCGTGCTGTCCATCTGCGTGGGGCTGCTGCTGTTCGTGGGCATGGTGATCGGCGGGAACTTCGCCTCGACGCTCAACATGGTCTTCGGCCTCCTGTTCATCCTCAACGGCTTCCTGAACCTGGCGCTGCTGGACGGCCGCTACAACTTCCTCGCCTTCCACATCCAGAACGTGCTGTTCAGCTTTGTGGTCGGCGTCCTGCTGATGTTCTTCGGGATGTACGGGAGGGTCGGCTCGGCCCTGCCTCACGACAACCCGTACTACAAAGCCCGCCACCCCGAGGAGGCCGAGCGGGCGGAGCGGATCCGGGCGTTGCAGGAGTCGGCCTCGGCAACGGCCCTGCAGCAGTCGCACAGGGCCGCGCCGACGCCCGAGGCCGTGGGCGGCACGGAGACCAGGGCAGCGGAAACCACCAAGGGGGCGGAATCCGAGGCACCGGAATCCAAGGCGGCAGAGACCGAGCCGTCGAAGACCAAGCCCGCCGAGCCGCCCAGGACCACGGACCCCTAGGTCACCTCAGGTGACCAGGTGATCAGGTGCGGTACGCGTAGTACGCCGAGGTCGGGTACGACGCGATGATGCTCGACAGCGACCGGCGGTAGGTGTCGGCATCGTGGTAGGTCAGGTACGGCATGCCGCTGGAGCTGCGGTAGGACGTGATCATGGTGTGGTCCTTGGCCCCGTCCCGGTCGAAGTCCATCTGCAGGACGTCACCGACGTCCATCTGATAGACGTTCGCCAGCGGCGTGGTGCGCTTGGCGGTCTGGGTGAACCAGGACCACTCGTTCACGCCCGCCCAGGAGTCGGACTGGCCGTTGGCGACGTAGTACCAGGTGTCGTACTCCTCCGGAGTCACGGTGCTGATCGGCTGCCAGCCGCCCGCCAGCAGACTCTGGCTCACGAAGTTGGTGCAGTCGCCGCCGACCCCGTTGAACTTCCGGTAGGCCGTGTTGTAGTTCTTCCAGTACTTCTCGGCGTAGGTCGCCATCGCCGCGTAGTTGTACGCGCCTCCGGTGAGCTTCTTGGGGTTGGCGGGCGCGGGATACGTGGTCGCTGCCGGGGGGGCGTCGACAACGGCCATCGGGGTCCTGCGCGCGGGGGCGGCGGTGACGGGTTCGTTGACCTGGTGGGCGCCCTTGTCGGTCGTCCGCAGGCCCGAGAGCTTCCAGGTGCCGTCCGGCTGGGCGGCGAAGGTCAGGACGTGGTGTGCGTCGAAGCCCGTGGTGTCGGGTTCGTCGCCGTGGATCTTCTTGTACGTGAGGACGGTGGTCTCGGTGACCCAGGCGGTGGCCACCTTGCCCCACCTGCGCGTCCTGTCGACGGTGACCTTGGTGTCGGCGGCGGTGTAGGCCTCACCCAGCGCCGCGAGGCGGGAGCGGGTGCCGCGCAGGGAGGTCAGCGCGGTGTCCTCCGTCTTCGCCAGCGCGGCGGTCAGCTTGACGCCTCCCGTCGACTTCGACGCGAGGGCCGTGCGGGGTACCGCCGGGCTCTTGTCGAGGAGGGCCGCCGTGCGGTCGGTGAGCACGGCGTCCGCCATCCGGCCGAACGCGTCGGCCGTCGCCCGGTTCACGGTGACGGACGCGGTCGCCGCGTGGGCGGAGGAAAGGGGCAGCAGGACCGCGGAGACGGCGATCGCCGTCAGGGTCGAGCATCGGCTCAACATCTTCGTTCTCACTGATGATCTCCTTACACCCGATCAGATGCCGGGGAAGGAATCTTTACACGTCCTCCTCAACTGTGGTGAACCCGGGGGGGTTTCGTGCCCGCCCAGGTCAACTCCCTTGGGAAAAGGGTAAGTTGGCGCACCGAAAGTCGGGGCGCCGTTCACGGCTACTTCACCACCGTCGACCAGTCCGGGGACTGCGCGGGATCCAGACTGCGCAGGCGCTCCAGGGTCTCGGGCTTCTGCACGTCGAGCCAGTCGGCCAGCTCTCGGAAGGACACACAGCGAACGCCCTTCTTCGTGCACACGTTCTTGACGACCTGGTCGATGGACTTCATGTAGATGCCACCGTTCCAGTTCTCGAAGTGGTTGCCGATGAACAGCGGTGCACGACTGCCGTAGTACACGCGGTTGAAACCGTCCATGTACGACGCGACGGTCTGCTGCTCCCACTCGGGGTACTTGGCCGGGTCGCCCTCGGTCGAGTCGCCGGACTGGTTGGCGAGGAAGTTGAAGTCCATGGACAGGCCTTGGAACTTGCCGCCCTCGTAGGGGAGCAGCTGCAGCGGGAAGTCCCAGACGCCCTCCTTCTTGTTGGGCCATATCTGAAGGTTGCCCGAGGAGCTCGCGTCGTAGCGCCAGTCGTAGTCCTTGGCGGTCGCCTTCATGGCCTTGAGCAGGTTCTTCTGGCCCTCCAGGCAGGGTGCGCGCCCGCCGCTGACCTCCTTCGTGGGGTCGAAGGGCAGGGCCGGCAGGTCGGTGTAGCCGGTGTTGGTCTTCCACTTCTCGACGAACGAGAAGAACTGGTTGATCTCGCTCTCCCACTCCGCCACGCTCCAGTCCCCGCCGCCCTTGTCCTCGCAGAAGTGACCGTTGAAGTGGGTGCCGATCTCGTTGCCCTCCTTGTACGCCTTGCCGAGCTCCTCCAGCGTGTCGCGGATGTGCTGGTCGGTGGCGTAGCTGATCGCCGCGGCGCCCGGCGCGTGCATCGGCGGCTTGTAGAGCGTCTTCTTGTCCTTGGGCAGCAGATAGATGCCGGTCAGGAAGAACGTCATGTGGGCGTTGTACTGCTTCGCCAACTCCTGGTAGTGCGTGAAGAGTTTGTCGTCGCCCTGGAGGGCGCCGTCCCAGGAGAAGACGACGAACTGAGGCGGCTTCTCACCCGGCTTGAGCGGGACGGGCTTCAACTGGCCCTTCTGCGGCCCGGTGTAGGACGTGGAGCCGTCCCCGAGCACCTTCGTCCTGCCGTCCCACGGTGGTTCTTTGGTCGTCTTGGTGGCGCTGGCCCCGGAGCGGGGACCGCCGGCCGAGGCGGCCGGTGTGGTGGGGTCCGAATGGTTCAGGGCCAGGTAGGTGGCGGTCGTCGACGTCACGACGAGGAAGGCCGCCATGGCCACGAAACCCTGGCGGGCGGAACCGGGCGCGGGTTCGCGGCGGCGGTGACCGCTGTGCTTCGAGTTCATACGGGGCACATTCTGCGAGGGGGGTGGAAGGAGCGGGCGGGGGCCTTTCGGCCATCGGGATGCGCGGTGGCCTCTCGGCCGTCGGGGTGGGCGGCCTCGTGGCCGTCGCGGTCAGCCGAGCGGACTCATGGCGCCGGCCCAGATGCCGTACGGGACGTCGTCGGCGGACGTGCCGGCGAGGCCCTTGAGCGGCAGTGGTTCGAGGCTCTTGGTGAGGTCGATGCGGTAGAGGACGATCGCGGTCGACACGGAACGGTTCGTGCCGACGTACCAGGCGGCGGTGTCGTCCGCCGTGGTGCCGGCCTTCCCGGCCGTCTCCGGTGCGCTCTGGGCCGCGGTGGGGTGCGCTGTGCCGAAGGCGTCCGTGAGCCCCTCGGTGACCTCGCGGGCCACCTCCGGGCTCACCGCGCGCTTGGGCCGGGGGGTGTCCAGGGCGACCTGGGAGCCGTTGCGGGTGATGCGTCGCACGGAGTACGGCTCGGTGTGCGACCCGCCCGCGGCGAAGGTGGCGTAGGCGTTGGCCATCCGGATCGCGCTGGGCGTGGAGTTGCCCAGGGACAGCGCGGGCACCTGGGGACCCATGGTCGACGAGAGCAGCCCGGCCGCTTCGGCGGTCTGCCGCACCTTGTCCAGGCCCGTGTCCATGCCGAGCTGCATGAACGGCACGTTCACGGACTCGGCGAGCGCCTTGCGCAGGCTGATCTGCCCCCAGGACTTGTTGCCGTCGTTGTGGGCGGCGACCTTCTTGTTGGCGCGGTCCCAGTAGGGCCCTTCGGGTGTGGTGACGGGGATGTTGTCGTCACCGTTGTAGAGCGTCTCCGGCGTGACCGGTGTCGCCGTACTGTCGCGGGTCTTGTGGACGCCGTGTTCCAGCCCGGCCGCGTAGACGAACGGCAGGAACGCCGAACCGGCCGGGACCGTGGTCGCGTTGGACTCGTTGTAGCCCTGCGTACGGTGGTCGGGGCCGCCGTAGACGGCGAGGATCTTGCCGTCGGCGGCCACCGAGGAGGCCCCGTAGTGGGCGGTCTTCGCCGTCTTGGGGTCGTCCTTCAGGGCCTTGTTGCGAGCCTTGGTCACGGCGTCGGCGAGCGCCGTCTCCCGCTTCCGGTCGAAGGTCGTGTAGATCTGGTAGCCGCCCAGGTCGAACTGCTGGTCCGAGATGTGCGCGGCCTTCTTGGCGTACTGGGTCGCGAGCTCCACCAGGTAGTCGCTCTGCTTGCCGGTGTCGAAGGTCTGGGACTGCGTGATCGGCTCGGGGAACTTCGTGTACTTGGCCCGCTCGGCCGGCGACAGCTTCCCGATCTTGACCATGCGGTCGAGGATCCAGGACCAGCGCTCCACGGCGCGCTTGTGGTTCGCCTGGCTCAGGGTGGGGTCGTACAGGCCCGCGCCCTTCAGCAGGGACGCGAGCATCGCGGCCTCGCTGGCGTTGAGTTCGCCGACGTCCTTGCCGTAGTACGCCTGGGCGGCGCGCTGGATGCCGTACGTGCCGCGGCCGAACCAGCTGGTGTTGAGATAGCCCTCGAGGATCTTGTCCTTGCTCATCTTCTGGTCGAGCTTGAGGGAGATCATCGCCTCGGTGAACTTGCGGCTCACCGAGCGGTTCTGGTTCAGATAGACGTTCTTGACGTACTGCTGGGTGATCGTCGAGCCACCCTCGGTGTTGCCCTCGCCGACCGTGCGCACCAGGGCGCGGGTGATGCCCTTGAAGGAGATGCCCGGGTCGGAGTAGAAGCTCTGGTTCTCCGCGGCCAGCACCGCCCAGCGCACGTCCTGGGGTATGTCCTTGAGCGGCATCGCCTGCCGCCGCACCCATCCGGTACGGGCCATGGGCGTCCCGTCGGACCAGAAGTAGACGTTGTCCTGCTGGGTGGCGTACGTGTTGAGGTTCTGGGGTATGTCTGTCGCGGCGTAGGCGATCACCAGAAACGTTCCGCTCAGCCCGATGGCCAGGCCCCAGGCGCCCAGCCACTGACGCCAGGAGGGCACCCAGCGCCGCCAGCCGGAGCGGCCGGGGCGCGGGTACGCCGGTTTCAGACGGCGGCCGATGCGCGCCCAGCGTCCGGCGAGCGCGGAGGGCACGGCCGGCTTGCGGCGGGTGCCGCGGTGGCCGGAAGCCGTCCCTCGATCGGCGCGTTGTGCGGGGTCCTCCGCACCTGAGCGCGCCTCGATCTCGGCAGGAGAGGGGACGCGAAGCTGCGTGGTCTCCTCGGCGGGACTCTCGGCGCGGGGCGGGAGGCGGAGTTGCGTGGTCTCCTCGGCACGGGGCGGGAGGCGGAGTTGCGTGGTCTCCTCGGCCCGGGGCGGGAGGCGGAGCTGAGTGGTCCGCTCGGCGGGAGTCTCGCTCTCCGTGTCTTCCGCGCGACGACTCGCGGACTCTTCCCTGCGACGGCTCGCGGGATCTTCCGCACGACGGCTCGCGGGGCCTTCCGCGCGACCGCTCGCGGGCCGTTGCGGACCGAGCCCGCGGCGATTCCGGCGGTCGTCACCGTCCCCGCTAGCCACGGCGGGCTCCGGCGCGTGGACGGCCCAGAGGATGCGGGGCATCCGTTCGATGCCATGCCTCGGTCACGACTGCGTCTCCCTCCGCACTTCGGAATTGCGCGCGCGGGTAGATGCAGCTGCCGCACATGCGGCTGCGAGCCCCCCTCCCCGACCTTGCGGCTCGTCGCGGCCCTCTTAAATTATCAGCGACTAATACGATCTCCTCGCCCAGGAACCAGACAGAAATGTTCAGCAGGTCAAGTCGGCCCTCTGGAGGCACCGGGCGGGAATCGGGGAGGAATCGAGGAGGTCCAGGTTCCGGAGCACCGCGCCACCCGGTGCGCGACCGCGCCGCGGAAGTCTTCGATCGTCGGCTCCCGGCCGCTAACCTGTGCGTATGCCTCGCTACGAGTACCGCTGCCGGACCTGCGGCGACACCTTCGAACTGAGCCGCCCGATGGCGGAATCCGCCGCTCCGGCGGACTGTCCCGCCGGGCACGACGACACGGTGAAACTCCTGTCGACCGTCGCGGTCGCCACCGGCGGATCGGCTTCCCCGTCCGCCCTGGGCCCGTCCGGAGGGGGCGGAGGCGGGTGCTGCGGCGGCGGTTGCTGCGGCTGATCGACCAGGATTTTTCAGGAAGTCTTCAGCTTTTCTTCGCCCGAATCCTCCGTGCCGCCCGGGCGTGTCGCACTCTCAGACCGCGCCCGGCCGGCCACAGGCCTGCGTGAACTCCCGCAGGATCCGCTCCCCCGCCGCGACCCCCCGCTCCGGGAGGGCGGTGATCGCCGGCGCCGTCCAGTCGGCCTCGGCGAGTTCCCCGTGGCCGGGCCGCCAGCCGCGGTCGGCGGCGAGCAGCAGATCGGCGTCGAGCAGGGAGTCACCGGCGGCGAGCGTGAGGAGGGCGCCGGTGCGGCGGGCCACCTCGCGCACGGCCGCGCTCTTGGTGAGCGGCTTCGGCACGGCGTAGATCTTGCGGCCCTGCAGCGACACCGTCCAGCCGCGGCTCTCCGCCCAGACGGCCAGCTCCTTCACCCACTCCTCGGGCAGCAGCTCGCGCTCCACCACCAGATAGACGAACAGGTCCTCGGCGACCCGGTGCTTGCGGACCCACGCCGGATCGGCGGTGGCCGCGAGGTGGTCCCGCACCTCGGCCAGCGGAGCGCACTCGTCGGCGAGCCGCGCGGTCACTGCCGCGTGCCAGTCGGGGTCGGAGACACCGTCGACGAGTAGATGCCCGCCGTTGGCGCAGATCGCGTACTCGGGGGCGGGCCCCGGCAGGTTGATGCGCTGGTACTGCTTGCGGGTGCGGGTCGTGGTGGGCACGAAGTGGGCCGTGTCGCCGAGCTCGGTGAGCAGCGCGGCGGCCGTCTCGGTCATGTACGACAGCGGCTTGGCCTCGTGCACCTCGACGCAGAGCAGCCGCGGCGCCCGCGCGTCGGGCATGGTCAGGGCGAGGGCGGCGGAGGAGTAGATCAGCGTACGGTCGAGATCGCTGGCGACGAGCACCTTGGGCGCGGACATCAGACCGTCACCGCCTTGCCGTCGGCGCCGGTCGCGCCGCGCGTGTACTTCGGGTGGATCAACCCCACGCAGGTGTACGGGAGTTCGTCGACCTCCTCGACGGGTACCCCGCGCTGCTGGGCGAGCAGGCGTACATGGTCGAGGTCGGTGCCCTCCCCCAAGCTCTCGGCTCCGCTCGAGCAGGGGGTACCCCCATCGGCACGCACCAGGATCTTCCAGGGGACGCGGCGCAGCAGCACGCGGGTGGTCTCGCCGACGCCCGGCTTGACGAGGTTCACGTCGTGTATCTCGTACTCCTCGCTGATCCGCTCGACGGCCGCCCAGCCCTCCCAGGTGGGGGTGCGGTCGGTGGTGAGGAGCTCCTTGGCCTGGGCGCAGGCCGCGTCGGCGACGTCGGGGAAGTGGGCGGCGACGGCGTCCAGGAAGTCGACGGAGACGTCGGAGCCGGCGAGCTCTCGGTAGAACTTCGCGCCGTGGAAGTCGTATTCGCCGACCAGGTCCGAGCGCAGGACCGTGCGCGAAATCAGGCCTGAGACCGTCGAGTTGAGGCAGGCGGAGGGGATGAGGAAGTCCTCACGGGTGCCGTACGTCCGTACGCACGAGCCCGGGTCGGCGAGGACCGCGATCTCCGGGTCGAAGCCGGTGATGCCCTCGGCGGACTCGAACTCCCTGATGGCCTCGGCGAGTTCGCGGGTGATGGCGCCCTTGCCGGTCCAGCCGTCGACGAACACGACGTCGGCCGGGTCGTGGTGGGCGGCCAGCCAGCGCAGCGCGTTGGCGTCGATACCGCGGCCACGGACGATGGAGACGGCATAGTGCGGCAGGTCGAGGCCGTGCCGGTGCTTGGCCCAGCGGCGCATCAGAACGCCGACGGGGGTGCCCGCGCGGGCCAGCGAGACGAGTACGGGGTGCGGAGAGCGTTCGGCGAGCACCAGTTCGGTGACGGCGCCGACGGCCTGGGCGATCCGGGCGGCCGAGGTGCCGAGGGCCGTCTGGAACAGCTCCTGGTACTGGGGGCTCGGCTGGTACTCGACCGGCAGCGACTCCGCGTAGTGGGCGCCGCCGCTCTGGATCGCCTCCTCGCGCTCCTCGGTCGGCGCCTCCAGCGTCACGTCCGAGAGGTCCTGCAGCAGCCAGCCGACCTCGTCGGGCGCGTACGAGGAGAAGGCGGGGCCGCGGAGGGGCTCGGGGAGCATGGAGGGCCTTTCGGTGGACGGCCGTGCGGGGACGTACGAGGGGACGACGGCGAGCAGGACACTCGGCGTGTGCTCCGCGAGCTGGGCCAGCAGGCCGTCGGGGGCGTGCAGGGCGGGCGTGTCGGCGGCGGAGTCGACCACGGCCACGACCGCGTCGAAACCGGCACCCGCGACGTTGTACGCGTACCGCTCACCGGGTCCGTCGTCGGGGTCGTCGTGGGCCGGGAAGGCGAGGCGCGTCCGTATGGCGTAACCGGGGTCGTCGAGGGCGAGCACCGGGGAGCGGGTGGTCGTGGAGTACCGCACCTCGGCGGACACCACCTGCTCCAGCTCTCTGGCCAACCTGAGCGGCGCGTACATCAGCTCCTCGAAGCCGAGTACGAGGACGCGCCGCGCCCCGTCCGGCAGCGCTTCGGCGACCCGCGCGGCCATCGCGGGCAGCGCCGCGTCCAGCCGTATTCGCTGCCCGGGTGTGAAGCCGTGCCGTCCCCCGTCGGGCAGTCCCCGGGGCCAGCCGAGCTCGACACGGGCGGCACCGGGGTGCCAGGGACGGCTGTCGGCGGGCTCGGTGGTCCTGGTGGTGTCGGTGCTCTCGTGTTCCGCCACCAATGCCTGGCCCCTCTCCAGGACGCCCTCCGGGAGGTTCACGGTGCCCTTCGCCGCGGCGACCAGGTCCACCCGTGCGCCGATCTCCGTCGCGAACTCCGCCAGACGGCCCAGGTCCGCGGCCGAACGCATGTCGACCAGGGCCACGACCACATAGCGGTCGCGCGGATAGCGGGCGTGGAGGTCGCGGATGGTGTTGAGGACCGTGTTGCCGGTGGAGAACTCGTCGTCGACGAGGACCAGGGGGCCCGCGCCCGCCAGCAGAGCGGGGTTCTCCGGCAGCAGGAGGTGGGAGGTGGCGTGGGAGTGGGACTCCTCGAAGCCGCCCGCCGTGTCGACGCCGGGGACGGGGCGGCGGGTCGAGTGGAGGTAGGGCGCGAGGCCCACGCCGTCGGCGACGCAGTGGCCGAGGCCGGTGGCCGTCTCCGCGTACCCGAGGACGACGGCCGCGCGTGCGCCCTCGGCGCCGAGCAGCTCCCGTACCCGCCGGCCGAGCGCGAACCCGTGTCCGTACACCACGGACGGCGACTGCGGGACGTGCTTGCCGAGCACGTTCGACACGAGCAGATGCGCCCGGCGGGGGTTGCGCCGCAGCGCGAGCCCCAGCAGGTCGCTCAGCTTCTCGTCACCGACGAGCTCGACACCCAGTCGCTCGGCGACCCAGGTCCCCGTCCACACCACGTTCTTCATCGATTCCTTGTTGGTCGGTCGGTCGGGCCGGCGCGGTTCACGCAGGCAGGGCGGCCGCGAGCAGTTCCACGAAGCCGATGTCCTCGTTCGCCACACCGAACACCTCGGCGCGCTGGAGGGTGCGCTCGGCCCAGGCGCGGTGCGGCTTCACTTCATTCATTTTGTTCGTGTACGCCGACCGCAGCACGCCCCCGCCGCCCCGCTCGGGCCTGAGGATGTCCTGCGCGTCGCTGTACTCCTCGTGGCTGACCACGGACAGCGCGTGCACCGCCGGGACGTGCGAGGGGTGGATGCAGGTCTTGCCGAGCAGACCGTTGGCCCGGTCGAGGGCGATCTCGCGCAGCAGCCCGTCCAGGTCGTGCTCGATCAGCGCCTGGCGCAGGTCCTCGACCTCACCCTCCTGGAAGGGGCTGCGGCGCAGCTGCGGCTTGAACATGCGCTCCTGGACCCGGAAGTACTCCCACACGGGCCCGGTGACCGTGAACCCGGTGCCGTCCGAGCGCCCCAGCATGTTCACCACGTCCGCGATCACGGAGGCGACGATCTGGACGTCGTAGGCGGTCATGTCGGGCGCCCTGCGCAGCCCGTACGCCGAGCAGAAGTCGGTGACGCCCAGGCGCAGCGCGAGGACGCGGTCGCGGTACTTGTCGACGACCCGGGAGATGCCCTCCAGGGTCTCCCGGCGGCTCTCCAGGTACAGCAGCCCGGGCGATTCCAGGACAGGCATCGCGAACAGCCGCCGACCGCTCGCGGACTCGGCCGCGGCGAGCGCCTCCATGAACGGGACGCCCCGCTCCTCGGTGAACTTCGGCAGGACGAAACCGGACAGCAGCCGCACGGACGCGCCGAGCCGCCGGACGAGGTCCGGGATCTGCCCGGGCTCACGGACCCGTACGAACAGCAGCGGGAGCCCGTCGGTCTCCGGCCGTCCGGCGAGGTCGGCGAACTGCCGGACCAGGTTCTCCTCGGCGCCCACGACCTCGGCGTCGTCGATCGAGTCCTCCAGGCACAGCACCATGGAGACCACGCCGCGTCCGGCCTGCTTGACGACGTCGTCGGCGAGGTGGGGTCTGGTCGCGGGGCTGTACAGGGTGGCGCCGAGGGCCGCCGCGAGCACGCGGGCGGGCGAGTCGGCGGTGAAGACGCACGGCTCCCGGTAGAAGAGACGCTGCCGCTCTTCAGGGGCGATATGCCCGAAATGACGCATGAAACTCCCCCGTTGCGGCTAGGCGGACCTACGTGATGTGGCCGGTAATAGTACGTACAAATCCATGTCAGTCGTTCCCACCAGGCGTGAAGTTCAGGTAACTCGGCCATGTCGGTTGCCCGCACATCCCGACCGGGAATCCTTACCCCCGCGTTGTCGTGACCAGGACCGAGAGGGCAGGATGACCGCATGACGCACGCGATGCTGAAGGGGTCTAACGTCCCGCTGGACGCCACAGCGGTACGTGCCGTGCTGCGCTGGACGCCCGGGCAGGGTGTCCCCGATGTGGATGTCTCGGCGCTGCTCCTCGGTCCCGACGGTCGTGTGCGATCCGACGAGGACTTCGTCTTCTACAACCAGCCACGCCATCCCTCGGGCAAGGTGTGGCGACTTGGCAAGAAACGCGTCGCCGAGGGCCTCACCGACACCATCCAGACGGATCTGGCGGGTGTCGAGTCCGGTGTCGGACAGATTCTCCTGGTCGCATCGGCGGACGGCGTCACCTTCGACCAGGTACGCGCCCTACGCATTCTGCTGTACGACGCGTCCGCCACCTCCGCCACGACCGGCACGCCGGGCTCGGACGGTGAGCCGCTGGCCCACTTCGACATCAAGCCGGAGACCGGTACGGAGACGGCGCTGATCTGCGGCGAACTGTACCGGCGCGGTCAGGGCTGGAAGTTCCGGGCGCTCGGCGAGGGCTATCCGAACGGCCTGGAGGGGCTCGCCTCCGACTTCGGGATCACGGTGGACGAGTCCGAGCCGGAGGCCGTCGCGCCCCTGCCCGACGCCACCGCCTGGGCTGACCCCGCGGCCTCCCCGGAGACCTCGGTGCCCCTCCCGCCCGAGCAGGCCGCCCCGCTGCCCCAGCAGCCCGCGTACGGCTATCCGGGGCCCGCGCAGACGGCCCCCGCCCAGCCCGCCTACGGCTACCCCCAGCCGACCAGCCAGCCCGCCTACGGCTATCCGGGGCCTCAGACGGCCCCGGCCGTCCAGCCGGCCTACGGGTTCCCGCAGGCGGTCGGCTCCCTGCCCGACCCGGATTTCAGGCTGCCGCCACAGGGGCCGCAGTTCATCGGACGCTAGGAAGGCGCCCCGGGCCCTGGGCGAACCGTCGAGGCAGCCTCAACGGTCGGCCTTGGACTTGTACCCCCGCCCCCACTGCAACCCCCACCCGTACAACCGGTCCAGCTCCGCCTGGAACCCGTACACGAACTTCACCTCACGCCGCACGGTGATCTCGCCCTTGTTGTTCTCGATCATCACCACCGCGCAGGAGCGGGCCTGCGGATGCCGCTCGTCGAGGCCGATCTCGATCCGGGGCCCGTTGCTCGGGTAGAGCGTGATGATGGCGTGCGTACGGTCGAAGGCGGGCGTCTGGTCGTAGATGTACACGAAGACCAGGAGCCGTTTGATGTCGTCGCGGTGGTCGAGGTTGACGTAGGCCGTCTCGCCGGACGCCGAACCGAACCGGTCGTCACCGCTGAGCTTCACGTACGGCGGGTCGTTGATGTCGCCGAGGAAGTTGCCCAGGGGCTGCACCACGCCCTTGGAGCCGTCCGCGAGCTCGTACATGACGCCCAGGTCGAGGTCGACGTTCACCATGCTCTGGGTGTGCGCCTGGACCACGTCCGGCTTGAAGGTCTTGAAGGGGTGGCGCAGCAGGCTGCCCCGCTGCTGGCCGCCGCCGATGTCCGACGTGCGCATGCGCCAGGACAGGTTGATGCGCAGGTTGCCGGTGGCCGCGCCCTGCTTGGTGAGCGAGACCGTGTGGTTCCGCTTGGTCAGTTCTATGGAATTGGTGGCGGCACTGCCGGAGTCGAAGTCCGTCGAGCGTCCGCGCCACAGGTCGTCCCAGAAGCCCATTGCCTTGTCCCGCCCCCACGTTGCCTGGATATGCGACGGGGCGGCCACGAGGACTCGTCCTCGACGGCC
The DNA here is from genome assembly GCF_055582885.1 of Streptomyces sp. NPDC107454. Lineage (NCBI taxonomy): Bacteria > Bacillati > Actinomycetota > Actinomycetes > Kitasatosporales > Streptomycetaceae > Streptomyces > Streptomyces sp. NPDC107454. The sequence continues at coordinate 636,867 of NZ_JBVJPA010000001.1, read as the reverse complement.
GCCCCGCTCAGAGCGTTCCCGGAATCACCCTCCCGGACTCACGCTCCTGGGCTCACACCCCGGACGAGACCTCAGCCTTGTCGTCCGAGGCCGTCGCTTTTCCCTCGGCCGCCGCGAGCGCCCTGTTGCGACGCACCGAGGACCAGAAGGACCAGCCGATCAGGACGACGCCGACGAGACCGGTGATGACCTCGTGGATCTGGTACTGGATGGTGACCAGGAGGATCACGGCGAGGGCGCCGATGGCGTAGTGCGCGCCGTGCTCCAGGTAGACGTAGTCGTCGAGGGTGCCCTGGCGGACCAGGTAGACCGTGAGCGAGCGGACGTACATGGCGCCGATGCCGAGGCCGAGCGCCATCAGCACGATGTCGTTGGTGATGGCGAAGGCGCCGATGACACCGTCGAAGGAGAACGACGCGTCGAGGACCTCGAGGTAGAGGAACATGAAGAACGCGGCCTGACCTGCGAGGACGACGGCCGGCTTCTTCTTGCCGGTCCGCGCGGCCTCCTCCTCTTCCTCGTGCTCCCGCTCCTCCTCTTCCTCGAGCTTGTCCTCGAAGTAGCCGGAGAGTCCGCCGACGACCATGTACGTGATCAGGCCCGCGATGCCTGCGATCAGCACCGTCTGCGCCTTGTCGATGTGCGCGCCGCCGTGCTGGTGGGCGTGGGCCGCGAAGGTCATGGAGGAGACCAGCAGCACGACCAGGGCGATGCAGACCGACAGCATGTCGACCTTGCCGAGCTTGGCGAGCGGGCGCTCGATCCAGCGCAGCCACTGGATGTCACGGTCCTCGAAGATGAAGTCGAGGAAGATCATCAGAAGGAACATGCCACCGAAGGCGGCGATCGCCGGGTGAGCGTCCGTGACCAGCTGCTGGTACTGGTCCTTGTCGGTCAGCGCGAGGTTGACCGCCTCGATCGGACCCTTCTTGGCCGTGACCGCCACGATCACGACAGGGAAGACCAGTCGCATACCGAAGACGGCGATCAGCACACCCACCGTGAGGAAGATCTTCTGCCAGAAGGCATTCATCTTCTTCAGGATCCCGGCGTTGACCACCGCGTTGTCGAAGGACAGCGAGATCTCCAGGATGGCCAGGATCGCCACGATGCCAAAGGCGGTCCACCCCCCGTAGATCACCGCTGCGACCAAGCCGAGCGCGGTGACCGCAAACGACCAGCCGAAGGTTTTCAGAAGCACTGGCTACCCAATCATCGTGTATGTACGGGTCTCCCCCGCGCCGTACTCGGCTTTACCTACTATTGACCACGAAGTCTAGAGGGCCGCCCCTTCGGCTGACTCGGGCGGGCCCTAGGAAACATTGACTCCGAAGTCGAGCGCGATGCCGCGCAGACCGGACGCGTACCCCTGTCCGACCGCCCGGAACTTCCACTCCTGGTTGTAGCGGTAGACCTCGCCGAAGATCATCGCCGTTTCCGTCGAGGCGTCCTCGGAGAGGTCGTAGCGCGCGAGCTCCTGACCGTCGGCCTGGTTGACCACGCGGATGAACGCGTTGCTGACCTGGCCGAAGGTCTGACCGCGGTTGTCGGCGTCGTGGATGGAGACCGGGAACACGATCTTGTCGACGTTGGCCGGCACCTTGGAGAGGTCGATCAGGATCGACTCGTCGTCGCCCTCGCCCTCACCCGTGAGGTTGTCACCGGTGTGCTCCACGGAGCCGTCCGGGCTCTTGAGCTGGTTGTAGAAGATGAACCACTCGTCGCCGAGCACCCGGCCGGAATTGCACAGCAGGGCGCTGGCGTCGAGGTCGAAGTCGGCTCCGGTGGTGGAGCGCGCGTCCCAGCCGAGCCCGATCATCACGTGCGTGAGGTTGGGTGCGGCCTTGGAGAGGGAGACATTGCCTCCCTTGGCGAGCGTGACGCCCATGATGCTGGTCCTCCCCGAGGTCAAACTCTGAGTTGTACCGCGCGGCCTGCGCGCGGTGGTACAGCGGGTCCGGCGCCGCACAGGAAGCGTGCGGCGCCGGGCTTGGAGCCGAAGGCCGTACGGCTCAGACGTTCACGTCGGACGGTCGCGTCAAACGTTCAGATCAGATGTTCGCGTCCGACGCGGGTCCGTCCGACGGTCGTGTCAGACGTTGACGCCGAAGTCCTGCGCGATGCCGCGCAGGCCCGAGGCGTAGCCCTGGCCGATGGCGCGGAACTTCCACTCCGGGCCGTTGCGGTACAGCTCGCCGAAGACCATGGCGGTCTCCGTCGAGGCGTCCTCGGAGAGGTCGTAGCGCGCGATCTCCGCCTCGCCGGCCTGGTTCACCACGCGGATGAACGCGTTGCGGACCTGGCCGAAGGACTGCTGGCGGTTCTCGGCGTCGTAGATGGAGACCGGGAACACGATCTTCTGGACGTCGGCGGGCACGGCGGCGAGGTTGACCTTGATCTGCTCGTCGTCGCCCTCACCCTCACCGGTGATGTTGTCCCCGGTGTGCTCGACCGAACCGTCCGGGCTCTTCAGGTTGTTGAAGAACACGAAGTTCTGGTCGGTGCTCACCTTGCCGTCCGCGTTCGTGAGGATGGCGCTGGCGTCGAGGTCGAAGTCGACGCCGGTGGTGGTTCGGGCGTCCCATCCCAGACCGACGATGACCGCGGTCAGTCCCGGGGCCTCCTTGGTCAGCGATACGTTGCCGCCCTTGCTGAGGCTGACTCCCACGAGTCCTCCCAATGGTGTCCAGGGGCGGGGAGCCCCGTCGTGCGTTGGTATCGGATCAACGTGTCGATCCTAGTGACGGGTTCCCGGACCCTGCAGGCCCTGCGACCGAACAATCACAGGGTGTCGGGGTCACAGAGTGTCGAGCGCCTTCACGTACTCGTTCAGGTCACGCGCGTCCGGCAGACCGTTGACGACGGTCCAGCGGACGACGCCCGCCTTGTCGATGATGAAGGTGCCGCGCACGGCACAACCCTTGTCCTCGTCGAAGACGCCGTACGCGCGCGAAGTGTTGCCATGCGGCCAGAAATCGGAGAGCAGCGGGTATTCCAGGCCCTCCTGCTCGCCGAAGACGCGCAGGGTGTGGATGGAGTCGTTGGAGACGGCCAGCAGCTGGACGTCGTCGTTGACGAACTTCGGCAGTTCGTCGCGCAGGGCACACAGCTCGCCGGTGCACACGCCGGTGAAGGCGAACGGGTAGAAGAGCAGCACCACGTTCTTCTCACCGCGGAAGTCGGACAGCTTCACGGTGGCGCCGTGGTTGTCCTTGAGCTCGAAGTCCGGTGCCTCGGTGCCGACCTCGATCGCCATAGTCACACGCTCCCCTTCCAAGGGCCTGTTCGGGTGAACCCCACCCTACGCAGCACCCCCCACCCCACCGGCCACACCCCGCCCACGCACCTCGCACCGACGCGCCCGAGCCCGTTCCGCACGCCGCACCAACAACACCGACGGCCCTCACACCGACACCCCCACCCGCGAGCGCCCCGCCCCGGCCAACCCCACCACGCAGGCACGGGGCCCACCGCGCCCCTCGCCATCCCGACGCGGCGCTCGCCCCGGGCGCATCGACCGGTGAGGACTGCCGCCATCTGGATGGGACGGCGCCGCCACGCGGACAGTCCCACCCGGTCAAGCGCGCCCAGCGGGCGCGGCCCGAACCGGACCACTCCGCCATGCGGGCGCGCCGCCCCACGGAGGGGCGGCGCCACGCAGGCACTGCTCGACCTGGCCCCCCGTTGCCCCGGCACGGGGCCCACCGCGCCCCTCGCCATCCCGACGCGGCGCTCACCCCGGGCGCATCGACCGGTGAGGACTGCCGCCATCTGGATGGGACGGCGCCGCCACGCGGACAGTCCCACCCGGTCAACCGCGCCCAGCGGGCGCGGCCCGAACCGGACCACTCCGCCATGCGGGCGCGCCGCCCCACGGAGGGGCGAGCGCCACGCAGGCACTGCTCGATCTGGCCCCCCGTTGCCCCGGCACGGGGCCCACCGCGCCCCTCGCCATCCCGACGCGGCGCTCGCCCGGGGCGCAACGGATCGTGGGGGCTGCCGCCGTTCGGGTGGGTGGCGGGCTGGGTCGGGGGCCGGGACCGGGGGTGCGGCGCAGGACCGGTCGTGGAGTCCTCGGGGGCCGCGTGGGGCGGCCGGGGCATGGGGGAGGCCCCCGACGGCGGGACGCCGACGGGGGCCTCTTGGGTGGTTTGGTGCGGCAGACGGAGCGAGAGCTCAGCGCTTCGACTTGGGCGTGGCCAGACGCGTGCCCGACCACTCCTTCCCGACCGAGATGCTCTTCGTCTGGGAGAGGCCGGCAGTCTGGGCGGCGTCACTGATGTCGCTGGGCTCGACGTAGCCGTCCCGGCCGGTCTTCGGGGTCAGCAGCCAGATCATGCCGCCGTCCTCAAGGAGACCGATGGCGTCCACCAGAGCGTCCGTAAGGTCGCCGTCCTCGTCGCGGAACCACAGCAACACGACGTCAGCGACGTCGTCGTAGTCCTCGTCGACCAGGTCCTGGCCGATCAACGATTCGATACCTTCACGGAGCTCGTGGTCAACGTCGTCGTCGAAGCCGATCTCCTGGACCACCTGTCCGGGCTCGAACCCCAGCCTGCCGGCCGGGTTGGTCCGCTCCTCCGCGTGGTCCGCGGTCGCGCTCACGGCTTGCCTCCTGATCATGTTTCGGTAGATGTCTCAGCCACGCGCGTACGCGAAGCATTGGCCGTAGTCCACACGGGCGGGGCGGATCGCGCAAGTACCCGGCCGTCGAGACCGCCGAAACGGTGACGATCCCGGCGGTGTCGGCGCAACCTCAGGCGCGGATTCAAGGCCACAAGTGACGCACACCACACCCTTCTGCCCCATTTGCGAATTTCGGAACCCTTGGAGCGTACGAGACCCGAACGACTTTGCGGAACGCGTCACGGAGTGAGCGTATCGTTGCGTTTTGGTCGGGCACGTCCCAACGAACTGCAGGAATGTGCTGGTTACCTCTCGGTAGAGATGACGATTCCGTTCCCGAGGTACACGATGGGGAACGGTGCAGACAGACCGAAAAATCGCCCCAGACAGCCCCCCAGACAACCCCTCGGGCAGCCCTCACACGCCCCTCTGACAGTGAAGGAACAGCGTGGCTTCCGGATCCGATCGCAATCCGATCATCATTGGCGGCCTTCCCAGTCAGGTCCCGGACTTCGACCCCGAAGAGACCCAGGAGTGGCTCGACTCCCTCGACGCCGCCGTCGACGAGCGCGGCCGTGAGCGCGCCCGCTATCTGATGCTGCGGCTGATCGAAAGGGCCCGCGAGAAGCGCGTGGCCGTGCCCGAGATGCGCAGCACGGACTACGTCAACACGATCGCCACCAAGAACGAGCCCTTCTTCCCCGGCAACGAGGAGATCGAGCGCAAGGTCCTCAACGCCACCCGCTGGAACGCCGCCGTGATGGTCTCGCGCGCCCAGCGTCCCGGCATCGGCGTCGGCGGTCACATCGCCACCTTCGCCTCCTCCGCCTCGCTCTACGACGTCGGCTTCAACCACTTCTTCCGTGGCAAGGACGAGGGCGACGGCGGCGACCAGGTCTTCTTCCAGGGGCACGCCTCCCCCGGTATCTACGCCCGCGCGTTCCTCCTCGACCGGCTCTCCGAGCAGCAGCTCGACGCGTTCCGGCAGGAGAAGTCGAAGGCTCCGTACGGTCTGTCGTCGTACCCGCACCCCCGCCTCATGCCGGGCTTCTGGGAGTTCCCGACCGTCTCCATGGGCCTTGGTCCGCTCGGCGCGATCTTCCAGGCGCGGATGAACCGCTACATGGAGGCGCGCGGCATCGCGGACACCTCCAAGTCACACGTCTGGGCGTTCCTCGGGGACGGCGAGATGGACGAGCCGGAATCGCTCGGACAGCTGTCCATCGCCGCTCGAGAGGGCCTGGACAACCTGACCTTCGTCGTCAACTGCAACCTCCAGCGCCTCGACGGCCCGGTACGCGGCAACGGAAAGATCATCCAGGAGCTGGAGTCCCAGTTCCGGGGCGCCGGCTGGAACGTCATCAAGCTGGTCTGGGACCGCACCTGGGACCCGCTGCTCGCGCAGGACCGCGACGGCGTGCTGGTCAACAAGCTGAACACCACCCCGGACGGCCAGTTCCAGACGTACGCCACCGAGACGGGCGACTACATCCGCCGGCACTTCTTCGGTGACGACCACCGGCTGCGGGCGATGGTCGAGAACATGACCGACGACCAGATCCTGCACCTGGGGCGCGGCGGTCACGACCACAAGAAGATCTTCGCGGCGTTCTCGGCGGCTAAGGCGCACAAGGGCCAGCCGACGGTGATCCTGGCGCAGACGGTCAAGGGCTGGACGCTCGGCCCGAACTTCGAGGGCCGCAACGCCACGCACCAGATGAAGAAGCTGACGGTCGCCGACCTCAAGGGCTTCCGGGACCGTCTGCACCTGCCGATCTCCGACAAGGAGCTGGAGTCCGGCGCGCCGCCGTACTACCACCCGGGCCGGAACTCGGAAGAGATCCAGTACATGCACGACCGCCGCAAGGGACTCGGCGGATACGTCCCCACGCGCGTCGTCCGGTCGAAGCCGCTGGCCCTGCCGGACGACAAGGCGTACGCGAGTGTGAAGAAGGGCTCCGGTCAGCAGTCGATCGCCACGACCATGGCGTTCGTGCGACTGCTGAAGGACCTCATGCGGGACAAGGAGATCGGCAAGCGGTTCGTGCTGATCGCGCCGGACGAGTACCGCACGTTCGGCATGGACTCGTTCTTCCCGAGCGCGAAGATCTACAACCCGCTCGGTCAGCAGTACGAATCCGTGGACCGCGATCTGCTCCTGGCCTACAAGGAGTCGCCGACCGGTCAGATGCTGCACGACGGCATCTCCGAGGCGGGCTGCACGGCCTCGCTGATCGCCGCGGGTTCGGCGTACGCCACGCACGGCGAGCCGCTGATCCCGGTCTACGTCTTCTACTCGATGTTCGGTTTCCAGCGCACCGGTGACCAGTTCTGGCAGATGGCCGACCAGTTGGCGCGCGGTTTCGTTCTGGGTGCGACCGCCGGGCGTACGACTCTGACCGGTGAGGGCCTTCAGCACGCGGACGGCCACTCGCAGCTGCTCGCCTCGACCAACCCGGGCTGTGTCGCGTACGACCCGGCGTTCGGGTTCGAGATCGCGCACATCGTCAAGGACGGTCTGCGCCGGATGTACGGCTCGTCCGACGAACACCCGCACGGCGAGGACGTCTTCTACTACCTCACCGTCTACAACGAGCCGATCCAGCACCCGGCAGAGCCCGCGGACGTCGACGTGGACGGCATCCTCAAGGGCATCCACCGCTACGCGGAGGGAACTTCGGGTTCCGTCCCGGCGCAGATCCTGGCGTCCGGTGTCGCCGTGCCGTGGGCGGTCGAGGCGCAGCGGATCCTCGCCGAGGAGTGGAACGTGCGCGCCGACGTCTGGTCGGCGACCTCCTGGAACGAGCTGCGGCGCGAGGCCGTCGAGGTGGAGCGGCACAATCTGCTGCACCCCGAGGAGGAGCAGCGCGTCCCGTACGTGACGCAGAAGCTGAGCGGTGCCGAGGGTCCGTTCGTGGCCGTCTCCGACTGGATGCGATCGGTTCCGGACCAGATCTCGCGGTGGGTGCCGGGCACGTACCAGTCGCTGGGCGCGGACGGCTTCGGCTTCGCGGACACGCGCGGCGCGGCCCGGCGCTTCTTCCACATCGACGCGCAGTCGATCGTGGTCGCGGTGCTGACCGAACTGGCCCGTGAGGGCAAGGTCGACCGGTCGGTGCTGAAGCAGGCGATCGACCGCTATCAGCTGCTCGACGTGGCATCGGCCGACCCGGGAGCCGCGGGCGGCGACGCGTAGGCGCTCCGCGCGAGCGCCGGAGAGACAGACGACGGGCCATAGAGGCGCGGGGAGCCGGCCAGCCGGTTTCCCGCGCCTCTTGCGTGTGCTGTGTGCACCTACGATGCGGACATGAACGAGCAATCGGTGCAGGTCCGTTGGGAGCAGCGCACGCAGCGGCCCCTGCTGGGACTCGCGGTGGCCTTCGCCGTCGCCTACGCCGTGCCGATCGTGGACAGCGACGCGAGCCGTGGCCTGACGGGCGCGTGCACGGCCGTGGAGTGGACGGTGTGGGGCGCGTTCGCCGCCGACTATCTCGTGCGCCTCATACTCGTCCGGGACCGCAGGGACTTCGTCCGTACGCACTGGATGGACCTGTGCGCGGTGATCCTGCCGATTCTCCAGCCGCTGCGGCTGCTGCGGCTCGTCGCGACGCTCACGCTGGTCGGGCGGCGGGCCCGGATGGACCAGCAGATCCGGCTGACGACCTACGTCGGGGGCGCGGTCGTCGGACTGCTGATGTTCGGCTCGCTCGCGGTGCTGTCGGTGGAGCGGGAGTCGCCGAACGGGAACATCAAGACGCTGGGTGACGCCGTGTGGTGGTCGTTCACCACGATGACGACGGTGGGGTACGGGGATCACGCGCCGACCACCGGTCTCGGGCGGATGATCGCGGTCGGGCTGATGCTCTCCGGGATCGCGCTGCTCGGTGTCGTGACCGCGAACATCGCCGCGTGGTTCATCTCGCGGTTCGAGAAGGACGACGTGGAGGAGCGACGGCAGACGGCGGCGATCGAGTCGCTCACGGAGGAAGTGCGGGCACTCCGTGCGGAGGTGGCTGCGCTGGCTGGTGGGGTTCGGCACCCGGTGCCGGGGGGTGCGGAGGAGCGTTCGCGCTAGCGGGGGGGCTGTTCTTCGGGTGCGGGTGCGGGTGAGCGGGGGCTGGGCGCGCAGTTCCCCGCGCCCCTTTGGGGCGCTCCCGCCCCCTTCGGACTGCGGGCGCGCTGCCCCCCTCCGGCAGCGCGCCGCAGTTCCGGTGGTCCTCCCATGTCGTGCGGAGGAGTTGACCCACTGTGACGTGCGACGGCTGCCGGGTGGGAGGGATCTTCAGCGCTGTCACCCGGATAGGTGAAACCTGCGCAAAACAGGGCTGGTCAGACGCGCGGACTCAGATATGGCCTGCGCCCGCCCCCGCCGCCTCGGCGTTGTCGCCCCGCTTGGTGAGGAGCGCGACGAAGACCGCCACGACGGCGACCCCGGCGGCGACCAGGCAGGCCAGGCTCATGCCGGAGATGAACGTGTCGTGGGCGACGGTCGTGATCTTCTCGGCGAGTGCGGCCGGAGTGCCCGGGGCGACCGGTGCCGCGCCGACCTGGACGGCCTCGGAGGCCTGGTCGAGCTGGGCCGGGGTGAGCGGCGGCAGCTTGGCGTCGGCCCAGTTGCCCGCGAGGTCGCCGTCGACCTTGGAGGCCATCACGGCGCCCAGCACGGCCGTACCGAGGCTGCCGCCGATCTGCATCGCGGCCTGCTGGAGGCCGCCGGCCACACCGGAGAGCTCCATCGGCGCGTTGCCCACGATGACCTCGGTGGCACCGACCATGACCGGCGCGAGGCCGAGACCGAGACCGGCGAACCAGAGCGACATGACGGCGCCGCTGGTGCCCGTGTCCAGCGTGGACATGCCGTACATGGAGATCGCGGTGAGGGCCATGCCGCCCGCCAGCGGGATGCGCGGGCCCGTCTTGGTGATCAGGGCGCCGGCCAGCGGTGAGCCCACGATCATCATTCCGGTGAGCGGGAGGAGGTGCAGACCGGCGTCGACCGGGCTCATGCCGTGCACGTTCTGCAAGTAGAACGTGACGAAGAAAAGGCCACCCAGGAAGGCGATGGCCATCAGCACCATGAGGACCACACCGGCCGACAGCGGTACGGAGCGGAACAGCCCCAGCGGGATCAGCGGCTCCTCGACCCGCTTCTCCCACAGGGCGAAGAGCACGAAGCCGAGCACCGAGGCACCCAGGAACGCCCAGGTCAGACCGTCGCCCCAGCCCCAGGCCGGGGCCTTGATGAGCGCCCAGACCAGGCAGAACATGGCGCCGGAGAGCAGCGCGATGCCCAGGACGTCGAAGGAGCGGGGGGCGTTCTCGGCGCGGTGGTCGAGGAGGATCACCAGGCCGAGGACCAGCGCGATGACGCCCACCGGCACGTTGATGAAGAACACCGACTGCCAGCTGACGTGCTGGACCAGCAGACCGCCGAGGATCGGGCCACCCGCGGTGGAGGCGCCGATGACCATGCCCCAGATGCCGATCGCCATGTTCAGCTTCTCGGCGGGGAAGGTGGCCCGCAGCAGGCCGAGCGCGGCCGGCATCAGCAGCGCGCCGAACAGGCCCTGGAAGACGCGGAAGGTGACGACCAGGGCGATGCTGCTGGAGAAGCCGATCGCGCCGGAGGCCGCGGCGAAACCGACCACGCCTATGAGGAAGGTCTGCCGGTGGCCGAAGCGGTCACCGAGCTTGCCCGCGGTGATCAGGGTGACCGCGAGCGCGAGGAAGTAGCCGTTGGTGATCCACTGGACGTCGGCGAAGCTCGCGTCCAGGTCCTTCTGGATGGCCGGGTTGGCGATGGCCACGATGGTGCCGTCCAGGGCGACCATCATGACGCCGACGGCAACGGTGAACAGGGTGAACCACGGATGGCCGCGCAGTCCGTCGGACGGCGCCTTGTCCGACGGAGTGACCGGAGCCTTGTCCCCCGAACCCGTCGTGTCGATGGTGGTCTGACTAGTCATACCTTCGAGGCTAGTGACAGCCACTGACAGTTGACAAACCAATTCACAAGTCGGTAACTGTCACGTCACCCACCCGTACGCTGAGCTGGGCTGAAAGAACAGAAGAGGACCTCATGGAGACGACAGCCGCTCAGACGTCACCTCGGGCGGGTCTGCGCGAGCGCAAGAAGCAGCGCACCCGCGAGGCGCTCCTGCGGGCCGCCCTCGAACTGTTCACCACTCAGGGTTACGAGCGGACGACCGTCGACGAGATCGCCGAGGCCGTCGACGTCTCGCAGCGCACCTTCTTCCGGTACTTCGCGGGCAAGGAGGAGGTCGCCCTGTTCACCCAGGGGGTCGCGGAGGCGCGCTTCCTCGCCGCCGTGCGCGAACGCCCGCCCCAGGAAGCCCCGTTGGAGGCGCTGCGCCGCGCCGTCCTGGAGGGCTGGGACACCATCGGCGAGTCGATCGAGTCCGTCGTGCCGCTCGAACTGCACATGCGCGCCTACCAGTTGATCGAGTCGACTCCCGCCCTCCTCGCCGCGTATCTGCGCCGCTCGGCGGAGCTGGAGGAGGAGATCGCGCGGGTCATCGCCGAGCGCGAGGGACTCGACGTGGACGCGGACCCGAGACCGCGCGTCGCGGTGGCCGTGTTCGGCGGAGTGATACGGATCACGGGCCGTCTGTGGAGCGAGGGGGCCGACCACAGCGTCCCGGCGATCCGCGAGCTGACCACCGCTTACCTCGACCAGGTGGGGCCCGCGTTGGCGGAGAAGTGGCGCACGGAGTGACGTACGGAGTGACGCACGCAACGGCGTGCGGAATGAGGTCTGGATCGACGCACGGAACGATCAACTCCGGGCACCCAGCGTCACTATTTATCTGAAACTGAACCCGGTTTGCCCCAATTACCCTGCGAGAAACGTGATACCAGTCACTCGTTTAACGGGAGGCGCCAACCTTCTCCTAGGGTGTCCTCTCAGTGACTTCCTTCGACTCATCCCCCCAACTGAACGTCTGGCGCGCACTGCTCGCGCTGGCCGTGGTGTTCGTGATGCTGGCCACCAGTGGCTGGACCGCACTCCAGGGCCATCGAGGGGCAACCCCTCTCCAGGCGTCCCGCTCCGCGTGGGAGCACGGCAGCGTCGCCGGACAGCGACTGCCTGACCCGGACACCACGCCGAGCCGCCTCGCCCGCTTCTTCGCGTCCCTCGACGTCCACGAGCGCAGCCGTCTCGCCCACCGCTATCCGCTCGCGGTGGGCAACATGAACGGCGCGCCCGTGACCCTGCGCTACGAGGCCAACCGCGTCGCCCTCGACCAGCAGCGCGAGGTCGAGAAGAAGCGCATGCACGACAACCGGCTCTCGTCCCTGGGACAGCAGCAGGCCGGGCGCCGTATGCACCGCTACGAGGCGATGCTGCAGAAGGGGCGCGACTTCCTCGCCTTCGACCCCATGGGTTCGGGCCGGGTCGCCGAGGTCTTCGGAAACCTCGACCGGGCCGAGCGGATCTCCATCGTGGTGCCGGGCGTCGACACCGATCTGCTCACGTTCCAGCGCACCAACAAGAAGTACTCGGCGCCGGTCGGCATGGCGCAGGCCCTCTACGGGGCCGAGCACGCCGCCGCCCCCCAGGCCCGTACGGCCGTGATCGCCTGGGCCGACTACACCACGCCCAGCGGACTCGGCATGGACGCCGCCACCGGCAGCCGCGCCGAGGAGGGCGCGATCCGGCTGAACGCGCTGCTGCGCGCCCTGCCCGGCGGTGCGCCCGTCGCGCTCTACTGCCACAGCTACGGCTCCGTGCTGTGCGGCCTCGCCGCCCGCACCATGCCCTCCCGGGTCTCCGACATAGCGGTCGCCGGCAGCCCCGGCATGCGGGCCCAGAAGGCGTCCTCGCTGCACACCACCGCCCGGGTCTGGGCGATGCGGGACTCCGGCGACTGGATCCAGGACGTGCCCTACCTCGAATTCGGCGGGCTCGGACACGGCGCCGACCCGGTGTCGAAGGCGTTCGGAGCCCGGGTGCTGTCCGCGCGGGGCGCGAACGGCCACGCAGGCTATTTCACGCCGGGCACCGAGAGCCTGCGCAACTTCGCCGAGATCGGCATTGGCGCGTACCAGGCGGTGCAGTGCGCACACGAGGATGACGCGTGCCGAGAGGGTTTGTCCGGCGCCCCGGCGGCGGGACGCGCGTAGAGGACGAAAAACTGCGGTTCGCCCAGGGAGGCGACGCAGACGTGCGAGCCGCTTACGATGGCCCGCATGGGTGATGTACTGGCCGGATTTCATGCCGCCTGGGAGTTCGAGTCCGACTCCGTGCTCATCCGCTTCGAACGGGGGATCCGTACGCCGAAGCTGTTCCAGACGCTCGGCGAACGGCGTATCCCCCTGGAGGCGATAGCGGGGGTCACACTGACGCCGGGCAAGCGCGGAACGGTCGTCCTGCACGCCGTGCCGCGAGCGGGCGCGGATCCGCTGATGGAGGCGGCCGCGGGACAGCTGAAGGAAGGGGGCGACCCCTATCGGCTGGTGCTGCCGGCCGACCGGGAGACCCTCGCCGAGTACTACGCGGACGAACTGCGCGCCGCGCTCACCGAGGACGCCGAACCGCCCGAGCGCTACCTCGTCGCGCCGCCCGAGGCGCCGCTCCACTTCAAGGCGTACGACGGGAAGGCCTCCTTCGACGGCAGGGCGGTGTCCTTCCGCTGGTTCTGGACGGGCGCGTCCTCCGCCAAGTGGAAGGCCGGCGACCAGAGCTTCCCGGTCACCGGCCTCAGCGGGGTCGAGTGGCGCTCCCCCGAGGTCTTCGAGGGCCATCTGCGGCTCCTGCGGCGCGAGCCCGCCACCGCGCAGCCCGCCCAGGCGGACCAGGACCCGGCGGCTGTCGTCTTCGGCCTCGGTTACGGCCCCGTCCACGAGTCCCTCCCCTTCGCCGCCTCGGTCCTCGCGGCCGTACGGGCCTCGGGTCCCACCGCGGTGACCGCGGCTCCCCGCCGCGACCCGGCCGACATCGCCGACCGCATCCGCCACCTCGGCGAACTCCACCAGGCGGGTCTGGTCACGGACGAGGAGTTCACGACGAAGAAGGCGGAACTGCTGGCCGAGCTGTAGGGCGCGCCCGTGAAAGGGGCCGCAGGCCCTCTTTCAGGGGCGCGGGGAACCGCGCGACCAGCCCCCACGACCCGCGGTCGACGAACGACCTGCTCCTACTCCCGCCCCGCCGACGAGAAGGACATGTCCGCGTACCGCTCGCCGGCCACCTTCGAGGCGATCGGCTCCAGCACCGCCCACTCGTCCTGCGTCAGGACGATCCGCGTCGCCGCCGTGTTCTCCTCGACCCGCGAGCGCCTGCGCGTGCCCGGAATCGGCACCACCGGCAACCCGAGCAACGACGCCTGCTGCTGCACCCAGGCCAGCGCGATCTGCCCCGGCGACGCCCCGCGCGCCTCGGCGACCGCACGCACCGGCTCCAGCAGCGCGGCGTTGGCGGCCGCGTTGTCGCCGGTGAAACGCGGCATCGTACGGCGGAAGTCGTCCGAGGTCAGTTCCTGGTCGGCGTTGACGAACGAACCGGTGAGGAAACCGCGCCCGAGCGGCGAGTACGGCACCAGAGCGACGCCCAGCTCACGGACCGCCGGCACCACGCCCGCCTCGATGTCCCGGCTGAACAGCGACCACTCCGACTGCACCGCCGCGATCGGGTGCACGGCGTGCGCGGCGCGCAGCTCCCCGCCGGTGACCTCGCTCAGCCCGAGGTGCTTGACCTTGCCCTCGCGCACCAGCTCGGCCATCGTGCCGACGGTCTCCTCGATGGGGATGTTCACGTCACGGCGGTGCATGTAGTAGAGGTCGATCACCTCGACGTCCAGCCGCCGCAGGCTCCCCTCGACGGCCCGGCGTATGTATGCCGCGTCGTTGCGGATGGCCCGCTTCGCCGGCTCGGCGGGATCACGGAAGATGCCGAACTTCGTGGCGAGGACGACTTCGTCGCGGTGCGCCTTGACGAAGGACGAGATGAACCTCTCGTTCTCCCCCAGGCCGTACACGTCGGCCGTGTCGAAGAGCGTGACGCCGAGTTCCAGCGCCCGTTCCAGGGTGGCCCGCGCCTCGTCGGCGTCCGTGGGCCCGTACGCGGCGGTCATGGCCATGCAGCCGAGGCCCTGTACGCCGACCTCGGGGCCGCCGGTGCCCAGTTCCACCTTTGCGATCTTGCCGTCCGTCATCGGGACCTCTCCGACGCCAGGGCACGCCCGGCGTCCGCGTAGAAACTGATCTTGTGGTCGAGAACCGCCAGGGTGTCCTGGAGCTCGGCGATCCGCGCCTTGACGTCGCGGCGGGTCGCCTCCAGGAGCTCGAAGCGCGCGATGTAGGTGTCGTCCCCCTCGCGCACCAGCTCCGCGTACCGGACCATGTCGGCGACCGGCATACCGGTCAGCCGGAGCTTGCCGACGAGGTCGAGCCAGTCCAGGTCGCGGTTGCTGTAGCGGCGCTGGCCGGTGTGCGAGCGGTCGATGTGCGGCATCAGCCCGATCCGCTCGTACCAGCGCAGGGTGTGCGCGGTGAGGCCGGTGAAGGCGACGACCTCGCTGATCGTGTAGTTGTCCCGGCCGTCCGGGCGCCGGTGCCGGTGGGGCGGGGCGGCGCAGTCCCCGGTACGCGTACTGGTGCCGGTCTCGGCGGCCTCGGCCGTGGTCTCCATCACCGTCATGACCTCCACGCTAAAACCTTCGAGTGCACTCGAAGCAAGCGGATTCGGGTGAGAACCCGACCGGCACCGTCCGACGGACGCCCGCCGGAAATACGGAGACGTGCGCGGGGCACCCTGACTACCGTACGGATCATGAGTCTCGTACGCCGTGCCGTGCCCGAGGACGCCGAGGAAGTGCTGCGACTGCGCCAGGTGATGATCGACTCGGTCTTCGCCTCCGCCGGACCCTCGTCCACCGAGTGGCACGCCCAGTCCCTCCCGACCGTACGCGGCAGGCTCGCCGACCCCGACGGGGACTTCGTGGCCTTCGTCGTGGACCACCCGGACCGCCCCGACCGGCCCGGCGCTCTCGCGGCGCTCGTCGCGGGGACGGTCGAGTACCGGATCGGGCGCGCGGGCAATCCGCACGGCGCGGTCGGGCACGTCTTCAGCGTCGCGACCGACCCGGACGCGCGGCGGCGGGGGTACGCGCGGGCGTGCATGGAGACGCTCCTCGACTGGTTCCGCGAACGCGGCGTCCGCCAGGTCGACCTCAACGCGTCCGCCGCGGCCGAGCCGCTGTACGCCTCGCTCGGATTCGTCCGCAAGCCCGACCCGTCGATGCGACTGCAGCTGTGAGCCGCTTAGGCTCGTAGGCATGTCTTTGCAGAACAGCCTGGCGTCGATCGATAACTGGCCCGTTCCCACGGCGGCCGCGGCCGTCGTCCGCGCGGACGGGGCGGTGCTCGGGTCGCACGGTCCCGTCGACCAGCGTTTCGCCCTCGCCTCGGTCACCAAGCCGCTGGCCGCGTACGCCGCGCTCGTCGCGTACGAGGAGGGGGCGATCGAACTCGACGAGCCTGCCGGGCCGGCCGGGTCGACGGTTCGTCATCTCCTGGCGCACACCTCCGGGCTCGCCTTCGACGAGCACCGGGTGACGGGCGCGCCCGGGGAGCGGCGGTTGTACTCCAACGCCGGGTTCGAGGTCCTCGGGGACCATGTCTCCAAGGCGACCGACATCCCCTTCGGGGAGTATCTGCGGCAGGCGGTGCTGGCGCCGCTGGGGATGACGAGGACGTCGCTGGACGGCTCGCCCGCGCGGGACGGGGTGTCGACGGTGGCGGACCTGGTGCGTTTCGCGGCCGAGGTCCAGGCGCCGCGGCTGCTCGATCCGCGTACGGTCCTGGAGGCCATGACCGTCCAGTACCCCGGCACGAAGGGGGTGCTGCCCGGGTACGGCCACCAGAACCCCAACGACTGGGGGCTCGGCTTCGAGATCCGCGACTCCAAGTCCCCCCACTGGACGGGGGTTTCCTCCTCCCCGCGGACCTTCGGTCACTTCGGGCAGTCCGGTACGTTCCTGTGGATCGACCCGGTGGCGGGCGCGGCGTGCGTCGCCCTCACGGACCGCGCGTTCGGCCCCTGGGCGGCGGAAGCGTGGACGCCGTTCACGGACGGCGTCCTGACAGCCCTACGAGGCTGATCCCACCGATTTTTTCATCGTCTGCGGGCATGGGCTGGTCGCGCGGTTCCCCGTGCCCCTCACGGGGCGGGGGTCATCTCCCACAGGAGCAGCTCCGCCGGAGCGCCCGCCACCACTTCCAGGTCCTTGGAGTCGGTGATGCGGGCCGCGTCGCCGGGGCCCAACTCCTCGCCGTCCAGGAGCACTTCGCCGCGGACGACATGGACGTACACGAACCCGGCGTCCGGCACCGCCGTCCGCTCCCCCGCCGCCAGCCGCCGCACATGAAGCATCGCCCCGGCCTCGGGGACGGCGTACGGCGTGGAGTCGGCGATGCCGTGGACGACTTCGTAGGACGGTTCGCCGCCGGGTGACAGCGGGGCCAGCCACATCTGGACGAAGACGACGGGGACCGGGCCGTCGTTGCGCTCCACGTGGCGGACGCCGCCCGCGGAGCTGAGGCGCTGGACGTCTCCGGGGCGGACCACCGACTCGTGGCCCGCCGAGTCGCGATGGGTCAGCTCCCCCTCCACCACCCACGTGACGATCTCGGTGTGGCTGTGCGGGTGCTCGTCGAAACCGGCGCCGGGCGCGAGCCACTCCTCGTTGCAGGCGATCACCGCACCGAAGCGGAGGTTGTCGGGGTCGTAGTGCGGTCCGAAGGAGAAGGCGTGGAAGGAGGTGATCCCGGCGTCCGGGTCACCTCCCTGGTAGCGCTCGTCCGCGCGCCGTACGTCCATCAGATCCGCTCGTTCCGCCGTCGTCGCCGTACGTCCGTCACAACGGACACCGTAGCCCCGCCCCAGGCCCTCCCCCCGCCTTCTCGCGACCCGCCGCCGCACGCCTCCGTCCTGATAAGGCAGTCTTGTCCCGTGCCCGAACCCGAATCCAGCAACACCGAGCGCCCAGCGCACGACATCCACGCGCACTCCGCGACCCTGAAGCGGCTGGAGAAGTCCTCCGGCAGTCTCGCCGCCCAGGCCATCGCGCGGATGGACGAGACGCTGCCGTGGTACCGGGCCATGCCACCGGAGAACCGCTCCTGGATCGGGCTCGTCGCTCAGGCCGGTATCGCGGCCTTCACCGAGTGGTTCCGGCACCCGAACGCCCCGCAGGCCATCTCCACCGATGTGTTCGGGACCGCGCCACGCGAGCTGACCAGGGCGATCACCCTGCGGCAGACCGTGGAGATGGTGCGGACGACCATCGAGGTCATGGAGAGCGCGATCGACGAGGTCGCCGCCCCGGGCGACGAGTCCGTACTGCGCGAGGCGCTGCTCGTGTACGCCCGGGAGATCGCCTTCGCCACCGCCCAGGTGTACGCGCAGGCCGCCGAGGCCCGGGGCGCCTGGGACGCCCGCCTCGAATCGCTCGTCGTGAACGCCGTGCTCTCCGGCGAGGCCGACGAGGGTGCCGTCAGCCGGGCCGCCGCCCTCGGGTGGAACTCGCCCGAACATGTCTGCGTGGTGCTGGGTACGGCGCCCGACGGTGACAGCGAACTGACGGTCGAGGCGATCCGGCGGGCCGCCCGGCACGCCAAGCTGCAGGTGCTCACCGGTGTGCTCGGGGACCGGCTCGTGGTCATCGCGGGGGGCAACGACAATCCGCTCGGGGTCGCGAAGTCGTTGATCGGGCCGTATGCCGCCGGGCCCGTCGTCGCGGGTCCGATCGTGCCCGATCTGCTCGCCGCGACCCGCTCCGCGCAGGCCGCCGCCGCCGGACTGAAGGCGTGTTTCGCCTGGCAGGACGCCCCGCGCCCGGTTCTGGCGGACGATCTGCTGCCGGAGCGCGCGATCGCCTCGGACCCCTCGGCCCGCGAGCAACTGGTGGAGGAGATCTACAGACCGCTGGAAGAAGCCGGCTCGGCGCTGCTGGAAACGCTCAGTGTCTATCTGGAACAGGCGAGCAGTCTCGAAGGCGCGGCCCGGATGCTCTTCGTTCACCCCAACACCGTGCGCTACCGGCTCCGACGTGTGACTGACGTCACCGGTTGGTCGCCTTCGGATGTACGATCCGCGTTCACACTGCGGATCGCGCTGATCCTGGGGCGTCTGGCCGATGGGGATCCTCAAGCCTAGGCTTTTGTCGGGGCTCTACAATTCCCCTTCGTGTTCTTCGTCCCTGTCCCCACGGGCGGCCGTGGCCGTCCACAAGAGAGAGTGTGAGAGTGCTCGTACTCGTCGCTCCCGGCCAGGGCGCTCAGACGCCTGGCTTCCTGACCCCTTGGCTCGATCTCCCCGGTGCCGCCGACCGCCTCGCCGCGTGGTCGGACGCCATCGGGCTCGACCTTGCCCGCTACGGCACGCAGGCAGACGCGGACGAGATCCGGGACACGGCTGTCGCGCAGCCGCTCCTGGTCGCCGCCGCTCTCCTCTCCGCCGCCGCGCTCGGTGACGTCGCCGAACTCGGCCCCGGTGCAGTCGCCGGTCACAGCGTCGGTGAGATCACCGCCGCCGTGTTCGCGGGCGTGCTCGACGCCACGGCCGCGCTGAAGCTCGTGCGCACCCGGGGCCTGGCGATGGCCGAGGCCGCCACGATCACCGAGACCGGTATGTCGGCGCTGCTCGGCGGGGACCCCGAGACCACGGTCCCGCACCTGGAGAAGCTCGGCCTGACCCCGGCGAACGTGAACGGCGGGGGCCAGATCGTGGCCGCCGGCACGCTGGAGCAGCTGGCCGCCCTGGAGGCGGACAAGCCCGAGGGCGTCCGCCGCGTGGTGGCCCTGAAGGTCGCCGGCGCGTTCCACACGCACCACATGGCACCCGCGGTCGAGACGCTGGCACGAGCCGCCGAGGCCCTGAGCCCCGTGGACCCGAAGATCGCGTACGTCTCGAACAAGGACGGCAAGGCCGTCACGACCGGCGCCGAGGTCGTGCAGCGACTGGTCGGCCAGGTCGCGAACCCGGTCCGCTGGGACCTGTGCATGGAGACCTTCCAGGAGCTCGGCGCGACCGCGCTGATCGAGGTCTGCCCGGGCGGCACCCTGACCGGGCTCGCCAAGCGCGCGCTGCCGGGTGTGAAGACCCTGGCGCTGAAGACCCCCGACGACCTCGACGCGGCTCGCGAGCTCATCGCCGAGCACGCCTCCGCCTAAGGAGCCGACAGAGCATGTCGAAGATCAGGCCCAGCAAGGGCGCCCCGTACGCGCGGATCCTGGGTGTGGGCGGCTACCGTCCCGTCCGGGTCGTGCCGAACGAGGTGATCCTCGAGACGATCGACTCCTCCGACGAGTGGATCCGCTCGCGCTCCGGCATCGAGACCCGGCACTGGGCCTCCGACGAGGAGACCGTCGCCGCGATGTCGATCGAGGCGTCCGGCAAGGCCATCGCCGACGCCGGGATCAACGCCGACCAGATCGGCGCCGTGGTCGTCTCGACCGTCTCGCACTTCAGCCAGACTCCGGCCGTCGCGACGGAGATCGCCGACAAGCTCGGCACGCAGAAGGCCGCCGCCTTCGACATCTCGGCCGGCTGCGCGGGCTTCGGCTACGGCCTCACGCTCGCCAAGGGCATGATCGTCGAGGGTTCGGCGGAGTACGTCCTCGTCATCGGCGTGGAGCGGCTGTCCGACCTGACCGACCTGGAGGACCGTGCGACGGCCTTCCTGTTCGGTGACGGCGCGGGCGCGGTCGTCGTGGGCCCCTCCGAGGAGCCGCACATCGGCCCGACCGTGTGGGGCAGCGAGGGCGACAAGGCCGGCACCATCAAGCAGACCGTGCCGTGGGACCGTTTCCGCATCGGCGACGTGTCGGAGCTTCCGCTCGACTCCAAGGGCGAGATCAAGTTCCCTGCGATCACGCAGGAGGGCCAGGCGGTGTTCCGCTGGGCCGTGTTCGAGATGGCGAAGGTCGCTCAGCAGGCGCTGGACGCGGCCGGAATCACCGCGGACGACCTGGACGTCTTCATTCCCCACCAGGCCAACGAGCGGATCATCGACTCGATGGTGAAGACGTTGAAACTGCCGCAGCACGTCACGGTCGCGCGTGACGTACGCACCACCGGCAACACCTCGGCCGCCTCGATCCCGCTCGCGATGGAGCGGCTTCTGGCGACCGGCGAGGCGAAGAGCGGCGACACCGCGCTCGTCATCGGCTTCGGGGCGGGTCTCGTGTACGCCGCGACGGTCGTTACCCTCCCCTAGGCACTCCGTGCCGGATCATCCGGTCCGTACGGACTACCGCCAACCCTCTCTGGATACACACCGAAGGAGCGCCTGACATGGCCGCCACTCAGGAAGAGATCGTCGAAGGTCTCGCCGAGATCGTGAACGAGATCGCCGGGATCCCCACCGAGGACGTCCAGCTGGACAAGTCCTTCACCGACGACCTGGACGTCGACTCGCTGTCCATGGTCGAGGTCGTCGTCGCCGCCGAAGAGCGCTTCGACGTCAAGATCCCGGACGACGACGTCAAGAACCTCAAGACCGTCGGCGACGCGACCGACTACATCCTCAAGCACCAGGCCTGATCCAGCGATCGGGCCCGGTTCGCCCGGCCCGGTCCACCGATCAGTCCGTTGCCCCGCCACCCGGCGGTGGCGCCGCTGAATCCTCGTATTTGGAGAAAGAATTCCCGTGAGCTCGACCAATCGCACCGTGGTCGTCACCGGTATCGGCGCAACCACACCGCTGGGTGGCGACGCAGCCTCTACCTGGGAGGGCCTCGTCGCCGGCAAGTCCGGTGTCCGCGCCCTGGAGCAGGACTGGGCCGCCGACCAGGCGGTCCGTATCGCGGCGCAGATCGCCGTGGAGCCGGGCGAGGTCATCCCCCGCCCGCAGGCCCGCCGTCTCGACCGCTCGGCGCAGTTCGCCCTGATCGCCGCCAAGGAAGCCTGGGCCGACGCCGGTTTCACCGACAAGGCCGGCGACGACGCCTCCGTCGACCCGGACCGGCTCGGCACCGTCATCGCCTCCGGCATCGGTGGCGTGACGACGCTGCTCGACCAGTACGACGTGCTGAAGGAGAAGGGCGTCCGCCGCGTCTCCCCGCACACCGTTCCCATGCTCATGCCGAACGGCCCGTCCGCCAACGTGGGCCTGCTCGTCGGCGCCCGCGCCGGCGTGCACACCCCCGTCTCCGCCTGCGCCTCGGGCGCCGAGGCCATCGGCTACGCCATCGAGATGATCCGCACCGGGCGCGCCGACGTCGTCGTCGCCGGTGGTACGGAGGCGGCGATCCACCCGCTGCCCATCGCCGCGTTCGGCAACATGATGGCGATGTCCAAGAACAACGACGACCCGCAGGGCGCCTCGCGCCCCTACGACGTCGCCCGTGACGGCTTCGTCCTCGGTGAGGGCGCCGGCGTCCTCGTCCTGGAGTCCGCCGAGCACGCCGCCAAGCGCGGGGCCCGGGTGTACGCGGAAGCGGTCGGCCAGGGCATCTCCGCCGACGGCCACGACATCGTGCAGCCGGAGCCGGAGGGTCGTGGCATCTCCCACGCCCTGCAGAACCTGCTCGACAACACCGACCTGGACCCGGCAGAGATCGTGCACGTGAACGCGCACGCGACGTCGACGCCCGCCGGTGACGTGGCGGAACTGAAGGCGCTGCGCAAGGTCTTCGGTGACGACGCCGACCACATGGCGGTCTCCGCCACCAAGTCGATGACCGGTCATCTCCTCGGTGGCGCGGGGGGCGTGGAGTCGGTGGCGTCGGTGCTGGCGCTGTACAACCGGATCGCTCCGCCGACCATCAACGTCGAGAACCTCGACCCCGAGGCCGAGGCGAACGCCGACATCGTGCGCGGGGAGGCTCGCAAGCTGCCTGTCGAGGGCCGCATCGCCGCCCTGAACGACTCGTTCGGGTTCGGTGGGCACAACGTGGTGCTGGCGTTCCGTACGATCTGAATTCGGCCGTAGGTGTACTGAACCGGCGTGTGGCCCGGGCCCCTTCTTGAGGGAGTCCGGGCCACACGCCGTTTGTTGTCTGTTGGCTGCCGACTGCGGGTTGTTCCGGGCTGGTCGCGCAGTTCCCCGCGCCCCTGAAGGGCGCTCCCGTGGGCGCCTGTCTATACCACCTGGTGCAGCCAGCGGACCGGGGCGCCCTCTCCCGCGTAGCGGAAGGGTTCCAGCTCGTCGTCCCAGGGCTTGCCCAGGAGTTTGGCGAGGTCGGACTCCAGGTCGCTCTCGCCGCGCTGGGAGCGCAGGAGGGCGGCGCGCAGGCGGTCCTCGGGGATCAGGATGTCGCCGTGGATTCCGGTGACGGCGTGGAAGATGCCCAGTTCGGGGGTGCAGCTGTAGCGCTCGCCCTCGGCCGTGGGGCAGGGCTCCGCGGTGACCTCGAAGCGCAGCATCTGCCAGCCGCGCAGCGCGGAGGCCAGCTTGGAGGCGGTGCCCACCTCGCCCTTCCAGGAGAACTCGGATCTCCAGGTGCCCGGCGAGGCGGGCTGCCGGATCCAGTCGAGGTTGACGCGGGTACCGAGCACGCCCGCGACCGCCCACTCGACGTGCGGGCACAGCGCGCGGGGCGCGGAGTGCACGTAGAGAACTCCACGTGTCGTCACTGGGGCCTCCGGACAGAGCGAGACATCTTGTAACTTAGCGGAAAGGCAGTGGCAGGGCGGCCACGTGGCGAGGCTACCGTGCGGCGGCGCAAGGAGTGTGACGTACCGTCGGTCCCAGCGCCCAGAAACATTGAGGTTTCACCCAAGGGGACGCGGTGCGACCGGTCGTGTACTGCGGGGTGTCGGCCAACCGTGTCGGATGGGTGCTGAGCAATCGTGCTTGACGAACGAGGGGACCAGGGGATGCGTCACAGGAGTCACCGTTCTCGGGCCGCCCTCGCCCTCGCGTCGGCGGCTCTCCTGGGCGTCGCCGTCGCCGGCTGCGACGCCGTCGGTGACAACTCCCCGGCGCCCGGGGGCACGACGGCCAAGGCATTCCCGAAGCCGACCCCCACCTGGGACCGCAGCCCGACGTCGATGGCCGCCGTCGGGGACTCCATCACCCGCGGCTTCGACGCGTGCACCGTGCTGTCCGACTGTCCGGAGGTGTCCTGGGCGACCGGCAGCGACACGAAGGTCAAGAGCCTCGCCGTACGGCTGCTCGGGCAGGCCGGGGCCGCCGAGCGCAGCTGGAACTACGCGGTGACCGGTGCCCGGATGGAGGATCTCCCCGACCAGATGGCACAGGCCGTCACGAAGAAGCCGGAGCTGGTGACCGTGATGGCGGGCGCCAACGACGCCTGCCGTTCGTCGGTGTCGGCGATGACCCCCGTCGCCGAGTTCCGCTCCGAGTTCGAGGACGCCCTGGACACCCTGCGCGAGGCGCTGCCCAAGACCCAGGTGTATGTGTCGAGCGTGCCGGATCTGAAGCGGCTGTGGTCCGAGGGGCGGAGCAACCCGCTCGGCAAGCAGATCTGGAAGCTGGGTATCTGCCCCTCGATGCTGAGCGACGCGGACTCCCTGACCACGGCGTCGATGCGGCGGCGCACGACGGTGCAGGACCGGGTGGAGGCGTACAACCAGGTCCTGAAGGAAGTGTGCGCCAAGGACCAGCACTGCCGCTTCGACGGGGGCGCGGTCTTCGACTACCGCTTCGGCACGGACCAGCTGAGCCACTGGGACTGGTTCCACCCGAGCAGGGACGGGCAGGCGCGGCTCGCGGAGATGGCCTATCGGGTGGTGACGGCGACGAAGCCGGTGAGCTAGGGCCTGTCGTTCAGATCCTTGGCCTAGGCTTTCGATCATGCACAGCGAATTCTTCGGCCCCCTTCCCGACGGCACCCCGGTCCACCGCTGGACGCTGGAGCGCGCCGGGGTGCGGGTGCGGATCCTGACGTACGGCGGGATCGTCCAGTCTGTCGAGGTCCCGGACCGGGACGGGGCGCGCGCGGACGTGGTGCTGGGGTTCTCCGACCTCGACGGCTATCTGACGCACACGGGGCCGTACTTCGGGGCGCTGGTCGGGCGGTACGCGAACCGGATCGCCGGGGGCCGCTTCCTCCTCGACGGCCTCACCTATCACCTGGCGCCGAACAACCCGCCCAACTCCCTGCACGGCGGGGAGCGCGGCTTCGACAAGCGGGTGTGGGACGCGGAGCCGGTCGATCACGGGCTGCGCCTGACCCGGGTCTCCCCGCACGGCGAGGAGGGCTTCCCGGGCCGTCTGGAGGTCTCGGCGACGTACACGCTGGACGAGGCGGGCGCGCTGGGGATCGCGTACGAGGCGGTCACGGACGCGCCGACCGTGGTGAACCTGACGAACCACACGTACTGGAACCTGGCCGGTTCGGGCAACGCCGGCGGCCACGAACTTTGGCTGGACGCCTCGCGGTTGACTCCGGTGGACGCCGGTCTGATCCCGACCGGGGCGCTGGACGCCGTCGACGGGACGCGGTTCGACTTCCGTACGGCGCGGAAGGTCGGCGCCGGCTACGACCACAACCTCGTCCTCGACAAGGGGCTCACGGAGACCGCCGTCGAGGTCGCCGAGCTGCACGACCCGTCCTCCGGGCGGACGCTGACGGTCGCGACCACCGAGCCCGGGCTCCAGCTGTACACCGCGGAGCACCTGAGCGACCCCTTCGCCCCCGGGGACGGCGTCGCGCTGGAGACCCAGCACTTCCCCGACTCCCCCAACCGTCCCGAGTTCCCGAGCACGGAGCTGCGGCCGGGCGGGGTGTACCGGTCGCAGACCGTGTACGGGTTCGGCGTCCGCGGCCAGTAGCCGACGACCGGCGACCGGCCGTCAGACGCTCTCGCCGCGCATCCGCTTGGTGGCCCTGCCCAGCAGGGTCATCGCGCCGAGGCAGACCGCGACCACCACGGCGCCGATCAGCGCGGGGAGCGGGGACTTGCCCTTGATCCCCTCCACGAGCACGGTGGTGGCCAGCACCATGATGATCGAGTACAGGCTCCGGCCTACCTTGGCACCGGCCGGGATCACCCGCAGCAGCTGCGGGATCGTCGTGGCGGCGGCGATGCCCATGCCGAGCGGGATGAACGCGCCGAGCACCAGGGCCCCGAAGCCGAAGGAGTTGCCGTACGCGCCCCATCCGGCGCCCTTGTAGAGCAGATAGCCCGCGGCGCCGAGGGACAGCAGGGCGAGTACGCCGTTGAGGTACGCGGCGAGGGTGGCGGCCTTGCGGGCGCCCGGCAGATGCGCGGCCGGGGAGCGCCAGGCGTCCGGGGTGATCAGGCGCAGCTGCTGCTTGAGGGCCCGCATCCGTGTCATGGCGAAGAGGCCGACGGCCACGGCGGCGAGTCCGACGGCCGTGGCCGCGAAGCCGATCGGTGTCCGCGTGATGCCGTAGTGGGCGCCTCCGAAGGTCAGCGGGATGCCGAGGACGAAGCCGTACGCGTACGTCTTCGCCTGCTGCTGGATGCGCACCACCAGCTGTCGCTGGTCGGGGGTGAGGTGGGGGTCCAGCCGCATCTCGCCCTCGCCCAGGTGCTGTTGGGGGACCTGGGGCCGCTGCTGGTACTGAGGCGGGTACGGGACCTGCTGCGGAGGCGGGTAGTAAGGCTGCTGCCCCTGATACGGCCCCTGCGGTGGGTACGGGCCTGGCTGCTGACCTGGGTACATGCGTTGTTCTCCCCCGAACCGGCGTGTTCCGGCCCGCGAGTCTGCCACAGATGGCCGAGAACCGACGAGCCCCGATCCGGATGTCAGGTTCCGGACCGGGGCTGCTCGGGGTGGACGCGTCCCGCGTCAGACGTTAATCGTCGCCGCGACCCGACGGTCGACGATGGAGCGACCCGCAGCAACCTCGTACGAACCCTTCACAAACGCCCAGGCTCCGGTGCTCTCGTCCCAGACCTCGAAGGCCCGGCGCGGGAGTACGAGGACGACGTCCACGCTCTCGCCGGGGCCCGCCTCGACGCCCGCGAAGGCGGCGAGCCACCGGGCCGGACGCTCGGCGTCGGCCTCGACGGGCGCCAGATAGACCTGGACGACCTCGCGCCCGGCCCGCGCACCGGAGTTGCGGACGCGGACCGTGACCGTCGTACCCGAACCGGCACCGGCACCCGAACCGGCACCGCCTTCACCGCCGAGCTCGATCGACTCGTACGTCCAGTCGGTGTAGCCGAGGCCGTGTCCGAAGGCGTACGAGGGGGTCCTGCCCTCCTTCTCCCAGGCGCGGTAGCCGATGAACACGCCCTCGGTGTAAGGGAGTTCACCGTCGGCCGGGACCACCTGGGTGACCGGGGCGGCCGTGCGGGAGCCCCAGGTGGTGGGCAGCCGGCCGCCGGGCTCGTGGGCGCCCGTGAGGAC
Source organism: Streptomyces sp. NPDC107454 (assembly GCF_055582885.1). Taxonomy (NCBI): domain Bacteria; kingdom Bacillati; phylum Actinomycetota; class Actinomycetes; order Kitasatosporales; family Streptomycetaceae; genus Streptomyces; species Streptomyces sp. NPDC107454. The sequence continues at coordinate 609,931 of NZ_JBVJPA010000001.1, read as the reverse complement.
GTCGGCGAGGGCGGCGCCGCCCTCCTGGCCGGGGAACCAGCTGAGCAGCACGGCCGCGACCTCCTCGCGCCACGGCAGCTCGACCGGGGAGCCGGCGTTGACGACCACGACGGTGTTCGGGTTGGCGGCGGCGACGGCGTGCACCAACTCGTCCTGTCGGCCGGGCAGCCGGAGGTCCTTACGGTCGAAGCCCTCCGACTCGACGCGGTCGGTGGTGGCGACCACGACGACGGCGGTGTCGGCGGCGCGGGCGGCTGCGACGGCCTCGGCGATGAGTTCGTCGGGGTCGCGGCGCGGGTCCAGGTGGGCGAGCGCGAAGCCGACCATCCTCAGCGGCGCGCCCTCGGGGACGACGATGACGTGCCACAGCGCCACCTCGTACGTCTCACCGGCGACGAGATCCACCTGGGCTCGCTCGACGGGGGCGCCGAAGAACGCCTCGAAGGGGTCGTCCTTCGTGCTGCGCTGGATGTCGTCGAAGTGGACCGTGCCGTCGACGGTGAGCGTGAACGCGCCGAGGCCCTTGATGCCGAAGGTGTGGGTGCCGCTCTCGCGCGGGGTGAAGGTGCCGGTCAGTTCGACGCTGTGGAGGGTGGCGTGGGTGACGCCCTCGGGGAGGTCGTCACCCATCCACTGGATCTGGCCGCCCGGGGCCGAGCCGGTGCCGATGACCGCGCCGTCCCGGTCGCGGCAGACGGCCCGCAGGGTGAACCCCCTGTCGGCGAAGGCGAGTTCCTCGTTCGGGTCGGCGCCGACGGCGTACGTGAGGCTGTCCTCGGGGAGGGCGGCGGTGAGGCCGTCGAGGGGCGAGACGACCCGGGAGGGGAAGACGGTGGCGGAGCCGCCGCCGAGGACGCGGGCGTCGCGGGCGGCGGCGCCGATCAGGGCGACCTTCTGCCCTTCGCCGCGCCCTCCCCCGAGCGGAAGAGCCCCTTGGTTGCGCACGAGGACGAAGGAGCGGCGGGCGATCTCGCGGGCCAGGGCCTCGCCGTCCACCGTCGCGGGCGGTTCGGTGACGACCGGCTCGGCGCCCTCCAGGATGCCGACGCGGGCGGCGAGCCTCAGGACGTTGCGGACGGCCGCGTCGACCTTGGCCTCCTTCACCTCGCCCGCGCGGACGGCGGCGGAGAGCGCCTCCCCGTACACGGTCCGGGGGCCGGGCATGGCGACGTCGAGACCGCCCTCGATGGCGCCGACCGTGGCGCGGGCGGCGGTCCAGTCGGAGACGTTGAAGCCGTCGAAGCCCCACTCGTCGCGCAGGATCTCGTTCACGAGGTGGTGGTGCTCGGTCATCGTGGTGCCGTTGACCGTGTTGTAGGCGGTCATGATGCCCCAGGGGTGGGCGTTGGCGACGATGGCCTCGAACGGGGCCAGGTACAGCTCGCGCAGGGCGCGTTCGGAGAGCAGGTTGTTCACCGTGAAGCGGTCGGTCTCGGCGTCGTTGGCGACGAAGTGCTTGACGGTGGTGCCGACGCCGCCCGACTGGACGCCCTGGACATAGCCGGAGCCGATCTCGCCGGTCAGGTACGGGTCCTCGCTGTACGCCTCGAAGTGGCGGCCGCCGAGCGGGGAGCGGTGCAGGTTGACGGTGGGCGCGAGGAGGACGTGGACGTGCTTGCGGCGGGCCTCCTGGGCGAGCAGGGTGCCCGCCCGGCGGGCGAGGGCCGGGTCCCAGGTGGCGGCGAGCGCGGTCGGCGAGGGGAGCGCGATCGACGGGTCGTCGGCGGTCCAGTGGACACCGCGTACGCCGATCGGGCCGTCGGACATGACGAGGGACTTGAGGCCGATCTCGGGCAGTGCGGGCAGCGACCACATGTCCTGCCCGGCGAGCAGCCTCGTCTTCGCGTCCAGGTCCAGCTTGCCGAGGGCCTCCTCGACGACCGCCTCGCGGGCCTCGTCGGCCGGTGTGCGCGTTCCCGCCATCGCGGTGCCTCCTCATTGAGTCCGTGAATCCGTGCATCCGTGAGCCCGTGAATCCGCTCTGCGTGTCCATCCTGCATCCGGCACCTGTAGAGCAGTAGGTTTCGTGACCTCTTCGTTATATCTCATGCTCGGGCATGCCGTACGGTGACGCCATGAGCACCAGGGCCAGAAGCGAGGAGCGGCGCGCCGAGATCGTCCGGGCGGCCCTGGAGGTGATCGCCGAGCGCGGCTACCGGGGCGCGAGCATGGCGTCGGTCGCGGAACGCGTGGGGCTGACCCAGCAGGGGCTGCTGCACTACTTCCCGACGAAGGACGCGCTGCTCGTCGCGGTGCTCAAGGAGCGGGACCAGTGGGACGCCGTGCCCGACACCCAGTGGCGGGTCGACCTGCTCGCCTCACTGGTCGAGTACAACGCCATGCGGCCCGGGATCATCCAGACGTTCTCGGCGCTGCTCGGCGAGAGCGTCACCGAGGGACACCCGGCGCGCGAGTACTTCACCGAGCGGTACGCGCGGGTGCGCGCGAGCATGGCGGCGGTGCTGCGCGCCGAGTACGGGGAGCGGCTGCCGAACGGGCTCACGCCCGAGCGCACCGCTCCGCTGCTGGTGGCGGTGATGGACGGCCTCCAGTTCCAGTGGCTTCTGGACCCGGAGTCGGTGGACATGCCGGGCGCGTTCCGGGACTTCCTCGCGCTGCTCGGCGAGGACTGAACCCGACCACCACCGCCCCCGCCACCGCCTGCGCCCCTGGCCGCGCTATTGGTGCCAGATCACGGCCAGCGTCTTGCTCACCGCGCACACGGCGGCGAACGCGATCGCCCACCCGTAGGCCCCGGCGACGGCCAGCGCGGCCACGCCGGCCCCGAACCAGAGCAGTTCGAAACCGACGCGGACCGCGCCGCGCGTCTTGTACGAAGCCTTCTGCGAGCCGAACAGCGCCCACAGCGTGATGAGTACGGCCGGGGCGCCCAGGCCGAGGAGCCAGGTCAACGGCGTCGCCGCGGCGCGGGTGAACCCCCAGTACCCGACGGCCGCGAGGGCGCCGAGTTCGACGAGGAAGAGGACGCCCAGGTTCGCTGCCTTCATGGGCGGCAGTATCACCCGGAAGGGATCACTCCGGCCCGGGTCCGTCACGCGGGGCCGGTACGGCGGCCACGACCTCGATCTCTATCAGGGCCTCCGGCTTGAAGAGGCGGGAGACCTCGAAGGTCATGCTGGTGGGCGGGGCACCGGTGAGGTACTGGGCGCGTACGGCACCGTAGGCGGGGAGTTGGGTGATGTCCGTCAGATACGTCCGGATGTTGATGATGTCCGACAGGCCCGCCCCGTGCGCCCCCAGCAGCGCGTCGATGGTCTCGAAGACCCCGCGGCTCTGTTCGGTGAGGTCGGCGCCGTCCGCGACCTGTCCGGAGAGGTACAACAGGGCTCCCGCGCCCGGCAGTTCGACCCGGGCGACCTGGGAGTAGTAGCCGTTGGCGGGCCCCGGCGCCGAGGGCGGGTTGTCGAGCGTGATCTGCATGGGAGGCCCTTTCAGGCGGAGCGGCGGATGTGTTCGACGGCCTTCGCGATGTCCGCGCCGGCGACGGCGGAATCGGCAGCGGCGCGCTTGTACTGCTCCAACACCGCTTCGAGTACAGGGAGTTCGGCGACCTTCGTGGCGAGGGCGATGTCCTTGGCGGCGAGCGCGGTGGCGAAGTGCACGTCCTCGGCGAAGGCGCGGCCGACGGCGCCGCCGAGCGGGCCGTTCGCGAGCGCGGCGCGCGCCGCCTTCTCGTCGATGCCGAGCTTGTCCGCGAGAGCCATGGCCTCGGCGACGAGGGCGACCCCGCCGAGCACGGCCGTGTTGACGACGAGTTTGAGCGCGGCGCCGGAGCCCAGCGGGCCGGTCCGGGTGACGGTGCCGAGATGGACGAGCACATGCCCGACGCCCGTCAGCTCGCCGCCCGCGAGGATGCCGAGCTGCCCGGCGGCCGCTTTGTCGGTGCTGCCCGCCACGGGCGCGTCGACGAACGTCACGCCTTCGCCGAGCCGGGCGGCGAGTTCCTCGACCACGTCGGGCCCGACGGTCGACATCTCCACCCAGGTGGTACCCGGGCGCAGCTCCGGCACGATGGCGTCCGCGACCGCGTCGAGCGCGGCCGGGTTGGCGAGCATGGTGATCACCACGTCCGCGTGCCGCACGGCCTCGGCCGGGGACGCGGCGAGGGTGGCGCCCTCGGTGACCAGCGGCTCGGCCTTGTCTGCGGTGCGGTTCCAGACGGTCGTCGGGAATCCCGCGGCGACAAGCCGGCGCGCCATCGCGGCGCCCATGTGCCCGAGCCCGAGGAATGCGATCTTTTCCATGCCTTCGACGCTAGGCGGGCCCACGTGATGCGACAAGCGAATGTCTAGCATGGCTCTCATGCTCAACCCGCATGCCGTACCCGACCTCTCCAGCACCTGGCTGCGGGTCTTCCTGGAGGTCGCCCGGCACGGTTCGTTCACGGTGGCCGCGCGGACCCTCGGCTGGACGCAGTCCGCGGTGTCCCGGCAGATCGCCTCGCTGGAGTCGGCGCTCGGCGGAGCCCCGCTCTTCGACCGGCTGCCCCGGGGTGTACGGCTGACGGAGGCCGGGCGGGTCCTCGTGCCGTACGCCGAGGCGGTGGTCGAGCGGCTGCACGGCGCGAACCGCGAACTGGCCGCGCTGCGGCGGGCCGCGGGCGGCAGGCTGCGCTTCGGCGCGTTCGCCACGGCCGACGCCGCGCTGGTACCGCGCGCCATCGCCGCGTTCCGCGTGCGCCATCCAGGGGTGCGGCTCACCCGCGAGGAGGGCCTGACGCCCGTACTCCTGGAGCGGCTCTCCGCGGGCGGCCTCGACCTGGCGATCGTCTCCACGACGGGCCGCGCCCCGCTGGACCCGTACACCCTGCACCACCTCCTCGACGAGTCCCTGTACGTCGCCGTCCCCGCCGACCATCCGCTCGCCGCCGAGTCCTCCGTCCGCCTTCCCCAACTCGCCGACGCCGACTGGATATCCGGCTCCGCCCGCCCCGAGGGCACCCTGCTGGACGCGGCCCTGCGGCACGGCTTCCGGCCGCGCGTCGCGCATGTCGTGGCCGAGTGGACGGCCAAGCAGGGGTACGTCGCCGCCGGGCTCGGGGTGGCCCTGGTCCCGGCGCTCGCCGCCGAGTCCGTACGCCCGGACATCGCGCTGCTCGCGGTGCGCGACGAGGAGGCGCCCGCACGGGCGGTGTACGCGGCGACGGTGCGGGGCCGGTCACCGGGAGCGGCGGCGCGGGCGTTCCTGGGGGCACTGCGGGAGGCCGCGACCCACCTGCCCACCTGAGCCACACCTCATGGCGTACATCCCCTCCGTCACGCGATACTGCGGCCGTCCGGCAGCACCCCACGGCGACGGAAGGCATGAACTCCCTTGACCTACATACGCGTTCGGCTCGGTGCAGGCGTACTCGGACTGGCCCTGGTGGGCGGCCTGGCCGCGGCTCCCACCGCGTCGGCGGCAGCACCGGCCCCCGTCACCGTCGAGGAACAGCGCCTCGGCCAGGCCGCCCCTCAGGAGATCCTGCGGCGCTCCGGATTCGACACGGTGGCCCCCGGGTTCGCGCGGGCGCTGGAGCGGGCGGCCTCGTTCGGGCAGGCAGAGCGTGTCGTCGTACGGCAGGGGGCTCGGCTGTGGCAGCGGGCCGTCGACCGGGCGCAGGGGCGGGGCCCGGCGGGCGGCGACCTGAGCCGGGACGACGACCGGCCGCTGTACTGGGCGCGGCTGGGCATGACGCGCGAAGTGCGGCAGTGGGAGCCGGAGTTCGGCCTCACGGACGCGCAACGCGCCAGTCTGCTGGCCGAGTTGGAGGAGAACTCACGTGGTGAGAACGCCATCCGCTATCCGCGCGCCAAGGGCGTGAAGCGGATCCTGCTCACCGGGTTCGACCCCTTCACGCTGGACCGTGACGTCCGGATCTCCAACCCGTCCGGGGCCACCGCCCTCGCCCTGGACGGCACGACGATCCAGACCGCGGACGGCCCGGCGCGCATCGAGACCGCCGTGTTCCCGGTCCGCTGGCAGGACTTCGCCCAGGGCACGGTGGAGCGGACGCTGCGCCGCCAGCTCCCGCGCGTGGATCTGTTCACCACGGTGAGCCAGGGCCGCGTCGGCCGTTTCGACGTGGAGCGGACCAACGGGGCCTGGCGGGGCGGCTTCCCGGACAACGAGAACGTCTCCCGCACCGAGACGATCCCCGTCACCGACCCGGCCTCGCAGCCGCAGTGGACGTCGACGACGCTCCCGTACGCGCGGATCGTGGCCGCGGTCACGGGACGCTTCCCCGTGTACGACCACACCTCGGTGACCGAGATCCCGGCGGGCGGCACCGATCCGGTCGTACGCCCCGACGGGCCGACCCCGGGTTCGACGGCGCGCGCCGGGGGCGGCGGGGACTACCTCTCCAACGAGATCGCCTACCGCGCGACGCTGCTGCGCGACCGCCTCGGCCTGCACGACAGGCTGCCCGGCGGGCATGTCCACACGCCCGTACTGCAGTTCGGGACGGGCAACACGGACCCGGCGACGGGGGCGGTCACGGACCCCGAGTTCGTTCAGAACCGGCTGGACATCATCGCCGAGGTGCGGGCGATCGTGACGGTGGCTGTCGGGGGGTCGGGGCGCTAGCGGCGAGGGCCGTGTTGTCGTGGTCGTCGTCCGGCTCGCCCGTTTCCTCGTCCAGCAGGTCGCGCGCCATCAGGGTGGCGCCCGCGACCGCGCCCGGCATCAGGAAGACGGCGACGAACGGGACCAGGAAGGCGAGGCCCAGCGGGGTGCCGAAGCCCCAGACCAGCGTCTTGCGGGAGCGGAGCAGGGTGAGGCGGTCGCGGAGGTCGACGCCCCGGCGCTGGAGGGCGACCGCGGTCAGCTCCTCCGTGAGGAAGAAGCCGGTGACGAAGAAGCCGATCACGGGGACGACGGTCTGGCCGACGAACGGGACGAAGCCGAGGGCGAAGAGGAGGACGCCCCAGACGGCGGCCCGCACGAGGATGCGGAGGCTGTCCCGCGCGGAGATCCACAGCTCGCGCCAGAGCGGGAGGCCGGACTCCGGGGCCGTGCCGTCCGGGGAGACGTCCCTGTCGACCTTCTCCGAGAGGGACTCGTAGAAGGGCTGGCCGACGAGGAGGGTGACGGCGGTGAAGGTGAGGACGGCGAGGAGGAGGGCGAGGGCGAAGAGTACGGCGGTGAGGAAGCCGCGGAAGAGGCCCAGCCAGGGGCTGGACCAGTCATCGGCGAAGGGGGTGGACCAGGTGACGAAGTCCTCGCCGTACAGGGCGAGGGTGACGAGCGCTGCCGCGTACAGCACGAGGGTGATCAGGCCCGGCAGCAGTCCGAACCCGTACTGCTTTCCGTGCCGTGCCACCCATCGCTGGCCCTGTATGAGGTAACCGAACCCCGCCCCGAGATCACGCATGACCAGAACTTTACCGGGGCGTCGGCCTCGGACGCCGGACACCCCGAGGTCTTCAGGGGCACGGGGAACTGCGCGAGCAGCCCCCGCCCACCCGCAGCCGAACGAATCCGGTCAGCCGGGGAATACGGGCCGTAGCCCCGGGGAATGCGGAGACATGGCTAGGGCGGAGTCACCGCCACCACGAGCCCCCGCTCCGCCGCAGGCGACACCGCCGCGGACACCCGTACCGCCACCGCCCGAGCCACCCGCCCCGTCCGTGACGCCGACGCCAGGAGCAGGGGCTGTAGGTGTTCGAGGCCGGAGACGAGGAACTCCTCGCCGGCGATCAGCACCGGCCGGACCGCGTCCGTCGTGGCCGCCGCCGCCTCCGTGAGGTCGGCGAGCGGCGGCAGCACGGCCCGGACCACCCCCACCCCTGCCGCGGCCGCCCGCTCGGCCAGCGCCACCTGAAGCGGCAGCAACGGAGCCAGCGCCGAAGTCAACGCGTCGGCGATACGCCGGAGTTCGGGCGACGAGTCACGCAGCACATCCGCCGCCGCCCGTATCACCGGCGTCAAGGCGAGCAACGCCCCCGCCGCCACCCCGGCCACCGCGGGCACCAACGGCGACCCCGCCTCCAGCAGGTCCCCCAGCGCGTCCGCCGCCTCCTGCACCGCGGGCTCCACCGCGTCGAGGATCGGCAGCAGACTGTCCCCCAGCGCGGCCAGCAACGCCTGCGCGGGCCGGCTCACGGGATGCACCGCGAGCGGCGCCCCGGTCGTCCCGAGCCGCGTCAGCGTGTCCACGATCCGGTAGAACGCCTCCTGCGCCTGCGGAGACGCACTCGCCTCCGCCAGCTCCGCCGTCGTCTCCCGGAGCACACGCAGCGCCTCCGCCCCCGACCCGTCCCGGGGGTCGAAGGTGTTGAGGGCGATTCTGGTGATGTTCCCGGCCGTGTCGAGGAGTTGGCCGGTGATGTCGGTCGTGCTGCGCGCCATGCGCAGCACGTCATCCCTGCTGGGGATGCTGGGGAGCGACGGAATCGGGGACATGAGCCCTCCTCGCCACGCACGGCACCTCGCCACATGGACCCGTCCGCTGGCCCCCTACGGCGTCTTATGGCCTCAGCATGCCCCCTTCGGCCCGTCGGCGATGCCCCATCCGTGGCATCCACGGCGTGCAGGGGGGCCACCGTGGCGCCCAGGCCCTCTTGTTGAGGAAGAGTCGAACAGGTACACCTCGCCCTACCGACCCGTGCCCTACCGACCCGTACCGAGATCTCAGGCCCCCCACCGGAGGTACGACGCGTGCGCCTACCGAGACCCGTCCTGATCGCCACTGTCCTCACCGCCGCGACCGGATCGCTTCTCCTCGCCCCGCACAGCGCGACCGCGGACCGCGAACCCCCTGTCCGTGAAGGGGCGGGCCGTGAAGGGACGGACCAGCCCACGGGTGCCGCCAGAGCCCCGGCGAACGCCGCCCGCAACGCCCTCACCAGCCCTGTCACCGACCTGTCCGACGCCGGCCTCGCCGCCCCCCGCCGTGGCTATCCGCGTGAGCAGGTCCTCTCCCCCGACCCGGAGAACCCGGCGGACAAGTCCATCAAGCTGGGCCTCACCCCGTACCACGCCATCGCCCCGAAACTGAACGCCCTCCAACGGCTCGGCGACCGTGTCAGCGTGGAGGTCGCGGGCCGCTCGGCCGGCGGTCACCGGCTCTATCTGGTCACCGTCACCGCCCCGGAGTCCGCCTCCGAGTCCCTCGGCCAGGAGCGGATGCGCGAGCTGATCGAGAACGCGCCACAGGCGGCGGCGAAGGACCCGGCCCTCAAGGCGTCGTACAAGACGCCGGTCTTCTTCGACAACAACATCCACGGCAACGAGTGGGAGGGCACCGACGCCTCCCTCGCGCTCATCGAGCGGCTCGCGAGCGCGAAGGACGCGCAGACGGCCGACCTCCTCGCCCACAGCCGCCTCTACTTCAACATCACGGCGAACCCGGACGGCCGGATCGCGGGCACCCGCGCCAACGCCAACGGCTTCGATCTGAACCGGGACTTCATCACCGCCTCGCAGCCCGAGACGCGCGCGATCCGCCAGATCGCCATCGGCAAGCAGCCGGCCGTGATGCTCGACCTGCACGGGTACGTCAACGGCACCCTGATCGAGCCGACGACCCCGCCGCACGGCGAGAACTACGAGTACGACCTCTTCCTCAAGAACACCTACGCCAACGCCCTCGGCATGGAGGCCGCCGTCAACGGCCTCGGCCACACCCCCGCGAAGGACGGTGTCGAGCCCGCTCAGATCCCCTTCCGCGACCAGCAGGAGGGCTGGGACGACTGGCCGCCGATCTTCACGCCCCAGTACCAGGCGTTCCACGGCGCGGTCGCCGCGCACACCGTGGAGATCCCGCTGACGGTGAACAACTCGGAGTACGACACCCTGCCCGTGGCCGAACTCCGGCGCAGGTCCGCCATCAACGTGGACGTGGCCGGCGCGGCCATGCGCGCGACCCTCGCCTACGCCCGGACCCACCGCGCCTCGATCATCGCCGACCAGATCGAGGTCTTCCGGCGTGGCGCGACGGGCGCGGCCCAGGTGCCGGTCTCGGCGGAAACGGTGCCGGGGGTGCCGGGCATCGGTCCCGAGGACGTCTACACGACGGACTTCCCGCGTGCCTACGTGATCCCGGCGGGCGACACCCAGCGTTCGGCGACGGCAGCCGCCCGCCTCGTCGGCCATCTCCTCGCCAATGACGTCCGCGTCACGCGCGCGACCCGCGACTTCCGGCTGGCCGGACGGTCGTACGCGAAGGGCTCGTACGTCGTCGATCTGCACCAGCCCAAACGCGGTCTGGCCAATGTGATGCTGGCCGACGGGCGGGACATCAGTGACAAGGTGTCGGTGATGTACGACATCTCGGGCTGGAGTCTGGGCCGGTTGTGGGGTGCGACGATCGTGCCCGTACGGAGCGGGGGGCTGTCGGCCGTGGCCGCCCGCCGGGTCGAAGCCGCCGCACGGGTCGGGTACGTCGCCCCGCGTGGCGATCTGCGGCTGCGTCTCGACACCCCGCAGGAGATCGCCGCCCTCAACTCCCTTCTCGAACAGGGGGTTTCGGTACGGCAGCTCACGGACGGCAGTGCCGTCGTGCCGGGGTCGGCGCGGGCGCGGGCCGCCGCTCTCGCCCGTACGTACGACGTGGCCTTCGACGCGACCGGACGGACCAGGACAACCGGAGGCAGCCAGGGAACACCCCTGCGCCGCGTCCGCGTCGCCGCGGCCGTCACGCCGGGTGAGCTCTTCGCGCTGCGGGAGATGAACTTCGACGTGGTGCCGGTGTCGACGGACGTCCTGAACGCGGGCTTCGACTGGTCCGCGGTGGACGTGCTGTTCGTGTCGTCGGGGCTCGACCACGCCCGGTTGAACGCGAGCGCGCAGGCGGCGCTGGACGCCTTCCTGCACACCCACGGTCTCGTCGGCCGCGGAGCCGTCGGAGCCGCGCTCAACGCGGCGGCCGGGCTGCTGGCGGTGCGGCCGGTGGAGGGCAACGGTGACGCCAACGGTGTCGTGCGGGTGGTGAATGCGGGCGGACCGCTCACCGCGAACGCGCCCGGCCACGGCTTCGTCTACGCGCCCGTCTGGTTCACCGATCTCGGCCCCGGGGTGCGTGTCGAGCAGGCGTACGCGCCGGGCGATCCGCTTGTCTCCGGGCACTGGCGCCCGCTGGCCGACGGGACGGGAGGGCCTACGGCGGCCGGCGGCCAGGCCGCTGTCGTCAGCGGTCCGCATGCCGTGCTCTTCGGTACGGAGCCGCTCTTCCGTGATCATCCGAAGGGGGAGTTCGCGCAGGTGGGAAGGGCGCTGCTGACCGTCTCGTAGGACACTGCCGGCCGTCTGACGCGACAGGGCGGAGGCCGCACCCCACGTCCTAGGGTGCGGCCTCCGCCGTGTACAACGAGCGCCGTCAGACGAGCGTCACGGTGATGTTGCCGCGGGTCGCCTTCGAGTAGGGGCAGACCTGGTGCGCCTTTTCGAGGAGGTCCCGTGCGGTGGCCCCGTCGACGTTCGGGATCGTCGCGGAGATCTCCACGATGATCCCGAACCCGTCCCCGTTCTTGCCGATGCCGACCTTCGCGGTGACGGTCGAGCCGGAGACGTCGGCGTTCTCCTGGCGGGCGACGACGCCGAGGGCGCCCTGGAAGCAGGCGCTGTACCCGGCGGCGAAGAGCTGCTCCGGATTGGTCCCGGCGCCGCTACCGCCCATCTCCTTGGGCGGGTTCACGACGACGTCGAGCCTGCCGTCGTCGGTGGCGACCCGGCCGTCGCGACCGTTCTCTGCGGTGGCGACGGCGGTGTAGAGGACATCGGTCTGCTGGATGGACATACGGTGCGTTCCTCCTTGGTCCACCGCGACTCGCGCCCACGATCGCGACGGTTTCGGAAAGAAGTTACCGCATACCGAAAGTCCGGCGACAGCCTCTCCGGAGAGCCGGAGGAGCTGGGGACCGGAGGACCGGGGAGGGTCAGAGCTTGACGATCATCTTGCCGACGTTGTCGCCGCGCAGGACGCCGAAGAACGCCTCCACGTTGTTCTCGATGCCCTCGACGACCGTCTCGCTGTACTTGAGCTCGCCCGAGCGGACCCAGGCGCCGACCTCCTGCACGAACTGCGCCTGCAGGTCGTAGTGGTCGCCGACCAGGAAGCCCTCGATGCGGCCGCGGGTCTGGATGAGGCGGGCGAGGTTCTTCGGGCCGGGGACGGGCTCGGTGCTGTTGTAGACGGAGATCATGCCGCAGACGGCGATGCGGCCGTCCCGGTTGAGGGAGCCGATGGCCGCCTCCAGGTGGTCGCCGCCCACGTTGTCGAAGTAGACGTCGACACCGTCGGGGGCGGCGGCGCGCAGCTGCTCGCTGACCGGGCCGTTCTTGTAGTTGAAGGCGGCGTCGAAGCCGTACTCCTCGACGAGCAGCTTGACCTTCTCGTCGGAGCCGGCGGAGCCGATGACGCGCGAGGCACCCTTGAGCTTGGCGATCTGCCCGACCTGGCTGCCGACCGCGCCGGCGGCGCCGGAGACGAACACGGAGTCGCCCTCCTTGAAGGAGGCGGTGCGCAGGAGGCCCGCGTAGGCGGTGAGGCCGGTCATGCCGAGAGCGCCGAGGTACGTCGACAGCGGCGCGGCCTGCGGGTCCACCTTGACGGCCTGCTTGGCGTCCACGACGGCGAATTCGCGCCAGCCGAAGAAGTGCAGGACGTGGTCGCCGACCGCGATGCCCTCGGCGTTGGAGGCGATGACCTCACCGACCGCGCCGCCCTGCATGACCTTGCCCAGCTCGAAGGGGGCGACGTAGGACTTGGCGGCGCTCATGCGGCCGCGCATGTACGGGTCGACGGACACGTACGCGTTCCGTACGAGGACCTGGCCCTCCCCCGGCTGCGGGACCTCGGCCTCGACCAGGGCGAAGTCCTCGGGCTTCGGCCAGCCGACCGGGCGGCTGACCAGGTGCCATTCGCGATTGACGGCGGGAAGCTGGGTCTCGGTCATGAGGGGGTGCCTTTCCTACGTGCATGCACGGGTACGTGCGACTACGGCTCTAATACTTCAGTACCTGAAACAACCATGCTCCTCAATATTTCATGATGTCAAGTAACGCGGTAACCTGGAGCCCATGGCCACGCAAAGAACAACCCGTATCGACCCGCTGACCCTCGAGGTCGTGGAACTCATCGGCACGGTCGTGGCCCGCTATCACGAGGAGTACGAGGACGCTGCCGCCGAGCATGCGCTGACCGGGGCCCAGGCGCGACTCCTGAGCCTGCTCTCACTCGAACCCCTGCCCATGCGGCGACTCGCCCAGAAGCTGAAGTGCGAGCCGTCGAACGTGACCGGGATCGTGGACCGGCTGGAGGCGCGGGGCCTGGTCGAGCGGCGCCCGGACCCGTCCGACCGCCGCGTGAAGCTGGCCGTGGCGACGGAGGAGGGCCGGCGTGTCGCGCGCTCCCTCCGCGACGCCCTCAACTTCGCCCGCGAGCCCCTGGCGGGCCTGTCCACCGAGGAGCGACTGTCCCTCCGGGACCTCCTGCAGAGAATGCTCACGCCGTAGTTTTCGGCTGCGGGCCGGTGGGGGCCGGCTGCGCAGTTCCCCGCGCCCCTCAGGACGGGGCTTCGCCCCGAGCTTTCAGGGGCGCGGGGAACTGCGCAGCAACCCCCACCGGCCCGCAGCCGGCGAAACCACGGAACCCGCTACGTGCACCACCACAGGAAACGGTTGCATCGCGAAGGTGAAGGCGATGGCGACGGCGCGGCCGAGGTCGGCGCGGCCGTCGGCGTGGGGGACGACTTCGGCGGCGTCGAGGACCCGTGGCCGGACGTCGCGGACGGCACCACCCCCGTACCGGTCGTCGCCGACTGTTCCTGCGTGTCCTTCTTCTTGTCGTCCTTGGACTTGTCGTCCTTGGCGGACTTGGAGGCGGAGGGGGAAGCCGACGCGTCCGGAGAGGCCGTCGCGGTGGACGTGCCCCCGGAAGAACCCCCCGCGTCGGTGATCGGCTGCGCCGTCCCGGCGTCCGAGGAGGCCGACCCGTCCGGCGACTCGCCCCCGGCCGCGGCCGGCTTCGGCAACAGCCCCGGCCCGTCTATGCCGAGTTCGGCGAGGCTCAGTCCACCCGCCGCCAGCACGAACCCCGCGGCGACGAGCAGCACCCGACGCCGCCGACGACGATGCGCCGCGGCCTTCCGGTCCCGCCGGCTCGCACCGCCGGGCCCCTCCGAGTCCGGGCCCCTGCCTCGCCCGCGCCCGCGGTTGCGCCGCCGGGCGTCGGCCCGTCCTGACCGCTCTCCCCCGCCGTCGTCGCCCTCGTCGGCGTCGGGGTCTTCATCGTCGTCGTTGTCGCCCTCGTACAACGAGTCGACACCGGCGTCGACCGCCGCCGCGCCCGTTCCTGCACGCATGCCGGTCTGGTCCGCATGCGTGCGGAGCTGTTCGGCTGAGGTGCCGCACCCCGGGCAGGCAAGGGCGCCGTTGAGGTGCCGTCGGCACGGGTCGCAGTAGTCCATGACGCCGGAAGACTAAGTTCCTCACAGGTAACGTTCATAGTCACAGCTGTGAAAGTTATGTAGGGAACCGCCTGTTCCGGCGCGCCCCGCACCGCGTTCGCACCATCGCGCGCGCGACGAGCCGAGGCATACCGGCAAAATCCGTCGCCGACCGTTCCGTTCGACCCATTGACACCTCCGGGGCCACGTCCTTACTGTCACGCCAGCATTTCGAACGTGTGACGAAATTTCGAACAGAGCCGCAAGAGCACAGGGGGCAACTGCCGTGCGCATCACGGGAATCAGCACACACGTGGTCGGGACGCCCTGGCGCAACCTGACCTACGTCCAGGTGCACACCGACGAGGGCCTGACCGGAGTCGGCGAGACCCGCATGCTGGGCCACACCGACGCACTGATCGGCTATCTGCGGGAGGCGGAGGCCAATCACATTCTCGGCTCCGACCCGTTCGCTGTCGAGGACCTCGTCCGACGGATGAAGTACGGCGACTACGGGCGCGCCGGCGAGATCGTGATGTCCGGCATCGCGGTCATCGAGATGGCCTGCTGGGACATCAAGGGCAAGGCGCTCGGCGTCCCCGTGTGGCAGCTGCTCGGCGGCAAGGTCACCGACAGGGTCAAGGCCTACGCCAATGGGTGGTACACGACCGAGCGGACTCCGGAGGCCTATCACAAGGCCGCCCAGGAGGTCATGGCGCGCGGGTACAAGGCGCTGAAGATCGACCCCTTCGGGACCGGGCACTTCGAGCTCGACCACGAGGCGACGCTCTACTCCGTCTCGCTGATCGAGGCCGTGCGCGACGCGATCGGCCCCGAGGCCGAGCTGATGCTGGAGATGCACGGCCGGTTCTCCCCTTCCACCGCCGTCCGGCTCGCCCGCGAGCTCGCGCCCTTCAAGCCCGCGTGGCTGGAGGAGCCGGTCCCGCCGGAGAACCTGAAGGCCCTGGAGAAGGTCGCCGCCAAGGTGGACATCCCGGTCGCGACCGGTGAGCGCATCCACGACCGCATCGAGTTCCGCGAGCTCTTCGAGAGCCAGGCCGTGGACATCATCCAGCCCGACGTCGGTCACATCGGCGGCATCTGGGAGACGCGGAAGCTGGCCGCCACCGCCGAGGCGCACTACGTCCTCGTCGCGCCCCACAACGTCGGTGGCCCCGTCCTCACCGCCGCCTCCCTCCAAGTCGGCTTCACCTCCCCCAACTTCAAGATCCTCGAACACTTCAACGACTTCGCGGACGCGGAGATCAAGAAGGTCGTGAAGGGCGCCCCGCAGGTCGTCGACGGCTACTTCGAGCTGTCCCACGAGCCCGGTCTCGGCGTCGAGCTGGACGTCGACGCGGCGGCGGAGTTCCCGCAGCAGCAGGCCCGTTTCGACCTGTGGGCCGACGGCTGGGAGCAGCGCAAGCCCAAGGGGTCGCAGTGAGCACCGCGGTCGTCATCGAGGCGCCGGGCGAGCACCGGCTGATCGAGCACGAGCCGGTGCGGCCGGGCGCCGGTGAGGCCCTGGTGCGGGTGCACGCCGTGGGTATTTGCGGCAGCGACCGCGAGGTCTACCAGGGCAACCGTCCGGACGGGTACGTCCGTTATCCGCTCACGCCCGGCCACGAGTGGTCGGGGACCGTCGAGGCGGTCGGGGCCGGTGTCCCGGAGTCGATCGTCGGGCGCAAGGTCGTCGGCGAGGGCTTCCGCAACTGCCAGGTCTGCGACCGCTGCCACGCGGGCGAGACAACGTTGTGCACGGCGGGGTACGAGGAGACCGGGTTCACCCAGCCGGGTGCGATGGCGACCACGCTGACCCTCCCGGCGCGGCTGCTGCACGTGCTGCCGGACGACGCCGACCTGACGGCGGCGGCCCTCCTGGAGCCCGCCGCCTGCATCGCGGCCGCCGCGCTGAAGGCGAACGCCCTGCCCGGCGAACGGGTCGCGGTGGTCGGGACCGGCACGCTCGGGATGTTCGCGATCCAGTTCCTGAAGGCGAACTCTCCGGCGGAGCTGCTCGTGGTCGGGACCCGGCCGGACCGGGCGGCGCTGTCCAAGGACTTCGGCGCCACCGACTTCCGTACCAAGGACCAGGAACTCCCCGACGACTTCGACGTCGTCATCGAGACCGCCGGGTCCGCGTCAGCCGCGCGCACCGCCGCCTCCCTGCTGAGGCGCGGCGGACGCCTGGTCCTCACGGGGATCCCGGCGCCGGGCGCCGAGGGGCTCGATCCCACCGATCTCGTCGTACGGCAGCTGGAGGTGCACACCGTGTTCGGTGCGCCGCCGGCGGCCTGGGCGCACACCGTGCGGGTCTTCGGGGCCGGGTTGCTCAGCCCGTTGCCGCTGGTCACGCACGAGTTGCCGCTCGCGGAGTTCCCGCAGGCCATCGAGTTGGCGGGGTCCGGCGACCCCAAGGTCGGCAAGGTCCTGCTGAAGCCGTAGTCCCCCGAGCCGTACGCCGGTACGGAGTTACCTGACGGCTCCGTACCGGCGTACCACCCAGGCCCCGCACACCCAAGGCCGCGAACTTCGTTCGAAATATCGAACATATGTGTACACGCACCCCTCGAACACGAAGGACAGCCAGTGACCGACGCCGCCCCTACGGCAGCCCGTCGACCCGGTGAGCAGGCGCTCGCCGCGCTCGGCCTGGGCGCACCCGCCCTCTCTCCCGCCGACGCCTCGCCGCACACCTTCCCGGGGGGCGGCCGCTGGCGCACCGAGGTTCCCTCCGTGGAGGGTCCCGAGGCCCTGGCCGTGGTCCTCAAGGAGTCCTCGCGGCTCGACGTACCGATCCACCGGATCAGCCAGGGCAGCGGTGTCTGGATGCTGACCGACGCCGAGATCACCGAGATGGTCGAGGCCACCGGTGAACGGGACATCGAGCTCTGCCTGTTCACCGGGCCGCGCGGCACCTGGGACATCGGCGGTTCGGTGCGCTCGGACTCGCGCGGCGGCGGCCTGCGGGCCCGTGGCCACGACGCGGTGGCCGGCTGCGTCGAAGATGCCCTCCGGGCAACGGAGTTGGGGGTCAAGTGCCTTCTCGTCGCCGACGAGGGCGTCTTGTGGACCCTGCACCGGGCGCGTGAGGCGGGGATCATCCCGGCCGACACGACCCTCAAGCTCTCGGCACTGGTGGGTCCGGTCAACCCGGCCTCGTACGCGGTGTACGAGAACCTCGGCGCGGACTCCATCAACGTGCCGAGCGATCTGACGCTCGATCATCTCACCGAGATACGGCGAGTTTCGGCCGCTCCCATGGACATGTACATCGAGGCCCCCGACGACCTCGGCGGCTATGTGCGGATGTACGAGGTCGCCGAGCTGATCCGGCGCGGCGCACCGCTGTACCTCAAGTTCGGCCTGTCCAAAGCCCCCGGAATCTACCCGTACGGGCACCACTTGAGGGATCTGACCCTGAACACCGCCAAGGAACGGGTGCGTCGCGGCCGACTCGCCCTGGACCTGCTCGCGCGGCACGGAGCGGACGGCGACATGGCGCCGCTCGGATCCCGGCTGCCCGGAACTCTCACGCGCTTCAACACCACCTCATAACGTTCGCACAAACCCCCTTCACACAAGCCGACACAGCCGCGCACAATCCCACACACCTCTACTCGGTCTTCCCTCGCAACGCTCTCGGAGCATCCCCGTAACGCGAGACCGAGCCGGTCCAAGACATCAAGGATGATGATCATGCGTAACCGCAGAGCCGCCCTCACCGCCATCGCCGGAGCGGCCTCCCTCGCCCTCACCCTGACCGCCTGCGGTCAGAACAGCGACGGCGGCAGCAAGACCGACAGCAAGGACACCAAGGGCGGCACGATCGGTATCTCGATGCCGACCAAGTCCTCCGAGCGCTGGATCGCCGACGGCAAGAACGTGGTCACGGACCTTGAGGCGAAGGGCTACAAGACCAAGCTGGCCTACGGCGAGGACGACCCGGACACGCAGGTCTCGCAGATCGAGAACATGATCACGCAGGGTGTGAAGGCCCTGATCATCGCGGCCATCGACAACAAGTCGATGAACAACGTGCTCCAGCAGGCCGCCGACGCCAACATCCCGGTCATCTCCTACGACCGACTCATCCTCGGCTCCAAGAACGTCGACTACTACGCGTCCTTCGACAACGAGAAGGTCGGCACGCTCCAGGGCAACTACATCCTGCAGAAGCTCGGCCTCGCGGACGGCTCCAAGAAGGGCCCGTTCAACATCGAGCTCTTCGCCGGCTCGAACGACGACAACAACACGAAGTACTTCTTCGGCGGCGCGATGAAGGCCCTCCAGCCGTACATCGACAAGAAGCAGCTCGTCGTCAAGTCCGGCCAGACCGCGCTGAACCAGGTCACCACCCTGCGCTGGGACGGCGGCACCGCCCAGAAGCGCATGGACGACATCCTGACCTCGTCGTACAAGAGCGCCAAGGTCGACGCGGTGCTCTCGCCCTACGACGGCATCTCCATCGGCATCCTCTCCTCGCTGAAGTCGGACGACTACGGCTCCAAGAACAAGCCGCTGCCGGTCGTCACCGGTCAGGACGCCGAGCTGGCCTCGGTGAAGTCGATCATCTCGGGTGAGCAGACGCAGACCGTCTACAAGGACATCCGCAAGCTGGCCAAGGTGGCCACGGACATGGTCGACGCGGCTCTCAACAAGAAGAAGCCCGAGATCAACGACGACAAGACGTACGACAACGGCACCAAGGTCGTCCCCGCCTACCTGCTGCAGCCGGTCAGCGTCGACAAGACCAACTACGAGAAGGAACTCGTCGCCACCGGCTACTACAAGGACAGCGACCTCAAGTAACCGCCACCCCCTAGTGATTGGAAGGCACGACCATGGCGGGACCCGTCCTGGAAATGCGCTCGATCGTCAAGACCTTTCCCGGCGTCAAGGCGCTGTCGGACGTCACTCTGACCGTCCAGCAGGGCGAGGTCCATGCCATCTGCGGGGAGAACGGCGCCGGGAAGTCGACCTTGATGAAGGTCCTCTCCGGCGTCCACCCGCACGGGAGTTACGAGGGCGACATCCTCTTCGAGGGGGAGGTCTGCTCGTTCAAGGACATCCGGGCCAGTGAGCACCGCGGCATCGTGATCATCCACCAGGAACTGGCCCTGGTGCCCTACCTCTCCATCGCGGAGAACATCTTCCTCGGCAACGAGCACGCCACCCGCGGGCTCATCAGCTGGACCGAGACGCTGCGGCACGCCTCCGAGCTGCTGCGGCGGGTCGGGCTCGACGAGAACCCGCAGACCCGCGTCGCCGACATCGGCGTGGGCAAGCAGCAGCTCGTGGAGATCGCGAAGGCGCTGTCGAAGCAGGTGAAGCTGCTCATCCTGGATGAGCCGACGGCGGCCCTGAACGACGAGGACAGCGGCAAACTCCTCGATCTCATCCTGGAGTTGAAGAACCAGGGCATCACCTCGATCATCATTTCCCACAAGCTGAACGAGATCGAGCGGGTCGCGGACTCGGTGACCATCCTGCGCGACGGGCGGACCATCGAGACGCTCGACGTGAAGGCCGCGGAGACCACCGAGGACCGGATCATCAGCGGCATGGTGGGCCGCGACCTCGAACACCGCTTCCCGGAGCGGACGCCGCACCAGCCGGAGGAGGGCGCCGCGCCCGCCCTGGAGATCCGCGACTGGACCGTGTTCCACCCGATCGACCAGCAGCGCAAGGTGGTCGACGACGTGTCGATCTCCGTACGCCGCGGCGAGATCGTCGGCATCGCGGGGCTCATGGGCGCCGGACGCACCGAACTGGCGATGAACGTCTTCGGACGCACCTACGGCCGGTACGCGGGCGGCACGGTGCTCCGGGACGGCAAGGAGATCCGTACGAAGACCGTGTCCGAAGCGGTCGGACACGGCATCGCGTACGTCACCGAGGACCGCAAGCACTACGGCCTCAACCTCATCGACACCATCAACCGCAACATCACGCTCAGTGCCCTGGGCAAGGTGTCGAAGCGCGGGATCGTCGACGAGCACGAGGAGCGGCAGGTCTCCGAGGGCTACCGCAAGTCCATGAACATCAAGGCGCCGACCGTTTTCGAGCCGGTGGGCAAGCTGTCGGGCGGCAACCAGCAGAAGGTCGTCCTCAGCAAGTGGATCTTCGCGGGCCCCGAGGTGCTGATCCTCGACGAGCCGACCCGCGGGATCGACGTGGGCGCCAAGTTCGAGATCTACACGGTCATCGACAAGCTGGCGGCCGAGGGCAAGGCGGTCGTCTTCATCTCCTCCGAGCTCCCGGAACTGCTCGGAATGTGCGACCGCATCTACACGATGGCCGCAGGACGGCTGACGGGTGAGTTCTCGCGGGCGGAGGCCTCGCAGGAAACGCTGATGCGCCAGATGACGAAGGACAAAGAGGTAACCCGATGAGCACGGATGTGACCGCCAAGACGCCGGCCCCGGCGCCGCCCGGCAAGAGCGGCTCGGCCACGGGCGAGAGCCTGCTTCAGCTGATGCTGGACGGCATGCGCCGCAACATGCGGCAGTACGGCATGCTGTTCGCCCTCGGTCTGATCGTGGTGCTGTTCGCCGTGTGGACCAACGGCGACCTGCTGCTGCCGCGCAACGTGTCCAACCTGGTGCTGCAGAACAGCTACATCCTGATCCTCGCGATCGGCATGATGCTCGTCATCATCGCGGGCCACATCGACCTGTCGGTCGGCTCACTGACGGCGTTCGTGGGCGCGATGGGCGCCGTGCTGATGGTCAACCACAACATCTCCTGGCCACTCGCCCTGGTGTTGTGCCTGGCGATAGGCGCGGCCGCGGGCGCCGCGCAGGGGTTCTTCATCGCGTATCTCGGCATGCCGTCGTTCATCGTGACCCTGGCGGGCATGCTGACCTTCCGCGGTCTGACCGAGATCTTCCTCAAGGGCCAGACGATCGGCCCGTTCCCGGACGGTCTGCAGAAGGTCGCCAACGGCTTCCTGCCCGAGGTCGGACCCAACACCAACTACCACAACCTCACCCTGCTGCTCGGCATCGGTCTGATCGTGTTCGTGGTGTTCCAGGAGGTCCGCGACCGCAAGCGGCAGCAGGAGTTCTCGCTCGACGTGCTGCCGACGAACCTCTTCTACCTCAAGATCGTCGCGCTGGTCGCCGCCGTACTCACCGTCACCATGCTGCTCGCCAGCTACAAGGGCGCTCCGGTGGTCCTGCTGATCCTCGGCGTCCTGGTCGTCGGCTTCGGCTACCTGATGCGCAACTCGGTCATCGGCCGGCACGTCTACGCGATCGGCGGCAACCTCCCGGCGGCCAAGCTGTCGGGCGTGAAGGACAAGAAGGTCGTCTTCCTGCTCTTCCTGAACATGGGCATGCTCGCGGCCCTGGCGGGTCTGGTCTTCGCCGCCCGCTTCAACGCGGCCTCGCCCAAGGCCGGTCTGAACTTCGAACTGGAGGCGATCGCGGCCTCGTTCATCGGCGGTGCGTCGATGAGCGGCGGCGTGGGCACGGTCCTCGGCGCGATCATCGGTGGTCTCGTCCTGGGCGTGCTGAACAACGGTATGAACCTCGTCGGCATCGGCTCCGACTGGCAGCAGGTCATCAAGGGACTGGTGCTGCTGGCCGCGGTCGGGTTCGACGTGTGGAACAAGCGCAAGGTCGGTTCGTAAGTCTCGTCAAGGCCCCCACCCCGGTGGGGGCCTTTCTCTTCCACAGCAGGAGCCGCAATGGAAACGAGCAGACGTACGGTCATCGCCGCGGCCGCGGCCGCGGGACTCGCCGCCGGCACGGTCGGCACCGCCCACGCCAGCACAGGAGGCAGGAAGCCGGTGAAGGAGCTCTTCGGCAAGCTCGCCGACGGCACCAAGGTCTACCGCTGGTCGCTGGAGAACGGCGGCACGCGCCTGAAGGTCATCTCCTACGGCGGCATCGTCCAGTCCCTGGAGATCCCCGACCGGCACGGCCGCTACGCCAACGTCTCCCTCGGCTACGACAACCTCGCCTCGTACGTCGCGGGGACGACGTTCTTCGGGGCGACGATCGGCCGCTACGGCAACCGCATCGCCAAGGGACAGTTCACCCTGGACGGCAAGGCCTACCAGCTCTCCGTCAACGACGGCGTGAACAGCCTGCACGGCGGCGCCAAGGGCTTCAACACCAAGGTGTGGGACATCGAGGGCTTCACCTCGGGCTCCGACGTCGGCCTGCACCTGCACTACACCAGCGTCGACGGCGAGATGGGCTACCCGGGCACGCTGAAGGTGCAGGTGACGTACACCCTCACCAGGCACGGCGACTGGCGCATCGACTACCGGGCCACCACCGACAAGGCCACGGTCGTCAACCTCACCAACCACACGTACTACAACCTCGCCGGTGAGGGCAGCGGCGGCATCTACGACCACGAGCTGCACCTGGCCGCGGGCCGCTTCACGCCCACCGACTCGGGACTGATCCCCACCGGTGAGCTGGCCAAGGTCGCGGGCACCCCCTTCGACTTCCGCAAGGCCAAGCCGATCGGCCGGGACATCCGCGTCGGGCACCCGCAGCTGGTCACCGCCAAGGGATTCGACCACAACTGGGTCCTCGACAAGGGCGTCACCGCCAGGCCCGAGCACATCGCGACCCTGCGCGACCCGAAGTCCGGCCGCACCCTGAAGATCGCGACGGACCAGCCGGGCGTGCAGTTCTACTCGGGCAACTTCCTGGACGGCACCCTGGTCGGCCCCTCCGGTCACACCTACCGGCAGGGCGACGGCATGTGCCTGGAGACCCAGCACTTCCCGGACTCGCCGAACCACCCGTCGTTCCCCTCGACGGTGCTGCGACCTGGGCAGACGTACCGCACGACGACGGTCCACTCGTTCAGCGCGTGACGTCCGTCTGACATCCGCGTGACATCAGGGCCTCGGTGGGTGACGCCACCGGGGCCCTTTCGGTTGCCTGGCGAAGTCAACCCTTACTCAATCCCCACGAGTTGAACGGCGCCCCCTCCGCATCCGTATGAAGGGGCGGCCCGTGCTCCCCCGCACGGGCCACCCAGAGACCGGAGGTTCCATGGCCGACAACGTCGCCTCGCTGTTCCGCGGTACTGCGGCGCACAGCCCCTCGATGGCTGCGCTGGCTCGCGAGAGCGATGGAGTCGGCCCGATCGACTTCTGCATCCCGTGCAACCCGTACTTCCCCACCCCCGGCATGTTCGACGAACTGGCCGGGCGGTTGCGCGAGATCATCACGTACTACCCGAGCAGCGCCGACACGATCACGGCCGAGCTGTGCGCGCTGCTCCAGCTCCCGCCGAGCTGCGTCGCGATGGGCAACGGTTCCACGGAACTGATCACCTGGATCGACCACCTGCTCGTGCGCGAGTCCCTCGCCATCCCCGTCCCCACCTTCGGCCGCTGGACCGACCAGCCCATGGAGACCGGCAAGCGGGTCGACATGTTCCCGCTCATGGAGTCCAACGGCTTCGCTCTGGACCCGGCCCAGTACATCGAGTTCATCCGCGCCCGCGGCACCCGTGTCGCCGTCATCTGCAACCCGAACAACCCCGACGGCGGCTTCCTCAGCCGCCGTGCGGTCGTCAACTTCATGGACCAGCTCCAGGACCTGGACCTCATCGTCATCGACGAGTCGTTCCTGGAGTTCGCCGACGCCGAGAACGACCCGAGCGTCGTGGAAGAGGCCGTCCTGCGGCCCAACGTCATCGTCCTGCGCAGCCTCGGCAAGAACTTCGGCCTGCACGGCATCCGCTTCGGCTACCTCGTGGCCAACCCCGCGCTCGCGGGCAAGATCCGCTCCATGCTGCCCAAGTGGAACCTCAACTCCTTCGCGGAGACCGTGGTGTTCATGCTCAAGGAGCACGGACAGGAGTACATGGAGAGCCTGCACCTGGTGCGTCGCGACCGCCTCGACATGGCCCGCCAGCTCTCGGCGCTCCCCGGCCTGACGGTCTACCCCTCGCAGGGCAACTTCCTCTTCGTACGGCTTCCCGTGGGCGCCGAGGGCACCGTCGTGCGCGACCGGCTGCTGAGCGAGCACCGGATCCTGGTCCGTGAGTGCGGCAACAAGATCGGCTCGTCCAGTCGCTTCCTGAGACTCGTAGTGCGCCCCGAGACGGACGTGCGTCGCCTGGTGTCCGGCATGGAACAGGTGCTCTACGGGGCCAGGAGGGGAGCCGCCGTACCCGAGCTGGGCACAGGGACCAGCTACAGCTCGGGTACGGCGGCGGTGGACCGTCTGATCAGCGAGACGAACGGGGTCGGCATGCCGCTGGCCGCGCAGGCCGCCGCGATGCCGAGCCTGCCGCCCGCCCAGACCTGGCCGGGCCCGGCCCCGGCGCAGGCCCCCACCGGAATGCCGGGCCTGGTCCCCGCCCCGGCTCCGGCCGCCCAGATGACGCCGCCGCAGCAGCCCGCGGCACGCATGCCCGCCCCGCAGCAGCAGCCCATGCCCGCGGTCGCACAGATGCCCGGTGTCGCACAGATGCCAGGGGTCGCGCAGATGCCCGGGGTGGCCCAGATGCAGCCCGCCCCTCAGATGCAACCGGCCGCCCAGATGATGCCGCAGGCGCCGCCGATGTCCGCGGTCGCTCAGATGGCGCAGATGGCCCAGACCGCACAGGCACAGGCTCAGGCACAACGACAGCAGGCGCCGATCCCCGCCGTCGCCCAGGCCCCGTCACCTGCGGCCCAGGCGCAGGCACGGTCGATGCAGCCGCCGCAGCAGCCACCGGCGATGCCCACCATGGCCCCCGCCCCGGCCGCCGGGCTGGGCCAGACCGGCATGCCGGGCCTGCGCAACCGGGGCCTGACCGCCGCCCAGGTACGGGGCCGCACCGAGCCGGAACCGGCACCCGCACCCCAGCCCACGGGCTGGCCGGCGGCCGGCGCGATGTACAACCAGGTCAGCTAGGTCCTGTCCGATGCGACGTGCGCGCGGGGTTCAGCCCAGGTAGAAGTCCCGGCGCGCGGCCACGAACGCCTCGATCGTCCGGGCAGGCACGCCCGTGACGCGTTCGACGTCGTCGGACATGCGGTCGTAGCGGTTCTCCCGGTGCAGTCGGGCCATGGTGGCGATGTGCTGTTCGGTGTGCGGCGGCAGGCCCACCTCGGCGAGCACCTCGCTTCGCCACCGGTCCAGCGGCACGTCGACATAGGAGACCGGACGCCCCAGCGCCCGTGCGAACTCCTCGGCCATCCCGGTCATGTCGACGGTGCGCGGCCCGGTCAGCTCGTAGACGTGCCCGATGTGCGGGGCCGGGTCGCGGAGCACGGTGGCGACGACGCGGGCGACGTCGTCCACGGCGATCGGCGAGGTGCGTCCGGTGCCGAACGGCAGCGCGATCGTGCCGTTCTCCCGGATCGATCGCGCCGCCAGTGTGGTGAACAGCGGATTGTCCAGGAACGTCGTCGGCCGGACGTGCACCACCGGCAGGCCCGACCAGTCGAACACCTGCTCAGACAGCCAGTGCAGCCGCTGCTGGTCCGACTCCCCGGTGCTGGTGGCGGTCATCTGCGACACCGTCATCTGCGACAGATCGACCAGGCCGTCCAGCTCACCGTACTCGCGCGCCACGCTGGCCACCACGGTCGCCGCCAGCAGCTGGTCCGGCGACACGGGCATCGCGAAGTACATCCGCCCGACACCCTCCAGCGCGGCGGCGACGGTCTCGGGCCGGGTCAGGTCTCCGATGACGACCTCCGCGCCGAGCACACGCAACTCGGCCGCACGCGCGTCGTCGCGGCGGACCATCACCCGCGCGGGCACGTCCCGCGCGCGCAGCTGGTCGAGGACCGTGCGGCCCACGTCACCCGCGTTGGAGATGAGAACAAGATTGCTGGCAACCAACGGCCGATCTCCTTGTGAGTCGTCGACGGCGTGAGTCGTCGACGGCGTGAGTCGTCGACGGCGTGAGTCGCCGCCGGCGTGAGTCGTTGACGGCGCCCATGAGATCACCTGTTCCGTCACACCACCGGAACCAAAACGCAACGGCGCCAGCCCTGTGGCCACGGCCCCTCCCGGCCTACGATCAACGCTCTTCGTCCAGGAGGAGTGGAAGCCGTGCGTCACAGAGCCCGGATCATGATGACGATGACGGCCGCGCTGGGCCTCACGGTGGGCGTGAGCGGCTGCGGCACGGACTCCGGGTCGGAGGCGAAGACCACGACCCTCACCGTCGTCGCCACGAACTACGGCGACAGCGTCCACAAGAACTCCATCGGCTTCTGGGACCGCGTGGGCCTCGCCTTCCAGGCCGCCCATCCCGACATCCGGGTGGAGACGAAGGTCTACCCGGCCGACGAGGTCGACGCGAAGGTCGCCGCACTCGTCAAGCAGGGCAGGGCGCCGGACGTCGTGCAGAGCGACAGCTACGCCGAGTACGCGGCCAAGGGCATGCTCTACCGCGCGGACGAGCTGCTGTCGATCTCCACCCAGGGCAGCTTCGTACCGAGCCTCGCGGAGGCCGGGCAGGTGCGCCGCGTCCAGTACGGCCTGCCGTTCACGGCGAGCACCCGCCTCCTCTACTACAACAAGGACCTCTTCTCCCGGGCGGGCCTGGAGCCCCCCACCACCTGGCAGCAACTGCTCGTGGACGCCCGTGTGTTGAAGGCCCAGGGCGTGACGTACCCGATCGCGCTGCCCCTCGGCCCGGAGGAGGCGGAGGCCGAGACCCTGACCTGGCTGCTGGCCGGGGGCGGCGGCTACACCGACAGCAGCGGCAGCTACGCCCTCACCTCCAAGGAGAACGTCTCCACGCTGAAGTGGCTGCGCTCCTCCCTCGTCGCGGAAGGTCTCACGGGCCCGGCCCTCCCCGGCAAACTCGACCGCGGCGCCGCCCTCCAGGCCTTCATGGACGGCAAGGCGGCCATGGTCAACGCCCCGCTCTCCCTGATGCGCCAGATCGAGGACTCGACCCTGAACGTCCCCTACGGCACCGTCGCGCTCCCGAGCCGTACCGGCCGGACCGTGCCGACCATGGGCACGGCCGACTGGACGATCGCCTTCCGCGAGGCCGGCCACCGCGAGGAGACGGGCGAGTTCCTCGACTTCCTCTACGGCGACAAGTACGTCACCCAGCAGGCCGCCGAGTACCAGCTCCTGCCGGTCACCACCGCGGCGAGCGCCGCCATGCGCGACGACAAGCGGTACAGCAAGCTCTGGAACGGCCTGGACGCCCTGGACAACATGGAGCTCTACCCCCTCTCCGAGACCAACTGGTCCCAGGTGGCGGCGTCGATCAGGGCACGGATCGGCGAGTCGGTGGCTCCGGGCGGGGATCCGGAGGCGGTGCTGTCGTCGATCGGGAAGGCGACACGCTCGACCTCCTGACCAGGGTCAGCCACCCCGGCAGGTCGATCCCGGCGCGGACGGTCTTGCCGGGCGGATCCCGGTCCAGCACCTCCCACCGGTCGGCGCGCGCCTCGACGAGTACGAGGCCCCGACCGCCTTCGTCGGCTCATCCCCGACCTGAAAGACACCGAACTGGCCTGGTTCAAGAGCAGTTGCAGCGGCGGGGACGGCGACGACTGCGTCGAAATAGCCACCCGCCCCTCCACCATCCACGTCCGCGACTCCAAGAACACGGACGGCCCCCACCTCACCCTCTCCCCCACCACCTGGGCCGACTTCCTCAACTACGCCTCGACCACGCGCCACTGACTGCCACAGCGTGTCACTGGGAGGGGCAGGCTCCCCGCGCCGGACCCGCCCATACTCAAGTCCATGAACAGCAAGGACCAGCTCGGTCGATTCCTCCGTACGCGTCGCGCGCAGCTGCGGCCCTCCGACGTCGGGCTCTCGACGTTCGGGGAGCGCCGACGCGTGCCCGGGCTGCGGCGCGACGAGCTGGCCCAGCTGGCGGGGGTGAGCCAGTCCTACTACACGCGGCTGGAGCAGGGACTGTCCCTCAACGCCTCCGTTGAGGTACTGGACGCGATCGCCCGGGCGCTCCGCCTGGACGAGACCGAACACCGCCACCTGCACGACCTCGCCGGGGTGGTGCGCAAGAGCGGCAGGAGTCGGCCCCGCCGCCCCGCACCCGAGCGTGTCTCGGAGGCGACGAGGCAGCTGATCGCCGCCTTCGGGGACACCCCGGTGATCGTGCTCGGCCGCCGGAGCGACGTCCTGGCATGGAACCGCACCGGGCACGCGCTGTTCGCCGGGCATCTCGATCCGGACAGCCCCGAGCAGCCGGCCCGGCGCCCCAACACCGCACGGCTCGTCTTCCTGGATCCGCACACCCGTGATCTGTACGAGGACTGGCCGCGCAAGGCCAGGGACGCGGTGGGCAAGCTCCGGCTCGCGGTCGGCGAACACCCCGACGATCCGGAGCTGGCCGAGCTGATCGGTCAACTGACCATGAAGAGCCGCGAGTTCACATCGCTCTGGTCCGAACACCGCGTTCGCGCCTGGGACATCGCGGAACACCGGATGCGGCATCCACTGGTCGGCCCGATGGACGTCGCCCAGCAGGCGATGCCGGTCCCGAACGAACCCGGGCAGCGCATCGTCGCGGTCACCGCGGCGGCGGGGTCCTCCTCGCAGGCCGCGCTGACCCTGCTCGCCCAGGTCACCGCGCCGGCCGATGCCGCCTCGCGCACGCGGGCCACCGCCGGCACGGGTTCCGTTTCCCTCCCGTAGCAGGGCCGGTCCACCCCGCCTCCGTTCGACATGCCGAGGCGCGCCCACCCGCGCCCACGCATGCCTGCTCAAACCTGCCCAAGTCCGGCCACGACCCCGTGGCCCAGCAAG
Source organism: Streptomyces sp. NPDC107454 (assembly GCF_055582885.1). Classification (NCBI taxonomy): domain Bacteria; kingdom Bacillati; phylum Actinomycetota; class Actinomycetes; order Kitasatosporales; family Streptomycetaceae; genus Streptomyces; species Streptomyces sp. NPDC107454. Next base: position 580,821 of record NZ_JBVJPA010000001.1, on the reverse strand, counting down.
AAGGAGACACCATGTCCACCACCACGCTCTACACCACCGAGGCCCTCTCGACCGGCGACGGCCGCAACGGGGAGGTCCGCAGCCTCGACGGAGTCCTCGACGAGGTCCTCGCCGTGCCGAAGGAGATGGGCGGCCCCGGCGGCGACAGGACCAACCCCGAGCAGCTCTTCGCCGCGGGCTACGCGGCCTGCTTCCACAACGGACTGCGGCTGATCGCGGCCCAGCAGGATGTGAAGGTGCCCGGCTCCACCGTCACGTCGACCGTGAGCCTGCTCAGCAAGGAGGACGGGGGCTTCACCCTGGCCGTGAAGCTGTCGGTCCACCTGCCCGGCGTGGAGCAGGCGACCGCCGACCGGCTCGTGGAGACCACCCACCAGGTCTGCCCCTACTCCAACGCCACCCGGGGGAACATCGACGTGATCCTCGAAGCGACCATCTGAACCGACCCGGTTCACCTGTCTCACAAGGAACTTGACGGCTCATCACTTTGCCTTACTGACAGCTGGCCAACAGCATCCGTCCCTAATCTGCCGTGTTCATGACAGACACTTCAGGAGCAGCCCACCCGATCGGGCGCCGTACGGTGCTGATCGCCACCGGCGCCACGGCCGCCACCCTGGCCGTGGGCGCCGCCGCACCGGAAGCCCCCACAACCGACACGGCCAAGACGGTGGATTCGGCCCCCGTCGCCGCGGCGGCCGTCTGCACCCTCACCAAGGAGATGACCGAAGGCCCCTACTACCTGGACGGCGCCCTGGTCCGCGCCGACATCACCGAGAGCAAGCCGGGCGTCCCGCTCAAGCTCGCGCTCACCGTCGTCGACGACGACACCTGCGCCCCGCTCTCCGGCGCCCTCGTGGAGATCTGGCACTGCGACGCGCTGGGCGAGTACTCCGGCTTCGTCGGCAACAACGGCCACAGCGAACCGGACGACGGTTCGTTCCTGCGGGGCGGCGTCCTCACCAACTCCAGTGGCGTCGCGAACCTCACCACGATCTACCCCGGCTGGTACCGGGGCCGCTGCATCCACATCCACCTCAAGGTGCACACGGGAGTCACGCTCACCTCGGACGGCAGCTTCACCGGCGGCCGGGAACTCCACACCGGCCAGCTCTTCTTCGACGAAACGATCACCACGGCGGTGGCCAGGATCTCCCCGTACTCCACGAACACGGTCACCCGCACCACCCTCGCCCAGGACTCGATCTACGACGACGGGGGCGCCGCGTCCGGCCTCCTCACCCTGACGGCCCTGGGCAGCACGGCCGCGTCGGGCTACACGGGCACGCTGACGGTCGGCGTCGAAACGAGCTGACGTCCGCCCCGCGGATCCCCCGGGAGGGCCCCGCCGGAAACCGGCGGGGCCCTCCCCTCGATAACACCACGATCATCTCTATGGATCTATGGATCTATGGACGCACATTCCCCTGAATGCCCGAATGCCTTACGCCCTATGGCGCTCGTTATTCAGCCGTGACGACGAAAGATATGCACGGAAACGACTGGCTTGATATCGCCGAAGGGAGGGCACGCCTGGAGCACTGCGCGGACCTGCTCGAGGAGTTCCTCAAGGCCATGACCCGCATGGAAAGCGAATACCTGCGGGCCACATGGGACGGACACACCGCAGATGGATCCCTCTGAGCCAGGGCACGAAGGAGCCGCACACAGATGGACTGGACGCAGGATGATCCCACCCTCCGCGACATTCAGCTCGATCCGCGAGCCACCGCCTATGATCCGTTGAACCCACAGTTCACCGGCACCGATCCGCTCGGGACGCAACACCTCTGGCACGTCCCCGAGCCCGCGATCGCACCGGACACGTGGGATCCGGACGAAGAGCTGGCGCAGATGCTGTACACGACGTCGAGCGTGACGCCCCCCGCTCCGGCCCCGCCGCACAGCCACGCCCAGCCGCGCCGCCCGATCAGCCGGCGCAGGCCCCGGCCGGGCTTTCAGGCCATTGCCGCGAAACACAGGATCATCACGGTCGTATTCCTGGTGGTAATGATCATTGTCTCCGCAGTGATGATGTTGGGATGGTCCGTCTCTTATTCATACAACCAGCTGCGTGGCATTTCTTTACTGGTCGTGTCAGCGAAGTTGGCACGATGGTGGCCGCTGACGGTGTATGGACCGTGGCTCGTGGCGGGTCTGTCCATTCTTCGGGCATCCGTTCAGCACCGGAGCGCCAGACGGTCCTGGACCGTGATGCTGATCGCCTCCGGCACGGCGGTCGCCCTCTGCGTCGGCCAGTCCCCGCGTTCCCTGCTGGCGATGGTCGTCGTCGGAATCCCGCCCATCACCGCCCTGATCTGCTTCCGGGAACTCGTCGGCCAGATCTCACCCCAGCACGGACCGCGGCACGCCTGTCAGACCGCGAAGCGGCCCAAGCAGCCAAGACCTTGATCGTCACAGCCGCCCCCCGCCGGAACAGCGCTCACCGCGGAGGTTCGGGGAAGACCACCCGCAGTCGTTGAACTTTTCCGTGCCGGCGGAACAGGGGCCCGTAGAGAGTCGACGGACAGGGCTTGGGGGCGCCGACGGGGTGAAAGTTGCGCGGTGGAATGGAATGGACGGCTACGGAGATGTGCTGTTGCGAAGCGCACGCGACCGCACACACACGGAAGGCCCCGCCATGCCACTCGCCACCGAAGACCGCCTGGCCATCGCCGAGTTGATCTCCCTGCACGGCCATCTCTTCGACGACGGACGCCTCGACGAACTGACGGAACTGTTCACCGAGGACGTCGTCTACGACGTGTCCGCCTTCGGACAGGGCGAGTTGGCGGGGATCGAGGCGATCCGGGACGCGGCCCTCGCCCTCGGCGCCGGGAACGCCGTCGCCCATCACGTCACCAACATCGTCATCACCGACGACCTCGGAGACGGCCGCGCGCGGGTGCGGTCCAAGGGGCTGGGGGTGATGGCCGACGGCCGGTGCGGATCGGTGTCGTACGAGGACGTCGTGGTGCGGCGTGAGGGGGCGTGGCGCATCGCGCGCCGGACGGTGGAGGCGCGACGGGTGCCGTTGAACGGGGTGACGCGCGCGTAGCGCCTGCGCACGCTCAGCCCAACTCGCCGCGCTCCACGCAGAATTCGTTGCCCTCGGGGTCGGCGAGGGTGACCCAGCCCCCGCCGTCCGGGCGGGTGTGGTCGGCGATCCGGCGGGCGCCGAGGGAGAGGGCGCGGGCGACCTCCTGGGCGCGGGTGCGGCCCTGTGGCTGAAGGTCGAAGTGGATGCGGTTCTTGGCCGACTTGCCCTCGGGGACGCGCACGAAGAGCAGCGTCGGGCCGCCGGACGGGTCGCGCAGCAGCGCCTCCGGGTCGCCCGGTTTGTCGCCCTCGTCCAGCGGGCGGCCGAGCAACTCGCTCCAGAACAGGCCGAGATCGTACGGATCCCCGGTGCAGTCGAAGGTGAGGGTCCGGATGGTCGGGTTCAGCCCCGCCGACTCGTCCATGGCTTCAGGCTCCCTTCTCGCCGTCGACCAGTTCCCTGACGATGTCCAGATGGCCGTTGTGCCGAGCGGTCTCCTCGATCAGGTGGAGCACGATCCAGCGGAGGTCCATGTACCGGCCATCGCGGAACGGACGCTTGGCCCTGGTGTCCAGGTCGTGCTCGGCGACCAGAAGCCGGTACCGGGCGCTCTGCTCCTCGTACTCGTCGAGCAGTCGGGGCAACGGCACATCGACGGCGATCCGCATCTCCGGATCGGGATCCTCCTCCGTCGCGGCCGCGATCGGCCCGTCGTCCTCCTCGCCGAGGAACATCACGTGGAACCAGTAGTGCTCGACCCAGCGCAGATGGCTGATCAGCCCGCACAGCGTCATCAGCGGGGATCCGGGGAGCGGGGCCTGCCGCGCGCCCTCCGGTGAGACCCCCTCGCACTTGGCGCGGGCGGTGGCACGGGCGTAGTCGAGGAAGGTGGCCAGCTGGGTGCGTTCGTCCCAGGCGGTGGGCGTATCGGTTCGCGTCATAGGGGTGCAGCATCACGGTCCCGCCCCTCGGTGTCGAGCGAATTAGACCGCCGAGGCGGGTGCCTGGGGCACCCTTGCTTCGTCGTACCGTACGACGAAGGGATGTCAGGTGACAGACATCGGCCGCTGGATGGACGGTCTTCAGGAGCGGGCCGCCGAGGTGCTGCCGGAGGACGTCTACGCGTACTTCCGGCGCGGCACCGGTCGCGGCATGAGCGTCGCGGAGGCGACCTCGGCCTGGGACCAGTTCCGCTTCCGGGCACGGCTGCTGCGGGACGTCTCGACGTGCGACGCCTCTACGACCGTACTCGGCACGCCCGTTCGTACGCCCGTACTCGTCGCGCCCAGCACCCTGCAGCGCAAGGCCCACCCGGACGGGGAGGCCGCCACCGCGCGGGGCGTCGCGGCGGCGGGATCACTGCTGGCGGTGACCTCGAACACCGCGGTGCCGTTCGCGGACCTGGTGCCGAGCCGCGCGCCGTGGTGGGTGCAGGTGTACGTGGCCCGGGACCCCGTACTGACCATCGAGACGCTGGAGCGGGCCCTCGCCGCCGGGGCGCGGGCGGTCGTACTGACCGCCGACACGCCGGTCAACGGGTCGCGGGGCAAACGTGCCACGCAGGTCGACGACTTCATCGGACCGGAGGACCTGTACGGCAACGTCACCGGGGTTCCCTCGCCCGAGGCGGCCGAGCGCGCACCCGATCTGACCCTCGACGTCATCGGCTGGCTGCGCGAACGGGCCCGCGGCCTCCCCATCGTCGTCAAGGGCGTGCTGCGCGGCGACGACGCCCGGGAACTGGTGGCCGCGGGGGCGTCCGGCCTCATCGTCTCGAACCACGGCGGACGGCAACTGGACGGGCTGGTGCCCACCGCCTGGGCGCTGCCCGAGGTCGTCGACGCGGTGGCGGGCACCGGTGCCGAGGTCTACGCCGACGGCGGGCTGCGCCGCGGCACCCACATCCTCGCCGCCCTCGCCCTCGGTGCCCGTGCCGTGTTCATCGGGCGGCCCGTCCTGTGGGCGCTGACCGTCCGCGGCGCCGCCGGTGTGACCCGCCTGATCGACGACCTCACCGACGAACTCGTCGAGGCGATGAGCCTGACCGGCACACCGAGCGTGCTCGAACTGACCCGCGACCTCCTGTGGGCGGCTCCACGGCCGCCGCTCGATTGACCGGACATGCGGGTCGCCGGCGGTCGAGCTGTCCCGAAATACACAGTGCGACCCGCTGTGTCACCGTCGTGTCACAGACAGCCCGGCAGGTGAACCCCGGAAGCCGATGACGCGCTCTGAAGCGACGAGTGTCGGTGAGAGACCGGCGCCTGAACCACTTCGGGGGACTTCATGTACGGCATCGGTATCCGCAGAGTCGCGGCGGCGATGGTGACCGCGTCGGCGGCCACCCTGCTCATGACCGCGTGTCAGCCGGGCGACAGCCCGACGGGGGCGGGCTCTTCGCCGTCGGGCGCTCCGGTCAAGCCGGCGGCGTCCACTTCCACTTCCACCTCCACCTCCACCTCCACACCCTCCACACCCGCCACGTCCGGCTCCCCGACGCACACCGCGGCGCCGTCCACCGGTGCGAAGGCCTGTGGCCTGTCGGGTCTCAAGGCGTCCATGTACCAGGCCGCGGTGCGGCCGGACGGTACCGGGACCGGAGCGGCGATCGTCGAGTTCACCAACGTGTCCGGCAAGGCGTGCACCGTCCAGGGGTATCCGACCGTGGCGGGGGCGGGCAACGGTTCCCCCGAGAAGAACCGTCCGCTCAAGGTGACCACGACCGGGGGCGTGTCCACGGTGAAGATCGCGGCGGGCGGGAAGGCGTGGGCGAAGCTGACGTTCGTGCAGGTCCAGGGTGAGGCCGACGGCTACTGCAAGTCCGGAGCCACGCCCGCGAGCTACCCGACGCTGGTGGTGGGTGTCCCGGGGGCCGGGGCGCACCAGGTCGCGCTGACGGACGGTGTCATCGCCGAGTGCGACGACAAGGTGACGGTCACCGCCCTCTCGGCGGCCAAGCCCTCCTGACCCACCCGCCCCGCCCGTTCCTCAGACCGCGACCGGCTGCCGGTCCTCCGTCACGGTCTCCTCCGTCCTCTCCCTCCGGTACGCGCGGATCGAGTACGTCAGGGCCCCGGCCCACAGCGCGTACAGGAGGGCGTGGACGAGGGCGCCGACGGTCCCCGACGCGTGGACCCAGTCGCTCTTCAGGAGCGTACGGACGTTGGTGACGACGATGACGCCGCCGACCGCGGAGCCCAGCACGCGCGGCGGCACCAGGCGGACCAGCCAGGCGGCGACGGGCGCGGCGACCAGGCCGCCGAGGAGGAAGGCGAGGACCCAGGTCCAGTTCAGCCCCTGGGAGCCGAGGGAGAAGAGGAACCCGAGGCTGGCGGCGATCGCCACCAGGAACTCGCTCGTGTCGATGGAGCCGATCACCTTGCGCGGCTCCATCCGGCCGCTGGCCAGCAGAGCGGGCGTGCCGACCGGGCCCCAGCCGCCCCCGCCGGTCGCGTCGAGGAATCCGGCGACCAGGCCCAGCGGGGCCAGGAACCGCTTGCGCAGGGGCTTGCCCAGTTGGCCCTTGGGCATGCCGCGGAAGGTGAAGCGGGACATCACATACAGGCCGAGGGCGAGCAGGATCAGGGACATGACCGGCTCCGCGACCTCCGTCGAGAGATTCGACAGGGCCGTCGCGCCGAGGAAGGACCCGACCGCGCCCGGCACGCCGATCCTCGCGACCACCTTCCAGTCCACGTTCCCGAAGCGCCAGTGGGAGGCGCCGGACATCAGCGTGGTGCCGATCTCGGAGAGGTGGACCGTGGCCGACGCCGCGGCCGGGTTGGTGCCCATGGCGAGCAGCAGCGTGGTCGAGGTGACGCCGTAGGCCATGCCCAGGCTGCCGTCGACCAGCTGGGCGCCCAGGCCCGCGAGGGCGAGCAGTATCAGCGTGCGCATGGGGTCCGTTCCGTCGTCCCTGCTCTCCCACCGGTCCGGCAGGAATGAACGGGACGTGACGGTAGGCGCCGAAGCTGAGGAGAGCCTGAGGGCGGGATGAGGAACGCGATGTCCGCCGGGTGGCCCCCTGTGCCGCCCGTACCGCGTCATCCGCGTGATCCGCCCGCGCCGAGATCCTCATACAACCCTCGTGGGACGCACCGCTGTGGACAATGGCCGCACCCTCCGTGTCCTCGAAAGGCCCCGCATGGTGTTGAGCAGACGTACCTTCAGCGCACTCGCCGGCACCACCGCGCTCGGCCTCACGCTCAGCGGGAGCGACGGCGCCTTCGCCCGCGCGAGCGCCCCCACCGGCCCGGCACCGGAGCCGCCCGGCGCCGACGGCACCCGCCACACCGTGGGCTTCGACTCGTACTCGATGCTGGTCGACGGCAGACGGGTCGTCCTGTGGTCCGGCGAGGTCCACCCCTTCCGGCTGCCGAGCCCCTCCCTCTGGCGGGATGTCCTGGAGAAGCTGCGCGCCCACGGCTACAACACCATCAGCGTCTACGTCTCCTGGAACTACCACTCCCCCGCGCCCGGGCAGTACGACTTCACCGGCGTCCGCGACCTCGACCTGTTCCTGCGCACGGCCGCCGAGACCGGCCTGTACGTGATCCTGCGGCCCGGCCCGTACATCAACGCCGAGGTCGACGCGGGCGGCTTTCCCGGCTGGCTGACCGCCACCCGGGGCACCGCCCGCACCTCCGACCCGACCTATCTGTCGTACGCCGACGAGTGGCTGACCGCCGTGAACCGGATCGCGGTCCGGCACCTCTACACCCATGGCGGCGGCACGATCGTCCTCTACCAGCTGGAGAACGAGTACGCGAACAACGTCACCAGCCCCCGCGGGCTCGACTACATGGCCCATCTCTACGCCAAGGTCCGCGCCGACGGCATCGACGTGCCGCTCTTCCACAACGACAAGGGGCGCAACGGGTACTGGGCGCCGGGAACGTTCGACACGGGCGGCGAGACGGGCCGCTATCTGTACGGCTTCGACGGCTACCCCTCGCCTCTCTCACCGCCGCCCGACTGGGGCTACTACGGCATCGGCGGTACGAAGGGCGGCTCGACGGCGAGTCCCCGAACACCGGGGCTGCTGGCCGAGTTCGGCGGCGGCTGGTTCGACCCCTGGGGCGGGGTGGAGTTCGACGGGAAGGGATACGCGGAGTCGGCGCGGACGCGCGACGCGGCGTACGAGCGGCGTTTCTACCTCACCAACCTCGCCAACGGCATCAAGATCCACAACGTCTACATGACGTTCGGGGGAACCTCCTGGGGCTGGCTGCCCGCGCCGGTCGTCTACACCTCGTACGACTACGGCGCCGCCCTCGACGAGGCCCGCAGACCCACCCCCAAGCTGGTCCCCATGCACCAGCTCGGGCAGCTCCTGCACTCCGTGCCCGACCTCGCCAAGCTGGACCGGGCGGCCGACATCCAGGTCGGCGCGCGTGACGGCGCGTCGGGGGCGGACGCCGGGATCACGGCGTACCACCTGGTCAACCCGGACACCGAGGCGCACTTCCACATCCTGCGCAACGACCGGGCCGACGACGTCGTCGCCGCCGTCCCCCTCGACGGAGTGAACGATCCGCTACCGGTGCCGGTCCCCGGCCTCGACGCCCGGCTGCTCGCCACCGGTCTCCCGCTCGGTCGGCGGACGTTGAGATACTCCAGCGCCCAGCCGATGCTGTGGCTCACCGCCGGACGGCAGGACATCGCCGTGTTCACGGGGCGCAAGGGGGAGGCGACACGGACGGCCGTCGAGTGCGCGAGCGAGCCCACGGTCACCGTGCTGGAGGGGAAGGCCGGCCACGCGTACACCTCCGGAGCGCTCCGCGTCGACGCCCGACTGGGCGGTCTGACCCGGGTGTTGGTGGAGGGCGGCGGCACGGACGCCCCTCTTCTCCTGCTGCTCGCCGACGACGAGACGTCCGTGCGGCTGTGGCGCTACGACACCCCGTCGGGGCCCGTGCTCGCCTACGGCCCGGCGCTCCTGCGCACCGCCGCCCTGCGCGACACGGCCGTCCATCTCACCGGGGACACCGTCGAGGCGGCCGACCTGGAGGTGTGGGGGCCGCGCGGGATGAGTGAAGTGGTCTGGAACCAGGGCACGTTGAAGGTCCGGGCGACCACCTCCGGGAGTCTGCGGGCCGAGCAGCGGTTGCCCGGGGTCGCGGCCGTTCACCTTCCCGCGCTGGGCGACTGGCGCTTCCAGGCCGAGAACCCCGAGTCGGACGCCGAGTTCGACGACTCCGCCTGGAAGGTCGCGGACAGGACCTCCTCGTACAGCACCACCCCCGTACCGGCCGGGCAGCCCGTTCTCTTCGCCGACGACTACGGCTTCCACTACGGAGACGTCTGGTACCGGGGGCGCTTCACGGACGCGGGCGCCGCCGAGTCGGTGTCCCTCTCGTACGTCACGGGCACGCAGGGGCTGCTGATGGCGTGGCTGGACGGGAAGCCGCTCGGCACGCACCGGATGCCGGTGCCGGACAAGTCGACGGTGCGCCAGGGCACGTGGTCCGCCACGGCCACCTTCCCCGTGCGGTACGGGAGCGGACCGCACGTCCTCTCCGTCCTCGTCCGCCGGATGCAGCACGACATGGACGGCGCGGCGAAGGACACGCACAAGGCCGCACGAGGCCTCACGGCGGTGACGTTCGCCGGGGCGAGCCCGGCCGTCACCTGGCGGATCCAGGGCGAGGCGGCGCCCGACCCGGTGCGCGGACCCCTCAACCACGGCGGGCTGTACGGGGAACGGCAGGGCTGGCATCTGCCGGAGTTCGCCGACGGCGGCTGGAAGGCCGTGGACTTCCCGCGGGCGGCGCGCGGGCAGGGAGTCGCCTGGTACCGCACCGGGTTCCGGCTCGCGATCGACCCGGGCGTGGACGCCTCCATCGGGCTCACCCTCACCGACGACCCGGCCCGCGCCTACCGCGTCCAGATCTTCCTGAACGGCTGGAACATGGGCCAGTACGTCAACGACGTCGGCCCCCAGCACACCTTCGTCCTCCCCGGCGGCGTCCTGCGCACCCGGGGCGCCAACACCCTGGCTCTCGCCGTACTGTCCGACGGCACCACCCCGGCCGGTCCCGGCGAGGTGAAGCTGACCCTGATGGGCAGCGCGGCCGGAGGCGTACCGGTGACCCCGGTGGACTCCCCCGGCCGCGCGCACGCCCGTTAGCCGAGCCGGATCATGTTCCAGGACAGCGGCTCCAGGACGGCGGTCAGGGTGCCGTCGTCCTGGAGGGTGGCGCCCTCGACGGGGTGCGGGGTGACCCGTTCCTGGTCCTGAAGGGTGTTGCGGGCGTCGGGGTCCGCGTCGGCGACCGCGCTGTGCTCGACGACCGTCGTCAACCCCAGCCGGTTCAGAGCGACTTCGAGCGGCAGCGGCTCGGTCTGGCTGCGGTTGACCGCGAAGACGGTGACCGAGCCGTCCTCGGCACGCACGGCGGTGGCGTGCAGCAGGTCGACCTCCCCGTACTTCTTCGTCTCGTACGTCGGCGACACCGCGCGGACGTCGAGGACCTCCCCGCGCCCGTACGTCGCCGCCTGTGCGAACGGGAAGAACGTCGTCTGCCGCCAGGCCGCGCCGCCCGGCTCCGTCATGATCGGCGCGATGACGTTGACGAGCTGGGCGAGGCAGGCGACGGTCACCCGGTCCGCGTGCCGCAGCAGCGCGATCAGCAGGGAGCCGAAGACGACCGCGTCCGTGACGCTGTAGACGTCCTCCAGGATGCGCGGGGCCTCCTGCCAGTCCTCGACCGGATGCGGGTTCGGCCGGCTCTGGTACCAGACGTTCCACTCGTCGAAGGAGAGGTTGATCTTCTTCTTCGACTTCAGCCGGGCGCCGACGTGGTCACAGGTCGCCACCACGTTCTCGATGAAGGACTCTGTGTCGACGGCGGAGGCGAGGAAGGAGTCGCGGTCGCCGTCGGTCTCCTCGTAGTAGGCATGCAGGGAGATGTAGTCGACGAGGTCGTACGTCTCGGCCAGCACGGTCGCCTCCCACGCGGCGAACGTCTCCATGCTCTGTCCCGACGATCCGCACGCGACGAGTTCGAGGTCCGGCTCGATCTGGCGCATCGCGCGGGCGGTCTCGGCGGCGAGACGGCCGTACTCCTCCGCCGTCTTGTGGCCGGTCTGCCAGGGCCCGTCCATCTCGTTGCCCAGACACCACAGGCCGATGCCGAACGGCTCCTTGTCGCCGTGCGCCACCCGCAGGTCCGAACGGGCCGTCCCGCCCGGGTGGTTGGCGTACTCCTGGAGCTCCAGGGCCTCGGCGACCCCGCGCGTGCCGAGGTTGATCGCCATCATCGGCTCGGCCTGGGGGCCGATCTTCCTCAGGAAGGCGATGTACTCGGACAGGCCGAAGCGGTTGGTCTCGGTGGAGCGCCAGGCGAGGTCGAGGCGGCGGGGCCGTTCCTCCGCGGGGCCCACACCGTCCTCCCAGTTGTAGGCGGAGACGAAGTTGCCGCCGGGGTAGCGGATGGCGGTGACGCCCAGTTCGCGGACCAGGTCCAGTACGTCGGTGCGGAGGCCTTCGGCGTCGGCGGAGGGGTGGCCGGGTTCGTAGATGCCGGTGTAGACGCAGCGGCCGAGGTGTTCGACGAAGGAGCCGAAGAGGCGGGGGTTGACCTCACCGACGGTGAAAGCGGGGTCCAGGGCGAAACGAGCGGTACGCATATTTTCCTTCCGGAGGTTCAGTTCTGTCTGCGGGTTCGATGTGGCTGGTCGCGCAGTTCCCCGCGCCCCTAAAGGAGGTCCGGCCAGCCGTCTTTCGTCCAGCTGAGCCTGTTCAGCCCCAGCTTGGGCGTGCCGTTGTCGTCCGCGTCGTAGTAGTGGTACGCCAGCCAGTCCTGGCCTCGGTCGTGGAAGACCGACTCGCCTCCGGTGCCGACGTACCTGCCGTGTCCGGCCAGGAACAGGTCGCCGCCGCCCTCCAGCATCGGCTTGCCCGTGCTGTCCGTGTAGGGGCCGGTCACCGTCGTCGACCTGCCTACCCGGATCTTGTAGGTGGAGTTCACGCCCGCGCAGCACGCGTCGTAGGAGGCGAAGAGGTAGTAGTAGCGGCCGTGTTCGACGATGTACGGGCCCTCGACCGCGTACGGGGCGTCCGGGCGGGTGGCCAGGTGCTCCACGGGTGTGTCCGCGATCGCCTTGCCGGTGCTGGGGTCCAGTTCGACCATGCGGATGCCCGTCCAGTACGAGCCGAACGCCATCCAGAGCTTGCCGTCGGCCCGGATCACCGCCGGGTCGATGGCGTTCCAGGCGTCGGTGGTCTGCGAGGTGAAGGCCGGACCGTGGTCGGTCCAGGTGCCGGGCATGCCCGTCTTCGACGTGGCCACGCCGATCGCCGAGTGGTTGGTGCCCCAGGAGGAGACGGCGTAGTAGAGCCAGTAGCGGCCGTCCCGGTAGGAGAGGTCGGGGGCCCAGGGGTCGGCGGTGGAGTTGTAGTCGTACCACCAACTCGGGGGTGTGGTGAAGGCGTTGCCCGCGTCGTCCCAGTGGTGAAGGTCGGTGGAGAGGCGGGCTCCGATGACGCCGCCGGTGGAGTAGGCGACGTAGCGGCCGTTCTTGAGGTGGGTGACCGTGGGGTCGTGGATGATCTGCTGGCCGGTGAGCGGGAGGGGGTCGGGGTAGGTGACGTCGGCCGACGCGGTGGCCGGAAGCAGGGCGATGGTGGCCGCGGCGAGCAGCGCGGCGAGTCTGAAGCGCTTCAACTCACACTCTCCTCAGGGCTGTTACTGGCCGGCCAGACCCGTGTGGGCCACACCCCGCACGATCTGGCTCTGGAAGAAGACGAACACGACGATCAGCGGGAGTCCCGCGATCAGGCCGCCCGCCATGAGCTGCGGCCAGACGATGCCGAAGGCGTTCTGCACGGTGGCGATGCCGTTCGGCATGGTCATCAGGTCGGGGTTGTTGGTCACCATGTAGGGCCACAGGAAGTTGTTCCACGAGGCGATGAAGGTGAAGATCCCGACGGCCGACAGCGAGGGCTTCGAGAGCGGCAGGACGAGGGTGAAGAAGATCCGCCAGCGGCCCGCGCCGTCGATGAACGCCGCCTCCTCCAGCTCGCGGGGCAGCGACTGGAAGAACTTGTAGAGGATGTAGACCATCGCGGCGGGGGCGCACTGAGGCAGGATCATGCCCCAGTAGGTGTCGACCATGCCGAGCGACTGCACGGTGGTGAAGAGCGGGACGCCGAGGATCGCCGGGGAGAACATCAGGCCCGCCATCGTCACGGCCATCAGGACGGACTTGCCGCGGAACTCGGTGCGGGCGAAGCCGTATCCGGCGAGGGAGGCGACCAGCAGCACGATGAAGGTGACGCAGACCGACACGACCAGCGAGTTCACGAACCAGTTGGGGATGTTGCCGGCCTCGAAGACCTTCCGCCAGGAGTCGAGGGTGAAGTCCTTGGGGATCCAGTGCGGCGAGGCCACGGATTCCGCCGGGGTCTTGAGCGACGTGGACAGGGCCCACGCCAGCGGCGCCATCCAGATCACGGACAGGGCGAGGGCGACGACCGTCAGGGCGATCTGCGCGGGCGTCCAGGTGCTGCGGGGTTTACGGAGGGTGGGAGACGGCGTGGTCATCGGGAGATGCCCTCCTCTCGGCTGCGGAGCAGCCACATCCGCCCGAGGGCGACGGCCGCGATGATGAGGAACAGGACGAAGGAGATCGCGGAGGCGTAGCCCACGCGGTAGCTGGTGAAGCCCTGTTCGAGGGTGTACTGGACGAAGGTGCGGGTCGATTCCTCCGGCCCCGGGCCGAACTGGTACATGACCACCGCCTGGTCGAAGACCTGGAGCGAGGCCAGGATCTGCAGCGCGATGACGAGGCCGGTGATGTTGCGCAGGTTCGGCACGGTGATGTGGAGCATGCGCTGGAAGGCGTTCGCGCCGTCCAGCTCGGCCGCCTCGTAGAGGTGGTGGGGGATGTTCTGGAGGGCGGCGAGGAAGAGCAGGAAGGAGAACCCGACCGTCCACCACAGGGTCGCGACGACGACGGCGAGCAGGGCCGTGGACTTCTGGGTGAGCCAGGGGGTGGTGAGGCCGAGGACGTGGTTGACCATGCCGTTGGTGGGCTGGAACAGCCACCACCACAGGTTGCCGATGACGGCCGAGGGCAGCAGGAACGGCGCGAAGAAGCACAGCCTCCACAGCCACTTGAAGTGCACGGTGTGGTGGGCGATCAGCGCCATCAGCAGGGCCACGACGACGATGCACGGGACGACGTACAGGGTGAACTGGACGCTGTGCCACAGCGAGTTCCAGACCAGGTCGTCCTTGAGTGCCTCGCGGTAGTTGGCGAGGCCGACGAAGCCGGTGTGGTCGCCGGAGATGTTGGCGTCGGTGAAACTGAGGTAGAGGCCGCGGACGACCGGCAGCAGCACGAAGAGCCCGTACAGGACGAAGAACGGGGCGACGAACCAGCCGCCGTGCTGGAAGCGGCGGCCCCAGCGCACGCGGGCGGAGTCGGCGGCGGCGGTCGCGCGGGGACGCAGGGTGGTGGCGGCGACGGTGCTCGTGGCGCTGCTCATGCGCCTGCTCCCTTCAGCTCCTGGGCGGCCGTCCTGCCGTCCATGGGGTTCTTCATGGCGAGCAGTTGCTCCAGGACGGACTTCATGCGGCGGGCCGCCGCGGCCGGCTTCGCGGAGCCGAGGTTGGAGGAGGCGACGACCGGGCCGACGCGCTGCGCGAGGACGCCGGTGGAGCCGGCGAACCAGATGTGCGGTTCGGTGGCCGGGTGCTCCATGGCGGGCCTGGAGTACTCGCTCTGCGGGCTGAGCTTGAGGTAGGCGGGGTCCTTGAAGGTCGGCAGATAGGCGGGGACATGGCCGCCGATGGCCCAGGTGGTGGCGTGGGTGACCATGTAGGCGGCGAGCCGGTAGGCGCCCTCGTCGGCGGCGCCGCCCCGGCCGGACTGGTGGGGCAGGATGAAGGAGTGCGACTCGGCGTGGGTGGCCGGTTTCCCGAACACCGGGGGCAGCGGCTGGGCGCCGAAGTCGAGCTTCTCGCCGTTGAAGTACGGCACCGACCAGTTGCCCTCCCAGGTGAACGGCGACCCGGCGAGGAACGCCTCGCCGTCGGCCTCGCCGACGGTGACATAGCCGTCGGTCACGTGCTTGCGGAAGAACTCCAGGACCTCGGTGGCCTTGTCGGTGTCGAAGGTGACGTCGGTCTGGTCGTCGTTGAAGTAGCCACCGCCGAGTTGCTGGTAGAAGGCGACGAAGAACCACCAGGCGAAGTTCTGGTCGTTGGCGTGCAGGCCGAGGGTCTGCTGCCCGTTCTTCAGCTGCTTCTTGGCCGCCTTGAGCATGCCGAACCACTCGTCGGTGGAGCCGGCGGCCGGCAGCCGGCCGTCGGCGTCGAGCAGCCCGGCCTTCTTGCAGACGTCCTTGCGGTAGAAGCAGAGCTGGACGTGGATGTCGAGGGGCAGGGCGTAGAGCTTGCCGCCGACGATGCCGCGCTTCCACAGCACGGGGTTGAAGTCGGCCTTCCGTACGCCGTACTTGGCCAGAAGGCCGATGTCCCAGGGGTCCAGGAGGCGGCCGGGCGCGAACCCGGGGACGCGGCCCTGGTGCATGACGGCGAGGTCCGGTGCGCGGTTGCCGGCCGCGGCCATGGCGAGCTTGGTGTAGTAGGGGCCGCCCCAGGTCAGGGTGGAGTCCTTGACCGCGATGTCCGGATGTTCCTTGCGGAAGGCGTCCACCATCGCGACCTGGTTGGTGCCGTCGCCGCCCTGGAAGAGGTTCCAGTAACGGACTCGGGTGCGCGAGCTGGAGGCGAGCGCGTCCGCGCCGGTGCCGAGCGCGGCGAAGCCGAGGCTGCCCGCGACGGTCAGACCGCCCAGCGCGGCCAAAACGTTCCTGCGGTTCAGGTCAGGTCGTCCCATGCCCTGCCTTCACTGTTCGAGATTTCGATTAGTGCTCGTAACTTCGAACGGGACCGTAGATAGGAAGCGCTTTCTCGTCAATGGTTTGCACAAAAATCGAAGGTCCCCGTCGGGTGGTCGACGACCGGACGGGGACCTGCGAGGGGAGAACGGGGACCTACGAGGGAAAACCGTCAGCCGGCGAACAGCGGCTGCGGCAGGCCCTTCCCCGCGCCGGGGACGACGAGCACCGAGCCGGAGAGCGGATGCGGCGCCTCCAGGCCCGTACGCGCCGTGGTGATGTACAGGTCGGTGAGGTCCGCGCCACCGAAGGCGCAGGCGGTGGGGCGCGGAACGGGAAGTTCCACGACCCGGTCGAGCTCGCCGTCGGGTGTGTAGCGGCGGACCGCTCCACCGTCCCAGAGGGCCACCCACACACAGCCCTCGGCATCGACGGTGAGCCCGTCGGGCCACCCCGCGCCCTCTTCGATCACGGCCAACGGCCGCCTGTTGAGGGGCGGTCGGCCGTCACCCACGTCACCTGCGTCGAAGACGTCGACGCGGCGGGTCGGGGAGTCGATGTAGTACATCAGCCGGCCGTCCGGGCTCCAGCCCGTTCCGTTGCTGACGGCGACCTCGTCGAGGAGCGGGGTGACCGTGCCGTCGGCGGCGATCCGGGACAGGGTGCCACCGCCCGGGGCCTCGTCGTAGCGCATGGTGCCGAAGAGCAGCGAGCCGTCAGGGGCGACCGCGGCGTCGTTCGCGCGGCGGCCCGGGACGGGGTCGTGGTGCAGCCACCGGAAGCCCTCGGCGCCGCCGTACGTCGCCACGCCGTCCCGGAGACTGACGACCAGGCCGCCGCCCGCGCGGGGCTTGGCGGCGCCCACGTGCTGCTCGGTGACCATGACCGTGCGCCGCCCGGAGACGGGGTCGTACGTGTGGACCCGGGAACCGAGTATGTCCACCCAGATGAGGCGCTGCGCGTCCGGATCCCAGGTCGGTCCCTCACCGAGAGCCGCCTCGGCGCGGATCGCGACGTCGAAGGCCGTGCTCCCCGCACGACCGGCCGTCCCGCTCGCCCCGGTCATCCCACCACGCTCCGGTGGCCGAGCCGCTCGGACAGCTCGACGGCGCCCTTCGCGGCGAGCTGCTCCAGTTCCACGCGGCGCTCGTCGCTCCAGCGGATCATCGGTACGGAGATGGAGAGCGCGGCGACGACCTGACCCGTACGGTCGCGCACCGGGGCGGCGACGCAGCTGACGTCCGGGTTCGACTCGCGGCTCTCCACGGCGACGCCGCGGCGGCGGATCTCGGCGAGGGCCTCGCGCAGGGCGCCCGGCTCGGTGATGCTGTTCGGCGTCATCCCGACCAGGTCCGCGTCGTCCGGGATACGGGAGGTCAGCTCGACGTCGGGGAGCGAGGCGAGCAGCATCTTGCCGACGGAGGTGCAGTGGGCGGGCAGGCGCCGGCCCGCCGCGGACACCATGCGCACGGCGTGCGTGGAGTCGACCTTCGCGATGTAGATGACGTCCGTGCCCTCCAGGATCGCCACGTGGACGGTCTCGTCGCAGGTCTCGGCGACGGAGCGGGCGACCTGCTGGCCCTCCGCGGCGAGGTCCAGCTGCTCGGCGTACCGGCTCCCGAGCTGGTACGGGCGCACACCGAGGCGGTAGCGTCCCGGCTGGCCGGGAACCTGCACGATGTACGAGCGGGCGGCGAGCGTGGTGACCAGCTCGTGCACCGTCGTCCGGGGAAGCTGGAGCTTGCGCACGATGTCGGGGGCGGAGAGCGTCCCGTCCCCGTCGAGGAAGAGCTCGAGTATGTCGAGAGCTCGGGTCACGGCAGGTACGAGGCGTCCCACAACCGGCCCCCTCCCTATGTTCGAAATTTCAACAGCCGATCGGCATGACGAACACAGGCTACTCATAGTGCTCTTGCACGGGCAATGGGTGGGTAACGGTGAGGTGCGAGGGGTGACAGTGCACTGACGCGCGGGCGGAGCCGGCCGCGCGCGACGGGAGGTCAGCGGCGGGGGTGGGGATCACCCAGCTCACCCCGGAGGCGCTGCGCGCGCAGGACCAGCTCCAGCTCGAACCGCCGGTCCGGATCGTCGATCTCGTCACCCCACAGCTCCCTGATCTGGCGGAGGCGGTAGCGGACGGTCTGGGGGTGGACACCGAGCCGCGCGGCCACCTCCGGCGCGCCTCCGCGCGTCTCCAGCCACGCCAGCAGCGTCTCCGCGAGACGCCGCCCGTGCGTCGGCCCGCAGTGCGCGAGCGGCGCCAGGCAGCGCAGGGCGAGATCGTCGATCAGCTCCTCGGGCTGGAGGAGCACCAGGGCCTCGGTGTGCTCGGTGCAGTGCAGCACCTCACCGCCGGGCAGCAGCCGCCGCTCCATCAGCCGGACCGCCGCGTCCGCCCAGCGCAGCGACTTCGCCGCGTCGGCCAGCGGCACCGGCGGCCCGATCGCCCCGGACCACCCGGTCAGCGCCCGGTGCAGCAGCTCCGGCCGCCCGGCGGCGTCCGGCTCGGGCACGACCATCCGCGGCTGCTCGTACTCCATGTCGAGCAGCACCCCCTGCCCGACGGCGGGCGCCACGGCCTCCCGCGCCGGCCGCAGCAGCACCCCGACGGCGACCTTGTCCGGCAGAGGCCAGCCGATCCGCGCGGCCCGCTCGACGAGCGCCTCGGCCGGGTCGCCCCGGTGGTGGTGCTCGGCGAGCAGCAATTCCATCAGACGGCGCTGGAGGCGGAGACGCT
This sequence comes from Streptomyces sp. NPDC107454, assembly GCF_055582885.1. Taxonomy (NCBI): domain Bacteria; kingdom Bacillati; phylum Actinomycetota; class Actinomycetes; order Kitasatosporales; family Streptomycetaceae; genus Streptomyces; species Streptomyces sp. NPDC107454. The sequence continues at coordinate 562,194 of NZ_JBVJPA010000001.1, read as the reverse complement.
CGCCCGCCTGCCGGGCCGCGGCCTCGGCGTAACCCCGTACGGACTGGTCCACCAGACCGTCCAGGTACTCGTATCCCGCGTCGACGAGCTCGTACATCGCCGGTGGCGGGATCTCGACCCGCTGCCCGATCTCCGCGAACCGGCGCCAGGCGAGGCGGACGCCCAGCCGGTAGATCGCCTGCAGTGAGTCGAGGCTGCGGCCGTGCAGTCCCTCGCCGCGGCCGAACTCCTGGAAGACCTCGGGGTGGACGCGAGGTCTGCCCTCCGCCGTCTCCAGGTGCTGCACGAAGACCTCGATGGCCCGGCGGATACCGACGAGGGCCATCGGCTCGCCGGAGTCGTCGAGGACGAGGGGCAGGTTCGGGTACTCGCGGCGGATCTCCCGGAGGATCTCCTCGGCGAGATCCGGCGCCTCGGCCAGGGCGATCGCCGCGAACTGCCGCACCTGGGCACGGGGAACGTCATGCCAGGCCGAGCGTATGGCGACGGTCCCGTGGCCGGCCTGCACCTTCCGGTCCGCCTCCGGCGCGCCCCGCGGCACGGTCAGTGCTCCTGGTCGGCATGTTCGTACGTGATCAGGGGGGTGTTCGGCTGATCGGGGGTCGCGTCGAGCAGCGCGACGATGCCGAGTGCGGCACCCACGGCGAGCGCGGCGGCGGCAGCGACCGTGAGTACGGCGGCGAGCAGTCTGGACATCGCAGGGTGAGCCTCTCTGTCGGAGGTCGTCCCCACCCGTTCCCGTGATCCGCGCAGCCCGCCACGCCGGTCCCGTCCGGCACGTCCTCAGTCTCGACAATGCATTGACACTCCGTCAAGGGTGCCCGTACGGTTCCCGGCCCATACCGCACGTGCACTTTCCCTCCTGGTGTCGACGCACCCGTATCACCGCGCTCCACCCGTATCACCCGCATCACCCGTGACCGGCCGTGATCAGCCGTCATCAGCCGTGATCACTCGTGCGTCGAGCCTCCTCACGCCCCTGGAGTGCCCGGATGCGCCGGAAACCCTCACCCTTCGCACTGGTCCTGCTCGGCCTCGGCACGTTTCTGCTCGTGCTGGCCCCGATGCTCGCGTGGTACGTGGAACCGCGGGCCGCCGTGAACCCCGTCGACATCGACACGACCGCCGTCTACACCGGCACGGGCGCCTATTTCGACACCGCGCAGATCCAGACCCTGTTCGACCAGCGGATCACCATCACCCAGCAGGTCAGAGGCGATGTCGCCGACAGTGAGCACAGCGGGCGCGCCGTCTGGGACGTGACGACGACGGTCGACACGGACAAGTCGCTGCCCGCGGCCGACCCGCACGACGCGCTGGAGTTCTTCCCGAACCGCTGGGTCACCGACCGGAAGACCAACCAGCCGGTGCACTGCTGCCAGGAGAACCCGCGCTTCGAGGGCGACGCCTACCTCAAGTTCCCCTTCGACGTGCGGAAACACGCGTACCGCTGGTGGGACAACTCCCTCGGCGCACCCATCACGCTGGCCTACCGGGGCACCAAGAAGATCCAGGGCTACACGGGTTACCGCTTCACCGGCACGGTCCCCCCGACGAAGATCGGCACCCGGCTGGTGCCCGGCAGCATCGTCGACCAGCCCGCCCGCCCCCAGGTGCTGGCCGAGGAGTGGTACTCCAACCACGGCATCGAGCTGGTCGTCGACCAGCGCACCGGCCGGGTGCTCTACGCCCAGGTCGGTCCGCGCAGGACGCTGCGCGCCCCGGGTTCCACCTACGACTCGACGCTGCTCCTGGACGCCGACAAGCTGGCCTTCACCACGGCCACCCAGAAGGACCAGGTGAAGCAGGCGAAGAAGGAGAGCGGTCAACTGCGCCTGCTGGGGCAGACGTTGCCGATAGGTGCCGGTGTGCTCGGGTTCGTCCTCGCCTCCTTTGGGGTCGTTTTGGTGGTACGAGGGCGACGGGATCCCGGTTCGTCCGGTAACTCCCCTTCGCCACTCACGATGTGATGGACTGTCAGCTCCACAAAGCCCGGAATTTGTCACCTCGGTGAGTAGCAGCTTCCCAGCGCCGGGCGAAAACTATCCACCCCCACCCGAGCACAGCCCGCCCACACTCCCGTCACAGCCGGTACCCGCATCCCCCACAGATCGGCAGATTCACCCTCGAAGAGACCGACCCGCCCTACGCCCCACCCCCCACACTGAGTTCCGCACCCTGAGACGAGTTGGAGCACCCATGCCCCAGCACGTGCCCTCCCCGCTGCGCGCCGCGGTCCCGCGCGACGCGCAGTCCCTCCCGGCGCTTCCCCCACAGCCGCGCCGCATCGTCTTCCTCGCCCACCGGGACCTGGGAAACCGGTCCGCGGGCGGATCCGAGATCCTCGTCGACCGGCTCGCCGAGGGACTGACCTCGCTCGGCCACCAGGTCACCCTGGTGTGCGGCGGGCCCGCCGCCTACCACGACTACCGGGTCGTCTCGGCGGGCGGCGACCTGGGCCACTTCCTGCGCGCCCGCTCCGCCTTCCATCGTCAGGTCGGCGGCTGCGACCTGCTGGTCGAGGTCTGCAACGGTATGCCGTACCTGGCGCCGCTCTGGCACCACGGCCCCACCCTGTGCCTGGTCAACCACGTCCACACGGACCTGTGGCGGATGCGGTTCGGCGGTCCGCTGGCGCCCGCCGCCCGGATCGGCCGAAGACTCGAACACTGGGCACTGGCGGGCGCGCAGCGCGGCAATCTGCTGGTCGCCGTCTCGCCGTCGACGGCCCACGCGCTGCGCGCGATCGGGGTGCAGCGGGAGCGCATCCGGGTCGTGCACAACGGGGTCGAGGAGCCGGGGCCCCGCGCCGAACGCTCGCCGGAGCCGCTGTTCGTGGCGATGGGACGGCTGGTCGAGTACAAGCGGATCGATCTGCTGCTGCGGCTGTGGGAACGGGTCCGCCCGGTCACCGGCGGCCGGCTGGTGATCGTCGGCGACGGTCCCGAGCGGGAGAGACTCCACCAACTGGCAGGCCCCGGGGTGGAGTTCACCGGCCGTGTCTCGGAGGCCGAGAAGCACCGGCTGCTGTGCGCCGCGTGGCTGCTGCTGCATCCCTCCGCCGTGGAGGGCTGGGGCCTGGTGGTCACGGAGGCGGCGGCGCGCGAGACCCCGGCGATCGCCTTCGACGTGCCCGGACTGCGCGACTCCGTGGCCGACGGCGAGACGGGTGTGCTGGCGCGCGGTGAGTCCTCCTTCGCGGCGGCCTGGTGCACCCTCGCCCTGTCCACCCACCGCCGCACCCTCATGGGCAAGTCCGCCCGCGACCGCGCGGCCCAGTACCGCTGGAACAACACGGTCCGCCAGTTCAGGGCGGTGGCCACGGAGGCGGCCACCTCCTGGCGGAGGTGACGCCCATGGACGGCGACCCCGAAATACCCCGCCGCGCCCCCGCCGAGAGCGCACCCCTCGCCTGGAAGGACCCCTCCTTCCGGCGTTCGTTCGCGCTGTTCCGGGCCTTCATGCGGGAGCAGGACGATCCCGAGGGCTGCTACTCGTTGCTGGCCCGTGACGCCGCCGACCAGGTCGAGGCGTACGGCGGCGTCGAGGGACGCACCGTCGTGGACGTCGGGGGCGGCGGCGGGTACTTCACCGCGGAGTTCCGGCGGCGCGGGGCACAGGCGTATCTCTTCGAGCCGGACGTACGGGAGCTGGGGGCGAAGCCCGACGGCTCGGCGGTCGTCGCGGACGGGTATCTGCTGCCGCTCGCGGACGGGGTCGCCGACGTCACCTTCTCCTCCAACGTCCTCGAGCACGTGGCCGATCCACAGACGTTCCTGAGCGAACTGGTGCGCGTCACCCGGCCCGACGGGCTGATCTACGTCTCGTTCACCAACTGGCTCTCCCCGTGGGGCGGTCACGAGTGGGCGCCCTGGCACTACCTCGGCGCGGAGCGGGCGCGGGCCCGCTACCACCGCCGTACCGGAAAGCCCGCCAAGCACACCCTCGGCGAGAACCTCTTCGCCGTGCACATCGGCCCCACCCTGCGGCAGGTGCGCGCCCGCGACGACGTCACGGTCGTCTCGGCGCGCTCCCGCTACTGGCCCATCCTCGCCTCCGCCGTCACCAGGGCGCCGGGGCTGCGGGAGTTCGCCACCTGGAACCTCCTCCTCATCCTCCGGCGGTGTCCACCATGACGACCACGGTCCAGGCTCCTCCCCCGGCGGCCGTCCGCCCCGTCTCGACCACGTCGGGCCCCCCGCACGGGCCACGGTCCAGGCGCTGGCTGCTGGGGTTCTGGGCCGTGGTGTTCGTGCTGTTCCTGGCCGTGCACCCCGGACGCATGACGTTCGACACCAAGCTCGGCGTCACGCTCGACCCCTGGCAGTTCCTGTCCGACCTGGGCCGGCTGTGGCACGACCGGGGCGGCTTCGGCGGCATCCAGGACCAGTACGTGGGGTACGTCTGGCCGATGCTGCCGTTCTACGGCCTGTGCAAGCTGATCCACCTCCCGGTGTGGCTGGCGGAACGGCTGTGGCTGTCGATCGTCGTGTCCGTCGCCTTCTGGGGCGCCCTGCGGCTGGCCGAACGGCTGCGGATCGGCAACGGTTCCTCCCGGCTGCTCGCCGCCGTCGCGTACGCGCTCTGGCCGGTCTTCACGATCGTCGTCGGCTCGACCTCCGCCGCCGCGCTCCCCGGCGCCTTCCTCCCCTGGGTCCTGCTCCCCCTCACCGACGAGCGCTACAGCGCCCGCGTCGCCGCCCTCCGCTCGGCGCTCGTCGTCCCCTTCATGGGCGGTGTGAACGCCGCGGCGACCCTCGCCTCGCTGCTCCCCGTCGGGCTGTATCTGCTGTCCCGTCCACGGGGGCCCCGGCAGCGCAGACTGATCACCTGGTGGGTACCGGGCGTGATCCTGGCGACGGCCTGGTGGGTGATCCCGCTGCTGATGCTCGGCGTCTACGGCGAGAACTTCCTCCCGTACGTGGAGACCTCGGGGACCACGACCGCCACCATGTCGGCCACGGAGTCCCTGCGCGGCGCCGGGAACTGGGTCGGGTACCTCCACTTCGGCGAGGCCTGGCTGCCGGCCGGCTGGACCGTCGCCGCCTCGGTGATCGTGATCGTCTGCTCGGCGCTCGCGGCGGGTCTGGGTCTCGCCGGGCTCGCCAGACGTGACATGCCCGAGCGCCGCTGGCTGGTCCTGACCGTGCTGTCGGTCGCGCTCCTCACCCTCGCGGGGTACGGCGGTGCGTTCGGCGCGCCCTTCCACGGCGTCGTCCAGGACTGGCTGAACGGCTGGCTGGTCCCCTTCCGCAACATCTACAAGTTCCAGACGGGCCTCGCCCTGGCGCTGGTGTTCGGCCTCGCGCATCTCGTCGGGGTCGCCGCCGAGCCACGCGGAGCCCGTCCCGTACGCGGCCGCCGCCACGCACCCCTCGTCGCGGCCGTGCTGATCCTGCCCGGCCTCGCCTGGCCGTACCTCAACGGGTCGATCCTCAACCCGGGTTCCTTCCAGCAGCTCCCCAAGTACTGGCAGACCACCGCCGACTGGCTGAAGAAGTACTCCCCCGACTCCCGTGCCCTCGTCGTCCCCGCCACCGCGCACGGCCTCTACACCTGGGGCTCCCCCATCGACGAGCCCCTCGACGTGCTCGCCGGCTCCCGCTGGGCCGAGCGGGACTACGTGCCCTTCGGCACCCCGGGCAACCGGCGCGCCATGGACGCCGTCGAGCAGGCGCTCATGACCGGCAGTGACGTGCCCGGCCTCGGGGACTACCTGAGCCGCGCCGGGCTCTACTACGTCGTCGTCCGCAACGACCTCGATCCGGACCAGGTCGGTTACGTCCCGACCCAGACCGTGAAGCGGACCCTGGAGCAGTCGGGCTACGAGCGGGTCACCGGCTTCGGACCGGTCGTGACCGGCGGCCGGATCGCCCACCACGCCCCGCTCCAGGTCGAGGGCCTCTACCCGCGCGAGCGCGCCGTCGAGATCTACGAACCGGCGAGCAACGGCGCGCCGCGGCCCGGGCAGGCCGGGCTGAGCGCCATCGCGGACACCGCCGTCGTCTCCGGCGGCCCCGAGGCGCTGCTGCCGCTGGCCGCCGACCCCTCGATGCGCGGCCGCCCCGCCGTCCTGACCGGCGACAACCATCCCGGCCTCGGCACCGCCGCGGTCCAGGTGGTCGGCGACGGGCTGCGGCGCGCCGACACCCGCTTCGGCCTGGTCGACTCCAACACCTCGTACACGTACACGCCCGACCAGCGCAACGACAGCGACAGCGCCCAGGACGCCGGCAAGAAGCCGCACCAGATCCTGCCGACCAAGGGCATCCAGCACCAGACGGTGGCCGAGCTGCGCGGCGCCCGCTCGGTGACCGCCTCCTCCACCGGCAACTGGCTGTTCCATCTCCCCCAGTACGACCCCGTGAACGCCTTCGACGGCAACCCCGACACCGCGTGGGCGGAGGGCGCGTCCGGTTCCGCGAACGGGCAGTGGCTGCGGATCCGCTTCGAGGGGTCCCTGGACCTGCCGAAGTCCTTCAAGGTCACCCCGCTGCCGCAGGACGGCATGCGGTCCGCGGCGACCCGGGTCCGGGTGGAGACGGAGAAGGGCTCCGCCACCAGCTATCTCGAGCCCAACGGCATGACCCAGTCCGTCAAGGCGCCCGCCGGATCGACGAGTTGGATGAAACTGACGATCGTCGGCTCCACCGCGCAGCGCACCGGCCTGACCGGCGCGGGCTTCTCCGAGATCGCCCTCCCGGACGTCCAGGTCACCCGCCTGCTGAAGCTCCCGACCGACGCCGCAGGGTCGGACGCCGCCGCCGAGATCGTCTCCCTGCACCGCACCACCGACCCCACCGGCCTCGCCCCCACGGGCACGGAGGCGGGCCTGCACCGCACCTTCTCCACCTCGACGGCGGGATCGTACGAGGTGCGGGCGAGCGCCGTCGCGATCACCGGCGACGCGCTCGACAAGCTGCTGTACGACGTCTCGCCCACGCAGCAAAGCCGCATCGTCGCGACGGCCGACTCCACGACGGACCTCGGCCCCGGCCTCGACGCGCGCAATCTCACGGACGGCAACCTGACCACGGCCTGGATCGCCGGGGACAGGCCGACGATCCATCTGAGCTGGCCCGACAAGAAGCCCGTCTCGTCCATGGTCCTGGCCGCGGCCGGAGGCCTCTCCACCCGCCCGACGAAGATCGAGATCCGCTCCCCGGACGGGGACACCGTGGCAGGCGTCGACGAGAACGGCTGGGCCCGCTTCGACCCGATCACCACGAACCACCTCGACATCACCGTCACCGAGACCGCGCCCCTGACGCTCCACAACCCGGTCGCGGGCGCCGACCTGCAACTGCCGGTCGGGCTGACGGAGGTGTACCTCCCGGACCTCGCCGAGTACCGCACCACACAGGCCCTGGACACGCGGGAGTTCTCGCTGCCCTGCGGCAAGGGCCCGACGCTCGCGGTCGACGGGAAGCTGTACGCGACGGGCGCGAAGGGGACGGTGGGGGATCTCACCGAACGGCGGCCGGTCCAACTGACGCTCTGCCAAGAGGGGTCCTCGAACACCGAGTTGGCCTTCGGATCCGGTTCGCACCGGGTCGAGGCGGGCGACGCCGGGCCCCTCGCGGTCACGGACGTCACCCTCACCCGTGGGACGGTCGAGGCCGTCGCCGGTGCCGGACGCTCCCTGCGGATCGTGGACTGGCTGGGCGACCGCCGCGAGGTGAAGGTCGGCTCCGGCGCCGCCTCGTACCTCACGACGTACGAGAACTACAACGACGGCTGGCAGGCCACGCTGGGCGGGAAGAAACTGACGCCCGTGCGGCTCGACGGCTGGCAGCAGGGCTGGCGGATCCCGGCCGGCGCGGGCGGCACGGTCAAGTTGTCGTACGAGCCCTCGACGACGTACGAGGCCGGGCTGATCGGCGGCGGGGTCGGCGTGGCGGCTCTCGCGGGCCTCGTGCTGTGGCGCCGCCGTGAGGACAACCCCGACGAGCCGCAGCCGGCGGCGCCGGACGCCGGGCTCTGGCTCGGCACGGTGGCGCTCACCCTGGTGGGCGTGGTCATCGCGGGACCCTTCGCGCTGCTGGTCCCCGCGCTGGCGCTGCTCGCCTGGAAACGGCACGCGCTTCTCGTACCGATCGCGTTCCTCGCGCTCACCGGGGCGGGGATCGCGGCCGCCACGGGCGCCGGGTCGCCGCCGGGCGCGAGCGAGGGTGCGTTCGGGCCCGCGGCGCAGTTGCTGGCCCTGATCGGGCTGTTCGCCGCGCTGGTGAGCGTCCAGGAGCCGCCCGGCGCGGCGCCCCGGGGCTCCCGCCCGGTTCCCCCGCCCCCGGGCTCCCAGGCCCCGACGGCACCACTCCCCCGACGCCGCCGGGGCGAGAACGGCGGCCCCGGAGCCGAGTCCCCGACACCGGCCCCCGGGCCCGACCGTGCCTCCAGCCCGACCATCTCCGCGCGCGGCCCGGGTTCCGCCCCGCGCGAGGCGGGCGCGGGCGGCACGGGTGCGGGTGAGGCGGTCGCGGGTGAGGCGGGTGTCGGCGCGGCGGGCGCGGGTGAGGCCGATCCGCCCACCGCGCGGATCGCCTTCCGCAAGGCGGGGAACCCGGCGGACGACGACACGGGAAGGGGCGAACCCCGATGACCGCGCTGGAGCACCCGGCACGGGACGGTACCGACGGACCGTCCCGGCCCGCCCGCGTGCCGTTCCCCGTCGTGGACGAGGTCGCCCGGCACTGTCTCCAGGAGGAGGAACCCGAGACCGTCCACATCGAGGTCCACCTCCCCGGCCATCTGGACCCCGCCCGCCTCACCACGGCGTTCACCGAGGCCCTGCACCGTCACCCCCGCATCCTCATGCGCGAGGCCGCGGGCCCCTGGTACCGCCGCCGCTACGAGTGGGAACTCACGCCCGATCCGGACGTGGAGGTCGTCTCCTTCCCGCCCCCGGGCCCAGGCTCCCTCCAGCACGCACGGACCCGCGCCCTGCTGACCGCCCCGCCGCTGACCGCCTCACCGCCCGTCCGCCTGGAGGTGGTCGACGGCGCGGGCCCGCCCGTCGGCAGCGAGGCGACGGACGCGGTGGGCACGGCGCCGCGTCGAAGCGCCGCGCCGCGCACCCACACCGGCCCCCGGCCCAAGGGCACCGTCCTCTTCCTCACCGTCAACCACACCGCCCTCGACGGCCCCGCCTGCCTCCGCGTCCTCGCCACCGCCGCGGAGCTGTACGGCGGCAAGGACAACTCCCCGACCGCGCCCCCCGTACGACCGCCCGAGGCGGCGGCGAAGGCCGTACAGGTCGACACCCCGTCCACCTGGACCCCGCCCGCCCGCGTGGCCCACGGCACCCCGGAGCCCTCCCCCGGAAACGGCCTCCTCGTCACCGAACTCGGCGTCCCGCACCGCCCCAAGGGCTCCCCGTACACCGTGAACGACCAGCTCATGGCGGCCACCGCCCTGATGATCACGCACTGGAACAGGGAACACGGCGCCCGCCCGCGCCCCCTGCGCATCACGATGCCGGTCGACGACCGCCCCCGCGGCACGGACATGCCCATCGGCAACGGGACACGACTCGTCGAAGTCCCCTTCAAGGTCGAGGAGTTGGACGCCGGGCGGATGGGCGAGCTGCTGCGCCGCACGGCGGAACGCACCCGCGCGCTCAAGTCGCTGCCCCGGCCCCAACTCGGCCACGGCGCGGCCCTCCTGACCGCCCCCGTGGTCCCGGTCGCCTGGCGTGCCGCCCTCACCCGGGGCCTGCGCCGCGCGGCCGGCCCCTGGACGTCGACCACGCTGCTGAGCAACATCGGCCGCATCCCGTACGCGCTGGACTTCGGCGCGGAGGCGGGCCGCGCGCACGCGGTGTGGTTCTCGGCGCCCGCCCGGACGCCCCGCGGCCTGACCGTCACCACGGCGTCCACCGCGGGCCGTCTGCACGTCGCCCTGCGCTGGTCGCGCACCCTGCTCAGCCACGGCGACGGCGCCCACCTCCGCGACCTCTTCGAGCACTATCTGCACGCGACGGAGGAGGACGGCCCCCTATGACGCCCACGACCTCGACCCCGACCGCCGGCTCGGCGACGGCAACAGGCTCCGCCCGCCGGGGACTTCGCGACTTCTACGAGGATCCGGGCGTCCCCGTCGCCTCCGGAACCCCCCGCAGCCTCCGCCAGGCCCGGATACTGGCCGCCGCCCTGGGCCCCGCCACGGCCGGCGCGCGGACCGTGCTGGACATCGGCTGCGGCGACGGCACCGCCGCCGCGACCGCCGCACCCCTGCTCACCGGACACCGTCTCATCGGCGTCGACTGGTCACAGGACGCCCTCAGACGCGCCCACGCCCGGCTGCCGTACGCGATCCGCGGCGAACTCAGCGACAGCGGGCTGCCGTTCGCCGACGCCTCGGCCGACGCAGTCCTGTTCAGCGAGGTCATCGAGCACCTCGTGGACCCGGACAGCGCCCTGGACGAGATCCGCAGGGTCCTGCGCCCCGGCGGCCACCTGATGCTCTCCACCCCGAACCTCGGCGCCTGGTACAACCGCGCCCTGCTGCTCGCCGGTGTCCAGCCCGTCTTCTCGGAGGTGAGCCTGCGCGCGATCCACGGCCGCCCGGGGCGGGAGGTCGTGGGCCATCTGCGGCTCTACACGGCTCGCGCGCTGCGGGAGTTCGTGACCGCGGCGGGCTTCGAGGTCGTAGGGCTGAGCGGGGCGCCCTTCCACGGCGTACCGCGTCCGCTGCGCCCCCTGGACCGACTGGCCTGCGTGGCGCCGGCCCTCTCCTCCATCCTGCTCCTGCACGCCCGAAGGACGTAGCCCATGTGGTGGGGAGTGGCCGCGGCCCTGCTGGCGAACGTCCTGTACAGCACCGGATTCGTCCTGGAGAAGCGCGCGCTCGCCGCACTGCCCGAGGTCGACATCCGCCGCCCCGCCCGGCTGCTGCGGCTGGTGCTCGGCAGCCCGCTGTGGATCGGCGGTTCGCTGGCGCTGGCCTCCGGTTTCGGCGCCCAGCTCGCCGTCTACCGCACCCTGCCGATCGCCGCCGCCCAGGGCATCTTCGTCTCCGGGCTCGTGCTGCTGGTGCTGCTCTCCGCCCGGCTGCTCGGCGAGGAGACCTCGGGCCGCGAGCGGTACGCGCTCGGTGCGATCCTGCTGGCCCTGCTGATGGTGGTCCTCTCCCTGCGCGAGGGCTCGGACCGGGTCAGCCGCAGTGCCCCCGCACCGCTGATCCTGACCGTCTGTCTGCCCTCGCTGGCGGCGGGCCTGTGGCTGTACGGCGCCGCCGAGCGCCGCGCGCGGCACCGGCACCGGATGCCGACGACGGGCGTCGAGTACGGCGTGGCGGTGGGCCTGCTGTACGGGGTGAGCTCGCTGGCGATCAAGGGCGTGTCGAGCTACCTGACGACCAGTGACCTGGCGGGGGCGGTGATCGACGTGCTCCGCTCCCCGTACCCCTATCTCCTGCTCTTCACCGGCGCGTTCGGCCTGGTCATGTCCCAGGCGGCGTTGCAGCGCTGCCGGGCCTCGCTGATCGTGCCGGTCTGTACGACGGTGACCAGCCTGTTCACGGCGGTGCTCGGCACGCTCGCGTTCGGCGAGGCGCTGCCGCACGACCCGGTGCGGCTGACGCTGCGCCTGGCGGGCACCGCCCTCGCGGTGTCCGTGCTGCTGGTCATGCCCAAGCACGACGCGGCACCCCAACCCCCCATCGTGGCCAAGGAGCTGACGCCACCATGAACCCCGACGACCCGCTGTTGAAGATCCTGGCCTGCCCGCTGGACAAGGGCCCACTGCACCTGCTGCCCCTGAGTGACGGCGAGGCGCCGGACTCCGGGGCGGAGCCGAGCGCCGGGGAGGCGCTGTACAACCCGCGCCTGCACCGCCGCTACCCGATCGTGGACGGCATCCCGCAGCTGCTGCCGTCCTCCGGGGAGCAGGTCACGGAGGACGAGCACGAGGAACTCCTCAAGCGGATGGCCCCATGACGAGGCCGACGAGGACCTTGGCCGCCCGGCTCGCCCGCCACCTCCCCACCCGGCTCGTCGCGGCGACCGCCCGGCTGGTCTACCCGCGCTTCGAACCCGAACTGGGCCGCCTCGGGGACCTCTGCCCGCCCGGCTGCGGCACGGCGGTGGACGTGGGCGGCTGGTACGGCCCCTGGACTCATCGCCTTTCGGGCCTGGCCCACCGTGTGGTGACCGTCGAACCGGTCCCCCACCTGGCCGGACTCCTCTGCGCCACCGCCCCCTCCAACGTCCGCGTGGTCCGCGCCGCGGCCTCCGACCGTCCGGGCACGGCGCGGCTCTGGTTCCCGCCGGACGACGCGGGCGACCGGGGCGTGTCGTCGTTGATACGCCGGGACATCCACGCCCGCGCGGTCGAGGTCCCGTGTGTGACCCTCGACAGCCTGGGCCTCCACGACGTCGACTTCGTCAAGATCGACGTGGACGGCAACGAACTCGCGGTCCTGCGCGGCGCGGAGGCCCTCCTGAGCCGTGACCGCCCGGTCCTCTTCATCGAACTGGAGTCCCGAATCCAGCCCATCGCGCCGGTGGTCGGCCATCTCGCCGAGCGCGGCTACACGGGCTGGGTCCTGCCCGCGACCACCTGGCTGCCCCTGGCGTCCTTCCCTCTGGAGGCCCACCAGACACGCACCTCCCACGTGGCCGCCCAGGGCCTGCTGCGCCGCGTCCTGCCCCCGCGCGGCCCCCGTTACGTCAACTCGGTCCTGTTCCTCCCGGACGGCCGCCGGCCGGGCTCCGTCCCGATGCGCGAGCATGGACCCCATGCCCGCCAAGCGACCCGCTAGCCCCTTCACCCCGCTCGACTTCCAACTGGTCCTGCTGCGCCGCATGGCCGACCACAACCCCGGCCTCGTCGAGGACGCCCGCCACGAGCTGGGCGTCTCCATCGCGGACATGCGCGAGGCGAACCGCCGCTGGCAGGCGATGCTGCACGCCCCGCGCTCCCGGGCGGCGACGTCTCGCTACCGCTCGATCCTCGGCGCCCCCGAGTTCGTCACCCCTCGGCAGATCGGCGATCTGTCCTGCGAGGCCCTGCTCTGGCCCGTCCCCCTCTGGCCCGACCTGCGTTTCGAGGTCCTCGTCGCCCCGAACGGCGTCGCCTGGAACGAGTGGCTGGTCCGCGCCCCGGGTGCCGCAGGTCCCGAACCCCGCACCCTGGACGACCTGCGCCCCTGGTCCTGCACGGTCGACGAGGTCGCCCGCGCCTTCGCCCCCGCCCGCCCCCTGGAGGGCACGGCCCCGACCCGCTGGGGCCTGGCGTTCACGGCCCCGGACGCGTCCGGAGTGCCGCGGGAGTGCGCCGCGGAGTTCACGTGGGGGTTGCTGCAGCGCCTGGCCGTCAGCGGAGAGCGGCCTTGACCACGGCCTCCGCGACCACGGGCACCGACTCCGGGTGCAGCCACAGAAACAGGTTCGGCTCGACGAGTTCCAGCTCCATGACGCACGGGTTCCCGTCATCGCCGTCGACGAGGTCGACACGGGCGTAGAGCAGCTCCGAACCGTCCGTCCTGCCCGGCACGGCCGCCAACGCACGCTCCGCGACGGCGAGTTCGGCCGGGGTCGGCTGCCAGGGCTCCAGGCGGGGGTGCGCGACCTTGTCCGCGTCGTAGGCCGTGCCGGGTCGAAGGACGGCGCCCTTGCGGCTGGCGTGCAGCAAGCGGCCGCCGTAGAACTGGAGCGCGCGTTCACCGGCGGTGTCGATGCTGGTCAGATAGGGCTGGACCATGGCGGTCAGCCCCCGGTCGTGCATCCGCTCCAGCTGTCGCAGGGCCGTCTCCCGCTCCTCGGGCCGGTACCGGGCGGCGAGCCGCGCACCCGCGCCGGAGGTGGGCTTCACGACGTACTCGCGGTCGTCGGGGAACTCCGCGGGCGCACCCGGCGCGAGGTACCGGGTCGGCACGGTGGGCACCCCCGCCTCCGCGAGATCGCCGATGTACCGCTTGTCGGTGTTCCACCGCACCACCGGCGCCGGGTTCGCGAGCCGCGTCAGCTTCCCGCACCGCTCGGCCCACGCCACGAACTCCGCCACCCGCCAGCTGTAGTCCCAGGTGGACCGGATCACCACGAGGTCGAAGGCGGCCCAGTCGACGTCCGGATCGTCCCAGTACCCGACGACGGCCTCCGCCCCGGCGTCCTCCAGAGCCGCCCTCAGCACGGGCAGATCCCGGTCCATGCTCTCCGCGCCCTCCTCGGGCCGGTAGGTGGCGAGCGCGATACGTGCGCGGGCGGCGGTACGGGCCACGGCGGACTCCATCCTCATAACGGCTGATCCCCGGCGAGGCTAACAACCACCGAGGGAACTCCGGCAACCCGTTTGACCTTCACCTTCGGTGAAGCCATGGGATCGACGGGGATCAACGGCTGGGCTGACTCAGGGTCGGGTCGGGCACGCTGTCCGCCGCGTCGGCCGCGGCCTCGCCTACCGCCCTGATGTCGGCGGGGTGGCGCAGGGCCCGCGACACGGCGTCGATCTCCGCGAGCAGGTTCTCCGTGTCCGGGGTGTTGAGGGGTGCGGTGGCGTCGTCCTGGCGGGTGCGCTTCCTGGTTTCGATGGCGTCCTGGATGGTGACGGCGTGGGCGAGGGCCCCCGCCCGGCCGGCCTCGAAGCCGAGGCCGAGGGCGGCGTCGTACGCCTTCCGCCGGAGGTCCTCGTCGATGAACCTGGCCAGGTTCAGCAGCGCGTCCCGGATGAACGTCTCGCGGCGCGTCAGGCGCAGTTCGGGGGTGGCACGAAGTCTGAAGGGGACGCGTCCGCCGTCCGTGACGGTCCCCATCAGGCGGTACAGGGGGCGCAGGTGCCAGTGGCCGAGCCGGGTGCGAACGCGGCGGTGCAGATACTGGCCGGTGTGCGGAAGGATGAAGCCGACCGCGATGAGGATGGCGGAGAGGCAGGCGACCGGCGGGGCGAGCCCGGTGCTCAGCCAGTCGAGGTCGTGGCCTGTCCAGCGGGCGACGACGGCAGAGAACTTGCAGCTGTCGTAGAGCAGGTTCATCACATAGCCGACGCCGAGGAACTTCAGACCGCCGCGCAGCCAGACGTCGAGTCCGCCGGTGCGGATCCAGTTCCAGATCAGCTTGGACGTGATCAGGGCGGCCACGGTGTGCGCGAGCAGGTAGAGCACGATCTCTTCGCGCATGAAGGGGGTGTCGGCGTAGTACGTGTCGAGGTCCCGTAGCCGCTCGACGGGGACGTCGGCGAGCGCGAACAGCACCCACAGCGCGATGATCACGCTCGCGTAGCCGGTGACCACCCAGCGGGTGGTGCGGCGGGTGACGCCGGAGCGGTCGGAGATGCCGTTGCGCCATGTGGTGATCAGGAGCAGACAGGCGCCGCCGAACGCGGTGATGAGGCTGTAGACCAGGGGGGCCGCGATGTTCGGTACGCCGGTGACGCGGTTGGTCCAGGCGATGGTCGACGGTGCCGCGAAGACGAAGACGCCGCAGGCGAGCACGAGCAGGCCGCCGACGGCACGCAGCAGCGGGTCCTTCCACAGCTTGACGATGCTGGGCAGTTTGATCGCCAGCGCGGCGGTGAGGACCGCTGTCGGGATCCAGAAGGAGATGTAGAGCCCGGCGAAGAAGCGGGAAGGATTCATCGCCGGTCAGTCCTGGGGTCCGCGGTAGCCGAGGGAGGCCTGGATGGCCTGTCCGACCGGGTCGACGGGGCCCTTCGTACGCGGGCCGGTCACCCAGGAGCGGAAGACGCTGGCGAGGTGCAGGCCGAAGTCCTCCGCCTCGGCCTCGTCGGCCTCGTGCGAGCCGTTGCGGGCCGCGACGGTGAGCGCGATCTCCTGCCAGCCGGGGTCGTCCGACAACGCGCTGGCGGCGGCCGCACCCGCGTAGTGGTGGGGGGAGTGGGAGTGCCCCGCCATCATGTGCCACAACTCGTGTCCGAGGATGACGAGTTGCTGCACGGTCTCGGCGCGTTCCTCGACGATGACGAGGTCGAAGTCGTGGAACTCCATCCACAGACCGGTGACTTCGATCTCGTCCGGGAAGCGCTCGAAGCGGAGCTGGATGGGGCGGTCGTCCCGGCGCCGGCTCATCTCCTGGCAGAGGGCCTCGGCCAACTCCCGTACGTCCACGGGCGCGTCGAGTCGTTTCTTCAGCGCGCGGGTGAGCTCGACGGCGAGGCCGCGCATCTCGGAGTCGGCCCGGCGGGAGAGGAGCACGGCGGCGCGCTTCCACGCGCGACGGACCGGCCGCATCTTGGGGAAGGGCTTCACTGTTCCGCCTCCTCGCTCTCGCCGCTCAGCAGACCCTCGAGCATGAGAGTGAGCGCTTCCTGCTTGCGGGGGGTCAGCCGTCGGCCCCGCAGGGCGAGCGTGACGACTCCGTGCTTGAGCGTGAACCTGAGCAGCGGTCCGTCCCCGGCTCCGCCGTCCAGCTCACCGACGACGCGCTGAAGTGCGCCGTTCAGGACGACGGGAGCCGGATCGGTGAAGAACTTCGTGCCCTCCTCGATGCGGAAGAACTCCGCGAGCCGGGTGAGGTCGGGCACGTTCGGCATCTTGTCGCCGTTGAGCAGACTGCGGGCCCACTTGTCACTGATCCCGAGCCGCCCGGCGACGTCCCGGCACACATCGGCGGGCCGCTTCCCGCTCTCGTCGAGATACGCCTCGTACAGCGCGCGGACGCGTCCGCGGATGCGGTCGTCGACCTTGTCGTCGAGGGCCCCGGCCCCGTCGAGGAGCGCCCGGACCTCTCCCTCGGCCAGAGCCGTTCTTCTCGACAACTCCCCCACGTCGAGGACCTCCACGCGATCGAGGCCCTTGTCGGCGAGGTGCGCGTCGAGACGCGCGAGTGTCTCGCGAAGAGGAGTCAGCGACGCACTCACCCATGCACTCCCGGCAGTTGATCCGTCAAGTTCTCACGCTGTGGGCCGAGACTACGGTCCCCGACGGGGCCCGCGCCATGCTTTCCGAACGATCGTTCCCAGTTCAAGAACGATCGCTCCCGCGGAGCGGGACAGCCGGAATCGCCCCGGCCAACGGGGCGTGAAGCGGCCCAGTTCCCGCGATCTCTCCCGCGGCCGTGGCTCCCAGGTGCCGCCTTCCGGCGGGGCTGACATCCCGGTGAGGGCCGAGATCTGCGACCGGGCCCGGCTGCACTGGCTGCACTGGCTGCACTGGCTGCAGCATGTCGCCCTGCACACGGTCGAACTCCGCCTCGCCGAGGACCTCGCCACGCTGGTGGGCACGCGGCGACGACTCGCCCCGGCGGGGTCGAGCCCGTCATCGGAGTGAGCGTGGCGGCGGGTTTGCCCCGGGCTGGTGTAGGAACGGTGGTGACCGTCATCGGCAGCACGTCCTCCAGCAGGTCCCTACGGCAAGGAGTACCCCGCGTGTCCTCCCTCTTTCCCGCCCTGGTCAGCGGTTCGACCGCACGGCGGCCCGCCCTGCGTTTCGGCGACCGGTCACTCACGTACGCGGAGCTCGCCGCCTCGGCGGGTGAGCTGGCCGCGCGGCTCGACGGCCGGGAGAGGGCCGCCGTGTGGGCGACGCCGTCCCTGGAGACCGCCGTCGGGGTCGTCGCCGCGCTGCTCGCCGGGGTGCCCGCCGTGCCGCTCAACCCCAAGTCGGGTGAGGGCGAACTGGGGCACATTCTGGGCGACAGCGCGCCGTCGCTGGTACTGGTCGAGCCGGGCGTCGAACTCCCCTCGCCCGTGAGCGACTTGGAGCGCCTCGACGTCCAGGTGGGAGCCGCCGGTCAGGACACCCGCCCAGGACCCGGCACCCCCGCACGCCCCGACACCGAACCGGACGACCCCGCCGCCCCCGCCCTCATCGTCTACACCTCCGGCACCACCGGTCCGCCCAAGGGCGCCGTCATCCCGCGGCGCGCCATCGCCTCGACCCTGGACGCGCTGGCCGACGCCTGGCAGTGGACCGGCGACGACGTGCTCGTGCACGGACTGCCGCTCTTCCACGTGCACGGGCTGATCCTGGGCATCCTCGGCCCGCTGCGGCGCGGCGCGGCGGTGCGGCATCTGGGCAGGTTCAGCGCACAGGGTGCGGCGCGCGAACTGGGCGCGGGCGCGACGATGCTGTTCGGGGTGCCGACGATGTACCACCGGCTCGCCGAGGCGCTCGCCGAGGACACCGAACTGGCCAAGGCGCTCGGCGGGGCCCGGCTGCTCGTGTCCGGCTCCGCCGCGCTGCCGGTGCACGACCACGAGCGGATCACGGCCGCGACCGGACGCCGGGTCGTCGAGCGGTACGGCATGACCGAGACCCTCATGAACACCAGCGTGCGGGTGGACGGGGAACCCCGGCCCGGCACCGTCGGAGTGCCGCTGCCCGGCGTCGACGTACGGCTCGTCGAGGAGGACGGGACGACGATCGCCTCGTACGACGCCGACGGCACTCCCACCGGTACGCCCGACGGCGAGACCGTCGGGGAGATCCAGGTCCGGGGGCCGAACCTCTTCACGGAGTACCTGAACCGGCCCGACGCGACCGAAGCCGCGTTCACCGAGGACGGCTGGTTCCGCACCGGCGACATGGCGGTCGTCGACCCCGACGGCTCGGTACGCATCGTCGGCCGCAAGGCCACCGACCTGATCAAGAGCGGCGGCTTCAAGATCGGCGCCGGGGAGATCGAGAACGCGCTGCTCGAGCATCCGTCGGTGCGCGAGGCCGCCGTCACCGGTGAGCCCGACGCGGACCTGGGTGAGCGGATCGTGGCCTGGATCGTCCCCGCCGACCCCGGGGACCCGCCCGCCGCGGAGGAGTTGGCCGACCACGTGGCCCGCCGCCTCGCCCCGCACAAACGCCCGCGCACCGTGCGCTTCCTCACGTCGCTCCCGCGCAACGACATGGGCAAGATTCTCAAGCGAGCCCTCCCCGATGCCGTCACAAAGGCCCCTGAGCATGACTGAGCGTTTCTCCGCCCGCGAGGCCATCGCCCTGGCCGGCGACGAGTTCCGTGAACTGCCCGTCCCCATGCGGCAGTTCAAGCCGGACGGTCCCTTGTCCTGGCAGGGGTACGACGACTCGCGCCGCCGCGCCCTCGCCCGTACCGGCGAGGACGAGTCCGTCGTCTGCGGCACCGCGGTCATCGGCTCGACCCGCGCCGTACTGATCGCCTTCGAGTTCGGCTTCCTCGGCGGCTCCCTCGGCGAACGCACCGGCGACCGCGTCGAGGCGGCCTACGCCCACGCCCGTGCGCACCGCCTGCCCGTCGTCTCGCTCGTCGCGACGGGCGGCAGCCGGATGCAGGAGGGCATGCTCGCGCTCACCCAACTCCAGCGCGTGGCACGGCAGTCGGCGCTCGCCCGGGAGGCGGGGCTGCCGCAGATCGCCGTGCTGCGGGATCCGACGACGGGCGGCGGCTGGGCGACGCTGGGTGCGGGCGCCGACGTGACCCTGGCGCTGCCCGGCGCCCAGGTCGGCTTCGCCGGCTCCCGGGTCCGCCCACCCGACGCCGACCCGACGGCGTACACGGCCGAGGCCCAGGTGACAGCGGGCGCGGTGGACGCCGTCGTACGGGAGGAGGAACTACGGGAGACCCTGTCCCTGTGGCTGACCCTGCTGACGGCTCCCACAACCAAAGCCGGGGTCGAGGCCACGCCCGAGGACGGGAGCGAGGCTGAGGACGGGAGCGAGGCTGAGGACGGGGGCAAGGCCACGCCCGAGTCCAGAGGCGAGCCCGAGACCGAGCGCCGAGGGGTGGCCGAGACCGCAGACGCGGCCGAGGCCGAGCCCCGAGGCGTGGCCGAGACCGAGACCGCAGACGCGGCCGAGTCCAAGGCCCGAGGCGAGGCCAAGCCCGAGACCGAGCGCCGAGGCGAGGCCGGAACCGAGACCGAGCGCCGAGGCGCGGCCGGAACCGGGACCGCAGGCGCGGCCGAGCCCGAGACCGAGCCCCGAGGCGCGGCCGGGACCGAGACCGCGGGCGCGGCCAAGCCCGAGACCGAGACCGGAGGTGTGGCCGGGACCGAGCCCCGAGGCGCGGCCGGGACCGAGACCGCGGGCGCGGCCAAGCCCGAGACCGAGACCGGAGGTGTGGCCGGGACCGAGCCCCGAGGCGCGGCCGGGACCGAGACCGCAGGCGCGGCCGAGCCCGAGACCGAGCCCCGAGGCGTGGCCAAGCCCGGGACCGAGCGCCGAGGGGTGGCCGAGACCGGAGGTGTGGCCGAGGCCGAGGCCGGAGGCGAGGTCGAGGTCGAGCCCGTTGCTCCCCCGGCTGCTCTCGGCGCCCCCGGCCTCCCCGGCACCGGCTGGGACGCCGTCCGGCACGCCCGGTCGCCCGAACGCCCCCGGGCCGCCGCCTACCTGGACGCCTACTTCTCGCGCCGCGCCGCGATCAGCGGCGACCGTTGCGGCGGCAGCGACGACGGCATGCTGTGCGGGTTCGGTTCCGGACCCGCGGAGCGGACCGTGGCGTACGCCGCCCAGTGCGGGACCGCGACCCGCCCCGCCGGATACCGCACCGCCGCCCGGCTGATCCGGCTCGCCGGCCGGCTCGGCATCCCCGTACTGACGCTGGTGGACACCCCGGGCGCCGCCAACGACGCGGACGCCGAGCGGCAGGGCGCGGGCTCGGCGATCGCGGACCTGTTCGCCGCGGTGGCCACCGCCCGTACGCCCGTCACCACCCTGGTGATCGGAGAGGGCGGCTCGGGCGGCGCGCTCGCGCTGGCCGCGCCCGGCAACACCTGGGCCACGCCGGACAGTTACTTCTCCGTCATCGCGCCGGAGCTCGCGGCCGCGATCCTCAAGCGCCCGGCGAGCGAGGTGCGCGACACGGCGGACCAACTCCGTATCCGGCCGCAGGACCTGGTGGAGCTGGGTGTGATCCGGGGCATCGTGGAGCACGCGGGGCGCTGAGCGTGCCACCCGGGCAGTGACGCCGCGGCGGCGCCGGCTCCCCCCTCCCAAGGGGAACCGGCGCCGCCCGTTCAGAGGGGACCGCGGGCTATCGCACCCCCACCGCCCGGATGACCTCCTGGCTCACCGAGCCGCCCCGGTCGTCCCGTGCGGAGGCCCGCAGGGAGATGAACTGCGCGCCGCGCGGCACGCTCAACGTCCCCTTCCAGGACGCCGCGCCGCCACCGCCCGACAGCGGGACCGCCCGCCACGACTTCCCGTCGTCGTAGGACACCTCCAGCTTCCCGCCCCCGATGGTTCCGGTGCCGGACGCGCCCTTCACGTACTCGGCGTGGATCCCCACCGGCACCCGGCCGCCGCCGCGCACCGCGCCCGCGAGGCCGGTGTCGATGTCGTAGCCGAGGTTGATGAGCGGAAGGAACGTCCAGCGGTCCGCGGGCGTGGCCGCCGAGCGGAGGGTCCACTCGGAGTGCCCCTGGGTGGACAGCGTCCAGCGGTCGGGGTCGAGCGTGGTGTCCGTGACGACCTTGTAGGTGTGTTCGTCGGCGGGCGCGTCCCACACATACGCGCCGGAGCTCTTGCGCCGGTCGACCAGGGTGCCGTCCTGGTACACGGACGTGAACTGGGTCATCCCGGTGTCGTCGCTCCACACGTCGCCGAAGCCCGTGTGGTCGGGCCCTGAGTCGCCCCAGCCGGGCGTGTTGAACTGGATCTGGTTGCCCGCGCGCTGCTGTCCCCAGCCGAGCCCGGTGCCGAGCCACGCGTGCCAGACCGGCTTGAACCAGTTCAGCGTCGTGTGCGAGCCCCCGCGGTAGTGCACGAGCCCACTGCGCTCCTCCAGCAGGCCCGCCCCGAGGTTCACGGACTCCATCCACGTCTGTCCGGTGGCGGTGGAGACGTAGTCGGTCCGCTCGGCGGGGTAGTCGATCCGCTCCTGGAAGCCGATCCCGATGGGGAAGGCGTCGGTGACCGAGTAGCGGAACTCGCTGCCGGGGACGGGCTTGACCGCGTGGAACCTGGTGTCCAGCACGGCGAGGTCACGCGCGCCCGGTTCGTACGTCAGGTCGCCGCGCGGAATGGCCCCCTCGTGCCCTTCCGAGAGGTCGTAGACGTACGGCGTGTTGCGCGTCCCGGTCATGTCGAGATGTCCGGCGGCCCGCAGCCGTGCCGCGTCCGCCGCGTTCACCGTGGCGATCTGCAGCGGCCGGTCCGCGCCGTCGTCCGTGCCGAACCAGGCGTTGAGCCGTCCGGCCGCGCCGTCGGTGACGAACAGCGCCTTGGCGCCCGCGTCCTGGGCCGCCTGGGCGAGGGCGGCGGGCTCGACACCGTCGGCGAGTGTCGCGAGCACGGCCTTGCCGCTGACCCCGGTGAACGGTCCGGTCCCGACGTCCACCAGCGGCAGCCTGCTCCGGCCCTCGATCAGGGTCCCGCCCGGCTGGGCGACGGCCTCACCGACGCCCTTCACCTCCAGCGACGGCTTCCCCAGCCGCCACACGGTCCGGTACTCGAAGGTGCCCTGGGTGACCTTCGAGGTCGGCGCGGCGAAGATGCTGTCGTACTTCACGGGCACCTGGACGGCGCCGAACTGGTCGGAGCCGCCCGCGTTCCGGTCGTACTCCATGAGCAGCTGCCGGGTCTCGGTCCGCCGCTTCACCTCGGCCCGGATCTCCCTCAGCTGCCGTCCGTCGAGGGTGACCTCGCGGTCCTGGTCGAGGGTGATCTCGGGCGCGGCGAGGAAGCCGAGCCCGAGCGAGTCGGCGCCGTGACTGCCGTGCACGTCGAGGAAGGAGCTGAGGCTGTACGTCCCCGGCCTGAGCCGGAGTTTCAGGGTGCCGGAGTCGTCGACCGAGGCCGGGAACGGGTCCACGCCTGCCGTGAGTTGCTGCACCGCGAGGTAGGCGGCGGTGGGCTCGCCCGCGCGGTCCTTGACGTGGACGGTGAGCGTGTACCGCTCCTCCTCCTTCACCAGCCCGAGCACGGTGTGCGCGACGGGCGTGCCGCCGGCGGACGCGACGATCTGCCCGGAGGTGTCACCCACGGGCGCCTTCGAGCCGTCGCCCGTCACGGTCGTCGACGCGCTGCCGTGCGCGGGCACGGTGAGCGCGGAGTCGGCGAGGGTGGCCACCCCGTCGGCGGCGCCCCGCACGGCGAGGCTCAACTCGACGGAGGAGTCGGAGGAGTTGGTGTAGGTCACGGTCTTCGTGACGGGGTGGTTCGCCTCGTACGGCCAGCTGTAGAAGCCGAGATCGGCGCTGCCGGTGGCAGTGACCTTCGCGTCGATCGCGTCCGGCACACTCACCCGGCCCGAGCCCAGCACATAGGCGGACGCGTCGAGCTGCTTCGACGTCGACATCAGGGCGTCCTTGAGCTGGGCGCCGGTCCAGTCGGGGTGCTTCTCGGCGAGCAGGGCGGCCACACCGGCGACATGCGGCGTCGCCATCGACGTACCGCTCATGGAGGTGTAGTAGCCACTGCCGGCGACGAGCTGGGAGCGGGCCGCCAGGATGTCGACGCCGGGTGCGGACAGGTCGGGCTTGAGGGCGTTGTCGCCGTAGCGCGGTCCCGCGCTGGTGAAGTAGGCGGCCTGGTCGGCGGAGTCCACCGCGCCGACGGTCAGCGCGGCGTCGGCGGCGCCGGGCGAGCCGATGGAGGAGGGGGCGCCGGTGTTGCCCGCGGCGACGACGAAGAGGGCGCCGGTCTCCTTGGACAGCGTGTTCACCGCCTGCGCCATGGGATCCGTGCCGTCACTCGCCTCGGTCGAGCCGAGGCTCATGGAGATCACCTTGGCGTGCACGTCCCGCGCGGCCCACTCCATGCCCGCGATGATCTGCGAGTCGCTGCCCGAGCCCTGGTCGCTGAGTACCTTGCCGACGGCGAGCGTCGCGTCGGGCGCGACACCCCGCTCCTTGCCGTCGGAGGCGGCACCGCTGCCGCCGACCGTGGACGTCGTGTGCGTACCGTGCCCGTTGCGGTCGGCGACCTCCTGCCCGTCGATGAAGCTCTTGCTGACGGCCACCCGTCCGGCCAGGTCGGGATGGTCGGCGTCCACCCCCGTGTCGAGCACGGCGACCGTGACGCCCTTCCCGGTGAGCCCCGCCTCCCAGGCCTGTGGCGTACCGATCTGGGCGTTGCTCTCGGCCAGGTCGGCGTGCACGCGCCCGTCGAGCCAGACCTTGCCGACCGTCCCGCCCTGCCGGGTGAGGGACTGCCAGAAGGCGCGCCCCTTGTCGGCGGCTACGGCGGCGCCCCGGATGCTGGGCAGCGCGCGCTTCTGCTCGGCCCCGCGCAAGGTGGCCGCGCGCCCCTTCCCGTACGTCACGATCAGCGGCAGCTCGGCCGTCTTCCGGTCGGTGAGCCCCTGACGTATCAGCTCGCTCACGTCGAACAGCCGCCGGTCGAGGGTGCCCGCCCGCAGATAGGGCAGCGCCTCGTCCGGTACGACGGTCACCACGCCGTTCGTCACCTGGGTGCGGACCGCCCCCGTGGCCCCCGTGGCCGCTCGACCGCGACCGTCTTCTTGCCGGCGCCGAGGTCGGTGACGGTCACCTTGTCGCCGGTGACGAGCGTGACGGTCTGGGTGACGGAGGCGGTGCGCGTCGGGGCCGGGGCGGCTGCTTCGGCCGCGCCCGCCCGCCCCGTGGGCAGTACGGCGAGCACGAGCCCGGCGGACAGCAGAGCCGCCCCCCGTCTGACTGGTCCTCTGGTCATGGATGACCTCTCCTCGTCGGCACGTGGTGGCTCCGGTGCTGCGAAGAGTTTCGGGGGGCCGGTGGTGCGCGGGAGTTGACGGAACCTGGCGAGAAACTGCCCTGGCGGGTTTCCGCCAGGGCACCGGGATCACTCATCCGGACAAGACCGCCCATCCGGCATCCGGCCAAGACCACCCGTCCAGCGGCACCCCGCCCGGCCCCCCACAGAAGGCGCCTGGTCCGGCGCCCGTCCACGATGCGAGGAAGGACCGCCACTCGGCGGAGCCCCCACGGTCTGCTCTCGGGAGGAGCTGCCATGACCGCCAGTCTCGAGCGCTTGCGCCGCTGCCACTTCGCCGTCGACCTGGGCGCGGCCCGGACCCGGGTGTATGTGAAGGGCGCGGGGCTGGTCGTCGATCAGCCGAGTGTCGCCGCGATCAACACCAAGAACGGCGCCCTGATCGCGGTCGGCGAGTTCGCGGAGAAGATGACGGGCCGTACCCCCGACTACATCCGCGTCATGCGGCCGGTGTCCGGCGGCACGGTCGTCGACATCGAGATGGCCCAGCGCATGCTGCGCCAGTTGCTCGGCGACAAGGTCCGCCGCGCCCTGCGCCGCAAGCCCCGGCTGCGCGCCGCGGCCTGCACCCCGCACGACGCGGACCCGCTGGCGCAGCGCGCCGCGATCGAGACGCTGGTCGGGCTCGGGGCACGGCGGGTCGAGCTGGTCGACACGCTGATCGCCGCCGCCGTCGGGTGCGGGCTGCCCGTCGAACAGCCGGAAGCCACCATGATCATGGTGTGCGGGGCGGCCGCCACCCAGGTCGCCGTGCTGTCCCTGGGCTCCATCGTGACCGCCGACCGTATTCCGGTGGGCGGCGAGGCCGTCGACCGCGCGATCGTGCAGCACCTGCGCCACCAGCACGAGCTGATGCTTCCTTCGCAGTCGGTACGGCCCCTGCAGCTCGCCCTCTCCGGCAACGGGCTCACCCCGCACGGCCCGGCGTCCACCGAGATCCACGGGCGGGACGTGGCGACCGGCCTCGCGCGGTCCGTACAGGTCGACACCGCCGCCGTACGCGATGCCATCCAGACCCCGCTGACCGCCGTACTGGACGGGATCGGGAAGGTGCTGCGGGCCTGCCCGCCCGACCTGGTGGCCGACCTCGCCGACCGCGGCATCATGATGGTCGGCGGCAGCGCGCTGCTGCCGGGCCTCGACCAGATGCTGCGGCAGGCGACGGGCATGCCGGTGCACATCGCCGAGCGTCCCGACGTGTGCGCGGTGCAGGGCCTGGGCTACATGCTGGAAGGCAAGATCGAGCCGCTGACGCTGGACCCGCTGGCGCTCTGACGCCCGGGCCCCGGAACAAGTCCCCGGTATGCACGACCTGGTCCCCCGCCTCCCGTCGCTCCTGGAAGCCGTCCTCAGCGTCGGCACCGACCTCGAACTGCGGGCCACGCTCCAGCACATCGTGGACGCCGCAGCCGAGCTCACGGAGGCCCGGTACGCGGCGCTGGAGATGGCCGATCCGGGACGGGACGGGCTCAGGGGGATCCGTACGGCGGAACGGCCCGAACCGCCGGAATCGACGGAGCCACCGGAGCCGCCGGAACTGGTCGTGCCGATCCACGTCGGCGACGAGGTCTTCGGCGACCTGCGCCTCGCCGGGAAGTGCGACGGCCCGTTCACGGACGAGGACGAGCAACTCGTACGGGTCCTGGCGACCCAGGCCGGCATCGCGATCGGCAACGCCCGGCTGTACGAGACGGCGCGGCAGCGTGAGCGCTGGATCGAGGGCGCGGCGGCCGTCACCACCGCGCTGCTCAGCGGCGAGAGCGCCGCCGACGCGCTGATGACGGTCGCCGAACGGGCCCGGCGCCTGGCCGAGGCCTCGGCCGGTGTCATCCTCCAGCCCACCGAGAGCGGCGGCATGGAGATCGTCACCGCCTCCACCCTCGACGACCCCGGTGACATCGTCGGCACCGTGATCGAGCCGGGCAGCCCCGTCCTCGAACAACTCCTCGGCGGTGAACCGGTGTTCATCGACGACTCGGCGACCGACCCCCGGATGACCACGCACGTACGGCACCGGTTCGGGCCGAGCATGATGCTGCCGCTCCAGGCGGGCGGCCGTCTCCTCGGCACGCTCGCCCTCCCCCGCCGGCGCGGTGGCCGTCCCTACACCGCGGTGGAGCGGCTGCTCGCCACCCAGTTCGCCTCACAGGCCGCGCTGGCGCTGGTGCACGCCGCGGCCCAGCACAGCAGGGAGCGGCTCGCGGTCTACGAGGACCGCGACCGGATCGCCCGCGACCTGCACGACCTTGTCGTCCAACGGCTGTTCGCGACCGGCATGATGCTGGAGTCCACACAGCGCAGGAGCGCCGGAACGGGCGATACGGACAGGGATGTGCACGCGATCCTCGGCCGTGCCGTCGACGAACTCCACTCCACCGTCCAGGAGGTCCGCACGGCGATCTTCGCGCTCCAGCAGCCGCCGGCCGACGCCCCCACCACCTTCCGCGGCAAGGTCCTGCGCGAGGCGGCGGGCGCGGGCGCGGTGCTGGGGTTCCAGCCGTCCACCCGGTTCACCGGCGCGGTGGACAACCGTCTCGCGGAGCCCGTCGCCGGCCGGCTGCTCACCGCACTGCGCCGCGCCCTGGCCGCCGCCTCCCGCCGCGCCGGTGTCTCCCGCGTCGAGATCACGGTCGACGTGACGGCGCCCCTCCCCGACGGACGCCCCGGGGTCCGCCTGACGGTCTTCGACGACGGCGGCGCGGGTACGACGGTCACCTGGCAGTCGCCCCCGTGAGCCGCGTCCACCACTCACTTGACGTCCCCTCAGGGCCTCCGTAGCGTCGCAGCCCGTACGCCCACATGACCAATATTCACATCCGAGGACGGGATGGCCATGACTCAGCGACGTGTGGTGGTGTCCGGCGGCGGTACCGGGATCGGCCTGGCGACGGCGGAGGCGTTCGCCGCGGACGGGGACCGGGTGGTGCTCCTCGGCCGCCGCGAGGACGTGTTGCGCAAGGCTGCCGACACCTTGAACGGCCAGTACGGCGAGTCGACGGCGAGCTGGTGCGCGGCGGACCTCGCCGACCCCGAACAGGTGGGCCGGGCAAGGGATTTCATCGCGGCGGACGAGACCCCGGTGGACGTGCTGGTGGCCAACGCGGGCGGCAACGTGGCCCGTGAGCCCGACGGCACGCTCGCCTCCCTCGCGGACAGCTACCGCGACAACTTCGACGCCAATGTGCTGACCGCGGTCCTGCTCACCGAGGCCCTGCTCCCCCACATGCGCCGCCCCGGCGGCCGTATCGTGCAGCTCTCCTCCATCGCCTCGCTGCGCGGGCCCGGCTCGTACGGCGGCTCCAAGGCCTGGGTCAACACGTACACCTACGCCCTCGCACAGCGCGTCGGCCCCGAGGGCATCACCGTGAACGCGGTCGCCCCCGGATTCGTCGGCGACACGGAGTTCTTCGGCGCCCGCGCGACACCGGAGTTCATCGCCTCCCGGGTCGGCCAGACCCTGACCGGCAAGCCGGGTCACCCTGCCGAGATCGCCGCCGCCGTCCGGTACGTCGCGTCACCGGAGGCGGCGTACCTGACGGGGCAGTTGCTGCACATCAACGGGGGCGCGGCACTGGGCCGTTAGAGCCTGCCTTCGGATCAGGCCGGGGACGCCTGGACGGGCGGGCGCGGCGTCACGGTCACCTCCGGGACGGTGCCGCCGCAGCGCAGGACGACGTCGAGGACACGGAGGAACTCCTCCACGTCGAGCAGGGAACCCGTCAGATAGCCGCGCTGCCGCCAGACCGGGTAGACCTGGGCCGCGTACTCCCGGTCCCAGCCGTCGCTGAACCCGGTCCTGGAGTCCCCTTCCCCGCCCGCGCAGTCCCCGACCACGAACCGGGTGAAGCCCACGCTCGGGTGCTCGACGCGGAAGGCCTCGACGAGCTTCTCCAGGGCCGCCTTGCTCACGTGATAGGCCGCGAACCCCGGCCAGGACGGCGTGAGCGAGCCGCCGATGGAGGACAGGTAGGCGGCGACCCCGCCCGACTTCGTCAGATGCGGGAGCGCGGCGCTCGTGACCAGCGCCGCGCCGATCACATTGGTGTCCATGGCGCGGCGCCAGGCGTCGGCGTCGAGCTTCTCGACCGGGGCGAGGGGGCCGATGCCGGTGGCGTAGACGAGCGCGTCGATGCCGCCCATCCCGGCGGCGGCCTCCTCGACCGCCGCCCGGCAGGACGACTCGTCGGTCACGTCACAGGCGACGGCGAGCGCGTCCGGGCCCGCCTCCTTCGCCGCGTCGACCAGCCGGTCGCGCCGGCGTGCCAGCAGGGCGACCCGGTCGCCGCGGCGCCCGAGATCGACCCCGATGCAGCGGCCCAGTCCACTCGACGCCCCGACCACGACAGCCTTCATGCCAGAACCTCATTCTCAGTATCCGACAATCCCCTTCCGCCGCTTCTATCACGAGTCGAGGCCGATGGGCAGACCCCCTGCAACGCCGCTCTACGCGCTCGCGCGCAGATACCCCGAGTTCGCCACCTGCCCGAGGAACGTCAGCCGGGTGTCGGTCGCCATGTGCTTGTCGAAGGCCTCCTTGATACCGGGCCACTTGGGGTGCCCGAAGTCGTCGAGTACGACGATCCCGCCGGGCGCGACGATCTGCTCGGCCCACTCCAGGTCCGCGGCGACACCGGAGGCGGAGTGGTCACCGTCGACGATGATCACCCCGTAGGAACGGTCGGAGACCAGGGCGCGCACCTCGGGGTCCTCGGAGAAGCCCTGCTGGACGCGGGCCGCGGCGCCGGCGGCGCCGACCAGGGCCAGATTGGCGCGCACCGCGGCGCCGCGCACGGGAGTGCCCGTCGGGTCGGCCCCCTCAGTGGTGCCGGGCTGCAACTGGAGGCCCGCGAGCGGGTCCACGATCGTCAGACGCGGGTCGCGTCCCGCGCGCTCCATCATCCGGATCAGGGCCGCGCCGAACATCCCGTACAGGGTGCCGATCTCGAGGATCTCGTCGTTCGGCGGGTCGAGCAGCGGGACGGCGGAGAGCTTGCCGCAGATGTTCATGGTGCCGCCGGCGATCCGGCCGACCCCGAGCGCCTCCAGAGCGATGAGCAGCCGGAACGCCTGGGAGATGTTCCGCTCCGCCCCGCTCTTGTCTCCGCTCACCTGCGCCAACTCCTCGATGGCGCGGTCGAGATGGATCTGGGCCGGCATGCGCGACACGCCGCGCCCCGTCCCGTCGATCAGCAGTTCGAGGGGACGCTGACGATTGCGCAGTGTCGCCAGCTCGCGCTGGAGCCCGCCTTCGGATCCGTCCCCGATGGAGCGGCGGATCTGGCGTTCGATGCGCTGATCGATGAGGTCGGCGATCGGACGCAGGGCACGCCTGGCGGCCTTGGTGGTGAGGAACGCTCGCATGGCTCTTTGACCCTCGCAGGTATAGGAGAAGTGCTGCGTACACGGGGGGACAGAAGGTGCGTACACCCTGATGACGACCGGGCTGCGCAGTGGGGACCCAACGCCCAAAGGACGGTAAAGCGTAAACGTCCCACAGATAAATCACAGCGAACACCGGCCCCCCAAAAGGGAACGTGTGAATGATGCTTGGGCCACGGGAGGGTTACGCGCGCCGATATGTGACGCACCACCAGCTGAATGACGGGTCAGGAGGGAGCGGGGGTCACGGAGCGGGGTCGGGCCGCGACACCCCGCGCCCGATGGATCTTCCTCGTACCGTGGAGCTCTCTCCCGTTGCCCACCGCCGTCTCATCCATCTCCCCCGTCACTTGTCTCCCCCTCATCCCTCTCCCCCGACTCCACGAGGACCGTTCATGACGACCGTGACACTCCTGCACCCCGGCGCCATGGGCGCGGAGGTCGGCGCCCAGGCACACCGCGCCGGGACCCGGGTGCTCCACGTCCCCACCGGCCGTGGTCCCGCCAGCGTCGAGCGGGCCCGGAAGGCCGGCCTGGAGGCGGCCGAGTCACTCGGGTCCGCCCTGGCCGTCAGCGACCTGGTCCTGTCGATCTGCCCACCGCACGCGGCGGAGGACGTCGCACGCGAGGTCCTCGAGCACGCCTTCACCGGCGTCTACGTGGAGGCGAACGCCATCAGCCCCGACCGGGCCCTCCGTATCGGCGCAGCCTGCCGCGCACGCGGCGTCGTCATGGCCGACGGCTCGATCATCGGCGCTCCCCCCGGTGCGGACAGCACCCCGCGGCTCTACCTGAGCGGCGAGCAGGAGGCTGTCGGCCGGGTGGCCGCGGTGTTCGAGGGCACCGCGGTGCTCGCCAGACCACTCGACGCCGGGGTCGGCGCCGCGTCGGCGCTGAAGATGGCCTTCGCCTCCTTCCAGAAGTCCGCCCGCGCCCTGGCCGCCGTCTCGCACGCGCTCGCCACGCGTCACGGCGTGGATGCCGAACTGACCATGGAGGCCGAGTCGATCACCTCCAGGATTCTCGCCGAAGTGGAGTACCTGCCCAGCGTCGCGGCCCGCGCCTGGCGTTGGGCCCCCGAGATGGAGGAGATCGCCGCCACCCTCCGCTCCACCGGCCTCCCGCCCGACCTGGCCGAGGCCAGCGCCACGGTTCTGCGCCACTGGACCGCCGACAAGGACCGCTTCGACCTCCCTCTGGAGAAGGTCCTCACCCACCTCCACACGCCGGATGACCAGGACTGACGTCCCGTTCCGTCACTTCAGCACCTCTCAGCCCTCTCTCACCCCGCTCGCCCCGGTGCCGGGAATCCACCACAGGAGCCCAACGACGTTACCTGCGGGAAACCTTGACGATCACTCTCCCGGGTGCCACGATTCCGGCGCCGCCATGTTTACGTAAACATCGCCACCGACCCAGCCCCGGCCATGAGTTCGGGCCTCGCCGCGCCGGCCGATGTTTACGTAAACATAGCGTTCCGGTCGGTGGATCAGGGAGGAGCGGACGGATGGGCTCAGCGCCGCGGGCGAGGGTGCACGGCGCCCGGAGACCGTCGGGGTCGAGACGGCGCAAGAACCGCGCCTCGCACCTGCCTTGAGTACGCCGAGGCCCACCCGCGCGGGCGACAGGACCGCCCCGCACCCTCCCCCCACACCGGTGCAGCACCACTGGTGAAGCACCACCGCACCACCGCACCACCGATACAGCACCGGTCGTCACCGGGCCCATGACGGCGAGCCGACGCACCACGCGTCCCGTCCGGCCCGGCGAACCTTCCGACGGCCGCCCAGCCCCGCGCAGGCTCCGCCGGGCGCTGAGCCGCAGTCACCTGAAAGGGCAAGTCGATGCGCACTACCCCCGCCAGAACCCGCCTCTCGCCCCGCCTGCGCGCCGCCTTCGTGGCGCTCCTGATCGCCGGCACCAGCGGCACCGCCGTCGCCGCGACCGGCGGCACGGCCGTCGCCGGCCCAGCCCACGCCGCGCCGGGCAAGGACACGACCCAGTTCAAGGGCGTGAACTGGGCCGACCCGCGTGACAACTTCGCCGACGACCCGGTCGTACTGTCCGGCCTGTCGACCTCCGACAGCTACGCCCGGACCTACGCCAAGGCGAGCCGGATCATCTCGGCGTTCCGCGCGAACCTCGGCGCCAACACCGTCCGGCTGCCCATCAACCCGTACACGGTCAACGGCTCGTACTGGAAGTCCTACCGCGGGGTCATCGACGCCGCGTCGGACAAGGGCTTCAAGGTCATCGTCTCCTACTGGGAGGGCACGGGCGCCCGCAAGGACGGCTTCATCGACGACCCCGCCACCTTCTGGCCCATGTGGAACACGGTGGTCAAGACCTACAAGAACGACAAGCAGGTCTACTTCGAGCCGATGAACGAGCCCCACGGCTACACCGACACCGAGTGGGCCGACATCGCGGCGAAGTGGCTGGCCACCTATCCCTCCGTCCCGCGCGACCGGGTGTTCGTCAGCGGCGCCGGCTACAACGACCACGTCACCTCCGTCTGCGCCGACCCGCGCCTGAAGGGCACCTACCTCTCCCTGCACCACTACGGCTTCTGGAAGGACTACGCCACCTACGACCAGTGGGTGTCCGACCTCAAGGAGCGCATCGGTGACTGCGCGGGTCGTACCGTCGCCGACGAGTTCGGCGCCCCGATGACCACCGGCCTCGACTACAACAAGCCGGACGCCTCCAACAACTACGTCAACTACGTCCAGGCCGTCACCGACACCTTCCGCCAGCTGAAGATGGGCTCCGTCTACTGGCCCGGCCTGCGCACCGACGACACGTACTCCCTGCAGACCCTGACGGGTGACCCCGCCCGCCCGTGGCTCGCCACCACCAACCAGTCCGGCGCCGACCGCCTCGCCTGGGCCTGGGGCCGCGGGAAGCCCGTCCAGCCCTGACCCGGCCCCCGGGCCCGCGCGTCCCTCGCGGGCCCGATCGGGCCGCTCCGGGCTCGAACTGACGTCACACCAGGGAACGGCGATTCCCCAGCCGTTCCCCCGGACGAGTGCAAAGAACGCGAAACGCACGACTGCGGCCCCCGGATCAGCTCCGGGGGCCGCAACCTTGTTGCTGGCAAACCACGAGTGCGCAGGCGGCATCGTTTCTTCACGCGTAGCGCGGAGTGGGGCGGGTGGGACTCGAACCCACGGCCGACGGATTATGAGTCCGCTGCTCTAACCGGCTGAGCTACCGCCCCTTACGGCGCGTCGCGCACATTTGTGCGCGCCGTCTGCCGCAGCATAGCCGCTCATACGATCTCCTGCTTCGGATGGTCGGCAACGCATGACCATGAGGACTTCGGCATGGCCTGCGCGGTTCCGCCGGACATGAAAAAGGACCCCTGAGGGGTCCTCTTCCGTTGCTCTCCCGACTGGACTCGAACCAGTAACCTGCCGGTTAACAGCCGGCTGCTCTGCCAATTGAGCTACAGGAGATCGAGCTCCCCCGACTGGACTCGAACCAGTAACCTGCCGGTTAACAGCCGGCTGCTCTGCCAATTGAGCTACGGAGGATTGCCTCGTTGCATCGAACGCACCTACCCGGGTATTCGCCAGGGGGCGTGTGCTCGCTGCGACACATACATTAGCGCAAGCAGGGGGGTGCTCCGCCAATCGGTTCCCCCCGCACCGATGCCGACGCAAGGGAAGGGTGGCCGCCATGCGCTACCGGCTCACATTCGTCGCCGGACTGGCTCTGGGTTACGTGCTCGGCACGCGCGCCGGGCGCGAGCGCTACGAGCAGCTGAAGAAGTCCGCGCGCCAGGTCGCGCAGAACCCCGCGGTGCGCAACACCGCCGAGACCGCCGCCCAGCAGGGGCGCGAGATCGCGGGCAAGGCGTTCCACACGGTCGGCGAGAAGGTGGGCGACCACGTCCCCGACTCCGTCACCGCCCGCGTCCGCTCGCTGCGCGAACGCAACACCAACGGCACCCGCGAGGACGACTGGGGCACCAGCAACACCTAGGGCGGCGCGGGGAACCACCCGATCGGCCCTCACCGGCCGAAAGCCGAACGGCCACGGCAGGCAGGGCGAGGGGATCCCTGACGGGGTCGGCGAACGCGCCACCCCGTCCGACCTGCGCCCCGGCCCGGCGGGCACCCCTTGAGCCGGTCCCTACCGCCCGGCCCGGCGCGCCCATCCCCCGCCGTACGGCAGAATTTCCGCCATGGGGATAGTCGCCGGGTTGGACAGTTCGCCCGATTTCACTCGTATCGTCGTCTGCGACACGGACACGGGAGCCGTGCTCAGGCAGGGATATGCCCCGCATCCGGTGGAAACCACCGAGGGCGGCGGCCGTCCTTCCGATGTCGATCCGCAGGCCTGGCTGCTGTCCCTGGGCGAGGCCGCCGGCGGCGGGCTCCTCGAAGGCGTGCAGGCCATCGGCGTCTCCGCGCAGCAGAACGCGCTCGTTCCGCTGGACACGCAGGGCAACACGGTGCGGCCGGCCATGGTCGGCGGTGACAAGCGCGCACAGGTCGCCGCCGCCGATCTCGTCGACGCGCTCGGCGGGCGCGAGGCATGGGCGCAGGCCGTGGGCCACGTGCCGCAGGCCGCCCAGCCGGTGACCAAGCTGCGCTGGCTGAACAAGACCGAGCCCGACGCCGCGTTGCGCACCGCCGTGCTGCTGCAGGCGCACGACTGGCTGGTGTGGCAGTTGCTCGGGCGGCCGATGCGGCGGACCACCGACCGGGGCGGGGCCTCCGGGACCGGCTACTGGTCGGCGGCGACCGGCGGCTACCGGCCGGATCTCGTCGAGCTCGCGCTCGGCCACCAGGCCACGCTGCCCGACGTGCTGGGCCCGTCCGAGGCGGCGGGGACGACACCCGAGGGGCTGCTGATCTCCGCGGGCACCGGAGAGACCATGGCCGCGGCCTTCGGGCTCGGTATCGGGCTCGGGGACGCGGTCGTGTCCCTCGGCGCCTCCGGGTCCGTGATGGCCGTACACCCCGAGGCGCTGGTCGACTCCTCCGGCATGATCACCTCACTGGCGGACGCGACGGGCATGCATCTGCCGGTGGTGACCACCCTCAACGCCGTACGGACCCTGCGCGGCGCCGTCGAACTGCTCGGCCTGCCCGACCTGGAGAGCCTGTCCGAGCTGGCCATGAAGTCCACGCCGGGCTCCCACGGGCTGGTGCTGCTGCCGTACCTGGAGGGCGAGCGGACCCCGAACCTGCCGCACACCGCCGGGACGCTCGCGGGACTGCGGCGCGAGTCGATGCGGCCCGAACACCTGGCGCGGGCCGCCTTCGAGGGCATGCTGTGCGGGCTCGCGGACGCGCTCGACGTGCTGCGCGGGCGCGGCGTGGACGTACGGCGGGTGTTCCTGCTCGGGGCCGCCGCCGAGCTGCCGGCCGTGCAGGCCGCGGCGCCCGCGCTGTTCGGCGCGCAGGTCGTCGTCCCCCAGCCGGCGGACTACGCGGCGCTGGGCGCGGCCCGTCAGGCGGCCTGGGCCCTCGGCGTCTCGCAGGGCACGCTCGATCCCCAGCTGCCACCCGTCTGGCAGGGTGCGGTCGCCCAGATTCTGGAGCCCGGTGAGGAACTGGCCGTGGGTCAGGCCGTACGCCAGCAGTACGTGTCCGTACGGGAACAGACGCATCCGGGGGCGTTCCGGGCATAGGGGGCGCGGAGGAGGTGCGGACGGGTGTTCCGGTGGGCGCAGAGGCCGACATGGACCCTATGACGTACGTCTCAAGGTCCGGTTCCGGTCCGCTCTTGGTCCGCTCTTGGATTAATCGGTTGAGGTAACACGGGTGGAGTGTTCGACGATAGGGGGTGGTGCACCACCGACCGCACTGCCGTCGACGACTCCGAGAGAAGCCGCGTGCTCATACGACTGCTTCGGACCTACCTCAGTCCGTACAAGAAACCCATCGCTCTCCTCGTGCTGCTGCAGTTCCTGCAGACCTGCGCGACCCTGTACCTGCCGACCCTGAACGCACACATCATCGACAACGGTGTCGTCAAGGGGGACACGGGTTACATCCTGTCCTTCGGTGCCCTGATGATCGGGATCTCGCTGGTCCAGGTCTTCTGCAACATCGGCGCCGTCTACTACGGCGCCCGTACGGCGTCCTCCGTCGGCCGGGACATCCGGGCCGCCGTCTTCGACCGGGTGCAGTCCTTCTCCGCACGCGAGGTGGGCCACTTCGGGGCCCCCTCCCTGATCACCCGCACCACCAATGACGTCCAGCAGGTGCAGATGCTCACCCTGATGACGTTCACCCTGCTGGTGTCGGCGCCGATCATGTGTGTGGGCGGCATCGTGCTGGCCCTCGGCCTGGACGTGCCGCTCTCCGCGGTCCTGGTCGCCGTGGTGCCGGTGCTCGGCATCGGAGTGACCCTGATCGTGCGCCGGCTGCGCCCGCTGTTCAGGACCATGCAGGTGCGCCTGGACACCGTGAACCGGGTGCTGCGCGAGCAGATCACCGGCAACCGCGTCATCCGCGCCTTCGTCCGCGACGACTACGAGAAGGACCGCTTCGAGTCCGCGAACGCCCAGCTGACCGAGGTGTCCCTCGGTACCGGCCGGATGCTCGCCCTGATGTTCCCGATGGTCATGACCGTCGTGAACCTCTCGTCGATCGCCGTGGTCTGGTTCGGCGCCCACCGCATCGCCAGCGGCGGCATGCAGATCGGCGACCTGACCGCGTTCCTCGCCTACCTCATGCAGATCGTGATGTCCGTGATGATGGCCACCTTCATGTTCATGATGGTGCCGCGCGCGGAGGTCTGTGCCGAGCGCATCGAAGAGGTCCTGGACACCTCGTCGAGCGTCGTACCGCCGAGCTCGCCCGTCGTGGAGCTGCGGCGCCACGGCCACCTGGAGATCCGCGGCGCCGGGTTCCGCTACCCGGGCGCCGAGGAGCCCGTCCTGAAGTCCATCGAACTGGTGGCGCGGCCGGGTGAGACGACCGCCGTGATCGGGTCGACGGGCAGCGGCAAGTCGACGCTGCTCGGGCTCGTGCCCCGGCTCTTCGACGCCACCGACGGAGAAGTCCTCGTCGACGGCGTGGACGTGTCGACCGTCGAGCCGACGCTGCTCGCCAGGACGGTCGGGCTCGTCCCCCAGAAGCCGTACCTCTTCGCGGGGACGGTCGCCACCAACCTCCGGTACGGCAATCCGGACGCGACCGACGAGGAGCTGTGGCACGCGCTGGAGGTGGCGCAGGCCAAGGGCTTCGTGGAGCGGCTGGAGAACGGCCTGGACTCGCCGATCGCACAGGGCGGCACCAACGTCTCCGGCGGTCAGCGCCAGCGTCTCGCCATCGCCCGCACCCTCGTCCAGCGCCCCGAGATCTATCTCTTCGACGACTCCTTCTCCGCGCTCGACTACGCGACCGACGCGGCGCTGCGCGCGGCGCTCTCCCAGGAGACCGCCGAGGCGACCGTGGTGATCGTCGCCCAGCGGGTGTCGACCATTCGGGACGCGGACCGGATCGTGGTCCTCGACGAGGGCCGGGTGGTGGGCACGGGGCGTCATCACGAGCTCATGGCCGACAACGAGACCTATCGGGAGATCGTTCTCTCCCAGCTGACGGAAGCGGAGGCCGCCTGATGGCCGGGCCCATGGGACGCATGATGGCCGGGGGCGGCCCCGATCAGCGCTCGATGGATTTCAAGGTGTCCGGGAAGAGGCTCCTGGCCCAGTTCAAACCCGAACGCGTCACCATGTACGGGATGCTGGTCGCCGTCGTCCTGAGCGTGGGTCTCTCGGTGGTCGGACCGAAGATCCTCGGCAAGGCCACCGACCTGGTCTTCGCGGGCATCATCGGGCGGCAGATGCCGGCCGGCGCCACCAAGGCCGAGGTCCTCGCCTCCATGCGGCGGCGCGGTGAGGGCGGCATGGCCGACATGCTCGCCGGGACGGACTTCACTCCCGGCAAGGGCATCGACTTCGATGCCGTCGGAAACGTACTGCTGCTCGCGCTCTGTACGTTCCTGCTGGCCGGCCTGCTGATGGCGGTGGCGACGCGCCTGGTGAACCGGGCCGTCAACAAGACCGTCTACCACATGCGCGAGGACCTCCAGGCGAAGCTCTCGCGGCTGCCGCTGTCGTACTTCGACAAGCGCCAGCGCGGTGAGGTGCTCAGCCGCGCCACGAACGACATCGACAACATCCAGCAGACCCTGCAGCAGTCGATGGGCCAGCTGGTGAACTCCCTGCTGACCATCATCGGCGTGCTCGCGATGATGTTCTGGGTGTCGTGGCTGCTCGCGCTGGTCGCGCTCGTCACGGTCCCGCTCTCCTTCTTCGTCGCCACGCGCATCGGCAAGCGCTCGCAGCCGCACTTCGTGCAGCAGTGGCGCACCACCGGCAAGCTCAACGCCCACATCGAGGAGATGTACACCGGGCACACGCTGGTGAAGGTGTTCGGGCGGCAGGAGGAGTCGGCGGCGCAGTTCGCCGAGCAGAACGAGAAGTTGTACGAGGCCGGATTCAAGGCGCAGTTCAACAGCGGGGTCATGCAGCCGCTGATGATGTTCGTGTCGAACCTGAACTATGTGCTGGTGGCGGTGGTCGGCGGTCTGCGCGTCGCGTCCGGCTCGCTGTCGATCGGCGACGTCCAGGCCTTCATCCAGTACTCCCGCCAGTTCTCGATGCCGCTGACGCAGGTCGCCTCGATGGCGAATCTCGTGCAGTCCGGTGTCGCGTCGGCGGAGCGCATCTTCGAACTCCTCGACGCGGAGGAGCAGGAGGCCGACCCGGTGCCTGCGGCGCGCCCCGACGAGCTGCGCGGGCGGGTGGCGCTGGAGAACGTGTCCTTCCGCTACGACCCCGAGAAGCCGCTCATCGAGGACCTGTCGCTGAAGGTGGAGCCGGGCCACACGGTGGCGATCGTCGGCCCGACCGGGGCCGGCAAGACCACGCTGGTGAACCTCCTGATGCGGTTCTACGACGTCACCGGCGGCCGGATCACCCTCGACGGGGTCGACATCGCGTCCATGTCCCGGGACGAACTCCGGGCCGGGATCGGGATGGTGCTCCAGGACACCTGGCTGTTCGGCGGCACGATCGCGGAGAACATCGCGTACGGGGCCTCGCGTGAGGTCACACGCGGGGAGATCGAGGAGGCGGCGCGGGCCGCGCACGCGGACCGTTTCATCCGTACGCTCCCCGAGGGCTACGACACCGTCATCGACGACGAGGGGACGGGGGTCAGCGCGGGCGAGAAGCAGCTGATCACCATCGCGCGGGCGTTCCTGTCCGACCCGGTGATCCTCGTCCTCGACGAGGCGACCAGTTCCGTCGACACCCGTACCGAGGTGCTGATCCAGAAGGCGATGGCGAAGCTCGCGCACGGGCGGACGTCGTTCGTGATCGCCCACCGGCTCTCCACGATCCGGGACGCGGACACCATCCTCGTGATGGAGAACGGGTCGATCGTCGAGCAGGGCGCGCATGCGGAGCTGTTGGCGGCGAACGGGGCGTACGCGCGCCTGTACAAGGCCCAGTTCGCCCAGGCGGTGGCCGAGGTCGACTAGCGGGTGTGGGTGGGTAGGCGGGTGCGGGGAGGTGTTTCCTCGCCCCCGCCGCCCCTACCCGTCCCATCCCTGGAGCCACGCCCCCAGACCCCCCTATCGGCCTGAACGGCCTCGCCCTCGAACGCCGGACGGGCCGAAGGCCAACACCACCCCACGGCCCGGGTCAGTCCAGGTAGCCGCGGAGTTGGTCCGCGAAGGCGTGGTCCCTCAGTTTGTTGAGGGTTTTGGACTCGATCTGGCGGATGCGTTCGCGGGTGACACCGAAGATGCGGCCTATTTCCTCGAGCGTGCGGGGGCGGCCGTCGGCGAGCCCGTACCGGAGCTGGACGACCTTGCGTTCACGCTCGCCGAGCGTGGAGAGCACCGCTTCCAGGTGTTCCCGCAGGAGCAGGAACGCGGCGGACTCCACCGGCGACGTCGCGTCACCGTCCTCGATCAGGTCGCCGAGCGCCACGTCGTCCTCCTCCCCCACCGGCGCGTGCAACGACACCGGCTCCTGGGCAAGACGCAGCACCTCACTCACCCGCTCACCGGGAAGGTCGAGGTGCGCGGCGACCTCGTCCGGCGTCGGTTCGTAGCCGCGCTCCTGCAGCATCCGACGCTGGACCCGCACGACCCGGTTGATCAACTCGACCACGTGGACGGGGACCCGGATCGTACGGGCCTGATCGGCCAGCGCCCGCGACATGGCCTGCCGGATCCACCAGGTCGCGTACGTCGAGAACTTGTACCCACGGGCGTAGTCGAACTTCTCCACCGCCCTGATCAGACCGAGGTTCCCCTCCTGGACCAGGTCGAGCATGGTGAGCCCGCGGCCCACATAGCGTTTCGCGACCGAGACGACCAGGCGCAGGTTCGCCTCGATGAGGCGGCGCTTGGCCATGCGGCCCATGACGACGAGCTTGTCGAGGTCGAGGGCGAGCTGACTGTCCAGGTCGGGGGCGAGGCGGAGCTTCTCCTCGGCGAAGAGTCCGGCCTCGACGCGACGGGCGAGTTCGACCTCCTCCGCCGCGGTGAGCAGCGGAATGCGGCCGATCTCGCGCAGGTACTGGCGGAACAGGTCCGAGGAGGGGCCTCCGGTGTCCGTACCGCGTCCCCGGGGCAGTTCGACGGGCTCCGGGGCCTCGGTCTCGGTTTCGACCTCCACGGGCTCGGCCTCGGCCTCGACGGCGTCCGCCGCCGGAGCGTCCGGCTCCGTCTCGGGGTGGTGCGCGGCACCCCGCTGCGGGGGCATCGCCGTGACGACGTCGGGCTCGGCGTCCGTATCCGCGTCCGTGAGGTTGTCGGTCTGTGTGAGGGTCTGGGTCTGCACGGGGGCGACCTCCAGGAATGTCGCTGCTGAGGCGTGCGGCAGCGGTACGTCGGGGATGGGGTCGACGGCCTCGCCGCTGTCCATCCCGTAGTCGTTTGGCGGAACCGCGGGAATCGGAAACCCGTCGCGTGCGGGTCGGCCGCGCTCCG
The DNA here is from genome assembly GCF_055582885.1 of Streptomyces sp. NPDC107454. NCBI lineage: Bacteria > Bacillati > Actinomycetota > Actinomycetes > Kitasatosporales > Streptomycetaceae > Streptomyces > Streptomyces sp. NPDC107454. Next base: position 521,271 of record NZ_JBVJPA010000001.1, on the reverse strand, counting down.
AGGACTCAGGCACCGGAACCCAGTGTGGAGTACGACACATCGCCGCCACGAGGGGCGTGCGGTGACTTTTTGCGTCCGGTCCGTGACCCGGTGGTTACCGTGCCCTCCGAGTGCGCAGCTCAGCCCGCGCGAAACCGATTGAACGGCGTACGGGATTGGCATGTGCGCCGGGCCCATCCGGGCAGCCCGGGCCCCGGACCGGGCAGGGGCGGCCTCAGAGCGCCTCCGCGCCCCGCTCGCGCAGCGCCTGTCCGTACTGCTGGAGCACCCACAACTCGTTCTGCACGGCCGCCAGCTGGGCCGGGTCGCCGTGGGCGCTCGCGCGGGACAGGGCGCCCTGGACGTCCACGATGCGGCGCTCGACGGCGCGGCGGCGGACCATGACGAGCTGGTCGCCCGCGTAGGTCTCGTCGACGGTCTTGCGCATGATCGCCTCGACGGCCAGCTCGGTGACCATGGAGCGGACCACGTCGTCCGGGGCGGCCTCGCGGACCCGGACCAGATACTCCTGGGGGTCCTGCGTGCCGTACTCGGCGCCGCCCGACTCCATGATCGCCAGGCGTACGGCGGCGTAGGGCGCGGCGGTGAACTCGTCGATCCCGTAGGCGTCGAAGGCCGGGGAGACCAGCTCGGGCCGCTGGAGGGCGAGCTTGAGCAGCTCGCGCTCGGTGGCGTAGACGGGGTTGCGGAGGTTGAGCGCCGGGCCGCCCGCGGGCGTCCGGACGGCGGCGTACGCCTCCTGGGGACGCTGGCCGCCCGCGGGGGCCGGGCCCTTGCCGCCGCGGTCGCGGGCCCAACGGGCCAGCTGGGCCACCCGCTTGACCACGAACTGGGTGTCCAGGATGCCGAGCATCCCGGCGAGCTGCACGGCGACCTCGTGCTGGGCGCCGCTGTTCTTGATGCGGGCGACGATGGGCGCCGCCTCGTCCAGGGCCGCCGCGCGCCCCGCCGGGGTCTCCAGGTCGTAGCGCAGGATGATCTGGCGCAGGGCGAACTCGAAGAGGGGCGTGCGGGGTTCGACGAGGTCGGCGACCGCCTCGTCGCCCTTGGCGAGGCGCAGGTCGCAGGGGTCCATGCCGTCCGGCGCGATGGCGATGTACGTCTCGGCGGCGAACTTCTGGTCGTCCTCGAAGGCACGCAGGGCGGCCTTCTGGCCCGCCGAGTCGCCGTCGAAGGTGAAGATCACACGGGCCGAGCCGTTGTCCATCAGGAGGCGTCTGAGGATCTTGATGTGATCGCTGCCGAACGCCGTGCCGCAGGTCGCGATCGCGGTGGTGATGCCGGCCAGGTGGCAGGCCATGACGTCGGTGTAGCCCTCGACGACGACCGCGCGGCTGGCCTTGGCGATGTCCTTCTTGGCGAGGTCGATGCCGTAGAGGACCTGGGACTTCCGGTAGATCGCGGTGTCGGGCGTGTTCAGATACTTCGGGCCGTTGTCCGCCTCGTACAGCTTGCGCGCGCCGAAGCCGACGACCTCGCCGCCGATGTCGCGGATCGGCCACATCAGGCGCCCGCGGAAGCGGTCGATGGGGCCCCGGCGGCCCTCCTGGGAGAGGCCGGAGAGGAGCAGCTCCTTGTCGGTGAAGCCCTTGCCGCGCAGGTGGCGGGTGAGGTGGTCCCAGCCCTGGGGGCTGTAGCCGACGCCGAAGTGCGCGGCGGCGGCCTGGTCGAAACCGCGCTCGGCGAGGAACTTGCGGCCCGCGTCGGCCTCGGGGCTGGTGTCGAGCTGCTCCACGTAGAACTGAGCGGCGATCTTGTGCGCCTCGACCAGGCGGATCCGCTCGCCGCGCTGGTGGGAGGGGTTGTACCCGCCCTCCTCGTAGCGCAGGGTGATGCCGGCCTGCCCGGCGAGGCGCTCGACGGCCTCGGAGAAGGTGAGGTGGTCGACCTTCATCACGAACGTGATGGTGTCGCCGCCTTCCTGGCAGCCGAAGCAGTGGAAGAGACCCTTGCTCGGGCTGACCTGGAAGGACGGGGACTTCTCGTCGTGGAAGGGGCACAGACCCTTGAGGTTTCCGCCGCCCGCGTTGCGCAGCTGGAGGTACTCGGACACGACGGCGTCGATCGGGACCGCGTCCCGAACCGCCTTCACGTCCTCGTCGTTGATCCTTCCAGCCACGAGGTGATTCTACGGGGCCGGACTGACACTCCTGGGGCGAGGCGAACGCCTCCGTCAGAGGACAAGGCTCTCCAGCGGTACGTGCGGGTTCGCCAGCGCCTCGGTGTCCACCTGGGCCCGGGACCGGATCAGCCGCTGAATGGGTTCCGTGACGTCCCACACATTCACGTTCATCCCGGCCAGCACCCGCCCGTCCTTCATCCAGAAGGCGATGAACTGGCGCTTGCCCGCGTCGCCCCGGATCACCACTTCGTCGTACGTCCCCGGGGGAGCCCAGCCCGAGTACTCGAGCCCCACGTCGTACTGGTCGGAGAAGAAATAGGGCACGCGGTCGTACACCGCGCCGCGGTCCAGCATCGAGCGGGCCGCCGCCGGTCCGCCATTGAGGGCGTTGGCCCAGTGCTCGACGCGCACCCGGGTGTCGAAGAGGGCGTGCGGGAAGGAGGCGACGTCACCGGCGGCGTAGATGTCGGGGTCGGAGGTGCGCAGGCGGTCGTCGACCGCGACGCCGCCGCCGTACGCACGGTCGGCGATCTCCAGGCCCGCGGCCTCCGCGAGCCCGATGCGCGGCGCCGCCCCGATGGCCGCCAGGACGTCGTGGGCCGGGTGCTCCTCGCCGTCATCCGTGCGGGCGGCGAGCACCATGCCGTCCTGGCCGACGATCTCGGTGAGCCGGGCCCCGAAGTGGAAGCGGACGCCGTGCTCGCGGTGCAGCTCGGCGAAGAGGTTGCCCAGCTCGGGGCCGAGGACCGCGTGCAGCGGGGTCGGATGGGGCTCGACGACGGTGACCTCGGCGCCGTACTCGCGGGCCGCCGCCGCGACCTCCAGGCCGATCCAGCCCCCGCCCGCGATCACGATGTGGCCGTTGTCACGGCCGAGCGCGGCCAGGACGCCCTTGAGGCGTTCGGCGTGGGCGAGGCGACGCAGGTGGTGGACGCCCGCGAGATCCGTCCCGGGGATGTCGAGGCGGCGCGGCTCGGCGCCGGTCGCGAGGAGCAGCTTGTCGTAGTGGACGAGGGTGCCGTCGTCGCCGAAGCGGACGGTCTTCGCCGTACGGTCGATGGCGTCGACGGTCTGGCCGAGGTGCAGCTCCACGTCGTTCTGCGCGTACCAGGCGGGTTCGTGCACGAAGACGCTGTCCCGCTCCTCCTTGCCGAGCAGATAGCCCTTGGAGAGCGGCGGGCGCTCGTAAGGGTGGTCACGTTCGTCGCAGATCAGTATCACGCGGCCGGTGAAACCCTCCGCTCGGAGCGTCTCGGCCGCCTTGGCGCCGGCCAGGCCTCCTCCGACGATGACGAATGTCTGATCCGCGTCGACCACTTGATGCCTCCTCGTAACGTTGTCGCCAGGCGAGCGTCCCGCACGCAGCGTGATGCGGGAAGAGGGAGTGGCCCGATCAGGCCACTCAGGGTCACACTCCGCCGCCGCCTGTGGGGCGGGTGGTGAGCCTGAGGTGCAGTGAACGTGCCGAGGCGTCGGTGAGCGAGGCAATCTGGTCGACGATCACCCGCTTGCGCGCTCGATCGTCCCCGGCCTCGTCGAACAGCGCCCGGAACTGCGGGTCGAGACCGTCCGGGGCGCGGGCGGTCAGCGCCTCGGCCAGCTCGGCGACGACGATCCGCTGATCGGCGCGCAGCCGCTCCTGCTCGGCGCGCTGCATGACGTACCGGTCGGCGACGGCCTTGAGGACGGCGCACTCGTGGCGGGCGGCGCGCGGGACGACCAGCTCCGCCGCGTACCGGGTGAGCCGGCCGGTACCGTACCGCGCGCGGGTGGCGCCCTCGGCGGCCAGGCAGAAGCGGCCGATGAGCTGACTGGTGGCGTCCTTCAACCGGGCCTGCGCGACGGCCGATCCGTCGTACCCGTGCGGCCACCATCCCTGTTCCAGCAGCCGGTCGAGGGCCGCGGAGAGCTCCGCCGGGTCGGTGTCCTTCGGCACGTACCGGCCGATGGCGACCTTGAAGATCTCCTCGCGTTCCGGCTCGGCGTGCAGGCAGTTGGGGTCGATGTGGCCGGCGTGCAGACCGTCCTCGACGTCGTGCACCGAGTACGCCACGTCGTCGGACCAGTCCATGACCTGGGCCTCGAAGCACGTACGGGTGCCGGGGGCGCCCTTGCGGACCCAGTCGAAGACCGGCCGGTCGTCCTCGTAGGCCCCGAACTTCGGCGAGGCGGGGTCGGTGGGGTGGGCGCCGCGCGGCCAGGGGTACTTGGTGGCGGCGTCGAGGGCGGCGCGGGTGAGGTTCAGTCCCACGCTGACGAGTTCGCCCGTCTCCTGCGCGTGGACGAAGCGCTTGGGCTCGATCCTGGTCAGCAGGCGCAGCGACTGCGCGTTGCCCTCGAAGCCGCCGCAGTCCTCCGCGAACTCGTTCAGCGCCTGTTCGCCGTTGTGTCCGAAGGGCGGGTGGCCGAGGTCGTGGGAGAGGCAGGCCGCCTCGACGAGGTCGGGGTCGCAGCCGAGGGCGGCGCCGAGCTCGCGGCCGACCTGGGCGCACTCCAGGGAGTGGGTGAGACGGGTGCGGGCGCTGGCGTCCCAGGCCTGACTGCGCGTGCCGGGGGTGACGACCTGGGTCTTGCCCGCGAGGCGGCGCAGCGCGGAGGAGTGCAGCACGCGTGCGCGGTCGCGCTGGAAGGCGGTGCGGCCGGGACGTTTGTCGGGCTCGGCGGCCCAGCGCTCGACGGACGACTCGTCGTACGTGTCGTACGCGCCCGGCGTGGCGGGGTCGTCGTATGCCGTCGGTGCCTTCGCAGTGCCGTCCATGTACCCGACAGTAAACGCAGGCGGTGACAAACGGGGCGTGGCCTACCGCCGGGAGGCGTGGATCAGGCCGAGGCCAGCTCGCGTTCCGGGGCCGGTTCGGGGGTCGCCACGGCCTGGTCGTAGCGGTGCAGGACCAGGCGGGCCATCGCGGCGTGGGTGCCCAGCGGGGCGGCGGCGATCCAGGGGGCGGCCGCGGCGCACTCGGTGGCGAAGCGGCCGGGCGCGGTGAAGTAGGAGGCGACGGCGATGCGGTGGCGGCCCCGCGCGGCCAGGGCGCGCACGGCGGCGGCGACGGTGGGCGCGGCGGCGGAGGCGTAGGCGGGGACGACGGGCACGCCGAGGCGTTCGGCCAGCAGCTGGGCGGTGCGGCGGGTGTCGGTGATCGACTCCGGGTCGCGCGAGCCCGCGGCGGCCAGCACGACCCCGCCGGCGCGCCGGGCCGCGTCGCTCATCCCGGTCCGCCAGCCGGCCTCGACGAGCCGCGCGTACAGCGTCTCGACGAGCAGCGGGTGCGGGCCGAGCGGGGCGGCGACACGGGCCCGCAGTCCCGGTACGGCGGCCGCGGCCTCGGGGATGTCCCGCTTGACGTGGTAGCCGCGGCTGAGCAGCAGCGGCACGAGAACGGCACCGTCGGCGGCGTCCTCGGCGTCGAGGGAGGCGAGCGTGTCGGCCAGCAGCGGTTCGTTGAGCTCGATGTGTCCGAGGTGCACGGACAGGTGCGGGCGCAGCTCGCGGACGCGCTCGATCAGGGTGCGTACGGTGCTCAGTGCGCGCGGGTCGCGGCTGCCGTGCGCGACGAGGACGAGCGGCGGCGGCGCGGGGCGGCGGGCCCCGTTCAGCGACACGAGGCTGAGCTGACTGCCGAGCTGGCTGGTGATCGCGTTCATGAGTTGCGCCGTACTGTCGAGGTGGGCGCCACCGAGCGGCTGCCCGCCGGTGGGGGTCCCCCCGCTCGGACGGAACCGAGCGTGGGGAAGGGTCCTGGACTCGTCGTGAGAGGGGTTCGACGCCGTCATGGACCGATGGTGACGGCACGAGGTTGCGGCGCGGTTGCACGGGCGTGTCAGGTGTTTTCCGGGGCTTCACGGCCCGGTGCGGCGGCGGTGTGAGCACCTCCCACCTGCGCTTCCGCGGCGCCGAGTGAGCCCGGTCACGATACCCGGGCGAACCGAACGGGCATACGCTGCGTCCCCATCTGTCGAATACCGACGTGATCGGACGCCACCGGGGGGACGAACCACCATGCCGCGCCTGCCGCACCCGAGGATCCTCAGACCGCGGCTGCCCCGCCTGCCGCGCACCCGCGCCGGGCAGCGGCGGGCCGTGCAGACGGTCATGCTGCTGTGCGTGCTGGCGCTGCTTCCGGTGACATGGCTGTACGTGAGCACGGCCGACGGACTGCGTACGACGTCCGACGCACCACGCACCGAGGTCGCGGTGGTGTTCGGGGCCGGACTGTGGAACGGCGAGCCGTCCCCGTACCTCGCGCACCGGCTGGACGCGGCGGCGAAGCTGTACCGGTCCGGGCGGATCGAGGCCGTGCTCGTCACCGGGGACAACAGCCGCAAGGACTACGACGAACCGGACGCGATGCGGACCTATCTGACGAAGCATGGGGTGCCGGACCGGCGGATCGTCAGCGACTACGCCGGATTCGACACCTGGGACTCCTGCGTGCGGGCCCGGAAGATCTTCGGCGTCCACGAGGCCGTGCTGATCAGCCAGAACTTCCACATCCGGCGGGCCGTCGCGCTGTGCCGGGCGGCGGGCGTGCGGTCGTACGGCGTCGGGGTCGACGCCACCCACGACGTCACCTGGTACTACGGGGGCACCCGCGAGGTGTTCGCGGCGGGCAAGGCCCTGCTGGACGCGGTGTTCAAACCCGATCCGCAGTTCCTGGGGCCGAAGGAGCCGGGGGTGGCGCGGGCCCTCGCGGCGGCGCGGAAGTGAGGACGGTCATCGATCCCGCCGCTCTGACGCCCGCGGAACGCCGCGTCTGGGAGGCCTTTCCGCTCGGCGAGGGCGTCGACTTCCGCGAGGAACCCGCCTCCGCCTCCTCCGCCGACTCCGGTGGGAACCCCGCCGACGACCCCGCGACCGGCGCCTCCTGGGGCCCCGAGCGGACCGTGCGCGCCGAGGTGCTGCGGGCGCTGCTGATCGACGGACCGGCGCACGACGGCGAGATAGCCGGCCTGAAGCTCACCGGCGCGCGCATCACCGGACAGCTGGATCTCGTCTACGGGACGGTCGAACAGGCCGTGCAGCTGCGGTTCTGCCACTTCGAGCAGCCTCTGAAGCTGTACGGGGCGCAGCTGCGGGCCCTGGTGCTGAGCGACTCGGTGCTCCCCGGGCTCAAGGCCGGCAACCTGCGGGTCGACGGGGTGCTGCGGCTCAGCTGCTGCCGGGTCACCGGGCCGATACGGCTCCAGGGCGCGAAGATCTCCGGCGCCGTGTTCGTCAACGGGGCGCGGCTGGGCGACCCGGCGGCACCGGACTCCCCGGACGCCCCGGACCCGGAAGGGACCGCGGAACCGGTTCTCCAGCTCAACCACGCGGCCATCGGCACCGACCTGTGGGCCGTCGGCCTCCTCGCGCACGGCCAGGTACGGCTGAACGGGGCCACGGTCGGCGGTCAGGTCAACCTCGACGACGCCGAGCTGCACGTACCGGCGGGCGAGACCGCCCTGCACGCCGAGACCCTGTCGGTCGGCACCGACCTGCGGGCCATGCGGCTGCGCGCGCGGGGCCGGGTCAACCTGAGCGGGTCGAGGATTCCCCACCAGCTCAATCTGGCCTACGCCCAGCTGGCCAACCCCGGAGGTCCGGCCCTGCGTGCCAGCAGCTGCGTCATCGGCGAGCTGTGGCTGCGCGAGGCCGCGCCGATCGTGGGCACCGTGAACCTGCGCCGCTCCCAGCTGGACCTTCTGCACGTGCCTCCGGGGGTGTGGCCCGACCGCGTCCGGATCGACGGCCTCGGCTACCGCACCCTCGCCCCGCATCTGCCCGCCGAGCAGCGGCTGCCGCTGCTGGAACGCGAGGAGGGCGGCTATCTTCCTCACGCCTACGAGCAGTTGGCCGCCGCGTACCGCACGGCGGGCGACGACGCCGCCGCGCGCACGGTCCAGCTGGCCAAACTCCGCCGGCACCGCCGCACCCTCCCCCGCTACGCCAGGTTCTGGGGCCGGCTCCAGGACGTGGCCGTCGGCTACGGCTACCGGCCGATGCGCGCGGCGGGCTGGCTGCTGTTGCTGCTGTGCACCGGCGCCACCGCCTTCGCACTGCACCATCCGCCCGCCCTGAAGCCCGCCGAGGCGCCCGGCTTCAACCCGGTCTTCTACACCCTCGACCTTCTGCTGCCCCTCGTGGACTTCGGTCAGGAGACGGCCTTCGCGCCGCGCGGCTGGTACCAGTGGCTCTCGTATCTGCTGATCGCCGTCGGCTGGATCCTGGCCACGACGATCGCCGCGGGCGTCACACGCTCCCTGAACCGCCAGTAGCCTCCGGCCCGCCCTCCGTGAGGTGAACGGCTCCCGTGAATAGGCCCGTTGACGGTGCCCCCGGCACTAGCATGAACCCCTGCCAACCACCGCGCCCGGGCTCCGGACCGGCGCGGGATCGACTCGGCGGCGGGGGATCGCGTGACGCAGGAGTTCAGCTACCGCTGGGGCCATTCCGCACTCACCGCCGATTTCGACCTGGACGGCCGCACACCCCGCCTGGTCCGGCTGACCGTGCCCGGTGAACCGGAGCCCAAGAACGCCGCCGAGGCCGCCGGGGCCGCGCTGCCGCTCGTCGACGTGACCCTCCTCGGACAGGGCACCGGCTGGTCCGGGCCGCGCTTCACCGGTACGGCGCTCGGGCAGCGCCTGACCCACCGCGCCCACCACGCGGCGTACGGCGACGGCTGGCACCACCTCACCGTCCAGCTCCAGGACAGGCGGGGCGGTCTGACCGTCTTCGTCGAGTACTCCTCACCGGACGCGGTACCGGTGCTGCGCACCCGCGTCCGGATCCGCAACGACGGGGGCACACCCGTCACCGTGCGCTCCGTGAGCAGTCTGCTGCTGGGCGCGCTGCCCTCGCCCGACGTACTCGACGTGCACCGGGCACGCAACGACTGGCTCGCCGAATGCCGTTGGTACGCCGAGGAGTTGCGGGAGTCCGTGCCCGACGTCGGCCGGGCGTTCCACGGGCACGACGGGCGGGCCGGGGTGCGGCTCGCCGGGCGCGGGAGCTGGCCCACCGACGGGCATCTGGCGATGGGCGCGCTCACCGACCGCACCGACGGGCGCTGCTGGCTCTGGCAGATCGAGTCCGCCGCGAGCTGGCTGTGGGAGGCGGGCGAGGCGGACCACCACACGTACCTCTCGCTGAGCGGTCCGACCGCGGACGACCACTCATGGCGTCAGGTCCTGTCCCCGGGGGCGGAGTTCGTCTCCGAGTACGCGGCTCTCGCGCTCGGCGACGGCTTCGACGGGGCGCTCACCGCGCTGACCGACTACCGGCGCCGGATCCGCCGTCCGCACCCCGACCACGACCAACTCCCCGTCGTCTTCAACGACTACATGAACACTCTCATGGGCGACCCGACCACCGAGAAGCTGCTGCCGCTGATCGACGCGGCGGCCGAGGCGGGCGCGGAGTACTTCTGCGTCGACGCCGGGTGGTACGACGACGAGGGCGGGGACGGAGACGGGGATGCGGATGGGGGCGTGGGCGGGGACGGCGGCGGGGGCTGGTGGGACAGTGTCGGCGCCTGGCTGCCGTCGCCGCGGCGCTTCCCCGGCCCTGACGGCCTCCACGCCGTGCTCGGCCGGATCCGGGAGCGCGGGATGGTGCCGGGGCTGTGGCTGGAACCGGAGGTGGTCGGCGTCCGCAGTCCGCTCGCCACCGAGCTGCCGGACGAGGCCTTCCTGCGCCACGACGGCGGCGTGCGCGTCACCGAACAGGGCCGCCACCAGCTGGACCTGACGCATCCGGCCGCCCGCGCGCACCTCGACCGGACGGTCGACCGGCTCGTCGGCGAGTGGGGCGTGGGCTATCTCAAGCTCGACTACAACATCACCACCTCCGCGCCCGGTCTCCTCGACCACACCCGCGCCTGGCTGTCCTGGCTGTCGGCCGCCTTGGACCGCCACCCGGGTCTGGTCGTCGAGAACTGCGGTTCGGGCGGGCTGCGCATGGACGGCGCGTCGCTGGCCGTGGCCCAGCTCCAGTCCACCTCCGACCAGCAGGACCCCCTGCGCTACCCACCCATCGCGGCCGCCGCGCCGACCGCGGTGCCGCCCGAGCAGGGGGCCGTGTGGGCGTACCCGCAACCGGAGTTCACGGACGAGGAGATCGCCTTCACCCTCGGCTCGGCCCTGCTGGGGCGGGTTCATCTCTCCGGGCATCTGGACCGCATGACACCGCACCAACTCGGGCTCGTGCGGGAGGCGTTGGTGACGTACAAGGCCGTCCGGGGCGATCTCGGCCGGTCGGTGCCGTTCTGGCCGCTCGGGCTGCCCGGGTGGCGGGACACGTGGGTGGCGCTGGGGATGCGGGTGCCGTTCCTCGACACCACGTATGTGCTGGTGTGGCGCAGGGCGGACGATGACCCCGAAGTCGCCCTGCCCGTGGCGCACTTGGCGGGGCGGGAGGTGCGGGCCGACGTACTGCACGGGTCGGCGGGGCCGGTGGTCTGGGACGGGTCGGCGCTGCGGGTGACGCTGCCGGAGGCTCCGTCGGTGCTGCTGACGCGGCTCACCGTGTAGCGGTCACCTGGGCGAGGACGCCGCCCCTGTCTCCGGAGGCGCGTGCGAAGCGGACGAGGAGTCGGGGGTCACCGGGGATGAAGGGTTCGGGGGATTCGAGGTGCTCGGGGGTTTCGAGGTACTCGGGCGACTCGACGAGCACGAGTTGATCCCGAGCCCCAGAGCGGCCCCCGCACCCGCGCCGCCCAGCGCGAGGAGACGGCGCCGGGTGATGTCGCTGTCGGTCATGGCGGGAACCTAGGGGCGGCCCGGGGCGCGACCGTGGGGGCGCGCGGAGTCACGCGGACCCGCCACCCGCACGAGTGGGCTCCTCGACGACGGGCGCGCCCGTGCCCTCAACGGCCCACGTGCCAGTCCCCGCCCTCGACGAGCGTGCCGCCGGCCCGCAGCCGCGCGGCGACGGCGGGGGCGGCCACGTACACCCAGGCCCGTACGGCCGTGCCGTCCGCGCGGGTCACCTCCCGCGCCACCCGCTCGTACAGGTTGCGGGGGTCGCCCGGCACGTACTCCTCCAGCCGGTCCAGCGCGCCGAGCACCTGCCCGTACGCCTCCGGGAGCGCGGTGACCAACTCCCCGCGCACGACACCTCCGGGCTCCTCGACGGCATACGGATATCCGGGCCCTTCGTACAGCACGGCTCCCCGCATCCGGCCGGGCTCCTCCGACTCCGTACGGCCACGGAGGAACAGGTCGTGGTTGTGCCCGCCGGGACGCAGGGTGCCGTAGACGAAGAAGGGGACGGTCACTCGCCGGTCTCCGACTCCACGCTCTCCTCCCCCACGGTCTCCTCCTCGACCCAGCGCAGATAGTCCGCGCTCCCCCGGACGACGGGCGTCGCGATGATCTCGGGGGTGTCGTAGTCGTGCGCCGCGAGGAGATACGTCTCCAGCGCGTCGTACCGCGCACCCGTGGTCTTGAACAACACCTTCCACTCCCTCGCGGTCTCCACCGCCCCCTTCCACCGGTAGACGGAGGTCACCGGCCCGGCGATCTGCGCGCAGGCCGCGACCCGCGCCTCGACCGCGCCGCGCGCGAGCGCCTCCGCCTTCTCGGGGGCGTCGGTCGTGGTCAGCACGGTCAGCCAGGAAACCGTTCCGGCGGCCATCTCCATGATCGTCTCTCATTCGTGAGGGTGCGGAAACGATTCTCTCCACACCTCGCGGAATCACGCATGGGCTATGGACATGACATGTCATGGACCTTTAACTCTGACTCGACATCAGCGCCCCCACGCGTCTGAGCGCCCCTCCCCGAGGAGACCGATGAGTCGGATCCGGATACGGCAGACCCGAGGTACCCGACCACACACCCGAGGCTCCCGCCTGGCCGCGGCCGGTGTGGCCGCGGCCGCCACCGCCCTGCTGGCGGCCGCGCTGACCCCCACCGCGGGCGCCGCCGGCCGGCCCGACCGCGCCACCGCGATCGACAACGCCGCCGCGGCCCTGGTGAAGGAGGCCGCCCGGCTGGGCCTGACCTCCGCCGAGGGCACCAGCGTCCGTGACGTGATCGTCGACGCGGACGGCGGCCAGCATGTCCGCTACGACCGCACGTACCGGAAACTGCCGGTCCTGGGCGGCGACTTCGTCGTCCATCTCGCCCGCGACGGCTCCTACCGCGGCGCGAACCGGGCCACCTCCCGCGACCTCTCCGTCCCCACCACCACGCCCGCGCTCGCCGCCCCCGAGGCCGCCGACCTGGCCACCGCCGCGCTGCGCGCCGCGCACCTCGGCGAGACGCTGAAGAAGCTGACGGCCAGGCCCCAGCTCGTCGTGGACGCCCTGCACGGCGCACCCCGGCTGGCCTGGCGCACCAACGTGGTGGGCCAGGACTCGCTGGGCAACCCGGTCGCCCGCACCGTGCTGACCGACGCCCGCAGCGGCCGGCAGATCGACGCGTGGGACAGCATCGAGACGGCGACGGGTGACGGCCGGTCCCTCTACAGCGGCACGGTCCCGCTGGAGACCACGCTCTCCGGATCGACGTACCAGCTCAAGGACCCGACGCGCGGGAACACGTACACGGGCGACGCGGCGAACAAGACGGACCTGTGCATCTTCGGGATCTGCATCAGCCGCGCTCCGGCGACCCTCTTCACGGACGCCGACAACCACTGGGGAACCGGGGCGGCTTCGGACCGCTCCTCGGCCGCGGTCGACGCCCAGTACGGCACGAACGAGACCTGGGACTACTACAGATACGTCCACGGCCGCACCGGCATCGCGGGCGACGGCAAGGGCTCATACAACCGCGTGCACTACGGCAACAACTACAACAACGCGTTCTGGGACGACAGTTGCTTCTGCATGACGTACGGGGACGGTGACGGGACGACGCTCGGGCCGCTGGTCGGGCTCGACGTGGCCGGACACGAGATGTCCCACGGTGTCACGTCGAAGACGGCGGCGCTGACCTACTCGGGCGAGTCCGGCGGCCTGAACGAGGCGACCTCCGACATCTTCGGCACGCTGGTGGAGTTCTACGCGAACAACTCCACCGACCCCGGGGACTACCTGATCGGCGAGAAGATCGTCCGCTCCGGATTCGGCAAGGCGGCCCTGCGGTTCATGGACCAGCCCTCCAAGGACGGCAACTCCGCGGACTGCTGGAGCTCCTCGGTCGGCAATCTCGACGTCCACTACTCGTCCGGCGTCGCGAACCACTTCGCGTACCTGCTCGCCGAGGGCAGCGGCGCGAAGACCATCAACGGGGTCAGCTACAACTCCCCCACCTGCAACAACTCCACGGTCACCGGCATCGGCCGGGACAAGCTCGGCGCGATCTGGTACCGGGCGCTGACGGTCTACATGACGTCCTCGACCAACTACGCGGGCGCGCGGACGGCGACGCTGAGCGCGGCGAAGGACCTGTACGGGGCCACAAGCACGGAGTACAACGCGGTGGCGGCGGCCTGGTCCGCGGTGTCCGTGAGCTGAACGTCGGGCGCCCGGCAGGGCTTCTCGACCGGCCGGCCCAGGGACGTGCGGCACTCGCACGTGCCGGGGCCGGCCGGAGCAGCCGAAGCCGTCGAAGCCGTCAGAGCGGTCACAGCGGTCACAGCAGTCACAGCGGTCGGCTCGCGGCGCCCCGGGCCGTCCGGGTGGGCGTGTCGGCGCGGTCCGGGACGCCGGGTGCGGTGCCCACGGCGACCGGTCGGCGACGACGGGACCGAAACGGCCCTCGTGATCGCCTTCATGACGCACGGGCCGCCACCTCAACCATCCTTGAGGTCACTGCGCCTCCCGCCCGCCCCGTCACCCGTTCGCACCCCCGCCCCGCGCTCTTCGGGTTCTTTGCCGCGACACCTCAGCCGTACGCCGGTGACCTGCTGGAACGCCATCGTTCCGGCCCATCGGACACCCTCGTCCGGCACTCTTTCCCCGCATGTGTGACGCTCCGTCAAGGAGCGAATCCGGCCGACTGCCACTTACCTCGGAAGGGCAGGGGCACGACCGACACAGCGGCACTTGGGGGTGCCGCCGGCCGCGCCCCCTCGGAGGAGCACAGCCATGCGACGCACAGCCCGTCTGCTGACCGGTACCGCGCTCGCCGTCGCCGCGGTGGGCCTCGCCACCGCGCCCGCGTACGGCGGGTCCACGGAGAGTCTGGAGGTGTTCCCCTCCTCCGTCGTCCCGGGGGCCGACGTCACCGTCAACACGGCGGCGTGCGGGGCGGACGGCACCGCCACGGGTGACGCCAGCGCGGTCGGCGCGGGCATCTTCATACTCGCCGCCAGCGCCCACGAACAGGACGCGATCGGCCAGTTCAAGGTGCCGCCGAGCGCCCAGCCGGGGACGTACGAGATCGTCGCGAAGTGCTCCCACGGACGGCAGGTCACCGGCGACCTGATCGTGAACCTGACCGCCACACGCGAACAGATCCATCTGCCGCGTGGGCATGTGAACACGGGGGTCGGCGGCGCACTCGGCCCCGACCCCGTGCAGACCGCGGCGGGAGTGGCGGCCCTGGCCGTCGCCGCCGCGGGCGGTACCTGGCTCCTGCATCGCCGGGCGAGAGGCGACGGGATCTGACGGACACCCTCCGCTGTCCGTCCGCCGGTACCGCCGTCCCCTCCCCCTCCGTGGCCCGACGCCCCTCGCGGCCCGGAGGGGGAAGGGGACCCACCACGACCACAACCGCACAACCCCTGACCCCGAGAGGAGGCTCATATGCGCCGGGTCAGCAACACCGCGATAGCTTCCGTCACCGTGGTCGCCCTCTGCTCAGGGACCTGGCTGCTCCACAACGGCACCCAGGTCCACCCGCCGCCCCAGCCCTCCGCCGCCCAGGCCGGCACCGGCGACGCCCTCCGGCAGGGCGCTCCCGCGCTCCGCCACTCCCCGCCCGAGCGCATCCGCATCCCCTCCATCGGCGTGAACGCCCCGCTGATGGGTCTCGGCCTCACCCCGCAGGGCAGCCTCGACGTCCCGCCCGCCGGGCAGAAGAACCTCGCGGGCTGGTACCAGGCCGGCACCACCCCCGGCGAGCGAGGCACCGCGATCGTCGCGGGCCACGTCGACAACGCCAACGGCCCCGCCGTCTTCTACAACCTCGGCGCCCTCAAGAAGGGCAGCGCCATCGAGGTGGCCCGCCGCGACGGCGGCACCGCGCTGTTCACCGTCGACGCCGTCGAGGTCTACGCGGCCCGCGACTTCCCGGACGAGAAGGTGTACGGCGCCGCGTCCCGCCCCGAACTGCGCGTCATCACCTGCGGCGGCGACTACTCGAAGGCCACCGGGTACCAGGGGAACGTGGTCGTCTTCGCTCACCTCACCGGCAGCCGCTGACCTGCACCTGTGGCGCCTGGCGCCTACGCGATCCACTGCTGGTACGCCAGATTCGCCACCAGCGCGAACACCACCGTCAGCAGCACCACCCGGACGAACCCGCTGCCCTTCTTGAGCGCCGTGTGCGCCCCCACCATGCCGCCCACCAGGTTGAACACGGCCATCAGCGCGGCCAGTTGCCAGTACACCGTGCCCTTCCAGGCGAAGGTCGCGAGGGCGCCCGCGTTGGTGCAGCAGTTGACGATCTTCGCGGTGGCGGAGGCGGTCACCAGGTCGAAGTGGAGCAGCGCGGTCAGCGCCAGGACGAGGAACGTACCCGTGCCGGGTCCGATGAGCCCGTCGTAGAAGCCGATCCCGAGGCCCGCGAGCCCGATCGCGGCCAGCACGCGCCGCGCGGACACCGGCTCGGTGGAGGGCGCCGTACCGAAGGCGGGCCGCAGCATGACGAAGGTCCCGACGCCGAGCAGCACCACCATGACCACCGGCTTCAGCACGTCCGTACTCAGCCCGGCGGCCACGAAGGCACCGGCCGTGGAGCCCGCCAGCGCCGCGAGCCCGATCCGCACGGCCAGCCGCACATCCACCGGCGCCTTGCGCGCGTACGTCACCGCCGCACCGGTCGTCCCGACGATCGCGACCGCCTTGTTCGTCCCGAGCGCGTACGCCGCCGGTGTACCGCCCGGCAGTCCGAGCAGCATCGCGGGGAGCAGAAGCAGCCCGCCACCGCCCACCACGGCGTCGATCCAGCCCGCCGCGAGGGAGGCGAGGCAGAGCACAACGACGACGGTCAGCGATATGTCGGGCATGATCGCGACCTTATGTGACGGTCACCGAGTCCAGGTAGCGCAGGACCGCCAGCACCCGTCGGTGCCCGGTGCCCGACGGCGGCAGGTCGAGCTTGGTGAAGATGTTGGCGATGTGTTTCTCGACGGCGCGTTCCGAGACGGTGAAGGCGCCGGCGATCGACTGGTTCGTCCGGCCCTCGGCCATCAGGGCGAGCACCTCGCGCTCGCGCGGTGTGAGCCTGTCGAGGGCGGTGGCGCGCCGGCTCGCGCCGAAGAGCTGCGCGACGACCTCGGGGTCGAGGGCGGTGCCGCCTGCGGCGACCCGCTCCATGGCGTCCACGAACTCGCCGATGTCGACGACCCGTTCCTTCAGCAGATAGCCGATCCCGGCCGGGTCGGCGAGCAACTGCCGGGCGTACGTCGTCTCCACGTACTGCGAGAGGATCAGCACCCCGGTGCCGGGGTGGTCCCTACGCAGCCGTACGGCCGCCCGTACACCCTCGTCGGTCTGCGTGGGCGGCAGCCTGATGTCGACGACGGCCACGTCCGGACGGTGCTCGGCCACGGCGGCGAGCAGCGTCTCGGCGTCCCCGACGGCCGCCGCGACCTCCACGTCCCGCAGCCGCAGCAGCTGGACCAGCCCATCTCGCAGGAGGGCGGAGTCCTCGGCGATGACGACGCGCATGTGATCCCCGTGATCGTCAGGAGGGCGGCTCGGACAGGACGGCGGCTCGGTCAGCAGGGCAGCTCGACCGTGACCACCGTAGGGCCTCCCGGCGGGCTCTCGCAGGTGAGTGTGCCGTCGACGGTCCGGGCGCGGGCCAGCAGCCCGGTCAGGCCCGAGCCCGCGCCGATCACCGCTCCCCCGCGTCCGTCGTCGCGCACGCTCAGCCGCAGCAGTCCGTCCCGGGCACTCACGCTCACCGCCGCACCGCTCGCCCCGCTGTGCTTGGTGGCGTTGGCAAGGAGTTCGGCGGCGCAGAAGTACGCGATCGACTCGACGGCCGGGCTCGGGCGGTCCGTGATGTCGGCGGCGACCTCGACGGGCAGGGCGCTGTCGGCGGCAAGGGTGGCCAGGGCGGTGTCCAGGCCCTGGTCCAGTACGGGAGGGTGGATGCCCTTCACCAGATGGCGCAGGTCGGCGATGGCCTGGGTCGCGTTGCCCCGCGCGGTGTCGACGACGGCGAGGAGCCGTTCGGGGGAAGCCCCCGCGCCGATCAGCTCCCTGATCATCGTGAGGTGCATCGCGAGGCCGACGAGCCGGGCCTGCGTCCCGTCGTGCAGGTCGCGTTCGATCCGGCGCAGGGTCGCCGCCGCGTCGTCCACGGCCTGGGCGCGGGTCTCCTCCAGGGTGCGGATGCGGCGCTCGGCGGGGTCGGGGCCGAGCAGCGCGCCGAGCAGCGCCCGGTGCGGGACGAGGGCCTGGCGCAGCAGCCAGGACGCGGTGGCGAGGAGCAGCAGCCCGAGGGCCGCCGGGATCAGCCACCGTGGCCAGGAGTCGACCTGGAATCCGAAGAACTCCAGCGACACCCGGCGCGTCGTACCGTCGCTCGCCCGCCGGGTGTCGTAGTTCCACCGCTTGAGGAGGGGGTGGAGGGTGAGCAGGACGCCGTAGACGTAACCGATGACGACGGCGGTGTACCCGAAGACGGCGGTGAAGGGGGTGGCCAGCGCGCAGGCGACGGCGCGCCACCCGCTCCGGTCACCGAGCAGCGCCCGCCGCCAGCCCAGGATCCCGGTACCTTCGCGGCGTTCCGGCTCCTCGATCTCCAGCCCCAGCAGGGCTCGCGCGAGGGCGCGTTGGAGCCTGCCGAGCGCCAGCGCCCCGCGCACGGTCACGGCGACCAGCCACAGTCCCAGCGTGGTCACGGAGAGCACGCCCCCGACCAACAGCCCCACGAAGGTGAGGACGAATCCGACCAGGGCGAGCGGGAAGGCGATCACCCCGTAGAGAAGCGCCGCGAGGGCCTTCCGCCCGAAGGGGAAGGCCACGGGTGCGCGGAGGCGGTTGCGGAGGGGGTGCATGGAGTCAACCTAGGAGAGGAGCGCCGCGGCGAGGCGGAGCTGGACGGCCGCCAGGGCCCGGCCGAGCCACGGCATGAGCAGCAGGAAGCCGAACCCGCCGACGATCGCGTGGAACGCCCAGGCCCCCGCGAAGGTCGGCCCGCCCCACGCGTCGGAGTAGTCGGAACCGGCGGCGCGCAGCGGCCAGCCCAGGTTCATCGGCACCAGGGACCAGCCGTAGACGGTGACGGCCAGCACCAGGAGATTGAGGGGTACGGCGGCCGCGGCGTGGGCCAGTCCCCGCGAGGACCCGGACAGCTCCCGGCCCAGGAAACGGCGGACGAGCCCCCGCTGCCACCGCCCCGTCGGGGCGCCCAGCAGCGCCAGCGGGACGCAGAGCACCCCCACGGGGAACGCCAGCAGCGCGTACGCGACCCGGCGCCAGGTGCCCGCGGTGAACGCTTCGCGGACGAACAGCCAGGCCCGTACGGCGGAGTCGTCGCGGGGCGGCGGAGGCTGCGACTTCTGCTTCTGCTGAGACCTTTGCTCCGGCTTCTGCTGCGGCTTCTGCTGCGGCTTCTGCTGCGGCTTCTCGGAGATGGCCATGCTTCTGTCCCCCTGTTCGTCAGCGGGTGGATCCCGATGCCTCAAGGCTTCCGTGCCGGGGCGCCGCGATCGATCGTGCCCGCACGAGGACCGGGGGTTCGGTTGACCCCACCGAACCCTCACAACCGGGTGCCGCTCCCGCTGAGGGCAGCGTTCCTCCCGGGAAACAGCCGTGATGCGACCGGGTAACACCGGCGTCGCAGGCTGCGGTGCATGACCTCGAATGCGCCCGCTCCCTGACCCGGTTCACCCTCGCCCCCGGCCCGGGAGAGACCGGAAGAGACCGGAAGGGCCCGGGAGGGAATCGCACCGCTCCCCCGCGGACAGCGCCCCGCTGCTCCACCTGCTCACCAACGACGGAGGCTCCTGAATGTCCACGGACACGACGATGACGACGGCGGCGAACGCCACCGACGGCAGCGCGCACACCATCGTGCTCGTCGGCCATGGCATGGTCGGCCAGCGCTTCCTCGAAGCGCTCGCCGAACGCGGCCTGACCGCCACGCACCGTGTGGTCGTGCTGTGCGAGGAGCCGCGCCCGGCGTACGACCGCGTCCAGCTCACCTCGTACTTCTCGGGCCGCACCGCGGAGGAACTCTCCCTCACCGACACCGAGTTCATCACCGCGCACGGCATCGAACTGCACCTCGGCGACCCGGCCGAGACGATCGACCGGGAGGCCAGGCAGGTCACCGCGCGCTCGGGTCTGGTCATCACGTACGACACCCTGGTCCTCGCCACCGGCTCGTACCCCTTCGTCCCGCCGGTGCCCGGTAAGGACGCCGAGGGCTGCTTCGTGTACCGCACCATCGAGGACCTGCTCGCCATCGAGGAGTACGCGAAGGCGCGGGCGACGACCGGTGCGGTGGTCGGCGGCGGCCTGCTCGGACTCGAGGCCGCGGGCGCGCTGAAGGGGCTCGGACTGACCACGCACATCGTGGAGTTCGCGCCGCGCCTGATGCCCGTACAGGTCGACGAGGGCGGCGGCGCGGCGCTCCTGCGCACCATCCAGGACATGGGCCTGAGCGTGCACACGGGCACGGGCACCCAGGAGATCGTCACCGGCGACGACGGCGCCGTGACCGGGATGAAGCTCTCCGACGGCTCCGAACTCCCCACGGATCTCGTGGTGTTCTCGGCCGGCGTCCGTCCGCGCGACCAGCTCGCCCGCGACACCGGTCTCACGGTCGGCGAGCGCGGCGGCATCACGGTCGACGACCAGTGCCGCACGTCGGACCCGCACGTGTTCGCGATCGGCGAGTGCGCCCTCGCCTCGGACGGCCGGGTGTACGGCCTGGTCGCGCCCGGCTACGAGATGGCCGAGACGGCCGCCGCGACGATCGCCGCGGACGAGGCCAGCTTCACGGGCGCCGACCTGTCCACGAAGCTGAAGTTGCTCGGCGTCGACGTCGCGTCCTTCGGCGACGCGCACGGCGCCACCTCCGACTGCCTCGACGTCGTCTACTCCGACTCGCGCTCGGGCACGTACAAGAAGCTGGTCATCGGCCGCGGCGGCGAACTGCTCGGCGGCATCCTGGTCGGCGACGCGGACGCGTACGGCACCCTGCGGGCCTTCACCGGCTCCGTGCCGCCGATCGCCCCCGAGCAGCTGGTGCTCCCGGCGGGCGCGGGCGCCCCGGTCGCGCTCGGCCCCTCCGCGCTCCCCGACTCCGCGGTCATCTGTTCCTGCCACAACGTCACCAAGGGCACGATCCGCGGCGCGGTCACCGAGCACTCCTGCACCACCGTGCCCGAGGTCAAGAAGTGCACCAAGGCCGGTACCGGCTGCGGGAGTTGTGTCAAGGTCCTCGGCCAGCTCGTCAACGAGGAGCTGGAGGCGAGCGGCGTCGAGGTCGACCACGGCCTGTGCGGCTGCTTCTCCCAGACCCGCGAGGAGCTGTACGAGATCGCCCTCGCGCTGCGCGTCCCCTCTTTCCAGGTCCTGCTGGACCGCTACGGCCGCGAGGGCGCCCGGGGCGGCGAGGGCTGCGAGGTCTGCAAGCCGGCCGTCGCCTCGATCATCGCCTCCCTCGCCCCGGCCATCGGCGCCAGCGGCTATGTCCTGGACGGCGAGCAGGCGGCCCTCCAGGACACCAACGACCACTTCCTCGCCAACCTCCAGAAGAACGGCTCGTATTCGATCGTGCCGCGCGTCCCCGGCGGCGAGATCACCCCGGAGAAGCTGATCGTGATCGGCGAGGTGGCCCGGGACTTCGGCCTCTACACGAAGATCACGGGCGGCCAGCGCATCGACCTGTTCGGGGCGCGGGTCGAGCAACTCCCCCTCATCTGGGCGAGGCTGGTGGACGCGGGCTTCGAGTCCGGGCACGCGTACGGAAAGGCCCTGCGCACGGTCAAATCCTGCGTCGGGCAGACCTGGTGCCGCTACGGCGTCCAGGACTCCGTCCGCATGGCGATCGACCTGGAGCTGCGCTACCGGGGCCTGCGCTCCCCGCACAAGCTCAAGTCGGCGGTCTCCGGATGCGCCCGCGAGTGCGCCGAGGCCCAGTCCAAGGACTTCGGCGTGATCGCCACCGCGGGCGGATGGAACCTGTACGTCGGCGGCAACGGCGGCGCCACCCCGCGCCACGCGGACCTGCTCGCACAGGACCTCTCCGACGCCGAACTCGTCTGCCTGATCGACCGGTTCCTGATGTTCTACATCCGCACGGCGGACCGCCTGGAGCGCACGTCGACCTGGCTGGAGCGGATTCCGGGCGGCCTGGACCACATACGCGAGGTGGTCGTGGAGGACTCGCTCGGCATCTGCGAGGAACTGGAGTCGCTGATGGCCGCGCATGTCGCCGCCTACCGCGACGAATGGGCCGAGACCATCAACGACCCCGAGAAACTGGCCCGGTTCGTGTCCTTCGTGAACGCCCCGGACACCCCCGACCCGGTCGTCGGCTTCGTCCCCGAGCGCGACCAGATCAAGCCGGACCTGCCGCTGCTGAGCATCGGCCGCCGCCCCTCGGAAGCCCTGGAAGGAAGCGCCCAGCGATGACCCTGGCACCCGAAACGACCACCCTCACCGTCCAACTCCGCCTGACGGACTCCTGGCTGGCCCTCTGCGACCTGTCCGCGCTGACGCCGGGCCGCGGAGTCGCCGCCCTGCTCCCGGACGGCGGCCAGGCGGCCGTCTTCCTCGACCGCGCGGGCCGGATGTACGCCATCGACAACCGCGATCCGTTCAGCGGCGCGGCGGTCCTCTCCCGCGGTCTGATCGGCTCCCACCAGGGCCGCCCGTTCGTGGCCTCGCCCCTGCTGAAGCAGCGGTTCGACCTGGAGTCGGGCCGGTGCCTGGACGACGAGACGGTAGGGGTGACGACGTACGAGGTCCGGATTTCCTGACGGCCGGGGTGACCGGGATCTCCTCGCGCCCGCCGGTCACCCCGGTCTTACTTGACCGATCATTCTCGATTGACCTACGGTCATCCCATGGTCAGGACCAAGGAATTCGACCCGGACGCCGCGCTGCAGTCGGCCCTGGAGCTGTTCTGGCGGCGCGGCTACGAGGCGACATCCATGACGGACCTCGTCGAGCACCTCGGCGTCGGCCGCGCCAGCCTCTACGCGACCTTCGGCAACAAGCACGAGCTGTACCTGAAGGCACTGGACCGCTACCAGCAGGCGCGTAATCCGCAGCTCCTGCGGGAGCTCTCCCAGCCGGGTCCCGCACTGCCCGCCGTACGAGCGGTGGTACGCCGCTTCGCGACCGAGGCGGCGACCGAGGGAGGACGCCTGAGCGGCTGTTTCGTCACCAACACGGCCGCCGAACTGGCACCCCACGACACGGCCGCGGCCCGCCGCGTCGAGCACAACTGGGACCACCTCGAGACCCTGCTGCACTCGGCCCTGGTCCGCGCGCAGGCCCAGGGCGAACTGCCCGCCGACCGCAATCCGCTCGCCCTCGCCCGCATGCTGCTGGTCCTGATGCAGGGCCTACGGGTGGTGGGCAAGGCGTCCGCGGACCCGGCCCGGGTCCAGGACGCGGCGGAACAGGCGCTGACGCTGCTCGACTGAAGACCACATCCCAAGGCCCACGCACGCCTTCATACTGAACCGATCGGTCAAATAAGGGGATCCGGAATGACCACACGCTCACGCTTCTCGGGAAAGACGGCCCTCGTCACGGGCGCCGGATCCGGCATAGGCCGGACCACCGCCCTGGCGTTCGCCGCGGAAGGCGCCCAGGTGGTCGTCGCCGGCCGGACAGCCGCATCGCTCGACGAGACGGTCGCGCTGATCGAGGCCGAGGGCGGAAAGGCGCTGGCAGTGACCGCGGACGTGTCACGCTCGGACGAGGTGCGCGCCCTCGTCGAGGCGGCCGTCGACCGTTTCGGCTCCCTGGACGTGGCGGTGAACAACGCGGCCGTCTTCCACGGCGGAACACCGCTGGCCGACCTTCCGGAGGCCGACTGGCACGCCGAACTGGACATCAACGTCACCGGCGTGTTCCTCGCCCTTCAGGCGGAGATCCGGCAGATGCGGACGCAGCCGTCCGGCGGCGCGATCGTCAGTCTCGCCTCCACGATCGGCCTGCACACCCGCCGCCCGGGCGTCGCCGCCTACGCCGCCGCCAAGGCCGCCGTCACCGCGCTGTCCCGTGCCGCGGCCCTCGACCACATCGCCGACGGAGTCAGGATCAACGTCGTCAGCCCCGGCGCCTCCGCCACCACGATGTCACTGCGGCCGCGCGAGTCGGAGGCCGAGCGCGTGGAGCGGGCACGTCACGAACTGCCTCTGGGCCGCGTGTCGAAGACCGAGGAGGTGGCGGCGGCCGTCCTCTACCTGGCGTCGGACGACGCGGCGTCGGTCGTGGGCACGGACCTGGTGGTGGACAGCGGAGGCGCCCTCTGACGCGGACCGGGGAGCCGGCGAGTCAGGTCACTTCAGAGCGTCGTAGGTCACGCCGGTGAGCTGCTCGGAGGCGCTCCAGAGGCGCTCGCCGACGGCGTCGTCGCGCGTCCACCCGGCCCGCCAGGAGCTCGCGGGCGCGCCGCGCCACATCGCGAACGAGGGTCCGGTGAAGGAGTCGGGCCGTACACCGGGCGCGGTGGCGGCGTACAGCGTGGGCAGGGCCCCGGCGTCCGGGCTCTGCGCGAGGAGCCGGTTCCCGATCTCCATGACCCGCTCGGCGCCCTTGCGCCCCGCGAGCTTCGGCCCGGCGGTCTGGAGGTTGGTGGAGGCGTACCCGGGGTGAGCGGCGGCAGCGACGACATCGGACCCGGCGCCGGCCAGCCGCCGCGCCAGTTCGTGGGTGAACAGAAGATTGGCGCTCTTGGACCGCCCGTAGGCGACCCAGCGCCGATACCCGCCGCGCTCGCTGTCGAGGTCGTGGATGTCGATGTTGGCGAGCACGTGGAACATGCTCGACACGGTCACGACGCGGGCGCCCGGGGTGGCGAGCAGCGCGGGAAGCAGCAGCCCGGTGAGCGCGAAGTGTCCCAAGTGATTGACCCCGAACTGAGTCTCGAACCCATCGGACGTACGCGCGAACGGCAGAGCCATGACCCCGGCGTTGTTGACGAGAAGATCAAGCCGCTCGCCGTACACAAGGTCGAACATCGCCGCGAACTCCGCCACGGAGTCGAGATCCCCGAGGTCCAGCCGTACGAACTCCACGTCCGCGCCGGGCACTTCGGAGGTGATCCGGTCCCCCGCCTCGCTCCCCCGCGCCTCGCTGCGACAGGCGAGCACGACCCGCGCCCCACGCCGCGCCAGCTCACGTGCCGTGACGAACCCGATCCCGCTGTTGGCCCCGGTGACGACGGCCGTACGGCCGCGCTGATCAGGGATGTCACTCACATTCCACCCGGCCATGCCCAGACCCCTCTCCACCACTGCTCGTCACTCACCGTACGCTCAGTCTCGCCGGATCAACTCGGGATCAATCCTCCGCCCCACCAGCGGCAACGCGCCCACGGCGGCGACGACCAGCACCCCGAGAGCACACGCGAGCAGCAACGGAACCCCGCCCCCGTCCCAGAAGACGGCCCCGCCCCCGGTGACCAGATAGCTCGACTCGGCCATCTTCCCCACCACCAC
Source organism: Streptomyces sp. NPDC107454 (assembly GCF_055582885.1). Classification (NCBI taxonomy): domain Bacteria; kingdom Bacillati; phylum Actinomycetota; class Actinomycetes; order Kitasatosporales; family Streptomycetaceae; genus Streptomyces; species Streptomyces sp. NPDC107454. The sequence goes on along the minus strand of NZ_JBVJPA010000001.1, from coordinate 496,411 downwards.
GGCCAACACCAACCCCACAGCCAACGGCAACACCACCTGCACCACCTGCACAGCCCGCAACGTCCGCGCCCGCGCCCCCAACAAGGCCAACGCAGTAACCTGCGGCCGCCGCTCCACGGCCCGGTCGGTGACGGCGACGAGGTAGGCGGCTACGCCGATGATGAGGCCGAGGATCATGCCTACGGCGAGGAGGGTTTTTACGATGGTGATCTGTTGGAGTGCCTCGACCGCAAGGCCTTGAGGCTCGACCTGCGCGGTGGGGGCTGCCCCACCGATGGCGTCGAGGACACGGCGTACGGTTTCTGGGCCGGAGCCACTGATCAGGCTGAGAGTGGCATCCTCCGAGCGAGTGTGCTGGGGCACCATGGAGGGTGGCAGGAGGATCGACCCGCTATCGACCACCTGGGCGTCCACGGGGTTGTGGAACCGGACCTTCTGATACGGCACTGTGAGCTTCAGGTCGCGGGTGTGCCGCCCGCCGCGAACGGCGAAGTGGACAGTGTCACCCGCCTGGATGTTGGCCTGGACCTGCGCGGAATCCCACAGCCACAGAGGCTGCCCGTCTACACACCCTTCAACCGACGGCACCGCCTTGCGCAGCTGGTCGCATGTGGCCACCACTGCGTCGACGCCCGGTTTCGTCGACGCACTGCCACCAGCTTTCGGCTGCAAAGCAACGAGGTGTGCCTGCAGACCTGGCAGCTCTTCGAGAGCGTGCTGCTGAGACGCATTGATCTCCTCAAGCAGGATGTCGTAGACCTGAACGGGAGAGTTGCTCTTGGTGACCTGCTCCAACTCAATGAGCACCCCTTGCGCGAGAGAAGCCACGAAGACCAGCAGAACGAGCCCCGTCGCCACCCGAAGCACGCCACCCGGCTCGGCTTCGTTCCGGCGCATCGCAAGACTGAAGGAGAGCGACTGCGTGGAGCGGGCCGTCCGTCGAGCCAGGAACCTGGACAGCGAGGGCAGCGACAGCGCGAGCCCTACGCCGACCAGAACGACCGCTGATGGCACGAGCACCGAAGACAGTGCTGTGCTCGTGGGAGCATGCCCGGCGGCTCCGGCGATGCAGTACCCCGTCAGAATGCCCATGCCTGCGGTCAGCGGCAGGAATCCCCACCTTGACGGCGACTTCTCCACCGCGCCACGCCGGACAGCCAGCGGGTTTGCTGCCGCCTTGCGTGCGCTGGCACGGCCTACAAACCAGGCGAGCGCTGGGCAGCCCACGAGGCACACCAGAAGGGTTGTAACAGACAAGGCTCCATCACCCGGGTACCACTTGAACCCCGGCAGGCCGATTCGCGAGACAAGTTGATTCACGATGTCGTACTCGGCAAGACCCAGAACAGCACCCACGCCAGCCGCCGCGACCGTCTCTGCGGCGTTCACACGTTGAGTGCCCTTCCTGCTCAGCCCCAACAGACGGAGGGCAGCCAATCGGCGTGTCCGTTCTGCGGCGGAGAGCCGTGCGCACACGGAGAGGAAGACTGCGAGGGGGAGCAGCACGACTCCGGCCATCGTGAAGCGGACGATATCGAGCGTGGAGGGCTCCACTGTGGGATCCGGAGCGTAGTCCTTGCCCCATTGCTTCACGGGATACCCGCCGGACAGTTCGGCACGGCTCATGCCCACGTACGCGACGAGTTCATCCGGACGAGCCAGCCCTTGGGCTCCGATCAGCCCTGCTTCATTGCCCGGAAAACGCTGAGCCAAGTCCGGTTGGTCTCGCAGTAGGCGATGCAGACGCGGAGAAACGAACACCTGGTCATCCCGTGGGAGCGACTTCAGACCGGGCGGCGGTGCGATTGACTTCGTCCCTCGTGCGACGAAAATCCGGGTGAGAGGGGCCGAGCCATACGGGTCAGTGCGGCTGAGACTCAGCGGAAAGCCGCTGTTGATCCTCTGGCCGGACTGATCCAGCGGGACGACCGGCTGCCGGGCCGCGATGCGCCCGTCCTGCGCCGCTAGGATTCCGGGAATGGCAAGCACGATGGCCAGGCAGCACACACCGAGCGAGCCACCCACTGCCATGAGCACGAATCGCGCACGGTTGCCACGCCCGCTGCCGAGCAACAGGCGAAGCCCCAGAAGGAGTTCCTTCACGCCACGTCCTGTTCTCTGGCGAGCACCCCGTCGGACATCGTGTACCGGCTGTCCGCGCGGGCCGCGACGTTCTGGTCGTGGGTAACGAGGACGACCGCCGTGCCTTGCGATCTCGCAAGGGCGAGGAATTCCTCCAGCACGGTGGCGGCGTTGGCTCTGTCGAGTGATCCGGTCGGCTCGTCGGCGAAGACCACAGTTGGCCGATGCACGAGGGCGCGCGCTACAGCAACCCGCTGGTTCTGACCGCCCGACACTTGCGAGGGGCGCCGCTCCCGCAGTTCGGCGAGTCCAAGCCGTCCCAGTAACTCCCCAGCGGCAGCGAGCGCCGTGGCCTTGCGCTGCCCGGCTAGTCTCAGCGGCAGAGCGGTGTTCTCCTCCACAGTCAGTTCGGGCAGCAACTCGCCGTGCTGGAAGACGAATCCGAAGCGGTCACGGCGCAGGGCGCTGAGTTCGTCGTCGTCGAGTGCACCCAGCTGGAGTCCTTCGAAGCGGACTTCGCCGCCTGCGACGGGCAATACTCCGGCCAGGCAATACAGGAGGGACGACTTGCCCGAACCGCTCTGTCCCGTGATGGCCACGACCTCGCCCTGGCTGATTGCAATGGCCGCGCCCCTGACGGCGTGCGACTGCCCATAAAAGAGGTCGATTCCTCTGGCCGACAGGACTTCTGACGTTGTGATGCGAGCCTCCAGGAGAGCGGAAAGGAAAGGACCCGGGGCTGCGCCCGGGTCCTGGGCGGCGGACAGTCCGCCTACGGCCTGAAGTGGCGCGCCGGAGAGCAATTGTCTGGCCGAAGCGTGCCTCGATCGCGACAGGCACGCAGATCCGCGTCGTCCGTGTACTGCTGAGCTCCATCCCAGTTGGAGTGGTGCAAGAACACTGTCTGCCGCTGCTTGCCGTTGTAGCGAACCCAGTTGTGCCCTTCAACGCGAACGAGCATGTAGACGTTGTTGTTGTCACCAGGCAATGCATCCTTGAGCTGCCCGCTCCATTCGAAGGAGCCATGGTTCTGGGCTGCGTCGTTGAACCTGTACTGCCCCTGGGCGAATTGCACGCCTGTCGGCGTCAACCGGGGCAGCTTGTGCCAAGCCCCCGCCATCGACGTCCCCGCCCCAACGAGAAACACCCCGGCCGCCACCACGCCAACCATCGCCGTCTTCATCAGTCACCCCTCTACCTCCCAAAGACCCCACCGGCCCCCAGGAGTTACAGAAGGTAATGGATCAGTAACGTGCTGAATCCTTTGGCCTACGAATCGCCATCCCATCAGGTGATCCGGAAGCACGAGAAGCGCGAGCGGGCGCGGACCTCGTCGGCCGGTGTCAGGGCGTTGCGTAGTCGTTCGAGAAGGGCTGGGTCTCGGGGTAGGACCATTCGGCGGTGTGGCCCGGCAACGGAGTCGACGACGCTTCGGCATGGGCCACGGAGGCGGGGGAAACAGGGCGACGGGGTGGTGGTGCGGTGCGGGGATCCTCACGGGCGAAGGGCTCCGAGGCCGTCCTGGTCCCGGCCATGTCCGCCGTCGACGCGTTCCCCGGCATCAGCACCTGCACCCGCGTCCCCGCCGCTGCGCAGTGAACTCCTCGACCTGGACTCGGTCAGCGTCGAACGGCACGGGGCCTGGCCCCCTATTGGAGCGGTACGGCGGTAACGGTGCGGGGCCGGTGCTTGCGGTGCACGGGGCCGTCGAGCAGATCCTCGACAACCTGCTGTCGAACGCGCTGCGACCGGCTCTGCGCGCCCCCGACGCACCCAGGGGCGGTACGGGCCCGGTCGAGATCTGGTGCAGCGGCCGGCCCGCGCCGGTGGCGGCGAGGCCGAGTTGAGTGCGGCGCCGTACGGAGGGCTCGACGGCTTCGTACGGCTGTGCCCGGTCGCACGACGGGGCGGCACCTCGGCACAGGGTGTATGACCAACACCCTGAACTGGGAACTCAGCATCTGCCGCCCCTCATGGGGCACATCGCGCAGCGCGGCCTCCATCATGTCGGCGGTCCGGTCCCCCTCCACCTCTCACAGGTGCGTGTAGACGTTCAGCGTGCCGCAGGTCGTGAAGCGTCATGTCCTCGGGACACGGACCTTGGCCCCAGCACGGCGGCCAAACCTGCACCCGCGCGGTTCTGCACATGCGAGAGACCTCGATGGGGGATTCACCGCTGGCAGCGTCCGAACGTCACGACGTAGGTGCCGGCGCTGGGCGACGAGGCCCCCGCCCGGTCCGCCGAGCCGGGCTGGGCCCACGGGCCTATCTCGCGCAGCGTCGGCTTGAGGATGATGGCGCGGTGGCCGGGGCTGCTCATCCACCAGTTGACGGCGGCCTGCGGAGTTCCCGATCCGCCCCACCCGGTGTACGTGATCTCGTTGAACTCCCACGAGCGGGGGTTGGGACAGTATCCGGCCGCCTGGATGCGGCTCTGCGGTGTCGAGCCGGTTTGGGGGTTGCGGTGCGGGTCCTTGCCCGGTCCCCACCACTTCAGCTGGACGGCCGCGACAGCATGCTGCTGGGCCGCGTTCGTCAGGGCCTGGCTAATGGTGAGGGAAGGCAGCCCGCGCTGTGTGCGCTGCGCGTTGATCAGGCACATCACGGCAGCCCTCGCCTGGGTGACCGTCGCGGCAGTCGGGGCCCGGTTGGCGGCGACCGGGTCGCAGGTCGCAGCCGCCGCGGACGGGGCCGCCACGACGGGGAAGAGCGTGGCCGACAGGGCGGCCGCCGCGGCAGTGCTCAGCAGTTTTCCGGTACGCGACATGCGGCTTCGCACGGATACTCCACCTCCTGCGAACACGAACGGTGTCGTCATCCAGGCTGCCACCGGCCCTGACCGGTCGCCATCCGGGGCCGCGGGGGGGGGCGGGCGTACCACTCGCGGATGCGCTTGTCCTTCTCCCTCGCCTCGGCCCGCAGCCGCTCCAGCTCCGCGCGCTCGCTCGCTCTCCCGCAGACGACCGCCCGGCCAGGTCTCTGCCACCGGCCGGGTCCGCCGACGGCGACCCGTTGCGCCCCTCACGGAACTCGGCGTCGTAGATGCGCTTCCTGGATGCCGTGACCCCAACTGTCCCGCCGGTCACAGTCTCCACAGCAGGAGGGGAGCCTCATGTCGAGGAAGTCCCGGAAGTCCACGGCCCGGTGCTGCGAGGTTGTCGACCAACTCTCCGCCCAAGGAGTCCCGTTGCCGGTCCGCAGCCAACGCGGGCAAACGCCATCACACCTGGTCAGCGACGTAGCTTGACCGTCTCCGCAGATGACGCACGACGGAGCGGCACCTCCGCACAAGGTGCCGCCCCGTTTCTTTCGCACGCCGGAGCCGTCGGCCGTCGGTGAGGGTCAGGGTCGACCGTCGGCGGCTCCGGAGTTCCGGCAGGCTAGCGGTGGTCGCTGCCCTTCGCCGTCGACGCCGCGCGGCCCGCCTCCAGGCGTGCCACCGGGATCCGGAAGGGGGAGCAGGACACGTAGTCCAGTCCCACCTCGTGGAAGAAGTGGACGGACTCGGGGTCGCCTCCGTGTTCGCCGCAGACGCCGAGCTTCAGGTCGGGGCGGGTGGCGCGGCCGGCCTGCACGGCCGACTTCACCAGGGAACCCACGCCGTCCTTGTCGATGGTCTCGAAGGGGGAGACGCCGAAGATCCCCTTCTCCAGGTACGCGGTGAAGAAGCTCGCCTCCACGTCGTCCCGGGAGAAGCCCCAGACGGTCTGCGTGAGGTCGTTCGTACCGAAGGAGAAGAACTCGGCGGCCTCGGCGATCTGACCGGCGGTCAGGGCGGCCCGCGGGAGTTCGATCATCGTGCCGATGGCGAGCCTGAGGTTCGTGCCTGCGGCCGCCTGCACCTCCGCGATGACCTGGTCGGCCTCCTCGCGGACGATCTCCAGCTCCTGGACCGTACCGACGAGGGGGATCATGATCTCGGCCCGCGGGTCGCCCTTGGCGTTCTTGCGCTCGGCCGCCGCCTCCGCGATCGCCCGTACCTGCATGGTGAACAGGCCGGGGATGACCAGGCCGAGACGTACGCCGCGCAGACCCAGCATCGGGTTCTGCTCGTGCAGGCGGTGCACGGCCTGGAGCAGGCGCAGGTCGTTCTCGTTGGCGTCGCCGCGCGACTCGGCCAGTGCCACGCGTACGGACAGTTCGGTCACGTCCGGCAGGAACTCGTGCAGCGGCGGGTCCAGGAGACGGATCGTCACCGGGAGGCCGTCCATCGCCTCGAAGAGTTCGACGAAGTCCCGCTTCTGGAGGGGCAGGAGCTCCTTGAGGGAGTCCTCGCGCTCCGCCTCCGTGTCGGCCAGGATCAGGCGCTCGACCAGTTCGCGCCGGTCGCCGAGGAACATGTGCTCGGTGCGGCACAGGCCGATGCCCTGCGCGCCGAAGCGGCGGGCACGGAGGGCGTCCTCCGCGTTGTCCGCGTTGGCGCGGACGCGCAGGCGGCGGACCCGGTCCGCGTACGCCATGATCCGGTGGACGGCCGCGACCAGCTCGTCCGCGTCGTCGGCGCCCGCGTGCATCCGGCCCTCGAAGTACTCGACGACCGGGGAGGGCACGACCGGGACCTCGCCCAGGTAGACCTTGCCCGTCGAGCCGTCGATCGAGACGACGTCACCCTCCTCGATGACCACTCCGCCCGGGGCCGTCATACGGCGCCGCTTGGTGTCGACCTCGAGCTCCTCGGCGCCGCACACGCACGTCTTGCCCATGCCGCGCGCCACGACGGCGGCGTGCGAGGTCTTGCCGCCGCGCGAGGTCAGGATGCCCTCGGCCGCGATCATGCCGTCCAGGTCGTCGGGGTTGGTCTCACGGCGGATCAGGATGACCTTCTCGCCCGAACGCGACCACTTGATCGCGGTGTACGAGTCGAAGACCGCCTTGCCGACCGCCGCGCCCGGCGACGCGGCGATGCCCCGGCCGATCTGGTCGACCTTCGCCTGGTCGTCGAAGCGCGGGAACATCAGCTGCGCGAGCTGGGCGCCCGTCACACGCTGGAGGGCCTCCGCCTCGTCGATCAGGCCCTGGTCCACCAGCTGCGTGGCGATACGGAAGGCCGCACCGGCCGTGCGCTTGCCGACGCGGGTCTGGAGCATCCACAGCTGGCCGCGCTCGATGGTGAACTCGATGTCGCAGAGATCCTTGTAGTGGTTCTCCAGGGTCTCCATGATCTGCATCAGCTGGTCGTACGACTTCTTGTCGATCGACTCCAGCTCCGCGAGCGGGACCGTGTTGCGGATGCCCGCGACCACGTCCTCGCCCTGGGCGTTCTGGAGGTAGTCGCCGTACACGCCCTGGTGGCCGGATGCGGGGTCACGCGTGAACGCCACACCCGTGCCCGAGTCCGGGCCGAGGTTGCCGAAGACCATCGAACAGACGTTGACCGCGGTGCCGAGGTCGTGCGGGATGCGCTCCTGGCGGCGGTAGAGCTTGGCGCGGTCGGTGTTCCAGGAGTCGAAGACCGCGTGGATCGCGAGGTCCATCTGCTCGCGCGGGTCCTGCGGGAAGTCCCGGCCGGCCTCGGTCTTGACGATCCTCTTGAACTTGGTGACCAGCTTCTTGAGGTCCGCGGCCTCCAGCTCCGTGTCGACCGTGACCTTCTTGGCCGCCTTCGCCGCGTCCAGCGCGTCCTCGAAGAGCTCGCCGTCGACGCCGAGGACCGTCTTGCCGAACATCTGGATGAGGCGGCGGTACGAGTCCCACGCGAAGCGGTCGTCGCCGGCCTGCTTGGCGAGGCCCTGGACCGACTTGTCGGAGAGGCCGATGTTCAGCACGGTGTCCATCATGCCCGGCATGGAGAACTTCGCCCCGGAACGGACGGATACGAGGAGGGGATCGTCGGCCTGGCCGAGCTTCTTGCCCATCGCCGCTTCGAGGGCTTCGAGGTGCGCGCTCACCTCGTCACGCAGTGCCGCAGGCTCCTCGCCGCTGCCGAGGTAGGTCTTGCACGCCTCAGTGGTGATGGTGAAGCCCGGAGGGACGGGAAGGCCCAGGTTGGTCATCTCGGCGAGGTTCGCACCCTTGCCACCGAGGAGGTCCTTGAGATCCCTGTTGCCTTCGGTGAAGTCGTAAACGAACTTCGTCCCCTCAACGCCGTTGTCGCCGCTCTCGGCTACATGGGGATCTTTGTTTTCCGACACGAGTCTCGACTCCTCGACGTCGCGGTGGCTGCCCTGACGGCGAGGAACATACCCAGATCGAAGGCGCCTGGGTACGTCTACTTGCACGTCATGCGCCTGTAACCACCCGTCCGCCACTCGATTGAAAGTCAAGCCTTGGCAAGCGGTCACGGGGAGATGTTTTCACTTCTTGAACGAATCAACCCCCTCAGGTAGAAGTATACGCTCAGATGAGCGGCTGCCGACACGCCTGAGTTTAATCGATGAACGATCAAGGGGTGGCACTGAGTGCCACCCCTTAGGGAAGTGCAGTCGCCCAAGATCCGCTCATCTGAGCGCCACCCCTATCAAGGGTGGCGAGAATCACGCAGTGAAGACGGCCGGAATTTCATCATGCGGACCACGGTGTGGACGCGACGCGAACGCGACACACGGATGTCACACGCCCCGCCACCCTGTGCGCCACGCAGGCGTCACACACCCAGCGCCGCCAGCCGTTCCTCCGCCCGCTCCGGCGCGTACAGGTACTCCACGACCAGCGCACCGGCCCCCACCAGCCCCGCCCGTTCCCCGAGCCGCGAGGTCACCACGTCCAGATGAGCGGTCGAACGCGGCAGCGCCCGCTGGTACAGCAGCTCGCGCACACCCGTGAGGAACGGGGTTCCGGCCAGATCCCCGGCGATCATCAGAACGCCGGGATTCAGCAGGGTCACCACCGTCGCGAGTACGTCCCCGACCTGGCGCCCCGCCTCCCGCGCGAGCGCCATCGCCTCCGGGTGCCCGGCCGTCAGCAGGTCGCGCACATCCGATCCGGAGGTGGCCGGGACGCCGGACTCGGCGAGTCTGCGCGCCACCGCGCCACCGCTCGCGACCGCGGCCAGACAGCCGTACGAACCGCACCGGCACAGCGCGTCCGCGCCCACCCGGATGTGCCCGATGTCCCCGGCGCCCCCGTCCACGCCCCGGTAGATGGAGCCGCCGACGACCATGCCCGCACCGATACCGGTGGAGACCTTGACCAGGGCGAACGCCGAACAGTCCGGATAACCGGTGCGCTGTTCCCCGTACGCCATGAGGTTGGCGTCGTTGTCGACGAGTACGGGGATCAGGGCGCCGCTCCTGGTGACCCCGGCGCCCGTGGCACCACCGGCGCTACCGGCACCACCGGCACTCCTTATGCCTGCGTGCTCGGCGAAGGCACGTCCCAGACGCCCGCGTATGTCGTAGCCGTCCCAGCCGGGCATGATCGGCGGCTGCACCACCCTGCCGGTGTCGGTGTCGACCGGGCCCGGCACCGCGATCCCGATCCCGCACACCGCCTCGGCGCGCTGCCCGGCCTTCTCCAGCAGCTCGGCGAACCAGCGGCCGAGTTCGCCCAGCACGGCGTCCGGGCCGTCCTCGATGCGCAGGCTTCCGTGGTGCTCGGCCTGGATCTCGCCGCTCAGCGAGAGGACGGCGGCCCGGCCGTGGCGTGTGTCGAGGTCGGCGGCCAGGACGACGGCGTGTTCGTCGTCGAACTCGAGGGTGATCGAGGGCCGGCCGCCCTGGGGGGAGTCCACCGGGCCGCCCGCGCCCTCGCGCAGCCAGCCCGCGCGGAAGAGCCGGTCGAGGCGCTGGCCGACGGTGGCCCGCGACAGACCGGTGGCCTGCTGCAGCGCGCCGCGCGTCGTGGCACGCCCGCTGCGCACCAGTTCGAGCAGTTCCCCTGCGCTTGCCTGATGCCCGGCCCTCATGGTTTTCGCCGCCCTTCCCGCCGTCCCCGCCATGCCTGTCATGCCCAACCCCTTGCGTTCACCAACTCTGCATTACATATTGAGTTTTGCGTGTTAAATAGACGTAACCCTACGGTAGCTAGTGCCGAACCGATCGGCCGGACGTCTTCGGGGAGACCTGAGTGGACAGCACAACCCAACTCACCATCCGCCGCACGGGGACCACCACCCCCGCGCGCACCTCGGGTTCCCCCGCTCCGCCCGGCTCGCACGAGATCACCCACTCCGGCGCGCACGTATACGATCCCGACCGGCCCGCCGGATCGCTGCACCTCAGGGCCGCCCGGGTACTCGAGGACAACTGGACGGGAACGTCCACGGTTCCCTCGCACGGCCTGTATCCGCACCAGTGGTCCTGGGACTCCGCCTTCATCGCGATCGGCCTGCGCCATCTGTCCCCCTTGAGGGCACAGACGGAACTGGAGACGCTGCTCGGCGCCCAGTGGGGTGACGGCCGGATCCCGCACATCGTGTTCAACCCCTCCGTCCCGCTCGACGCCTACTTCCCGAGCCCCGACTTCTGGCGCTCCTCGACCGCGGGGCGCGCTGCGGGCGCCCCGCGCACCGTACAGACGTCGGGCATCGTGCAGCCACCGGTGCACGCGCTCGCCGCCTGGCTGGTGCACCAGGCCGACCCGGGGCTGTCCCGGTCGCGTTCCTTTCTCTCCCGGATGTATCCCCGGCTGGCCGCCTGGCACCGCTATCTGCTGCACCGGCGGGACCTGGGCGGCGGCGGGCTCGCCTCCGTGGTCCACCCGTGGGAGCAGGGCATGGACAACAGCCCGTGCTGGGACGCCCCGCTCAGCCGTGTCACCCCGGCCGCGCCGCGCTCCTTCCGCCGCGCCGACCTCGACCACGGGTCCGCGGAGGACCGGCCGACGGACCTCGACTACGGCCGGTACGTACGACTCGCGACGGACTACCGGGACGGCGGGTACGCCGACGGCGTCGGCGAGTTCGCCGTGGAGGACCCGGCGTTCAACGCGCTGCTGATCGCCTCCGAGCACGCGCTCGCCGCGATCGCGCAGGAACTGGGCGCGGCGGGGACGGCGCGGCACGCCCGCGCGGAGCGGCTGACGGCGGCATTGGTGGAGCGCTTGTGGGACCCGACGGAGGGGATGTTCTTCTGCCGGGACGTGTACGGCGGGGACGGGGGCGGTGGGGAGTCGTACGGCGGGGAAGGGGGCGAGAGCGGTGCTCTCGGTTCGGAGCGGCGCTCTCCTGAGGGCGGTGCGTTTGCCTCGGAGCGGCGCTCTCTTGAGAGCAGTGCTCTCGCCTTGGAGCGGCGCTCTTCCGAGAGCGGTGCTCGCGGGTCGGAGCGGGGCTCTCGGAGCGGTGCTCTCGCACCGGAGCAGCGCTCCGCCGAGAGCAATGCTCACGCTTCGGAGCAGCGCTCTCGCCAAAGCGGAGCTCACGGGCCGGAGCAGTACTCTCGCCAGAGCGGCGCTCTCGCTTCGGAGCAGCGCTCTCGTGCCGGGGCGCTCATCCCCGAGCGCAGCGTGGCCGGGCTGCTCCCGCTCATCCTCCCCGCACTCCCCCGCGACATCGCCGCCACCCTGGTCCGCACGGCGGGCGGGCCGCACTTCGGGCTCGGCGGGGTCGCCCGGCTGGCGCCGAGTTACGACCTGACCGGGCACGCCTTCGACCCGCACCGCTACTGGCGCGGCCCGGCGTGGTTCAACACGAACTGGCTGCTGGAGCGCGGGCTGCGGCTGCACGGGGAGCACGGGCGCGCGGAGGAGTTGCGGACGGCACTGCTGGAGACGGCGGACGCGTCCGGGTTCGCGGAGTACGTGGATCCGTACACCGGCGAGGCCTGCGGCGCGCTCGGCTTCAGCTGGACCGCAGCGCTGACGCTGGACCTGCTGCACGAGCCCGCGCGAGCCGACCAGGCGGATCGGTCGACGCAAGTCGTGTCCCATCCGGGGCGCCGCGCGTTCGACAAGGCACAGGGCACGCCGCCACACACATCGCATGCATCACACACGCCACACGCGCCACACACGACACACAGTTCATTCGAGACGGGCGCCAAGGGAGGGGACCGGGGATGACGGACCGGCATCATCTGCTCGTGCACGGTGGAACGTTCGCCGCCGTGGGCGACGGCGGTGACATCAGCGGGGTGCGCGGCGGCAGCTCCCCGGACGGGTTATTCGTACGGGACGCCCGGCACCTCAGCCGCTGGCAGCTGACCGTCGACGGCGCGGTGCCCGAGGCGCTGACACCGGTCGCGGACGGCGACACGGCACGCTGTGTGCTCGTCCCGCGCGGCGGGCGCAACGAACCGCCCGCGTACACGCTCTTCCGTGAACAGGCCGTCACCGACGGCGCGTTCGTGGAGGCGCTGCGCGTCACCAGCAACCGCCCCTCGCCCACGACCGTGCGCATCGCGCTCACCGTGGACGCCGACTTCACGGACCAGTTCGAGCTGCGCTCCGACCACCGTACCTACGCGAAGATCGGCGCCGTACGAGGGCGTCAGGTCCTCGATGACGGGGTGGAGTTCACCTACCAGCGCGGGGAGTGGCGGTCGCGCACGACGGTCACCTCCGAGCCGCCGCCGGACGGGGTCGAGGAGACCGGCACCGGCGCCCGTCGCCTCGTGTGGACCCTGGACCTCGAACCGCACGTCTCGGCGGAGCTTGCGCTGCGCGTGGCGGCCCGCCCGCACGGGGCGCTGAAGGACCCGGAGGTGCCCGCCTCACCCTCCGCGGCGAATGAGCAACTCCTGGCGCTGGAAGGTGAGTTCGCGGACGGCGTACCCTTCCCGACCGGCTGGCCGGAGCTCGCTGCGGCCTGTGCGCGCGGGCTGTCCGATCTCGCGGTGCTCCAGGTCCCGGCGACGGGCCCGGACGGCGAGGAGCTGCGGGTGCCGGCGGCCGGAGTGCCGTGGTTCCTCACGCTCCTGGGCCGCGACGCCCTGCTGACCTCGCTGTTCGCGCTCCCCTACCGCCCCGAGCTGGCCGCCGCCACGCTGCCCGCGCTCGCGGCGACGCAGGCGGTCGAGATGGGAGCGGGTGCGGTGGCCCAGCCCGGCAAGATCGTGCACGAGGTGCGGCACGGTGAGCTGGCGCACTTCGGGCAGGTCCCGTTCGGGCGGTACTACGGATCGGTGGACGCGACACCGCTGTTCCTGGTGCTGCTCGGCGCGTACACCGAGCAGACGGGTGACCCGGCCCTGGCCCGGCGGCTGGAGGCCAACGCCCGGGCGGCGATCGGCTGGATGCTGGACCACGGCGGTCTGACCTCCGTCGGCTATCTCGTCTACCGCGCGGACGGCGGCGGCCTCGCCAACCAGAACTGGAAGGACTCCCCCGGCGCGATCTGCTCCGCCGACGGGAGCCGTCCCAGTGGACCGGTGATGGCCGCGGGCGCGCAGGGATACGCGTACGACGCGCTGCGCCGCACCGCCCACCTGGCCCGTACGGTGTGGGGCGACGAGGTCTACGCCGCTCTGCTCGAACAGGCGGCGGGCGACCTCCGTGACCGTTTCCAGCGGGACTTCTGGATGAGTGAACACGCCTTCCCCGCGCTGGCGTTGGACGGTGACGGCCGTCACGTCGACGCCCTCGCCTCGGACGCCGGGCATCTGCTGTGGTCGGGACTGCTCGACAAGGAGTACGGCGAACTGGTCGGCCATCGCCTGCTGGAGCCGGACTTCTTCTCCGGCTGGGGAGTGCGCACCCTGGCCGCCGGCCAGCCGGCGTACCACCCGTTGTCGTACCACCGTGGTTCGGTCTGGCCGCACGACAACGCGCTGATCACGCTGGGACTGGCCCGCTACGGCCTGCACGACGAGGCCCGGACGGTCGCCCACGCGCTCGTCGACGCGGCCACGGTCGCCGGCCACCGTCTGCCGGAGGTCCTCGCGGGGTACGGCCGCGAGACACACGGGGAGCCGGTGCCCTATCCGCACGCGTGCGTACGGGAGTCGCGTTCGGCGGCGGCGCCGCTGGCGCTGCTCACGGCGGTCGGGGGCGCTTGAGGGAGCCCCCGGGCCCCCGGCCCCGGCCCCGGCCCCGGCCCCGGCCCCGGCAGGAGTGTCAGCCCCCGGACGTGTCCAGTTCGGCGTCCTCGCCGATGCCCGCGCAGTCGTACGGGTCCTTGAGCCAGCCGTCCGGCAGGACGACCCTGTTGTTGCCGGACGTACGGCCGCGGGGCCCGTCCGCGCCCGTGGGCCAGGGCTGGTCGAGGTCCAACTCGGCGAGGCCGTCGGAGAGTTCGGCGAGGGACGACGTGATCGCGAGCCGCTTGCGCATTTCGGAGCCGACCGCGAAGCCCTTCAGGTACCAGGCCACGTGCTTGCGGAAGTCGATGACGCCGCGCGCCTCGTCGCCGATCCACTCGCCGAGCAGGGTGGCGTGGCGGACCATGACGGCCGCGACCTCGCGCAGGGCCGGGCGGGCGTAGGCGTCCTGGCGCCCCTCGAAGGCGGCCACCAGGTCGCCGAACAGCCACGGCCTGCCGAGGCAGCCGCGCCCGACCACGACCCCGTCGCAGCCGGTCTCGCGCACCATCCGCAGCGCGTCCTCCGCCGACCAGATGTCGCCGTTGCCGAGGACGGGGATCTCCGGCACATGCTCCTTGAGGCGCGCGATGGCGTCCCAGTCGGCCGTGCCGCCGTAGTGCTGGGCGGCGGTGCGGCCGTGCAGGGCGATGGCGGTGACGCCCTCCTCGACGGCGATCCGTCCGGCGTCGAGGAACGTCATGTGGTCGTCGTCGATGCCCTTGCGCATCTTCATCGTCACCGGGAGGTCGCCCGCCCCGCTGACGGCCTCGCGCAGGATCGCCCGCAGGAGGTTGCGCTTGTACGGGAGGGCGGAGCCGCCGCCCTTGCGGGTGACCTTCGGGACCGGGCAGCCGAAGTTCAGGTCGATGTGGTCGGCGAGGCCCTCCTCCGCGATCATGCGGACGGCCTTGCCGACGGTCGCCGGGTCCACGCCGTACAGCTGGATCGAGCGCGGCTTCTCGGTCGCGTCGAAGTGGATCAGCTGCATGGTCTTCTCGTTGCGCTCGACCAGCGCCCGCGTGGTGATCATCTCGCTGACGAACAGGCCCTTGCCGCCGCTGAACTCGCGGCACAGCGTGCGGAACGGCGCGTTCGTGATCCCGGCCATGGGGGCGAGGACGACGGGCGGCTGGACCGTGTGGGGGCCGATCGACAGCGGGGAAGCGGCGAGGGCGGCGGGAGCGAGGGCGGTCGTGGACATTCCCCCATTGTCGCGTACGCGGACGGGTGCGATGACTGTGGCGACTGTCATGAATGAGTGCGGTGCGCAACAAAGGAGAGTCAGGGAAGGGTCATTAGTTAGACGCACTATCGACACGGGCGTAGGCTGGAGGAATGCCCGAGCTCAGTCCCCGCCACCGTCTTCTCGTCCTCGCGATCTGCTGCATGAGCCTGCTGATCGTGAGCCTCGACAACACGGTCCTGAACGTCGCCCTCCCCTCGATGCAGAAGGAACTGCACGCGAGCGTGGCGGGCCTCCAGTGGACCATCGACGCGTACACGCTGGTCCTGGCGTCGCTGCTGATGCTCGCGGGCTCGACCGCCGACCGCATCGGCCGCCGCCGGGTCTTCAAGGCGGGCCTGGTGATCTTCACCCTCGGTTCGGTCCTGTGCTCCGTCGCTCCGAACCTGGACTCGCTCGTCGCCTTCCGCATGGTGCAGGCGGTCGGCGGCTCGATGCTGAACCCGGTCGCGATGTCGATCATCACCAACACCTTCACGGACCCGCGCGAGCGCGCCCGCGCGATCGGCGTCTGGGGTGGCGTGGTCGGCATATCGATGGCCGCGGGCCCGATCGTCGGCGGCCTGCTCGTGGACTCGGTCGGCTGGCGGTCGATCTTCTGGATCAACCTCCCGGTCGGCCTCGTCGCGCTCCTGCTCACCTGGCGTTACGTCCCCGAGTCCCGCGCCCCCAAGGCCCGCCGCCCCGACCCCGTCGGGCAGCTCCTCGTCATCGCGCTGCTCGGCTCCCTGACGTACGCGATCATCGAGGCACCCAGCTCCGGCGCCCCCAAGACCCTCGCCTTCGGCGCGATCGCCCTCGCCGCGCTGCTCGGCCTGCTGTGGTACGAGCCCCGGCGCGCCGAACCCCTCATCGACCTGCGCTTCTTCCGTTCGGCGCCGTTCAGCGGGGCCACGGTCGTCGCCATCAGCGCGTTCGCCGCGCTCAGCGGGTTCCTGTTCCTCTCGACGCTCTATCTGCAGAACGTGCGCGGCCTGGACGCGCTGCACGCGGGCCTGTGGATGCTGCCCATGGCGGTCATGTGCTTCGTGTGCGCGCCGTTGTCGGGGCGGCTGGTCGGCAACCGGGGGCCGCGGCTGCCCCTGCTGATCGCGGGGGTCTCGATGACCGCGAGCGGGATTCTCTTCGCCGCGTTCGAAGGCGAGACCTCGAACGTCACGCTCGTCATCGGGTACGTCCTCTTCGGCCTCGGCTTCGGCTTCGTGAACGCCCCCATCACCAACACCGCCGTCTCCGGCATGCCCCGCACCCAGGCCGGCGTCGCTGCCGCCGTCGCCTCCACCAGCCGCCAGATCGGCGGCACCCTCGGTGTCGCCGTGGTCGGCGCGGTCCTGGCCTCCGGCATCCAGGCCTCGGCGTACCGCGAGACGTTCGTGTCGGCCGCCCGCCCCGGCTGGTGGATCCTGGCCGGCTGCGGTCTCGCCGTGCTCGTCCTGGGCGCGCTGACCAGCGGACGCTGGGCACGCGGGACGGCCGAGCGCACGGCACGGCAGCTGGAGGCGCCGGAGGTCAGGGACTCGGTGGGCGTCCGCGCCTAGGTCCTGTCGGTGTCGGCCTAGGCCGCTTCCGTCTCCGCCATCAGCGCGATCTCGTGCAGCTTCCTCAGACGCTCGCGGTTCTGCTCGTCCACGGGGGCGTACGTCACCATGCGGGCGCCCGTGTCGGGGGCGAGCCACAGGTCGGTGTGGTCGACGGTGAGCAGCCCGACGTACGGGTTCAGGAACTGCTTGGTCTTGCTGCGCGAGCCGCCGTACACCTCGTACCGCTCCCAGATCTCACGGAACTCCGCCGACTCCGCCCGCAGTCGTTTGACCAGCAGCTTCCAGGCGGGCTCGCCGAGGTGGCCGGCCATCGAGCCGCGCAGCTTGGCGGCCATCACGCGCATGGTCTCGTCGAGGAGCACGATCGACGCGCGCCACTCCGGGTGGGTGTAGGCGAGGATCATGAGGTTGCGGTCCTCCGGCGGTACGGAGTTGAGGTCGCGCATCATCAGCCGGGCGTACGTGCGGTTGTACGCCAGGATGTCGTAGCGGCTGTTCTGGATGCAGGCCGGGACCGGCTCCAGCTGGGACAGCACCTCGAGCAGGGCCGGGGTGAGGGTCGGGCACCGCGCGGCGGGTGTGGGGTCGACGGCTCCGGCCAGCCGGAAGAGGTGGGCGCGCTCGCTGGTGTCGAGCAGCAGGGTGCGGGCCAGGGCGTCGAGTACCTGTTCGGAGACCTGGATGTCACGGGCCTGTTCGAGCCAGGTGTACCAGGTGACGCCGACGGCGGAGAGCTGCGCGACCTCCTCGCGGCGCAGGCCCGGCGTGCGCCGGCGGCGGCCGCGGGGCAGTCCGACCTGCTCCGGCGTGATGCGCTCGCGGCGGTTGCGCAGGAAGGTGGCGAGCTCGTGCCGCCGGATCTCGCTGCCGCGGGGGGCGGCGGAGGCGTGCGGCTCGGGGTCCACCGGCCGCGGAGAAGTCACGGACACCGCCCGCTGAGCAGGGTCGATGGCCTCCACCGGCCGGGGAGCGGTGCTCTCCTGCGTCATCGTCGTCATGCCTCCAGCCTGCCGTTCGCCGGATCCTGTTGCCAGGTAGTGCTTCTACCAGGATAAGGACACTCTGGTACCAGTCTGAGGTCAGGAGAAGTCTGGAGGACGTGACCGAAACCGAAACCCTCAGGACTCCAGTCCGCTCGCCCTCCACGGCACCCGTACTCAGCGGCCTCGGCCTCTTCACCGTGCTGCTCGGAGCGGCACTGCCCCTCATCGACTTCTTCATCGTCAACGTAGCCCTCCCGACCATCGGCCGGGACCTGAACGCGAGCGAAGCCGTCCTCGAACTCGTCGTCGCCGGGTACGGAGTCGCGTACGCCGTCCTGCTCGTCCTGGGCGGCCGCCTCGGCGACCTCTTCGGGCGACGCCAGTTCTTCCTCGGCGGCATGGCGGCCTTCGGCATCACCTCCCTCGCGTGCGGGCTCGCGCCCAGCGCCTGGACGCTGGTGGCGGCACGCGTCGCACAGGGCGCGGCATCCGCGGCGATGCTGCCGCAGGTGCTCGCCACCATCCAGGCGGCGACGGCGGGCCCGCGCCGCGCCAAGGCCATGGGCCTGTACGGGGCCACGGCCGGTCTGTCCATGGTGGCCGGGCAGATACTCGGCGGCCTCCTCGTCGCGGCGGACATCGCGGGCACCGGCTGGCGCGCGGTGTTCCTCGTGAACGTGCCCGTCGTGATCCTCGGCCTGATCCTGGCCATGCGCGCCGTCCCCGAGACGCGCTCGCAGCACCCGGAGCCGATCGACACCCCCGGCACGGTGCTGCTCGCCGTGTCCCTTCTCGCGCTCCTCGCCCCGCTCACCGAGGGCAGGGCGGCGGGCTGGCCCCTGTGGACCTGGCTGTCGCTGGCACTGTTCCCCCTCGCCGCCGCGGCGTTCTACTTCGTCGAGCGCCGCGAGGACCGAGAGGGCCGTACGCCCCTGGTGCCGCCGAGCCTGCTCGCGCTGACCTCGCTCCGCCGGGGCCTGATCATGATCGTGCCGTTCTCGATCGGCTTCAGCGGCTTCATGTTCGTGATCGCGGTGGCGCTGCAGCGGGGTGCGGGCCTCGGCCCCGTCCCGGCGGGCCTGGCTCTGGCGCCGATGGCCGCGGTCTTCTTCGTCGTCTCCCTCTGCGGCCCCCGGCTGATCGCCCGCTACGGCACCCGGATCGTCACCGCGGGCGGGCTGATCCAGGCGGTGGGCGTGGCCCTCATCGCGCTGGCCGCCTGGCGGTCCTGGCCCGACCTGGGCGTATGGCAACTGCTGCCGGGCGCGGCGGTCGCGGGCGCGGGCCAGGCGCTCCAGCTCCCCGTCCTCATCCGGATCATCCTCTCCGAGGTGCCGTCCGCGCGGGCCGGCGTCGGCAGTGGCGTCATGGCCACCACCCAGCAGTCGGCCCTCGCCGTAGGCGTCGCCACCCTGGGCACCCTCTTCCTGTCCCTCACCTCGAGCAACGGCATGCGGGACGCCCTCGTCACCACCCTCCTGGTCCAACTGGCGGGCGTGGTCCTGACGACGGCCCTGAGTCTGCGACTGCCGCGCACGATCAGCTGAGCTGTGGGAGCAACTGGAGCATCCGTTTCATGACGGGGGCGGGCAGGGCCGGGTGCCGGGCGGCGGACTCCGCGGTGTGGGGGTCGCGCAACAGCCGGACGACGACCCGAGCGGGAAACTGCGCGTGCCAGAAGGCCGCTTGGCGTATGTGGCCGTGCGGGTCGTCCAGCAGCCGTACCGCCGATGCCGCCGTCAGCCGCGGGTCCTCCGCGGCCCGGTATCTGACCTCCACGTCCGGGGAATACGACTACTTCTCAGTGACGGACCAGACAGAAGGGATGCCCCGCCGGATCGGCGTAGATGCGCCAGCACCGCCCGTCGGAGACGTCCAGCGGCGTCGCACCCAGAGCCAGGACCCGCTCCCCTGCCCGGTCCAGGTCGGGGACGCCGAAGTCCAGGTGGAACTGCTGGGGGCGGGCGGGATCGGGCCACTGCGGAGGGCGGTACTCCATGGCCGGGACTCGCTGGAAGGCGAGCACGAGACCGGACGGCGTGTGCAGCGTCGACCAGGCCTCGCCGAGCGCCCAGCGTCGGTCCGGCCGGTTGACACTCCCGCCGAGCAAGGCCTCGTAGAACTCGGCGAGTCGGAGCGGTTCGGGGCAGTCCAGCACCACGCACTGCAGTTCGGCGATCACGAGCCGCTCCTGGGTCAGCCGCGAGGGCGGGCGAGTGGGGCGACCAGGGTGTCCGACTGCCGGGCGCGGCGTAGGGAGTTCGCGACGAAGCCGTTCGCCTTCAGTTCCTCGACGAGGTCGTGGAGGAAGCGGACGGTCTCGGGTCGGCGGACCTTCGTCGTGCCGACCGCCTGTTGGATCTGCATGAACCGGTCCTCGATCAGGCGGAGTCCGGGGTGCGCCGCGACGAACTCGGTCATCGGCTGCCTGATCCCGGCCGCGACCTCCAGCCCCTCGGCCCGGAACGCCTCGACCCCGTCCTCCCCGCGCACCACGCTCGCGTGCCGAAGCGTGCGGGAGAGGAAGAGGTCGTAGGCGGAACCGCGCTTCACACCGATCCGTACGCCGGGACGGTCGACCTCGGCGACGGTCGTCAGGTCCGAGTCGCGGGGCACGGCGTACACGCCCTCGATCACGACGTACGGCGCCGTGAACGCGACCTCGGCCTCCCGCGCGGGCTCGACGGCCAGGAAGCACAGGTCGGCACGGCCCTCCGCCATCGCCTCGTACGACTTGCGGGCCGCGTCGAAACAGAGGAGTTCCACGGGAACGTCCAGGCGGGCGGCGATCTCCCGCGCGAGGTCCACGGTGATGCCGGCCGGGGCCGTCGGCGTGCCCTGGGCCAGCACGGGATTGCCCAGGTTGATCGAGGCCCGCAGGGAGCCGTGGGGCGCGAGGTCCTTGGCGATGG
Source organism: Streptomyces sp. NPDC107454 (assembly GCF_055582885.1). Classification (NCBI taxonomy): domain Bacteria; kingdom Bacillati; phylum Actinomycetota; class Actinomycetes; order Kitasatosporales; family Streptomycetaceae; genus Streptomyces; species Streptomyces sp. NPDC107454. The sequence continues at coordinate 475,756 of NZ_JBVJPA010000001.1, read as the reverse complement.
CGGGAGTTCCGGTCGTCATGCAGCGGAGTGTAGATCGGGATGGCGCGGGAGTGCGGAGGGTGGACGGGCGGCGACGGCTCGTGATCGCGCACGGCCACGCGGTGAACTCGCGGCCGAAGAACCCCCGTTGATCTTCCCGATGCTGCACACTCCTTGCTGCGAAAGCCGCCTTGCCGCCAACGCCTTGCCGCGTGAGCGGAGCGGTAACACCTGGAGGTGTCATGCTGCAGATCAACACGAGCAAGGTCAGCCGCTGGGACCAGCACGGCCGCGAGCACGTCGTCCACGTCCAGCGCGCCGGTGTACAGCGCACGATCAGATGCGACACCTGCGGCTGGCGCAAGGGCGCGCAGTTCCTGCCGTGGCTGAAGGCGGAGGAGCACCTCGCCGAGGCGCATCAGGCGACGGTGGACCCGACGGAGGGATAGCCCTCCGCCGGGGCCACCGGTCCGTCGGGCCACCAGGGCCGTGAATGCAGCGAATGCTTGCGAGGAACCCCGGGCGTTTACGCTCGGGAGGAAGCGCGGCCGAGTACCTTCTCCGGCGGAGCCGGGTGGTGCGAACACACGGCCGGGTGGGTCGCTCGGTGTGATGAACGGCCCCGAACGTGTGGTGGGGTCTCGTACGGGTGCCTACGATCGGTGATCGTGAAGCTGGTCGTGCAGGTCAAGCTGGAGCCGACACCAAAACAGGCGGCGGCACTCGAGGCGACCCTGCATGCCTGTAACGAGGCCGCCACCTGGGTGAGTGGGATCGCTTTCGAGCACGGGGAGTTCAAGAACTTCGCCCTGCGCAAGCACACCTACGATGCGGTCAAATCCCGCTGGGACCTGGGTGCGCAGGCCGCCCAGCACGTCATCAAAAAGACGTGTGACGCGTACGCCACGCTGAAGGCAAACCTGAGGGCCGGGAACCTCGGCAGGCCCGGCTCACGCCGATACCGCAAAGCCTCCGAGAAGCCGATCACCTTCCGCCCCCGGGGCGCGCAGCCCTACGACGACCGGATGCTGTCCTGGCAGATCCCGGACCGGACGGTGTCCATCTGGACAACCATCGGCCGGGTCAAGAACATGGCGTTCACCGCCTCACCCGAGCAGTTGGCCACGCTGGCGCTGTGCCGCAAGGGTGAGTCCGACCTGCTGGAACGGGACGGCATGTGGTTTTTGAACGCCACCTGTGACGTGCCCGAAACGCCCTTGAACTCGGACCCGGTGGACTTCCTCGGGATCGACCTGGGGATCGTGAACATCGCCACCACCTCGGACGGCGAGATCATGGCCGGACGCGAGCTGAACCGCACCCGCCTGCGCGAGTGCGGCCTGCGCACCAAGCTGCAACGCAAGAACACCCCGTCCGCCATGCGCCGCCTGAAGAAGCGGCGGCGCAAGGAGGCGCGGCGGGCACGGGACATCAACCACAAGATCGCAAAGCATGTGGTGGCCGAGGCTGAACGCACCGGTCGCGGGATCGCCCTGGAAGACCTGACGGGCATCCGCGAGCGGGTACGGCTTCGCAAGCCCCAACGGGCCACCCACTCCTCCTGGGCCTTCGCCCAGCTGGGGGCATTCATCGCATACAAGGCCCGCCGGGCAGGCGTGCCGGTGGTGCACGTCGATCCGGCGTACACCTCCCGCACCTGCGCCGAGTGCGGCCACGTAGGCAAAGCGAACCGGGTCTCCCAGGCCTGGTTCGCGTGCCGGAACTGCGGATTCGTTGATCACGCGGACCGGAACAGCTCCCACAACATCCGTGCCAGAGCACGGGATTTGCGGCGACGCGGGGCCCCGTCAACGGCCCCCGCCCCATCCCGAACACCTCGGAGCGGGGCTGGACGCAAACGCAGCATCACACCCAATGATGCACGTTGTGCAGGCCCGTCGCTTTAGCGACCGGTAGTTGGCTCGATTCGGCGGCGCAGTCCGCGCAGGACGAGGGTGACGACCGTCGAGAACTCGGCCTCGATGCCCGGCTGTTCCCACTCGTGGGCGTAGGCGGGGTCGTGGAAACGGTTCGTGGCGTGGAAGACGGCGCGGGCCGTCGCGACGGAGTCGCCGTCCACGGTCATGAAGTCGCCCTCCATCACGCCGCGATGAATGATGTCCGAGAGCTGGTCGACCAGCTCGGCGACGTGCTCCTCGACCACCGCGCTCGCCTCGCCGAGCAGCACCGAGTACGTGGCGAACAACTCCGGATCGTCGCCCGCCTTGTGCCGCTTGGCGGTGAACAGCGTCGCCAGCCAGTGCTCGAGCGCCTCCGGGGGTGGCGCGGACGACGGCCTGGCGATCTCCGCGAGTATCTGCGACGTACGGTCCAGCCAGCGCTTCGTGACCGCCTCCCGCAGCGCCGCCTTCGTACGGAAGTGACGGTAGACGCTGCCGTGGCTGACGCCGAGCGCGCGGGCCACGTCCACCACGGTGGCCTTCGCGGGGCCGTGGCGGCGCAGCGCCTCCTCGGTCGCCTCGAGGATGCGCTCGGCGGTCAGTGCTTCGGTGGTCGGTGCCATGTCGAAAACCGTACCTGGCGGCACTGTCAGCGGTCGGTGCCGAGATGCGACATCTGCGCCGCCGGGTAGCGGTCGCCCGCGGCGGCGTCCGCCGGCACGGCCTGCTCGATCGCGGCGAGGTCGGCGTCGTCGAGCGTGACGTCCAGCGCGCCGAGCGCCTCCGTCAGCCGCTCCCGGGTCCGCGCACCGACCAGCGGCACGATGTCCTCGCCCCTCGACAACACCCACGCGATCGCGATCTGCGCCACGCTGACGCCCTTCTGCTCCGCGATCTTCCGCAGCGCCTCGACGAGGGAGAGGTTGTGCTGGAGGTTCTCCCCCTGGAAGCGGGGGCTCATGGAACGGAAGTCGGTCGGGGCCAGCTGCCGGTCGGCCGTGAAGTGGCCGGAGATCAGCCCGCGGGACAGCACGCCGTACGCGGTGATCCCGATGCCCAGCTCACGCGTGGTCGGCAGGACCTCGTCCTCGATGCCGCGCGAGATCAGCGAGTACTCGATCTGGAGGTCGGAGATGGGAGCGGTGGCGGCGGCCCGGCGGATGGTTTCGGCGCCGACCTCGCTCAGGCCGATGTGCCTGACGTGCCCCTTCTCCACGAGCTCGGCGATCGCGCCGACCGTCTCCTCGATCGGGACGTTCGGGCCGAGCCGCGCGATCCGGTACACGTCGATGTGATCGACGCCGAGGCGCTGCAGCGAGTACGCGGCGAAGTTCCGCACCGCGGCGGGGCGGCCGTCGTATCCGGACCAGCCGCCGTCCGGGTCGCGCAGGGCGCCGAACTTGACGCTGGTCAGCGCCTGCTCGCGCAGGGCCGCCGGAGCCGTGCGCAGGGCCTCGCCGATCAGCATCTCGTTGTGGCCCATGGCGTAGAAGTCACCGGTGTCGAGGAGCGTCACGCCCGCCTCGAGGGCGGCGTGGATGGTCGCGATGGACTCGGCCCGGTCCGCCTCGCCGTACAGCGCGGACATGCCCATGCAGCCGAGGCCGAGGGCGGAGACCTGGGGGCCGGTGGTTCCGAGGGGGCGGGTTTGCATGAGGACTCCCTGGTGTCTCTTGGAGGGTTGGTGTCCTTTCACGATGGCATGACAGATGACAGATTTCAATATCTGTCATCTGTTATCTGTCATCTGTTATCTGTCACCTGCCTTCCGCTGCCCGCCACCCCGACCACCTTGGTCCAGACCTATTGACGACAGGTCTGGACCGCAGGCACTGTCATGCCTACGACACCTCACCGCACCCCCCACCGGGAGGCCTCGCATGATCCGTCGCAAGCTGCGCCTGTTCGCCCTCGCACTCACCGCAGCCGTCCTCGCCCCACTGTCGGTCGCCACCGCCCCCACCGCATCCGCCGCCGACACCTGCGCCGTGAAGTCCCGCCCGTCCGGGAAGGTCCTCCAGGGCTACTGGGAGAACTGGGACGGCTCTGCCAACGGAGTGCACCCGCCGTTCGGATGGACGCCGATCACCGACTCCCGTATCGCCGCGCACGGCTACAACGTGATCAACGCGGCGTTCCCGGTCATCCGCTCCGACGGCACGGCGCTGTGGGAGGACGGGATGGACACCGGTGTGAAGGTCGCGACGCCGGCGGAGATGTGCGCGGCCAAGGCGTCCGGGCAGACGATCCTGCTGTCGATCGGCGGGGCGGCGGCGGGCATCGACCTCAGTTCCTCCGCCGTCGCCGACAGGTTCGTCGCGACGATCGTGCCGATCCTGAAGAAGTACAACTTCGACGGTATCGACATCGACATCGAGACGGGCCTGGTCGGCAGTGGCAGCATCGGTCAGCTGTCCACGTCCCAGGCCAACCTGATCCGGATCATCGACGGCGTGCTGTCGCAGATGCCGGCCAACTTCGGGCTGACCATGGCGCCGGAGACCGCGTACGTCACGGGCGGCAGCATCACGTACGGCTCGATCTGGGGCGCGTATCTGCCGATCGTCAAGAAGTACGCGGACAACGGGCGCCTGTGGTGGCTGAACATGCAGTACTACAACGGCAGCATGTACGGATGCTCCGGCGACTCCTACTCGGCGGGCACCGTCCAGGGCTTCACCGCGCAGACCGACTGCCTGAACAAGGGGCTGGTCGTGCAGGGCACCACCATCAAGGTGCCCTACGACAAGCAGGTCCCGGGTCTGCCCGCCCAGTCGGGCGCGGGCGGCGGCTATATGTCACCGAGCCTGGTCTCCCAGGCGTGGCGGCACTACGGCACCGGCCTCAAGGGCCTGATGACCTGGTCGATCAACTGGGACGGCTCGAAGAACTGGACCTTCGGCGACAACGTCAAGGCGTTGCAGAGCCGCTGAGAACCAGGACGGCTCGCGGAGAAGTCCAGCGGCGGCCGGCAGGAGGTGGAAGTCGGCGACGGTGACGTCCGGGTGGAGGTCACCGTCCGCCCGGTCGGCGGTGATGAGCCCGGTCGGCGCGGCAGCCGCACGGGTGTCGTTCTCGGGCGCGTACGAGGCGCCGACTCCCTGCGCGGCGGCCTTCACCGCGCCGCGTCGAGGATCCGCCGCCAGGAAGTGTCCGGTGAGCCGAAAAGCCCCCGGTTCCCGCATCGCGGGAACCGGGGGCTCTTCACGGACAGGCCCGGTCAGCAGCCGATCAGACGTGCGGCCAGGTAGCCCTCGATCTGGTCGAGGGAGACGCGCTCCTGCTTCATCGAGTCGCGCTCGCGCACCGTGACGGCGTTGTCGTCGAGGGTGTCGAAGTCGACCGTGACGCAGAACGGGGTGCCGATCTCGTCCTGGCGACGGTAGCGGCGGCCGATGGCGCCCGCGTCGTCGAAGTCGATGTTCCAGTGCTGGCGCAGGGCGGTGGCGAGACCCTTGGCCTTCGGGGACAGCTCGGGGTTGCGCGAGAGCGGGAGGACGGCGACCTTGACCGGCGAGAGGCGCGGGTCGAGGCGCAGCACCGTGCGCTTCTCCATCTTGCCCTTGGCGTTGGGGGCCTCGTCCTCGACGTAGGCGTCCAGCAGGAACGCCAGCATCGCGCGGCCGACACCGGCGGCGGGCTCGATGACGTACGGAGTCCAGCGCTCGCCGGCCTCCTGGTCGAAGTAGGAGAGGTCCTGGCCGGAGGCCTTGGAGTGCGCGCCGAGGTCGTAGTCGGTGCGGTTGGCGACGCCCTCCAGCTCACCCCACTCGTTGCCGCCGAAGCTGAAGCGGTACTCGATGTCGGCCGTGCGCTTGGAGTAGTGGGAGAGCTTCTCCTTGGGGTGCTCGAACCAGCGCATGTTCTCTTCGCGCAGACCGAGGCCGGTGTACCAGTTCCAGCGCTCCTGCATCCAGTACTCCTGCCACTTCTCGTCCTCGCCCGGCTTGACGAAGAACTCCATCTCCATCTGCTCGAACTCGCGGGTGCGGAAGATGAAGTTGCCGGGCGTGATCTCGTTGCGGAAGGACTTGCCCATCTGCGCGATGCCGAACGGCGGCTTCTTGCGCGAGGTGGTCTGCACCTGGGCGAAGTTGGTGAAGATGCCCTGGGCCGTCTCGGGACGCAGGTAGGCGACGGAGCCGCTGTCCTGCGTGGGGCCGAGGTGGGTGGTGAGCAGGCCCGAGAACTGCTTGGGCTCGGTGAACGTGCCCTTGTTGCCGCAGTTGGGGCAGTTGAGGTCGGCGAGGCCGTTCTCCGGGAGGCGGCCGTGCTTCGCCTCGTAGGCCTCCTCCAGGTGGTCGGCGCGGTAGCGCTTGTGGCAGGAGGTGCACTCGGTGAGCGGGTCGGTGAAGGTGGCGACATGCCCCGACGCGACCCAGACCTCGGTCGCCAGGATCACCGACGAGTCGATACCGACGACGTCCTCGCGGGAGGTGACCATGTAGCGCCACCACTGGCGCTTGATGTTCTCCTTGAGCTCGACGCCGAGCGGGCCGTAGTCCCAGGCGGCACGCTGTCCGCCGTAGATCTCACTACTGGGGAAAACGAAGCCACGGCGCTTGCTCAGGCTGACGATGGTGTCGATCTTGTCGGCGGCCACGGTGCTCTCTTCATTACGAACGGACGGCAGCGAATGATTCAGGTTACCGGCGCCGCCCACCCTCGTATCAAATCGGTTCGGGGACACCTCGCCTCATCGTGCCCCTTACCGGCTCATTCGCCACCTCGTTTACCGAGGGCATACCCAGGGCTTGTTGACAATCGTTTCCAGGTTTGTTGAAAATGACTGTCATGAACGTACGTCGGCGCCTCGCCGCTTCTCGAATAAGCACCGCCGGGTCCGCGGCCCTGGCAGCCACCGCCGTCGGCCTCGGCGCCCTCACCGGCTGCTCGGCTTCCACGGCGGCCGACGGCAGGAGCGACGGGAAGCTCGACATCGTGGCGTCGTTCTACCCCATGCAGTACCTCGCCGAGCAGATCGGCGGGACGCACGTGCACGTCACGAGCCTGACCCAGCCCGGTCAGGAGCCGCACGACCTGGAGATCAGCGCCCGGCAGACCGCGCGGCTCCAGTCGGCGGACGCCGTCGTCTACCTCAAGAACCTGCAGCCGGCCGTCGACGACGCCGTGGCGCAGTCCGAGGTCAAGACCAAGATCGACGCCGCGTCGCTGACCACGCTGGAGAAGCACGGCAACGAGGTCGGCGGGCACGCGGCCTCGCACGACAGCTCCAAGGGCGAGGAGTCCGGCGCCGCCGACCCGCACATCTGGCTCGACCCGGTGAAGTACGGCGAGGTCGCCGAAGGGGTCGCCAAGGCCCTCAAGAAGGCCGACCCGAAGCACGCCGCGGACTACGACAAGAACATGGCGGCGCTGCGGAAGAAGTTCGCCGATCTCGACACCCGGTACAAGACCGGGCTGGCGAACACCAGGACCAAGGTCTTCATCACCACGCACGCCGCCTTCGGCTACCTCGCCGAGCGCTACGGCCTCACCGAGGAGGCCATCAACGGCCTGGACCCGGAGTCGGAGCCCAGCGCGAACCGCGTGAAGGACCTTGAGAAGATGGCGAAGGCCGACGGCGTCTCGACGGTCTTCTACGAGACGCTCGTCAGCGACAAGACCGCCAAGACCATCGCGGGCGACGCGAACCTGAAGACGGACGTCCTCGACCCGATCGAGGGCATCACCGACAAGTCCAGGGGCAGCGACTACTTCCAGGTCATGGAGTCGAACCTGAAGGCGCTGCGAACGGCGTTGGGCGCCAAGTGACACCGTCCGAATTCCAGGAGGACAGCGTGAGCGAGCCCGTCATATCCCTGCGCGGCGTGACCGCCGAGCTGGGTTCGCGCCCCGTCCTGCGCGGCATCGACCTCACCGTGCACCGGGGTGAGGTCGTCGCGCTGCTCGGCGCCAACGGCTCCGGCAAGTCGACGGCCATCCGCAGCGTCATCGGCCAGGTCCCGGTCAGCGGCGGCGAGATAGAGATCTTCGGCACCCCGCGGCGCCGCTTCCGCGACTGGAAGCGGGTGGGGTACGTGCCGCAGCGCACGACCGCCGCGGGCGGCGTGCCCGCCACGGTGACCGAGATCGTCGCCTCCGGCCGGCTCTCCCGTGCCCGCTTCGGCGTGCTGCGCAAGGCCGACCACGAGGCCGTACGGCACGCCCTGGAGCTCGTCGGCATGGCTGACCGCGCCAAGGACTCGGTGAACGCCCTGTCGGGCGGCCAGCACCAGCGCGTCCTGATCGCCCGCGCCCTCGCCTCCGAACCCGAGCTGCTGATCATGGACGAGCCGATGGCGGGCGTCGACCTGGTGAGCCAGGAGGTGCTGGCCCGGACCCTGCGCGAGCAGGTCGCGGCGGGCACCACCGTCCTGCTCGTCCTGCACGAGCTGGGCCCCCTGGAGCCACTGATCGACCGCGCGGTCGTCCTGCGCGACGGCTGCGTCCTGCACGACGGCCCGCCCCCGCGGGCGGTCGGCCAGCACGCCCTGCCCGGCCACGACCACGTACACCCGCACGCGGCTCACGACGCCGAACCGATCCGGACGGGACTGCTGAGCTGATGGACATCCTGAACTACGACTTCATGCAGCGGGCGCTGCTCGCCGCCGTCCTGGTGGGCATCACCGCGCCCGCCGTCGGCATCTATCTCGTCCAGCGCCGCCAGGCCCTGATGGGTGACGGCATCGGCCATGTGGCGATGACCGGTGTCGGCCTCGGCTTCCTGCTCTCCACCAACCCGGTGTGGATGGCGACGGCCGTCTCGGTCCTCGGCGCCGTGGTCATGGAGCTGATCCGCTGGTACGGCAAGACGCGCGGCGACATCGCGCTCGCCATGCTCTTCTACGGCGGTATGGCGGGCGGCGTGATGTTCATCAACCTCGCGCCGACGGGCTCGAACGCCAACCTGACCTCGTACCTCTTCGGCTCGCTCTCCACGGTGAGCGAGTCCGACGTGACGGCGATCTGCTGGCTCGCCGCCTTCGTCGTCCTGGTCACTCTCGGCCTGCGCCGGCAGCTGTTCGCGGTCAGCCAGGACGAGGAGTTCGCGCGGGTGACGGGCCTGCCGGTGCGCGCCCTGAACCTGCTCACCGCCGTCACCGCCGCCGTCACGGTGACGGTCGCGATGCGGGTGGTCGGCCTGCTTCTGGTCAGCGCGCTGATGGTGGTCCCGGTGGCCGCGGCCCAGCAGCTCAGCCGCAGCTTCGCCGCCACCTTCGCGATCGCGGTGGCCATCGGGGTGAGCGTGACCATCGGCGGCACCGTGACGTCGTACTACCAGGACGTGCCGCCCGGTGCGACGATCGTGTTGCTGACCATCGGCGCGTTCATCGTGCTCACCGTGCTGGCGACCCCGCTGGCCCGGCGCCGTGCCCGGGCCCTGGCCGCCGCGCAGGGGGCCGGAGATCCCGCGGAGTGCGCGATTCCGGCCACCCGTGGCCCGGAACGCAAGGTCGGCGTCTGACCACGCACAGTCCGGGCTGGCACAATGGCCGGGCAAGGGCAGACGTGAGGAGGCAACGGTGACAACCGCTGGATCGCCCGTTCGGGGCCGTTCCACCCGGCAGCGTGCCGCCGTGGCGGCGGCGCTCGACGAGGTGGACGAGTTCCGCAGTGCGCAGGAGCTCCACGACATGCTCAAGCACAAGGGTGACTCCGTCGGACTCACCACCGTGTACCGCACGCTGCAGTCCCTCGCCGACGCCGGCGAGGTCGACGTACTGCGTACCTCCGACGGCGAGTCCGTCTACCGCCGCTGCTCCACCGGCGAGCACCACCACCACCTCGTCTGCCGCGTCTGCGGCAAGGCGGTCGAGGTCGAGGGCCCGGCCGTCGAGAAGTGGGCGGAGGCGATCGCGGTGGAGCACGGCTACGTGAACGTCGCGCACACGGTGGAGATCTTCGGCACCTGTGCGGAGTGCGCATCCGCCAAGGGGTGACAGGGGCTCGTTTTCTGCTGCGGGCCGGTGGGGGCCGGGCGCGCAGTTCCTCGCGCCCCTGAAAGGGGCGCCTCCTGACGGAGCGCCCCCCTCACGCATCGGGCCCTATTCCTCGCGGCCCCGCATGCCCTGCTCCATCGCGAGCAGTTGCTCGTTCGGGACGGCGCCGCCGAACCGGCGGTCGCGCTGGGCGAACTCGACGCACGCCCGCCACAGGTCACGCCGGTCGAAGTCCGGCCACAGCACGTTCTGGAAGACCATCTCGGCGTAGGCGCTCTGCCAGAGCAGGTAGTTGGAGGTGCGCTGCTCGCCGCTCGGCCGCAGGAACAGGTCCACGTCGGGCATGTCCGGGTAGTAGAGGTACTTCGCGAAGGTCTTCTCGGTGACCTTCGACGGGTCGAGCCGGCCGGCCTTGATGTCCTCCGCCAAGGCCTGCGCGGCGTCGGTGATCTCGGCGCGACCGCCGTAGTTCATGCAGAAGTACAGCGTCAGGCGGTCGTTGTCCTTGGTCTGCTCCTGGGCGACCTGGAGCTCCTTGGCCACCGACTTCCACAGCTTGGGCATCCGGCCCACCCAGCGGACCCGGATGCCGAGTTCGTCGAGCTGGTCTCGGGTCTTGCGGATGAAGTCGCGGTTGAAGTTCATCAGGAAGCGCACCTCGTCGGGCGAGCGCTTCCAGTTCTCGGTGGAGAAGGCGTACAACGAGATGGCGCCGACCCCCATCTCGATCGCGCCCTGCAGCACGTCGAGGACGCGCTCGGCGCCGACCTTGTGCCCCTCGGTACGCGGCAGCCCGCGCTCCTTCGCCCAGCGGCCGTTCCCGTCCATGACGATCGCCACGTGGTTCGGGATCAGCTCACCGGGGAGCTTGGGCGCGACAGCGCCGGAGGGGTGCGGTTCCGGCGTCCTGTACTCGCGGCGCTGGCGTCCCAGGATCCCGCGTACGACCATGTGCTTCTCGTCTCCCTCAAGTCTTACTTTTCCACGTACCGGAGCGAGCGCAGCCCGCGCTCCAGATGCCAGTGCAGATAGGCCGACACCAGCCCGCTGCCCTCCCGGACATACCGCGGCTCGCACGCGTCCGCGGTCTCCCAGTCTCCCGTCAGCAGCGCGCCGAGCAGTTCGAGGGCCCCCGCCGAGGGTACGACGCTGCCGGGCACCCGGCAGTCGACGCAGACGGAACCTCCCGCCGCGACCGAGAAGAACCGATTCGGTCCCGGCATCCCGCACTTCGCGCAGGCGCTGAAGCTGGGCGCGTAGCCGTTCACGGCGAGGGAGCGCAGCAGGAAGGCGTCGAGGACGAGGTGCGGCTCGTGCTCGCCGCGGGCGAGGGTGCGGAGCCCGCCGACGAGCAGCAGATACTGCTGCACGGCGGGCTCCCCCTCATGATCCGTGAACCGCTCCGCCGTCTCCAGCATGGCCGTCCCGGCGGTGTACCGCGCGTAATCGGTCACGATTCCGCCGCCGTACGGAGCGATCGTCTCACTCTGTGTACACAGCGGCAGCCCGCGTCCGACCAGCTCGCTCCCCCGCGCGAAGAACTGCACGTCCACATGCGAGAAGGGCTCCAGCCGCGCCCCGAACTTCGACTTGGTCCGCCGCACACCCCGCGCCACGGCCCGTACGCGTCCGTGACCGCGTGTGAGCAACGTGATGATCCGGTCCGCCTCACCCAGCTTCTGGGTGCGCAGCACGATGCCGTCGTCGCGGAACAGACTCATGGGGCCATTCTCGCGTACGCCGGGAGCGGTGCGTCGCCGTACCCGGGACACCACGGGCAGACGCTGTCCTAGGGCACCTCACCACGGCTGCGTGCGTTGGCATACGCCGTGGCCGCGCTGAGCCGCTCCGCCGCGGTGGCCCGCCGGACCGCGTCCGGGGCGACGTCCCACTCCTTGCCCCCGCCCAGCGGTCTCAGCTGTACGTACGGTCCCTCGTGTCCCATCACCATGCCCACCTTCTCTGTGCGTGTATCGACGACGTACGAGCCGATCGGCGGCTTCATCGGCGGCCTCACCGCAGCGCCGCCACGAGCCGGGCCGCGACCTCGATGGAGCAGCCACCCAATTCGACGCGCGGACAAGGTGCCTCACGCGCCAAACTCGCCGGGTCGATCCGGAGCGACGGCAACGTAATTCCGGCCCTCTTCAGCGCCGCCCGCAATTCCTTCACCGTTACCTCCGCCTCTTCGACGCAGAGCGCCGAGTGCTGTGCCTTCACCCTGCTCCCCCGACTTTCCGAGTTTCACTCTTCACATCTCCAGAGTGACACTCCGCATCTACACTCGGCAGGAGTCTGTCCTCTACAAGTTCGGCGCAGCGTAAGGGGTTTGGCCATGGCCAACGGTTCGCGGCAGGCGGCGTGGGAGTTCTTCGGGGCGGAGCTGAAAAGACGACGGGAGGATGCCGGTTTCACCCAGGTGGAGCTGGGGGCGCGGGTATTCGTCTCCGGGGGTTACATCGGCCAGTTCGAACAGGCCATTCGGAAACCACAGTTGGATGTGGCCCAACGGATCGATGAGCTCCTACAAACCGACGGCTTTTTCGAGCGCACGTGGCAAAAACTGATTGACGACAAGCGGTACGCGGATTACTTCGCGGAGGTGGTGGAGCTTGAGAGGACGGCGACGAGGATCTGTGACTTCGAGCCGGCGGTCGCTCCAGGACTCATGCAGACGGCAGGCTATGCGAGGGCGCTCACCCTCGCGACGCATCCGTTCGCGCCCGACGAGTTCATCGAGGAAAGGGTTGCCGCTCGCCTTGAGCGGTCGCGTGTCCTGAAGGGCGCTACAAGCCCCGAGTATTGGGCGATCCTGCATGAGGCCGCCCTGCGCACGTCTGTGGGCGGACCTGCGGCGATGGTGCGACAGCTGGACCACATCACCGCGCTGGCGCGCGAGCGCACGGCGTTGGTCCAGGTCCTGCCCTTCCAGGCGGGCGCGCACGCCTACATGAATGGCTCACTGCGGCTCATGGAGTTCCCGGATGCTCCACCAACTGCCTATACAGAAACCTCGCTTTCGGGAGATCTGCTGGACAACCCAGCGGTGGTGAAGCAGGCGCAGCACGCCTACGATCTGCTCAGGGCCGCCGCGTTGTCGCCGGAGGCGTCCCTCGTCCTGATCGAATCGGCGGCCGAGGACTTCAGACGATGCGCGAGTACGACCTGAGCACCGCTCGCTGGCGTAAGAGCACATACAGCAACGGCGACGGCGGGAACTGCCTCGAAGTCACCGACGGAGTCCCCGGTGTCGTCCCCGTCCGTGACAGCAAGGTCGCGGACGGCCCCGTCCTCCTCATCGGCTCCCGCGCCTGGACGGCGTTCCTCGGCGTCGTCGCAAGGTAGGCGTGCGGCGCGGCCCCGCGTGACGTAGGCACTAGTCTGTTGCCCCAGAACAGACGTGCGACACAGGGGTTTTGGGAAAGGTAACCGGCCATGCCGCTGAGCACCGGGGAATCGGAGTCCGTCGGGTCGATAGGCGGCTACACGCTCGTCGACCGGCTCGGCAGCGGTGGCATGGGCGTCGTCTACCTGGGACGTTCCGCCTCGGGACGGCAGGTCGCGGTCAAGGTCGTCCACGCGCAGTACGCGCAGGACGAGGAGTTCCGCGTCCGCTTCCGGCAGGAGATCTCGGCGGCCCGCCGGGTGAGCGGAGCGTTCACCGCTCCCGTGGTGGACGCCGATCCGGACGCCGAAGTGCCGTGGATGGCAACGTTGTACGTGCCGGGCCGGACGCTGGCCGAGATCGTGGCGGAGGAAGGCCCGGTGGTCGGGCCCGCGCTGCGCACGCTGGCGCTGGGGCTCGTCGAGGCGCTGCGGGACATCCACCAGGCGGGCGTGGTGCACCGGGACCTGAAGCCGAGCAACGTCCTGGTGGCCGAGGACGGTCCGCGCGTCATCGACTTCGGGATCTCGCGCGCCGCCGACAACCAGGCCCTCACCGTGACGGGACGGCTGATCGGCACCCCGCCCTTCATGTCCCCGGAGCAGTTCGCCTCGCCCCGGGACGTCACCGCCGCCTCGGACGTGTTCTCGCTGGGCTCGCTGCTGGTGTACGCGGCCACCGGCAACCGTCCCTTCGACGGCGGCAGCCCGTACATGACGGGCTACCAGGTGGTGCACGAGCAGCCGGTCCTGGACGGCGTACCGGAGCCCCTCAGGAGCATCGCGGAGCGCTGTCTGGACAAGGACGCGACCGCCCGGCCCGACCTCGGCGAGCTGCACCGGCTGTTCAGGGACCTGCCGGACCTGGCGGCCACAACGACCGGATCCGGACCGCCGACCGTCGTGGAAGGCCGGAAGGCCGCCCGCAGGCACAGTGACACGACGGCCTCGACCGGCTCCGGCCGCCGCGGCCGCCGGGTGCGCCTCCTCGTCGCCCTCGGCGCCGCCCTGGCCGTCACGGCGGTGTCCGCGTCGGTGTACTACATGGTGTCGAGCCCGAAGGCGACCGAGGGCACGCCCGGCGGGCGGACGGCCGCGTCCCGCGCCGCCGCTTCTCCCGCCGCGGCGCTCCCCACCGGTTGGAAGCCCTGGCGCGCGAACCTCACCCAGACCCCGGACAAGGCGTACGCGGACATCACCATCAGCGGCTCGGAATCCGGCTGCGTGTCCGGCGGCTCCGCCCTGTACTGCGCGGGGTCCGGCTTCACGGTCGCCAAGCTCGACGCCGCCTCCGGCCGCGTCGAGTGGCGGGCCGGCCACACCCCGCAGACCACGCTGCCGATCGGTGTCCGGGACGGGGTCGTGTACACCTACGAGAAGCCGGGCCTGAACGTGCGCGAGACCTGGCGGCTGGTCGCCCTCGACGCCGGCACCGGAAAGCGGCTCTGGTACCGCCCGATCAACGAAGTCCGGCCCGCCGTCCTGTTCGACGGCGGCGCGCTGGCGAAGTCGGACGACGGGGACGACGGGACGGAGTTCGTCGCCTTCGACGCCAGGACGGGCAAGGACCTGTGGCGGACACCGGCGAAGTCGTCGGCGGGCAACTCCTGCACCCCACTGGCCCTGGACGGCGTCCCCTACGGCCTGTGCACGCCGCAGAACACCGACACGGGCTCGACCGGCCTGGTGCGCCTCGACCCGGCCGACGGCACGGCGCACGACCTCGCCACACTCCCCCGCGGGGTGGTACCGCTCGGCACCGTCGGCGGGCAGCCACTGTTCGCGGTGCCACGGAACGCGGCGCAGGACGAGTCCACCGACGATGCGGACACACCGTACTCAGGCCTGCTGAGGGTGAACCCGACCAGCGGCGCCCTCGGCCGGATCCCCCTGGCGGGCCCGCCGCGCGGCTCGGTCACCCTCCTCGACGGTGTCGTGTACTTCGTCCGGCCCGACGGGACCGTCACCGCGGTCAGGGCGACCGACGGCACCCGGCTCTGGCAGCGTGAGACGCAGATCGAGAATCTGTCGAAGCCGGTGCTGTCGACGACGTACGACGACCTCTTCTTCGCCAACCGCTACGGCCGGCTGCTCGCGCTGGACCGCGCGACCGGCGCCGCGCGGTGGAACACGGACAAGCTGGACAACCCGGGGAACTCGCCGGAGACCACGGTCCCGAGCCTGCTGATGGTGAAGGACGCGATCGTGGCCGTCGCGGGCGACACGGCCTTCTCCGTACGCCCGGACCGCCCCAAGGCCACACCGAAACCGGCCGCGGCCACCCACTGACGTGACGTGTCACGTATCGCTGAGGCCCACGTCCCAGAGCTCCCGGAACCGCTTGACCCGCTGCCTGAGATGGTCCTCGCGGGCGTTGAGCGTGGTCTTGGCGTTCTCGTGCAACAGGTCCGGCTCGACTTCGTAGCAGAGTGTCTCGTCGAAGATGACGAAGTCGTTCGTCGTGCCGCGACGGACGTTCAGCGGGAGCTCGGACAGGGCCACGACGCGCGTGTCGATGCCCATGTTCTTCTGGTCCTGGCAGAGTTGGAGCAGGGCCGGGTCGGCGCCCTCCGGCTTCTGCACGATGAACAGGCGCCGCACCTTCACTCCCCGTTGTGCGATGGCCTCCGCCTGTGCCTGGAGGTAGCGGAGGGCGGGCTCGCTGTCCCAGTAGTTCCGCTCCACGAAGCTGCTGGTGGCGTCCATGGTCCCGGTGGTGCACTTGGTGAGGGCCATCAGCCAGTCGTGGTTCTCGCCGGGGCAGTCGGCACTCATGGTGGTGAGGTTCTCCATGACCGACGCGAGGCGATCGATCTCCTCGCGGGCGAAGGCGCTCACGAGGCCGGGGCCCAGGGAACTCACCCGCGTGGCGCTGCGGGCCAGTCGCGTCACCCCGTCCAGACGGAGCGTGGAGTGGTCGAGGGTGTCGAAGAGTTCGGTCGCCTCGCTGATGTCCGTGAACCTCCGGTCGACCAGGGTCCGCATCTCACGGTGGTGGCCGGTCAGACGGTCGGCGACTTCCCGCGCGTACGCCTGCTGACCGGTCTCCACCGAGGCCAGCCGTCGTTCGAAGTCGACCATGTACTGGACGATGAGCGTCGCACCGCCGATGACGATGGAAACCGCGAGTTGCCACAGCTTGTTCTGGTCCTGGTTGATCAGGTTGGTCGTCACATACGCGATGGTGGCCACGACCACGGTGACCAGTGTCTTCAGCAGAACCGGCGGTATGCGCAAGCCCTCCGCCGCCCCCGGAGCCGGTATCGGTGCCGGTGCCGGTGCCCCTGACGATCCGTCCATTCCTGCCTCTCCCCCCGCGGGATCGATCCTGGGATGTTCCGATCAGCGTGATGCCAGTGCCTCACGCAGCAACGGTATGGCCTGGAGGGCCAGTTGGTCCCGGATGCGCTGAACCAGGATCTGCCACTGCCGGCTGAATCCTGGTTCTCGTTCGAGTACCTCCCAGAGCGGGCCCAGCGCCGGGTCCACGTGGGCCCTCGGCATCCACAGGTGCAGCAGATGGTCGACGGCCGGGCGCAGTGCCAGGACGGTGGCGGCCCCGCCGGCCGCTCCGAGCCGACTGGTGTCCAGCATCCGTACGACCGTCGTCAAGAGCCAGTCGTGGAGGGCGAGGTCCTCGCACAGGCCCGCGACGGCGGAGGCCTCCGCCGCCGCCGGGACGCGCAGTTCCACGGTGCGCAGTTCGTCCTCGGCGAGGGTGAAGCGTTCGATCGAGGCGCCTTCGCCGTCCCGGGCCCGCAGGGCCACCCAGCGCAGCCGGGTGGCGCGGGACTTGAAGGGGGCCTTCCGGTCGAGGAGGGGATGTCTGCGCAGTTGCGCGAGCAGGCCCTCGGCGATCAGTCCGAGATGCAGCTCGCCCTTCTGGGGATCTCGCAGGATTCCCTGGGCCAGGGCCTGTTCGGGCAGCCTGCCGAACGGCTCCAGCACTCCGGGACGCACCAGGTAGTGGCCCCACGGCTGCCGTCGGTCCGGTCCCGCGGCCGGGGCCCGGAAGTACGCGGTGGCCTGGAGGACACGGCCTTCGGTGAGCGCGGCGCGGGCGACGACCGTGCCGACCGCGCGCACCTTCGCCCCGCCTGCGGCCGGCAGCCGGCAGTCCACCCCGGTGAGCGTGTCCGGCGAGAGCGCGTACACCTGGGGCCGTTCGGAGACGAGGACGCGTTCGTCGGCGCGCAGTTGCAGGAAGTGGGCGGCGGCCCGGGTGTCCAGCGGCTGGAAGGACGGCAGCAGGCAGGTGCGTACTTCGCCGCAGGCGAGCACCGCGTGGGTCGTGTCCATGGGGCTTCGCATCACAGGCCCGCGCAGAAGACGTACGCGACACGGTCCGCGACGGCGTCCGGCACGGGCGTGCCCTCGCGGACGGCGCGTTCGGTGACCTGCCGCAGCGCTCCGGAGTCCACGTCGGTCTGGTCGAGGATGACGCGCACCGCGTGTTCGACGGGCACGAACCGGTTGGGGAGCACGGAACAGGTGCGGTAGGCGCTGAAGGGTGCCGCGGAGGTGGTGAGCTGGAGCAGCGGCGGGAGTTCGTCCCAGTCGCGTGGGAAGTCGCCGGAGCTCCAGGGGCGCGATGCGAGGACGGGCTCGCCCTCGTTGCGCAGGAGGCCGAGGCGGGCCAGTTGCCAGACCGCGGCGAGGAAGGGGCAGGACCAGGTACGGTGTCCCTCCTTGTCGTCGTCCCACAGTTCGATGTCAAGGAAGACGGAGTGGCGGCGTGCCGCGGTCTCGTGGGGCGGCCGCCAGGCGGTGGCCGTCGTCATCGCCCGCGTGGTGCCGGCGGACGGGGTGCGTTCGCCGTTGGCGAGCCAGCCGGTCACGCCGACGGGCGGACGCAGGCCGTAGGTGCCGGGCGGGGGTGATTCGACCAGGCGGTGGGAGACGGACTCGGCGAGGGGCACCTTGTCCGCGACGGCGCAGCCGGATTCCCTGGCCAGGTAGTCGATGACCAGCCCGGCCCGCTCGGCCTCGGCGAGCAGCAGCGGGACGAGGTCGGCGGGCGAGGAGAAGCGGGTGAAGTAGTCGTCGATCAGGAAGCAGGTGCTGATGCGGGGCCGCTTGCCCGCGGCCCGGACGGCGGCCTCCGCGCGGGCCGCGTCCGCCCAGGGCCGTACCTGTGCGAAGTGCCGGCGCAGTCGGTCGGGGCCCTCTTCGAAGTCCTCCATGTACAAGTGGCCCAGTTCCAGGGAGAGATGGGAGAGCGGTACGGATCGGGTGCTGGGCTCCGCGGTGGTCTCCCGGAATACGGCTTCTGTCACGGCTGCCCCCAGTACATGTCGTCGGTCAGCCTTCGGGCGAGGTTCTCCAGCGCCTCCAGGGTCTGCTTGTTGGCGATCTGGGTGGAGAGGACGTCCTCTTCGGTGATGAGCTGCTCGCGCCACTGCAGGACGGGTTCGAGGGGGACGCTTCCCAGCACCCGGCTGTCACCGATGCCGTGTTCCGAGGCCAGCACGCGCAGTTCCTCTTCGCACTTGTGCATCCAGGCGATCTGCGCGGGTGACACATGGGACCACAGCGGGGATTCGGGGTCGGGTACAGCCGCGCGGACGAAGCGGATGGCGTCCCGGAGTACGCGCTTGTCGTGTCCCCTGGCCTCTCCGGCTTCCAGGATGCCGTGTTTCTCGAACACCAGCCCGTGCACGGCGATCACGTGCTGCCGGGTCCAGCGGTGGAAGACCAGCCAGCGGGTCTCGACGCCGCGCATCTCGGGCTGTGCGGTCACCTCCAGCGCCATCTCCACCGCGTAGCTGCGGCCGGCGCTCAGGTCCACGATGATCAGGTCGAACTCTCCGTTCAGACGGAGCATCAGGTCCGCGCAACGGCGGAGGGTCCCCTGGTTCGTGGCGAACTCGCCGCCGCTGGGGTCGCCGGGCAGCAGGACGAGTCGGCCCGCGCCGTTGGGCTTGTTCCGCAGGACGGGGTGCTCGGTGAGCTTCCAGATGTCGAAGCGGGCCGGCTCGCCGATCGTGCCCTCCAGATAGGAGTGCAGGCCGCTGCCCTCGGTACCGCGCGGGGCTGTCGGTATGTCGAAGACGGCCACGGCGGTGGGTGAGCCGAAGTCGAAGTCCACGTAGCACACGTCGTCCCCGGCGAGCGCCCGCTGATAGGCGAGATTCGCGCTGGTGACGGAGCGGCCCGTGCCTCCCTTGTCGGAGGCGGCGAAGACGAACACGGTTCAGGCCCCCTGAGCGTCGTCCCTGGCCTGGGCCAGGGTTTCGAGTTCACCGAGCACCGACAGGGCCAACGCGCAGGCCGAACCGGGCCGTTCGTCGACGATCCTGCGTGCGCGGCGGAGCCTGATCTCCAGGCTCTTCAGCGCCCTCCCCTGCCCACTGCCCGGGATGGCCGGCACCTCCAGTTGTTCCTGGCCCAGGAGGTGGGTCGATTCGCTGAGCAGGGCCCGTGCGAGGGTGGTGAGTTCGGTGCTGCGTATGGGTCGCTGGGAGTAGAGGTCGTGGGCGGCGACCATGCACTCGGTGACGCGCTCGGTGACGCTCCAGGACGGGGGTTCCTCGCTGCGCGGCGGCGACGGATAGACGGCGTGGACGTCGTCCCACAGACCGGTTCCCTCGCCCTCCTCGATGCGGCGCTGCCACAGATGCCCGAAGACCTGTTCCGCGAGCCGCAGGAGCCGGTCGTGGGAGTCAGGGTTGCGGGACAGCGTGCAGAGCTGCACGGTCCGTTTGAGCAGCTGCGCCGAGAAGTCGGCGATGGTCCACTGCATGGGTGGGCCCAGGGCCTCGCTGCCCTGCAGCGGCAGTGCGACACCGGGCCGGTGCAGGAGCAGGGCGCTCGCGTCGTCACGGGCCATCCGGCTGGTGATCCGGCCGTGTACAGCGAGGCGCTCCATGACGTCGACGGTGCGGGTGAGGTCGTCGTCGGTGGCACGGCGGCGTACCAGGTCGTGGACGAGGATGGCGGCGACGGAGAGCGAGAAGTACGGGGACTCCAGCTGCTGGCCCGTGGTCCGCCAGGGGATGTCCTCCAGCGGCCAGCGCTCGGCGTCGAAGCGGGCGATGCCCGACCAGTACTGCTGGGTGATCTCCCAGCGCAGTCGGAGTGCTTCGGCGAGCTTCTGCTGTTCGGGGTTGAGCAGGCCGAGGGTGAGGGTGCGCTCCGAGAAGAGGTCCTGGATGCCGTCCAGGGCGACGACGGTGAAGTAGAGGTACGGCACGGGGTCGGCGACGCCGTTCGGCTGCGGTCCGATCGGTTCGGCGGTCTCCACTTCGGGCGCATCCTTCACCAGACTCCAGGTCCAGCCGCATTCGAAGAGCCCGCTCTCGTCCCGGAGGGCTTCTGCGACTTCGACACCGAGGGCGACGCTCTCCGTGAGGGTCGCGCGCAGCGACCGGAAGCGGCGCTGGAAGGTCTGCAGGACGAGCCGTGGGGGCAGCCGTCCCTGGCCGAGGAGTTCGCAGAGCGTACGGCCCTGGGGGGAGTCGGCGTCGAAGACGTTGACGGTGAACGAGCGGAGCAGGCTCACCATGGCGGCGGTGAGCCGGTTGCTGCAGGCAGTCTTGAGTTCCTGGATCAGGTGCAGCATGTCGCGGCGGCCGGTTCTGGACTCGTACGTCCTGAGGAAGCCGAGGGTGGCGAGGCAGAGGGTGACCGACATCGAGTAGGAGTCGACGACCTCCATCTCCCGCTGTTTCCCGGTGAGTTCCTGGCCGTCCTCCTGGGGCGCGAAGTAGTGGCCGCCCGCGAAGGTCGGCCTCTCGTCGTCACCGGTGTGCCTGCGCATGAAGTCGCCGACGGCCGTCAGGAGGAGCCCGGGGATCTCCGTCCGCCCGCCGGGCCGTCCCAGTGCCTTCTCCACGTCGTACTGGGTGAGGTCCGGGTCGTCGAGGCGAAATCCGGCGATCTCGGTGGCCGGGTACATCAGACAGAGCAGCCGCTCGGCATCCGCCACGCTGCTGAGCCCGCCCCATTTCCCCCAGGACCAGACGCCGTCGTCGATCGAATTTCTGGCCATCGCCCGCCATATGTCCAACAGGTGCTGACGCGGCTCGATCCGCATCCCCATGCCCCCTCACAGGTGATGTCGCCCAAACGGCCTGCTTTCGACGGTATCAGGATCACGCAGTCCGCAGGCCAGAATCATTCCCGTGTATCCCTCGCGGAGAACGTTCGGCAGTCCCATCCGGCACGTCTCCACATTTCCCGCGAAACCCACAAGACTGTCGCGCACCTGGGATTCACTCACGTCACATGCGGGAAAATAATTCTCGCCCACCACATAACCCTTGGAGTGCTCCATGAACGCGGCCGCGAAGGGGGCTCCCGGCGCGAGGGCGCGCATGAAGCATTCCAGCGCGTAAGAAAACTCCACGTGAGAGGTCGTCATGGACTCGGCCACAAAAAACATGGTCCCCATGGACCACTTCCCCTCTCGGCGGACCAGATCGAAGAGATTGCCCTTCTCGATCCGGACGGCCCGGCGGAACCTCGTCCGGGGGTCACCGCCGAGCGCCGCGTACGGCCCGCTCTGGCACAGGGCGTCCCAGAACTGGTCCCAGTTCGGGTCGTACTGGTGCACCTGGGCTTTCAAATAGGACACATTCGCGGCCGAGCGGTCGAGCAGCGTGATCTTTTCGCACCAGGGCAGCATCGCGAGGGCGGGGTAGAGATTGGCTCCGGCGCCCACGTCGATGCCCTGAATCCGTTCAGCGGGGTTCCTGCGGAAATGATCACTGAAATGGCTTCGCACGACGGAGATGATCTCTTCGTCCTCGTCGGCCATGGAGCGGTAGTTGTGATCAATGTAGTCATTGGGGTCGAAGTAGTCCCAGGGTGCGTCCGCGTTCAGCTGGTCGACGTGCCCCGGTGATCTCGAATCCATGCCCCAAGGTATCAACACGACCAGGCCATCGGCTCTCCTTCAACCTGATCCGGCGCACGGGCGGAGGCAAGGGGGGCGCATTGCAGCAATCGGTGAAGCGATCTTCGATTCACCTCTTGAAGGATTGTGTCGCGCCACGCGATGCTGACCGGATGTCCGCTCATCCTTTGGTCCCGCTCTCGCCACCCTCCGAAATTGGGCCCTTTCACATACGACCGGCATCAGAGGACGACCTGCCCGCGCTCGTCCGCCTGGACACCGAGCTGTTCCCGGACTTCGCGTACCCGTACTTCGTACTGCGCCAGTTCCTCGACCTGTACCAAGACCGTCTCCTCGTGCTCGACGACGGCTCCTCCCTCCACGGCTACGCGCTGAGCGCACTCGCCGCGGACGGCCGCACGAGCTGGATCCTGGGCCTGGGTGTCGCCGAGCGACTGCGTGGACGGGGGCTGGCCCGACGACTCATGCAGGAGACGCTTCGAAGGCTGCCCGCCGACGGAGTGCACGAGGTGTGGCTCACCGTGGAGCCCGCCAACACCGCCGCGATCACCCTCTACCACTCCCTGGGCTTCACCCAACAGGGCGCCCGGAAGGACTATTTCGGGCCCGGCCACGACCGCCTTCTGCTGACGTTGCGCCACTGACCCCGACAAGCCGGCGGGCGCGGGGCCCGCTCACCGGGTCACGGACACCAGTCCCGCCTCGTACGCGATGATGACCAGCTGGACCCGGTCCCGTGCGTCCAGCTTGGACAGCAGACGGGTCAGGTACGTCTTCGCCGTGGCGACGCTGATGAAGAGCCGTTCGGCTATCTCGGCGTTGGACAGGCCCGTGCCGACCAGGGTGAGGACCTCGCGCTCGCGGTCCGTGATCGCGGTCAGGTCGCGGCGTGGACGCGCCGGCTCGGAGAAGCGCGCGGAGGTGAAGTCCTGGATCAGGCGGCGGGTGACGCTGGGGGCGATGAGGGCGTCGCCGGCCGCCACGACCCGTATGGCGCCGATGATGTCGTCCAGGGCCATGTCCTTGACCAGGAACCCCGACGCGCCCGCGCGCAGCGCCCCGTACACGTAGTCGTCGTCGTCGAAGGTGGTCAGGACGACGATCCTCGACTCGCCCGGACCCGTCGTGATCCGGCGGGTCGCCTCTATGCCGTCCACGCCCGGCATACGGATGTCCATCACCACGACGTCGGGCCGGAGTTCCCCGGTGCGGGTCACCGCTTCCTCGCCGTCCGCGGCCTCCCCCACCACCTCCACGTCCTCGATGTCGGCGATGACCATCCGCAGGGCCGTGCGGATCAGTTGCTGGTCGTCGGCGAGGACGACACGGATCGGCATCACGCGGCCACCGTCGCCGTGGTCGCCGGGACCGGCAGGCGGGCCGTCACCCGGAAGCCGCCCTCGGGACGGGGGCCCGCCGTGAACTCGCCGTGCAGCAGGGCCACGCGCTCGCGCATCCCCACCAGGCCGAAGCCGGTGTCGGTGGTGCTGCCCCGGCCCCGGCCGTCGTCGGTGACCTCGACGGCCACGTGCTCCTCCAGGTAGTCGACCGTCACCCGGCAGGCGGTCGTCGCCGCGTGGCGTACGACGTTCGTGATCGACTCCTGGACGATCCGGAAGACGGAGAGGTCGATGTCCGGGGGGAGTTGGCGGCGCGCGCCCTTCCAGCGGACGTCGACCTGGACGCCCGCCGCCGTTGTCGCGGCGGCCAGGCGGTCGAGGTCGGCAAGGCCCTCGGCCGGGTGCAACCGGTCGCCCCCGGCGGCGGCCCGGGCCCGGTCCTGGTCCTGGTCCTGGTCCTGATCCGCCTGGCGCAGGGCGACCAGCATCCGGCGCAGCCCCGCCAGGGTCTCCCGTCCGGCCGTCTCCACCGCCGTCATCGCCTCGCGCGCGGCACCCGGCTGGGTGTGGACGACGCGGGCCGCCGCCCCGGCCTGGAGGGCGATGATGCCGATGCTGTGGGCGACCATGTCGTGCATCTCACGGGCGATGCGAAGGCGTTCGTCGGTGACCGCCTGGGTGGCGGCCTGGGCGCGGAGCCTCTCGCCGTACTCGCGGGTGCGGTGGGAGGCGTCGCCGAGGAGCCAGGCGACGACGGCCGTCAGCGCCACGGTCAGCTCCTCCAGCGTGCCGATGCCCCATCCGCGCAGCAGCCGTACGGTCTCCCAGACCACCAGGACGGCGAGCGCCATGCACAGGGCGGTGACTCCGGTGCGGCGCGGCCGGCCGGCCGCGATGAAGTAGAGGGCGAGATCGACGGCGAGGAACTGGGCCAGCTGGATCGCTCCCACGGCCAGGTTGGTGGTGAGGAAGGCGGCGGCCGTCAGGAGCAGGGCGAGGGCCCTCAGCGGCCGTCGGCGCACCCACATGCTGCCGAGCAGCGCCAGTGCGCAGGCGATGGTCAGGATCAGCAGGCCGTCCCAGCGGTAGAACTGGGCGGCGGTGAACTCGTTGGCCGTCTCCTCACCGGGGAGCCGTACGCGGGCGAGGACGGTGAACGCCGTGCTCGCGCACCAGGCCAGGGCCACCCAGGCACCGGGCGGCACGAGCTTGAGGCGGGGCGGGAGCGGCATGGCATGCATGCGGCGATCGTAGGCACGGGGGCCGTGGACGGGCATCGGTCCGGGGACGTACACCCCTGGTCGACACCGGCCGGGGAGAGTGTCGGCCACGGGGCGATACCGCGCGCGGGGCGCCGAGGGGACGGTGGTCGGTGTGATCGAAGTCAACGAACTGACCAAACGGTACGGCGACACCACCGCCGTACGGAATCTGACGTTCCAGGTGCGCCCGGGGCACGTCACCGGTTTCCTCGGCCCGAACGGCGCGGGCAAGACGACGACGCTGCGCATGCTGCTCGGGCTGATCGGGCCGACCGGCGGGAGCGCGACGGTCGACGGACAGCCGTTCCGCCGTCATCCGCGCGGGCTGCGGCACGTGGGCGCGCTGCTCGACGCGGGCGATGTGCACGGCGGGCGCAGCGCGCGGGCCCATCTGGAGGCGCTGGCGCGGAGCAATCGCATCCCCCGGAGCCGGGTGGACGAGGTGCTGGAGGAAGTGGGGCTCGCGGGGGCGGCGGCGCGGCGCAGGGTCGACGGGTTCTCGCTGGGCATGCGGCAGCGGCTCGGCATCGCCACCGCGCTGCTCGGCGAACCTCCGGTGCTGCTCTTCGACGAGCCCCTCAACGGGCTCGATCCGGAAGGTGTGCTGTGGGTGCGGGAGCTTTTTCGCAGGCTCGCGGCCGAGGGCCGTACCGTCTTCGTCTCCAGCCATCTGATGTCCGAGATGGAGCACACCGCGGACGAACTGATCGTCATCGGCCGGGGTGAGCTGATCGCCGCGGAGAGCGTGAGCGCGTTCGCGGCGCGCGGCACCCGGCCGACGGTGACCGTGCGGACGCCGGACCTCGCGAAGCTCACGGCCACGCTGTCCGAGGAGGGCGCGGCGGTGGCGCCGTACGACGAGCGGACCCTCAAGGTGACGGGCCTGAGCGCGGCCCGCATCGGTGAACTCGCCTTCCACCGACGGATCCTGCTCGAGGAACTGACCCCGCAGGCCGCGTCCCTGGAGGCCGCCTTCATGGAACTGACCGCCGACAGCACCGAGTTCCTCGCCGGAGACGCCCGATGACCACTCTCGCCCTCACCCCCGCTCCCCCGCACCCCGCCGCGCGGTTCACCGATCTCCTCGCCGCCGAGTGGATCAAACTCCGTTCCCTGCGCTCGACCTACTGGGCGCTCGGCGCGGGCGCCCTCGCCGTCATCGGCTTCAACGCCAACGCGGCACGGGTGCACGCGCACGACTATCCGAACTACAACCCCCACATGCGCTCCCTCGCCTGGGAGTTGGCCTTGCGTGACGCCTTCACCGACGGGTCGGCGCTGATCCTGATCCTCGCGGCGGCGAGCATCGGCGCGATCACGGTCGTCGGGGAGTACTCGACGGGCCTGATCCGTACGACCCTCGCGGCCGTCCCGGACCGGCGTGCCCTGATGGCGGCGAAGGTCGTGATGGTGACGGCGGTCATGACGCTGTACGGCGCGTTCGTCGCGAGTGCCTCCTTCGCCTCGACGCAGGCGATCCTCACCACCCGTGACGCCGCCGTGTCGATCACCCACGTCGGTGCCCTGCGCGTGGTCGTCGCCTCCGCGCTGCTCGCCCCGGTCTGCGCGCTGGCGGGCATGGCCCTGGGAGCCCTGATCCGGCACAGCGCGAGCACGATGGTCGCCGTCACCGCCGTCCTGCTCCTCGTCCCCAGCTTCATCACCGACCGCTACCGCTGGACGGCCGCCGTGCGGCACGCCATGCCCGTCAACGCCTGGACGCGGCTGACCGACGTCGCCTACGGCCACGATCCCTTCACCCGGCTTCCGCGCTACGGGGCGACGGTGACCGGCAGTTGGGTGGTGCTGGGGGCGTGGGCGGTGGTGTCGGCGGTGATCGTCGTGGTGGCGGTGGACCGCCGGGACGTGTGAGAGGTCGCAGGGGACGGGCGCGTACGGAGTTGTCAGTGGGCGGCCGTACTGTGCACCCAACGCACACAACGCCGTACGGCATCACGCGCACTGGAGGAACCATGTCCGCGAGCGCCCGTCTCGTCACCACGCTCGCAGGCCCGCTGGAGTCGGCCACGGCCGGCTTCCCAGGAGAGCGGTGCCTGCCCGGCCGGACGCTGATCCTCCAGAGCGACGACACCCAGCTGGCCGCGTACGACCTGGCCGCGGCGCTCGCGGGTGAGGCGTCGGTGGCCCGCTTCCCGTTGCCGTGGCCGCGCCGCTTCGGGACGTGCACCGTGTCGCCGGGGCTGGACGTCGCCGTCTTCGCGGGCGTGCACGCGGTGCGGGCGGTGGACCGGCGGGGCGCCACTCTGTGGGAGGTGCGGCACGGCTGCTGGGAGGGGAGCTGCCAGGAGATGCACGCCTCGTTCGACGAGTACGCGAACAGCCGGGACCACTTGTACGCCGACAGCGGCTCGGCGGTCTTCTCCGCGGACGGCAAGCTCGTGTGGGCCCATGTCCGCGGGCCGCTCGCGGCGGGGGGCGAGGACCCGGAGGTGATCGAGGAGTGGCTGGTACTGGACGCCACGGACGGGACGGTCCTCGGACAGGCGGACACCGAGACCGTGGCCGCCGGTTCGGGGCACGTCTCGCACCCGGACCCCGGGCAGATGGGGCTGAGCGTCGGCGAGGGGCAGGACGGGGCGCCGCTGCTGTGGGGCCGCTGGGACGGCGAGCGGCTCTCCGTCGAACGGATCGACGACGACCGGTGTCTGCTCGCCGTGAGCCCGTCGGGTGAGCACTTCCTGACCGTGACCCACTACCAGGAGCTCCTGTCCCTGCACCGGGCCGAGGACGGCTCGGTGGTGTCGGAGCTGGACGCGGAGGAGGTCGTCCCCGATCACCCCGCCCTGCACCCGGACAACGACGAGCCCGAGGTGCGCTGGGACTACTACGGCGGCTTCCTCGACGAACACACCGTCATCGCGGGCACCACCGAGGCCGACGAGGAGTACGGGGAGGGACGGCACTGGCTGGTCGACGTGCGGGACATGCGGCTGCTCGGCGAGGTCGCCTACCCGTTCCCGATATCCGGCGTTCCCAACACACTGGGCGACGGCAGCTGGTACACGGTCGCCGAGGACACGAAGGAACTCCAGGTGTGGCTCCTGGGCGGCGTCTAGGGCCGGTCCGGTTGCGGGGGTGGGGTTCAGCCCACTCCCCTGGACTCCTGGGCCGCCCTCGCCTCGATGCCGCGGAAGTGGTCGGCCATCGCGCGTTGGGCGGCCTCCACGTCGCGGGCGCGCAGGGCGGTGACGATGTCGCGGTGGCGGCGGACGGTCATTTCGGGGGACGGGTCGTCGGTCCAGCCGCGTATGCCGGCGACCCGGCTGTAGACGGTCCAGAAGGCGCCCAGGAGCTGCGGCACGAGCGCGTTGCCGAGCGAGGCGTACAGCAACTCGTGGAACTCGCGGTCGAGTTCCGGGAAGGGGCGCCCCGAGCGGCCCGTCTCCTCCATCTCGGCCACGACGGCTTCGAGGCGGTCGAGCTCCGGCTCGGTGAGCACGGCCGCGACCCGGCGTATCAGCCCCTCCTCCAGCACCTCCCGTACCTGGAGGATCTCCGCCAGCGCCCCGGTCTCGTTCTTGTCGTCGGGCTGGGCGAGCGTGCGGAAGGTGAGGCCGTCCACGAAGGGGGTCAGGGAGGCCTCGCCCACGTAGGTGCCGTAGCCGTGCCGGATGTCGACTATGTCGAGGGCCTGCAGGGCCTTGAGTGCCTCGCGGACGGAGTTGCGGCTGACGCCGAGGTCCTGCATCAGCTCGGTCTCGGTGGGCAGCGGCGCGCCCGCCTGGAGCCTGCGGTCGAGGATCAGCTGCATGACCTCGCGCTGGATCTGACTGCTCACCCGGCGCTCGGACCTGCGCTCGGGCCCGCGCCGGTTCCCGGTCTCCTCAGACATGCGCCGCATCGTACGCTCACTGGACATCCGACGTCCCACCTCCGGGTGGATTCAGCACCAACTACCCAGGTTTCAGGGCTTCATTGGTCGCACCTCTGGAAGATACGCCATTCGTGTGCGATCCCTTGACCGCCCTCACGGGCCCTCTTATGGTCACGCTGCCCACCATGACGTAGGACGTCGTATCTCCCGCCTCTCCCTGGAGGAACCGTGCGCGACGTGACCGACCACTCGGCGCTGCACCGCCGACGTTTCCTGAAGTACTCCGGCGCCCTCGGCGCGGCTGCCGCCCTCTCCTCCTCGCTGGCGGCCTGTTCGTCCGGGCCGCAGTCCACCAATGACACCGGCGGCGGGAAGGGCGGCAAGGACGCGACGCTCACCGCCGTCATCGGCTACGGGAACGACGGCAGCTGGGACCCGACGCAGACGGCGTCCGCCTTCGCCATGGCGGCCAACAACCACATCTACGAGGGGCTGCTGGACACGGACCCGATCTCGCGCGAGCCGTACGCGGCGCTCGCGACCCAGGTGCCGGGCGATCTCAGCGGCACGTCCTGGAAGTTCACACTGCGGGCCGGGGCCACCTTCCACGACGGGAAGCCCGTCACCGCCGACGACGTGGTCTTCGTCTTCGACCGGATCCTCGACCCGAAGACGCAGACCCTCGGCAAGGGCTTCTTCGCGAGCTGGCTGAAGGAGGTCCGGAAGACCGACGCGTCGAACGTCGAACTGGTGCTGAAGTTCCCCTTCCCGGAAGGCATCGCGCGGCTCACCCTCGCCAAGATCATGCCCAAGCACGTCTTCTCCCGGCCCGGCGCCTGGGACGACGCGATCAAGGGGAAGGCGGTGGGCTCGGGGCCGTACCGGCAGACCGCCCACCACCCCAAGTCGAACACCACCTTCGAGGCGTTCGCCGCCTACAACGGCCCGCGCAAGCCGGCCTTCAAGAAGATGAACTGGCTGACGATCGTGGACGCGGCGCCGCGCGTCGCGAAGATCTCGGGCGCGAGCGCCGGGGCCCAGATCGCCGACAACATCCCGTACGCCAACATCGAGCAGCTGAGGAAGGGCGGCATGACCGTCGAGGGCGGCGCGGGGATGAACAACCTCTTCCTGATGTTCAACACCCGGCACAAGCCCTTCGACGACGTCCGCGTGCGCCAGGCCCTGCACTACGCCATCGACACCGGCAAGATGGTCGAGGTCGCCCTCCACGGACACGGCAAGCCGTCGAGCTCGTTCCTCAACGAGGGGAACCCGGTCTACCGGCCGGCGAAGACCGTGTACGGCTACGACCCGCAGAAGGCCAAGCAGCTCCTGAAGGCCGCCGGGGTCTCCGGGCTGAAGATCGAGATCCTGTCCGTGAACGTCAGCTGGATCGTCGACTGCCTGCCGACCATCAAGGCGTCCTGGGACGCGATCGGCGTCGAGACCACGCTCTCGCCGCAGGAGACGACGGCCGTCTTCACGAAGATGGACCAGAAGCAGGACTACCAGGTGGTGGCCGCCGCCTCGAACCCCAACCAGTTCGGCCTGGACGCCGATCTGATCATGCACTACAACTACGGCCCCGAGAACCTGTGGATGCAGTACGCCCGGTGGGCGGGCGACCCGGTCGCGAAGCAGCTCTTCAAGGACATGGACCGGGCGACGCGGGAGCCGGACGCCGACAAGAAGAAGACGATGATCCAGGACTACATCGACGTCGTCGCCGAACAGGCCGTGCTCTACCCGGTCGTGCACAACGAACTGATGACGGCCTGGGACCCCAGAAAACTCACGGGGATCAGGGCCCAGCCCTATCCGGGCGTCAACCTCCTCCAGGCCAAGTGGGCCTGACGTAGATGACGGCCATCGTCCGCATCCTGGCCCGCCGTGTCGCCCTGCTCGTGCCGCTGATGCTCGGCATCGTGCTCTTCGTGTTCCTGGTGATGCGGTTCTCGGACGTCGACCCGGCGTCCGCGTTCTTCCAGGGCGCCAACCCCACTCCACAGCAACTGCACGACTTCCGGCAGCAGAACGGCCTGCTCGACCCTCTCCCGGTGCGTTACGTCCACTTCATCGGCGATCTGCTCCACGGCGACCTGGGCACCAGCGCGCTGACCCGGGCGCCGGTCGTCGACCAGGTCACCACCGCGCTGCCGCTCACCCTCCAGCTCACCTTCCTCGGCCTCGCCATCGCGGTGGTGCTCGCGCTGCTCGGCGGGGTCACCGCCGCGATCCACCGCGGCCGACTGCCCGACCAGGTCATCCGGGTCGTGTCGCTGACCGGGGTCGCGGCGCCCGGCTTCTGGCTGGCGCTGCTGATGATCCAGTACCTGGCCGTGGACCGGGGCTGGTTCCCGACCGGCGGATACATCAACCCCGGTGACTCGCCGATCGGCTGGCTGAAGACGATGACGCTCCCCGCCTTCGCGCTCTCCCTCCCGGTCGCCGCCCAGCTCACCCGGATCGTGCGCACGGCCGTGGTCGAGGAACTGGACAAGGACTACGTCCGGACGGCGATCGGCAGCGGACTGCCGCCGGTGGTCGTGGTCGGCCGCAATGTGCTCCGCAACGCGCTGATCAACCCGCTGACCGTGCTCGGCCTGCGCGTCGGCTATCTGCTCGGCGGCGCGGTCGTCATCGAGACGATCTTCTCGCTCCCCGGCATGGGCAAGCTGATGATCGACGCCGTGAAGAACGGCGACCCGGCGGTCGTCCAGGGCGTCGTCCTGACCACGGCCACCGGGTTCGTGGTCGTGAACCTCGCCATCGACATCCTGTATCTGCTGGTCAACCCGCGACTGAGGGATGCCACGTGACGATCCCCCCGCTCTCCCGCCGACGTCTCACCGAGGGCCTCGCCCGGCCCGGCATCCGACTGCGACGCCTGCCCGTCCTCTCCCGGATCGCCCTCGGCTTCCTCACCCTCGCGGTCCTGCTGGCCGTGTTCGCACCCCTGCTCTCCCCGCACGACCCGCTCGACCAGCAACCGCAGGTCGACGGCACCGGCGCCCCATCCGGCAGTCACTGGATGGGACAGGACAGCCTCGGCCGGGACATCCTGAGCCGGCTGATGTACGGCGCCCGCTGGTCCCTCGCGATCGGCCTGGGCGCCACCGCGCTCGCCCTCGTCGTCGGCGCGCTCCTCGGCGCGATCGCCGCGACCTCGCGGGGAGCCGTCGACGAGACGCTGATGCGCTGCCTGGACGTCGTGATGGCGTTCCCCGGCATCGCGCTGGCCGCCGTCCTGGTCGCCGTCTTCGGCGGCGGCATCACGGTGCTGATCTGCGCGATCGCCTTCCTGTTCACCCCGTCGGTGGCCAGGGTCGTCCGCGCGAACGTCCTCGACCAGTACGGCGAGGACTATGTGACGGCGGAACGGGTGATCGGCGCCCGCACCCCGCACATCGTGCTGCGCCACGTGGCCGTCAACTGCGCCGCCCCCGTGCTGGTGTTCTGCACGGTCCAGGTCGCCGAGGCCATCGTCTTCGAGGCCTCGCTCTCCTTCATCGGCGCGGGCGTCCGGCCGCCCGACCCGTCCTGGGGCAGCGTCATCGCGGACGGCAAGAACATGGTGCTGACCGGCGGTTGGTGGGCGACGGTCTTCCCGGGTCTGCTGATGCTGATCACCGTACTGTCGCTGAACATCCTCTCCGAGGGCGTCTCGGACGCGTGGGCGGCGCCCGTGGCTCGTGAGGTGGCGGCGACGGCGACCGCCGGTGACCGGCTGGAGACGCCCGAGCCCGGCAGCGGAGCGGTCCTCGAACTGCCCGGTCTGCCGGAGGCCGCTGCCCGCCTGCGCTCCCGGGCCCGCCCCCTGCCCACCGGCCGTCCCGTCCTCTCCGTGGAGAACCTCGCCATCGGGTTCGACGCCCGGCACGGCGGGGTGGACATCGTCGACGGCATCGGCTTCGACGTGCACCCCGGTGAAGTCCTGGGCCTGGTCGGCGAGTCGGGCTGCGGAAAGTCACTGACGGCGCTCGCGGTGATGGGCCTGGAACCGAAGGGGGCCCGGGTCCGGGGCCATGTCCGCTTCGATCAGCGTCAGTTGGTGGGCCGGCCGATGCGCGTACGACGCCGTCTGCTGGGCCACGAGATGGCGATGGTCTACCAGGACGCGCTGTCGTCCCTGAACCCGGCGATGACGATCGGGGCACAGCTGAAGCAGCTGGTGCGCCGCGGCGGCGGACAGACCCCCGCGGAGCTGCTCGCGCTGGTCGGTCTCGACCCCGAACGCACCCTGCGCAGCTACCCCCACGAGCTCTCCGGCGGCCAGCGCCAGCGCGTCCTGATCGCGATGGCCCTGTCCCGGGGCCCGAAACTGATCGTGGCGGACGAGCCGACCACGGCCCTGGACGTGACGGTCCAGGCACAGATCATCACCCTGCTGCTGAAACTGCGGGAAGAGCTGGGCTTCGCGCTGATCCTCGTCTCGCACGACCTGGCCCTCGTCGCGGACGTCACGGACCGGGTGGTGGTGATGTACGGCGGGCAGATCGTGGAGACGGGCGTGACGGCGGACCTGGTGGAGGCACCGGCCCACCACTACACGCGCGGCCTGCTCGGCAGCGTCCTGTCCCTGGAATCGGCGGCCGAACGGATGACGCAGATCAAGGGGGTCGTGCCCGCACCCGCCGACTTCCCGGCGGGCTGCCGGTTCGCCGGCCGCTGTCCGCTGGCGAGCGAGGTGTGCCGGACGACGGCGCCCGACCTGCTGGGCACCCGGACCCACACGGCCGCGTGCCATCACCCCGCGGTCGATCTGATCACCACGCAGAGCGAGGCCGTCCAGTGAACGCGCTCATCACCCTCTCCGACGCCCATGTCGTCCACAAGGCCCGCTCCGGCAGCCTGTTCACCCGCGACCGGGTGTACGCACTGACCGGCGCCGACCTCACCATCGCGCCCGGCGAGACGGTCGGCGTCGTCGGCGAGTCCGGGTGCGGGAAGTCGACGCTGGCGAAGGTGCTGGTGGGCGTCCAGCGGCCGACGTCCGGCACCGTGCGCTTCCGTGACCGTGACCTGTGGTCGATGCGGCCCGCCGAACGACGAGCGTCCGTCGGCGCCGGCACGGGCATGGTCTTCCAGGACCCGTCGACGGCCCTGAACCGCCGCCTGCCCGTACGCCGGATCCTGCGGGACCCCCTCGACGTGCACCGGCGCGGCACGGCACGGGAACGGGACGACCGGGTGCGGGAGCTGATGTCCCTGGTGGGCCTCCCCCGCGCCCTGGCGGGCGCCCTGCCCGGCCAGCTGTCCGGCGGCCAGCGTCAGCGGGTGGCCATCGCGCGCGCCCTGGCCCTCGACCCGGACCTGGTGGTGGCGGACGAACCGACGAGCGCGCTGGACGTCTCGGTCCGCGCCCAGATCCTCAACCTCCTGCTGGACCTGAAGGAGCGCCTGGACCTGGCCCTCGTCTTCGTCTCGCACGACATCCAGACGGTACGGAGGATGAGCGACCGGGTGATCACGATGTACCTCGGCCGGATCGTGGAGGAGTCCCCGGCCACCCGGGTCACCGACCGCGCCCGGCACCCGTACACCCGGGCCCTCTTCTCCGCCACGCCCGGCCTCCTGGACCCGCTCGACCCGATCCCGCTGGTGGGCCCGGTGCCCTCGGCCACACACCCGCCGACCGGCTGCCCGTTCCGCACCCGCTGCTGGAAGGCCGACGAGGAGTGCGTGAGCGTGATGCCGGACTTCACGGCCGCGTCGACGCCGGACCACCGCTTCCGGTGCCACCATCCTGTGGAGGAGGACCAGTCGACGCGCGACCTGGTGGCCCAGGCCGTGTCCGCGGCGCCCGCCGTGGCCGACATTCCCGCCCAGCAGCAGCCTTGATCGTCCCGAGGGAGCCTTCATGCCGATCCCCGCCCCGCTGACCGGTGTCGTTCCGCCCGTCTGCACGCCCCTGACACCGGACCGCGAGGTGGACGTCCCCTCGCTCATCAGGCTCGTGGACCACCTCGTGGACGGGGGCGTCCACGGCCTGTTCGTCCTTGGTTCGTCCTCGGAGGCGGCGTTCCTGACGGACGCCCAGCGGCGGCTGGTCGTGGAGACGGTGGTCGCCCGTGCGGCCGGCCGGCTCCCCGTGCTGGCCGGGGTGATCGACATGACCACGCCGAGGGTGCTGGACCATGTGGCGTATGTGACGGCGGGGGGCGCGGACGCGATCGTGGCGACCGCACCCTTCTACGCCCGCACCCACCCGGCGGAGATCGCGCGCCACTTCCGCCTGGTCGCCGCCCGTTCGTCCGTGCCCGTCTTCGCCTACGACATCCCGGTGTCCGTCCACACCAAGCTGGGCGCGGAGCTGGTCCTGTCCCTCGCCGCGGAGGGCGTGCTGAGCGGGCTCAAGGACTCCAGCGGCGACCTCGCCGCCTTCCGCGCCGTCGTCACGGGCGCCCGCACCCACCCCGACATCACCGGCTTCACCACGCTCACCGGGTCCGAACTCGTCGTCGACTCCGCGCTCGCCCTCGGGGCGGACGGGGCCGTGCCGGGTCTCGCCAACGTCGACCCGCACGGGTACGTACGGCTCGACCGGTTCTGCCGAAGGGGTGACTGGGAGCGGGCGCGGGCCGAACAGGAGCGGCTGTGCGGCCTGTTCGGGATGGTCGGGGTGGGGGACCCGGCCCGGATGGGCGGGGGTTCGTCGGCGCTCGGGGCGTTCAAGGCGGCACTGCACCTGCGGGGCGTCATCGCCTGCCCGGCCACGGCGGAGCCGCAGGTGCCGCTGTCGGAGGCGGAGGTCGAACGGGTGGGGAAGTACCTGGCGGGGGCGGGCCTGCTCTAGGTCCTGTCGTCACATTCCCGTCGTCCGCCCGGAGGGGGCGCGTGCAGGGCGTCGCGGGGCGGACGGGAATTCGACGACAGGGCCTAGGGCGTCCGGCGCAGACGCCGGAACTCGATCCTGTCGTACGGCCGTGTCGAGCCCGTCTCGTACAGGATGCCGATCCGGTCGTGCCCGAGGTCCACCAGGTCCGAGTAGGCGGCCGGGGCGGAGGAGAGGGTCGTCGCCCTGGTGAACGTGGCGCCGTCGTCCGTGCTGCGCCAGAGGGTCATCGCGCGGCGGGCGGTGGGTACGGAGGGGGCCGAGAAGAGCAAGGGGGCGCGGGCGCCCTGGAGCTGGAGGACGCTGCCCTGGACGACGGGGACGTCGTCCAGAGTGGGCTGGATCGCGTAGGGGCGGTCCAGGGTCTCGCCGCCGTCGCTGGAGTAGGTGTCCAGGCGGTTGCCGGGGGTGGTGCCGCCCTCGTCGCGGGCGCTGAAGTACAGGCGTCCGTCGGGGAGTTCGGCCGCGCTGCTCTCGTTGGCGTCGACCCGGCCGTCGTAGGTACGGTCGGTGAAGCCCAGGTGCCAGGTACGGCCGCCGTCGTCGGAGTAGATCGCGTGCGCCCCGTAGTACTTGGCCTCCCGGCCGGTGTCGGTCGAGCCCGCGGGCGGGGCGACGGAGTGGTTGGCGGGGACGACCAGACGACCGGCGTGCGGGCCGTGGCGCAGGGCGATCGCATGGCCGGGACCCGTCGCGTACCAGCGCCAGCCCGGCGGCTTCACCTCCGCCGTGATGTCCCGGGGAGCGGAGAAGCGCACGCCGTCGTCGCCGCTCGTCTGGACGAAGACGCGGCGGCCCTGGCGCGCCGTGACCTCGCCCCGCATGATCCGCGCCTCGGTCACCGCGCCGCTGTTGTAGGAGGTGACCAGGACGATCCGGCCGGTGCGCGGGTCCACGACGGGCGCCGGGTTGCCCCGGGTGTCCCCGGCCCCCGCCGTGACGACCCGCGGCGAACCCCACGTACAGCCGCCGTCGAAGGAGCGCCTGAGGACGACGTCGATGTGACCGCTGTCGCCCGCGCCGTCGTGCCGCCCCTCGGCGAAGGCGAGCACCGTGCCCGCGCGGGTGGTGACGACCGCCGGGATGCGGTAGGTGTCGTAGCCGCCCTCGCCCGCGGTGTACGGCACGGAGGAGACGCAGTCGGTACGGGGGCCGGGGGCGGTGGCGGATGCGACGCCGGCGCCGGAGGCGAGGAGGCCGACGGCCAGGACGGCGACGAGGCTGCGGCTCAGGGCGGTCCCCGCTCTCCCCCGCGCAACACGAGGGTCCGGTTACGGTATGTCACCCACACCGTACCCCGAGTCACCGATTGTCACTCCCGCTCCCTCGCTACGAGGGCGTGCGCGCCGCCGCCAGCAGTCGCGTCACGTCGTCGGCGCAGATCGTCAGCGCCGCGCCCACGGTGGCGAGGACGTCCCGTTCGGCGGGGGTGTACGGGCCGTCCGCCAGGGCGATCCGGGCGCCCTGGAGCAGGATCGATTCGCGTCCCGTCGCGGCGAGGTGCGGCGCCAGCGGATCCAGGGCCTCGTGCAGCTCTATGGCGAGGCCCGCCCCGCACGGCTCCCCGAAGATCCGGCCGGTGTCCGCGGCGAGCGCCTCGACGAGGGCGCCGAGCTGGTCCTCCGTACAGTCGTCGAAGCCGGCCGAGCGCACCGCGGTCGCCGCGGTCTCCAGGGACGTACGGGAGCAGGTGCCGCCGGCGGCGAGCACGGCGAGCGCGACGGTGTGGACGGCGTCGCGGAGCATCGCCGAGAAGCGGGTGGTGGTCGGGTGGTCGAGGACGTCCGCGCCGTAGTGGCGGCCGCAGGCGGCGCACTCGACGACGGGCCCCGTGTCACCGCGCGGCAGGACCGGGACACCTAGGAGGGTGAAGCGGCGCCGGCCGGTGAGCCGCTGGTAGTTGCGGTCACCCCCGCAGCCCGGGCAGAAGAACTCGCCGTCCCCCATGGTGGTCCACGCGGTACGGGTGCCTAGGATGCGGGAAATCTGCACTGC
Organism: Streptomyces sp. NPDC107454; assembly: GCF_055582885.1. Classification (NCBI taxonomy): domain Bacteria; kingdom Bacillati; phylum Actinomycetota; class Actinomycetes; order Kitasatosporales; family Streptomycetaceae; genus Streptomyces; species Streptomyces sp. NPDC107454. Next base: position 438,419 of record NZ_JBVJPA010000001.1, on the reverse strand, counting down.
ACGACCGTTTCGTCCCCATCCTGGCAGCACGCTCGCACACCTCCGTCAGGCCGCGGCAACATCGCCGCGCTGGCGTGATGTTAGCCACATTGTCGAGGCGGAGTCAGTACCTTGGACGAGACCTTTCCGTGATCTCCACGGCGATTGGCCGGTATACGACGGGGCCCTGTCCGCCTCAAAAGGCGGACAGGGCCCCGAAAGTGCCGGTCAAAGTCCTCAGCGGGCCGCGCGGTTGACCGCGGAGACCACGGCCTTCAGCGACGCGCGTGTCGTATTCGCGTCGATGCCGATTCCCCACAGGACCTTGTCGCCGATCGCGCACTCGATGTACGAGGCGGCCTGCGCGGAGGCGCCCTCGCTCATCGTGTGCTCCTGGTAGTCCAGGAGGCGCGCGTCGATGCCGACGGACTGCAGGGCGTCGAAGAACGCGGAGATCGGACCGTTGCCGGTACCGGTCAGGACCGTGTCGGTGCCGTCCACCGAGGCCTCGACCGTCAGCGAGTCGATGCCGTCGCGGTCGGTCGTGGTCTGGCCGGCCTTGACCTGGATACGGCCCCACGCGTTGTCGGGGTTCGGCAGGTACTCGTCCTGGAAGATCGCCCAGATGTCCCTCGGGGTGACCTCGCCGCCCTCGGCGTCCGTCTTCGCCTGGATGATCTTCGAGAACTCGATCTGCATCCGGCGCGGCAGGTCCAGCTTGTGGTCGTTCTTCAGGACGTAGGCGATGCCGCCCTTGCCGGACTGCGAGTTGACGCGGATCACGGCCTCGTACGAACGGCCGACGTCCTTCGGGTCGATCGGCAGGTACGGGACGGCCCACTCGATGTCGTCGACGGTGACGCCCTTCGCGGCGGCGTCCGCCTCCATGGCGTCGAAGCCCTTCTTGATGGCGTCCTGGTGGGAGCCGGAGAAGGAGGTGTAGACGAGGTCGCCGACGTACGGGTGACGGGCGTGGACCTCCATCTGGTTGCAGTACTCGGCGGTGCGGCGGACCTCGTCGATGTTCGAGAAGTCGATCTGCGGGTCGACGCCCTGCGAGAACAGGTTCATGCCCAGGGTGACCAGGTCGACGTTGCCGGTGCGCTCGCCCTGGCCGAACAGACAGCCCTCGATGCGGTCGGCGCCGGCCATCAGGGCCAGCTCGGCGGCGGCGACGGCCGTGCCCCGGTCGTTGTGCGGGTGCACGGACAGGCAGACGAACTCGCGGCGGGACAGGTTGCGCGACATCCACTCGAAGCGGTCCGCGTGCGTGGACGGCGTCGAACGCTCCACCGTGGCGGGCAGGTTGAGGATGATCTCGCGGCCGGGGCCGGGCTGCCAGACGTCCATGACGGCCTCGCAGACCTCCAGGGCGAAGTCCAGCTCGGTGTCGGTGAAGATCTCGGGGCTGTACTGGTAGCCGAACGCCGTCCGCTCGTCGAGCAGCTTCTCGGCGTACTCCATGACCAGCCGCGTGCCGTCGACGGCGATCTGCTTGATCTGGTCCTTGGAGCCGCGGAAGACGACCCGGCGGAAGACCGGGGCCGTCGCGTTGTACAGGTGGACCGTGGCGCGCTTGGCGCCGACCAGGGACTCCACCGTGCGCTCGATCAGGTCCTCGCGGGCCTGGGTCAGTACGGAGATCGTGACGTCGTCCGGGATCGCGGTCTCGTCCTCGATGATCGAACGGACGAAGTCGAAGTCGGTCTGCCCGGAGGCCGGGAATCCGACCTCGATCTCCTTGTAGCCCATCGTCACGAGCAGGTCGAACATCTCGCGCTTGCGAGCCGGGGACATCGGGTCGATCAGCGCCTGGTTGCCGTCCCGCAGGTCCGTCGACAGCCAGCGGGGGGCGACGGTGACACGCTTGTCCGGCCAGGTGCGGTCAGGAATGTCCACCTGCTCGTACTTGCCGTACTTGTGGACCGGCATGGAGGTGGACTGCTGGAAGTTCGGCATGATGCGTGGGCTCCTCAGAGGGTGTCCGGAAGGACGGCCGACGGCGCAACGCCGAACTCCGCGGGGAGGGGGTCGGCCTCGACTACAGGCCCTCGCCGCGGCAGCTAAGGAGAAGCAGCCCGATACGCATGATGCTCCGCAGCCTAGCCGAGCCTCACTCTCTCCGGAGGGCTGTATCAGTATGCGGGATCGTGGTCACATAAGGAAGAAAAGGGACAAAAAGTGTGGCGTAGCACTCAGAGTGAGCCCTTTTACCACTGAAGAGCGGACCGATGGGCTCCTTATCGCCGCATTTCACACAATCTTGGTTGCCGGTAGTGACAGCGGAGTAACTCAGTGCAATTGTGCCGAGCATGACCGCGAACCCGGCAGGCTTCGAGCCTGTCTTCTGCACCATCGTGCCGCCCCACGTCCTCGACACGCTGGCCCAGCACGAGGACCCCGCGCTCGCCGGGCCCGCGCGCCGCACCCTGGAGCGCGACGCCTTCGAGCGCACCCACCGCCGGCTGACCACGGTCATCGGCGCGCCCACCGTGGCCCCGCCCCAGGGCGCGCCCACGGACAAGCCGCAGCGCACCGTCTACGACGCCAGGCACCACCAGGACCTGCCGGGCAAGAAGGTCCGCGGCGAGGCCGACAAGCCCGGCAAGGACGCCACGGTCAACCGCGCCTACGCCGGACTCGGCGCCACCTTCGACCTCTACCTGAACGCCTACGCCCGCAACTCGATCAACGGCGAGGGCCTGCCCCTCACCGCGAGCGTCCACTACGACGTCGACTACAACAACGCCTTCTGGAACGGCGAGCAGATGGTGTTCGGCGACGGCGACGGCGAGATCTTCCTCGACTTCACCATCCCGGTCGACGTCATCGGCCACGAGCTGACCCATGGCGTCACCCAGTACACGGCGAACCTCACCTACTTCGGCCAGCCGGGCGCCCTGAACGAGTCCATGTCGGACGTCTTCGGCTCGCTGATCAAGCAGTACACGCTCGGCCAGACCGCCGCCGACGCCGACTGGCTGATCGGCGCGGGCCTGCTCGCCCCCCGCGTCACCGGCAAGGCGCTGCGCTCCATGAAGGAGCCCGGCACGGCGTACGACGACGACGTGCTCGGCAAGGACCCGCAGCCCGCGACGATGGACGGCTATGTGAAGACCGGCCGCGACAACGGCGGTGTCCACATCAACTCCGGCATCCCCAACCACGCCTTCTACCTGGTCGCCCAGTCCCTCGGCGGGCACGCCTGGGAGCGCGCAGGACAGATCTGGTACGACGTCCTCACCGGCGGCGAACTCCAGTCCCAGGCGAGCTTCTCCGACTTCGCCAAGCTGACGGTCGCCCAGGCCAGGAGCCGGTACGGCGAGGGCGAGGAGCTCCAGTCCGTCACGAAGGCCTGGGAACAGGTCGGGGTGCCGACGTCGTAGCTTCGGCGCCCGACTCGTACTAGACAGGACCCATGCGTATTCAGGTTAGGCGCACGGGCGGATTCGCGGGCATCGAGCGCCGTGCCGAGGTGGACACCTCGGGGCGCTCCGACGCCCCCGAGTGGCAGGCCCTGGCCGAGCAGGCGATCGCCTCCGGCCAGGGCACGCGCCCCACCGGGGTCCCCGACGGCTTCAGCTACGAGATCACGGTGGACGGGAAGACGGTCTACGCCGCCGATCCGAGACTGACGGAGGAACAGCGCCAACTGATCGTGCGGGTCCTGAAGGAGGGCGCGTAGCGCGCTTCAGGGGCGCGGGGCGGTGACATGTGCGGCTGAGCCGCGTGGGCGCCCCAAAGCTGTAACTCCCGGTTCACACCAACCCGTTGACTTCCCTTACTGCCGGTAAGGATGATCGCGCGCATGGCGACGAACCCCCTACCGCAGTTCCCGCCCGGCTTCCTCTGGGGCGTGTCCACCTCGGCCCACCAGATCGAGGGAGCCGCGAGCGAACGCGACCCGTCGGTATGGGACGCGTTCACGGCCGAGCCCGGCCGCATCAAGGACGGCTCGACGGCGGACGTGGCCTGCGACCACTACCACCGCTATCCCGAGGACGTGGCCCTCCTCGCCGACCTCGGCGTGGACGCGTACCGCTTCTCGATCTCCTGGCCCCGCGTGAACTCACCCGGCGGCCTCGACTTCTACGACCGCCTCGTGGACGCCCTGGTCGCGGCGGGCATCCGCCCCGTACCCACCCTCTTCCACTGGGACCTCCCGCTGAAGCTGGAGGAGACGGGGGGCTGGCTGAACCGGGACACCGCGGAGCGCTTCGCCGAGTACGCCGGTGTCGTCGCCGCCCGCCTCGGCGACCGCGTCAAGAAGTGGATCACCCTCAACGAGCCCGCCGAGCACACCCTGCTCGGCCACGCGCTCGGCGCCCACGCCCCGGGCAAACGGCTCCTGTTCGACTCGCTGCCGATCGCCCACCACCAACTCCTCGCCCACGGCCTCGCCGTCCGGTCCCTGCGCGCGGCCGGCGTCACGGACATCGGCATCGCCAACTCGCACGGCCCGACCTGGGCGGCCTCCGAGCAGCCCGAGGACGTGGAGGCCGCCGACTTCTACGACCTCCTCCTCAACCGCCTGTTCGCGGACCCGCTGCTGCTGGGCCGGTATCCGGACGGCATCGGGGAGTTGATGCCGGGTGACATCGAGGCGGACCTGAAGGTCATCGCGGAGCCGATCGACTGGTACGGGATCAACTACTACCAGCCGACCAAGGTGGGCGCCCCCGAGGGCGCGGAGATCGAGTTCAGCGGACTGACCCTGCCCGCCGAACTCCCCTTCTCCGTGCGGGAACTGGAGGGCTACCCGGTCACCGACTTCGGCTGGCCGGTGGTTCCCGAGGCGCTGACCGAGCTGCTGGTGGGCTTCCGCGAGCGCTACGGGGACCGCCTCCCGCCGGTCGTCATCACCGAGAACGGCTGCAGTTACGAGGGCATCGACGACCAGGAGCGGATCACCTTCCTCGACGGCCATGTCCGTGCGCTGCACCGGGCGTTGGAACAGGGTGTGGACGTTCGCGGGTATTTCGTGTGGTCGTTGCTGGACAACTTCGAGTGGGCCGAGGGGTACGCACGGCGCTTCGGCCTGGTCCACGTCGACTACGAGACGCTGAAGCGGACCCCGAAGGCGTCGTACACCTGGCTGCGCGACGCGCTGCGGGCGCGGGGATGACGGCGGCCGGCCCTGTCGCGTCCGTGGGGGCGCTCGCCGAGCCCGCCCGGCGGGTCGGCCGGGGCTGGACCTCGGCGCTCTCGCTCGCCAACGGGGCGATCTGGGTGGGCTGGTACGGCCCGCTGCAGATCCTGCTGGCCTCCCAGGCGGAGGACTTCGCGCCCGGTACCGGCATGTCGAAGGAGACGATGCTGGCGTGGGTCACGGGCGCGGGCGCGCTGGTGTCGCTGGTCGCCAACCCGCTCTTCGGCGCGCTGTCCGACCGGACGACGGCGCGCTGGGGCCGCCGTACGCCGTGGATCGTGGCGGGTTCGGCAGGCGGCGCCCTCTCCCTGCTGCTGCTTGCGGGAGCGGGCGGGGTCTGGACGATGGCGGCCGGCTGGTGCCTGGTCCAGCTCACCCTGAACGCCGCCTTCGCCGCGATCACCGCGGCGGTCCCCGACCGGGTGCCACGGCTCCAGCGGGGTTCCGTGGGCGGCTGGCTGGGCGCGGCACAGATCCTGGGCGTGGTGGGCGGAACGGGCCTCGCGACGGCGGCGGGGGGTGTGGGCGGCGGCTACGCGGCGTGTGCGGTGTTCACGCTGGTGGGCGTGGGGCCGTACGTACTGCGCTACCAGGACCTGCGGCTGCCGGCCTCGGCCCGCCCCGCCTGGTCCTGGCGCACGTTCGCGGCCTCCTTCTGGCTGAGCCCGCGCCGCCACCCGGACCTGGCCTGGGCCTGGCTGACCCGCTTCCTGATCAACCTGAGCAACGCCCTGGTCCTGCTCTACCTCCTGTACTACCTCCGCGACCGGCTCCACTACGACGACCCCGAGAACGGTGTACTGATCCTCACCGCGGTCAACGGCGTCACCCTCCTCGCCACGGTCGTGGTCGGCGGGGTGTGGTCGGACCGGATGGGCCGCCGCAAGCCGTTCGTGATCTGGTCGGGCGTCCTCATGGCGGTGGCGACGGCGGTCCTCTCCGGGTGGCAGACCTGGCCGGGCGCGATCGTCGCGGCGGCGGTCCTCGGCATCGGCTTCGGCGTCTTCACGTCCGTCGACTTCGCGCTGATGACGGACGTCCTGCCCAAGGCCCTGGACCGCGGCAAGGACCTCGGCGTCATCAACGTCGCCAACGCCCTCCCCCAGGTCGCCGCCCCCGCCCTGGCGGCCCCGATCGTGACGTATCTGGGCGGCTACCGGGTGCTGTACCTGGTGGCGGCGGTGATCGGACTGGTGGGGGCGCTGCTGGTGGGGCGGATCAGGGGAGTCGACTGAATTCGGGTGCCACCGGCATCCGTGTTCCTCTTGGATGGCGTCATGACGACTGTGAACGCATCCCTCGACCGTCTTGAGCGCTACTACGACTCGGTACCGCGCGCCGCCGCGCGGGCCGAGGACTTCGGCCCGCTGACCCTCTTCGTACGGGAGGCCACGGGCTGGCCCTACTACGCGCGCCCCGCCTTGGACTGGACGGGCCCGGCGGCCACCGCCGAGGACGTCGAACGGGTGCGGGCGCGGCAGCGGGAGCTGTGCGTGCCGGAGGCCTTCGAGTGGGTGGCGGAGGTGACGCCGGACCTGCGGGAGGCGGTCGAGGCGACGGGGCTACGGGTGCACGCGCATCCCCTGATGGTCCGCGACGAGGACGCGCCGCTGCCCGACCCGCATCCCCTGGTCCGCGTCCTGGACGCCGAAGACCCCTTCCTGGCGGGCGCGCTGGCGGTGCCGCATGTGGCCTTCGCGGCGCCGGGCACAGCGGTGGGGGAGGCCAAGACCGGCGAACTGGCCACCGAGATCACCGCCCGCGCCGCCGAGGTACCCGCCGCCGCGGACCGCATCCGTGTGGGCCACACCGTACTGGCCGCGGCGGTCGAGAACGGCGTCGTGGTCTGTTCCGGGACGCACCTGCCCGTGGACCGCGTGAGCGAGATCACGGGCGTCGGCACGCTGCCCGCCGAACGGCGCCGCGGGCTGGCGTACGGCGTCACGGCCGCCCTCGTGGCCGACGCGCGTGAACGGGGCGTGGACACGGTGTTCCTGTCGGCCGGGGACCAGGACGTGGCGCGGATGTACGGCCGCCTGGGGTTCCGGACGGTGGCGACGGCGCTGATCGCGGAACTCGCCGAGTAGCGGGCCGGTCAGGGGGCAGGGACGAACTTCGGCCACTTTCGACAACCCCTGAAGAAACCGCCCGGCATGCCTTGCAATCCCAAGCCGCTCGCGCATCAATGGAACCGCTAGTTCCGACGGACCGTCAGAAACGCCTCCGCTGGCGTCCCGCACCCCGCTCGCGGACGGTCCCTGTACACATCTCTCCGCACCCGCACCGGCGTTCACCGGTGACGCGTCCGTGTGCCCGGCCCGGCCCCGGCCTCTGAGCAGACGGTTCCGTCCCTCCATCCCCACATGGCAATTCCCGTACAAGGGAAGGGAACCCGATGAGACGCAAGCAACTCGGTATCGCAGCGGCGTTAGCCGCCGGCACCCTCGCCGCGACCGGTCTGGCCCTCGCGCCGACCGCCGCGGCCGTCACCCCGCTCACCGCGACCATCAACGCGACCTGCACGATCGGCGGCGGTGGCGCGGCCACCCTCACCGCCACCCAGACCGGCACGGCCGCGACGATCACCCTCAGCTCCACCTCGATCACCGCGCCGATCGCGCTGGCGAAGGACTCCATCGCCTCCACCCTGACCATGGCGAAGTCCGGCGGCGGCACCGTCGCGTTCACCGGCACGAAGAACCCCGCCATTCCGCTGGGCGGCGGGGTCACGGTGGGCCCGCTCAGCGGCACCGTCGCCTCCGGCGACAGCCTCGACGCGTACGGGGGCTCGCTGAAGATGGTCGTCTTCGGCATCACCATCACATGCACCGCGAGTGCGGCGCAGGCACCGGGCCCGTTCGTCTTCAGCTGAGCCCTGCCACAGCACATACGTGAAGACCGGTGTCGCCGGCGCGCAGCGGCACCGGTCCTCGTACTGCCTGATCACAGCCAACTGGCCTACAGGGGTGCCCAGTTGGCGATGTTGACACAACCTGATGGCCCATCAGTTACCGTCCGGGCTCTCCATTGACTTCTCACACAACCCGCACATCAATGGCCCTCTGTCGGCGCAGACGAGCCGCTGCGCCCGCATCCCTCAGGAGGGGGCACATGGCAACGCACAGGGGAACCAGGGGTTCGCACGCCCGAAGACGCCGCTGGGCGGCACTGCTCGGGGTGACCGCGCTGGCGGTCACCGCGGGAGGCGCGCTGGCGGCCCCGGCGGGCGCCGCGGCCGCGGACTCCCACAACGTGGACTTCGCCACGCACTGCATCCCGCCGGCGGTCGCGGGCATCCCGCCGATCGACGGCACCACCACCGCGATCATCACGGTGGACAACCCCAGTCCCAAGGTCGGTGACACCGTCACCGTGACGTACAAGGTGGTCACGCCCGCCGCGAACAACCCGACCGCCCTCGCCCTGCCCGCCGACATCATGACGCCCACCGGCAAGGTCGCCCTCGGCGGCGCGCAGACGGGAGACGTCACGGTCGCGGGCCCCAGGAAGAACGACCCGGTGGCGGGCAACGCGCCCTTCCCCGGGTTCAGCATGACGGGCACCTTCACCGTCACCAGCCCGGGTGCCATCACCCTCGCGCCCGGCGACTACAACATCCACACCAGCTACATCCTGGAGCTGGACACCCCCTGCACGGTCACCAACCCGCCCGCCCCGGTCTCCGGGACGATCACCGCGACGGACGGGACCCAGACCAACAACCGTGCCATCTCGCTCGGTTCGGCCTCCGGGAAGCCCGGTGACAGCGTGACCGTCACCGGCAGCAACTTCACCCCGGGCGCGAGCGTGACCCTCGCCGGACGGTCGGGGGCCACCCAGACCGCCGACACCGCCACCACGACCGCCGACGCACAGGGCTCGATCAGCGGCACGCTGGCCGTCAACGACAAGACGACGACCGGTGTGGTGGCGTACGAGGGCGCGAGCTGGAGCGACACCAAGGGCGCGGGGCCGGCGGCGTACGTGGTCGTCGACGACACCCCGATCCCCGCGGGCTCCCAGAAACTCACCACCACGGTGAAGGCGGGAACCCTGTCGATGTCCCAGGCCGGGGACGCCGTCCAGCTGTCGGCGGTGGACTTCGGCAAGGGCGGGGCCTCCACCGGTGCCCTGCAGACGGTGACGGTCAAGGACTTCCGCGGCGGACCCGCGGGCTGGTCCCTGACCGGCAAGGTCACCGACTTCACCGGTCCCGGTGCCAAGATCGATGCCGGGAAGCTGAGCTGGACCCCCGCCTGCGCGACCAAGGCGGGCAGCCCGAGCACCTGCCAGGCCGGTTCGTCCGGCGCGGTGGGCGGTGCGGGAGCGACGCTGGCGTCCACCCCCAACGGGGCGCTCACCGGTGGTGAGTTCACCGTCGACGCCGGGCTGTCACTGGACGTACCGGCGTTCACCCCGCCGGGTTCCTACTCCGGCGTGCTCACGCTGACGCTCACCTGATCCACCCCTCCGCACCCCGGTGGCCGGGCGCGCACCCGCCCGTCCACCCAGCGCCAGTCCACCCACATCCGCGGGGGTCCGCACCCATGCGCAAGCTGTACGTCCTCATCCTGTCCGTGTTCCTTCTCGCGCTCACCACGCCCGCCTCGTACGCCGCCGACAACGGCAGCTGGTCCGTCTACCCCGTCTCCACACAGATCGCGGCCCGCCCGTACTTCTACCTCTCCGCCGACCCCGGCCAGACCCTCCGGGACAAGGTCACCGTCGCCAACAAGACCGGCGCCCCGCTGACCTTCCGGCTGTACGCCGCCGACGCCTACAACACCGCGCGCGACGGCGGGTTCGCGGTGCGGACGGTCAAGGAGAAGCAGCTCGGGGTCGGCGCGTGGGCGCACCCCGCCCGCTCCCGGGTGACGGTGCCCGCGCACGGTTCGGTGACCGTGCCGTTCACCCTCCGGGTGCCCGAGAAGGCCGAACCCGGCGACCATCCGGGCGCGCTGGTCGCACTCGACGAGCGCCTCGAGTCCGGGGACGCGGCGACCTCCTCGGTGGCGGTGCAACGGGCGGTCGGCGCCCGGATCTACCTCCGGGTCGGCGGACCCACCGTCCCCGCCCTCGCCGTCGAGAAGGTCCGCATCAGCCACCACCAGCCCCTGGTCCCCGGCCTCGGCGCGAGCGGCGCCACCGTCTCGTACACCCTTCACAACACCGGGAACGTGACCCTGAACCCGAAGGTGCGGCTGCGGGCCAAAGGCCTCTTCGGGCGTACGTTGCTGTCCCGGGGGCTCACGAAGATCCCCTCGGAGCTGCTGCCGGGGCAACGGGTCCGGCTGACCGAGCCGTGGCGCGGGGCGCCCCAACTCGACTGGGGCCACGTGACGTTGACGGCCAGCGCGCCCGGCACCCGGGAGTCGGCGAGCACGTCGTTCTTCGCGCTCCCCTGGCTGATGGCGGTGGTGGCGGGCGCGGGGATCGCCGCCGCCGTGGTGGTGATCAGGGCGCGCAGGGGCGGTACCCGACCGTGGCCGCTCGGTGCGCGCGGGAGCCGTAGCCGCCGGTGGTGGCTCAGAGCGCGTCGGGGCCGCGCTCGCCCGTCCGTACCCGTACGACCGTCTCGACCGGTACGGACCACACCTTCCCGTCGCCGATCTTCCCCGTCTGCGCGGCCTTGACGATCGCGTCGATCGCGGCCTCCGCGTCCGCGTCCTCGACGACGACCTCGATCCGGACCTTGGGGACCAGGTCGACCTGGTACTCGGCGCCGCGGTAGACCTCCGTGTGGCCGCGCTGGCGCCCGTACCCGCTGGCCTCGGTGACGGTGAGCCCGTGCACGCCGAGCTCCTGGAGAGCGGTCTTGACCTCGTCGAGGCGGTACGGCTTGACGATGGCGGTGATGAGCTTCATGCCTGGGCCTTGGCCTTCTGAGCGGTGGGGAGGGACGACGAGACCGGGGCGCCGTGGCCCAGGACCCCGTGATCGTAGGCGGTCTCTGCGTGCACTGTAAGGTCCAGGCCGGTGTGCTCGTGCTCCTCGTCCGCCCGCAGCCCCACGACCTTGTCGAGCACCTTCCCGATGCCGTACGTGACGGTGAAGGCGTACGCCCCCACGGCCACGACCGCCACCAGCTGCCTGCCGAGCTGTCCGAACCCACCGCCGTACAGCAGCCCCTCGGCGCCACCGGTCATCGTCGCGTCGGCGAAGACACCGATGAGGACCGTGCCGATGATGCCGCCGACCAGGTGAACGCCGACGACGTCCAGCGAGTCGTCGTAGTTCAGCCTGAACTTCCAGCCCACGGCGTACGAGCAGACGACACCCGCGGCGAGACCGACGACCAGCGCGCCCAGCAGCGACACGGACCCGCAGGACGGGGTGATGGCCACCAGGCCCGCGACCGCGCCGGAGGCGACGCCGAGGGTGGTCGGGTGGCCGTCGCGCTTCTGCTCGACGAAGAGCCAGCCGAGCAGACCGGTGCAGCCGGCGGCGAGGGTGTTGAGGAACGCGGCGGCGGCGAGCCCGTTGGCGCCCAGCGCGGACCCGGCGTTGAAGCCGAACCAGCCGAACCACAACAACCCCGCGCCCAGCATCACCATCGGCAGGTTGTGCGGCCGCATGGCGTCCTTCTTGAAGCCGAGACGGGGGCCGAGGACAAGACAGAGAGCCAGGCCGGAGGCGCCGGAGGTGATCTCGACCGGCAGCCCGCCCGCGAAGTCCAGCGCCCCCAGCTTCGCCACGATCCAGCCTCCCGGACCCCATACCCAGTGCGCGACGGGAACGTATACGAGCAGCGCCCAGACCGGCACGAACACCAGCCACGCCGCGAACTTCGCGCGGTCGGCGATCGCCCCGCTGATCAGCGCGGCGGTGATGATCGCGAAGGTGAGCTGGAAGGTGGCGAAGAGCAGGGTGGGCACGGTCCCGTGCACGCTGTCCGGCCCGATACCGCTCATCCCCGTGTGCTTCAGGCCGCCGACGAGCCCCCCGAAGGCGTCGTCCCCGAAGGCCAGCGAGTACCCGCCCGCCAGCCACACCACCGTGACCAGGGCGATCGACACAAAACTCATCATCAGCATGTTGAGGACGCTCTTCGTGCGGACCATGCCGCCGTAGAAGAGGGCCAGGCCCGGTGTCATCAGGAGAACGAGGGCGGTGGCGGCGAGCATCCAGGCGGTGTCACCGGTGTCGAGGTGGGGTGCGGCGGCCAGGCCGACGGTGTCCGGGGTCTCCACGGTCTGCACGAACTCCACGGACGGCTCTCCTCGGTTCTCCTGGGTGCGGGGGCGTCGTCAGAGAGTCACGGGCTCGCGTTTCCGGTTGTGCACGTGTGCGTTTCCGGCGTGTTTCGTATTGCGTGGTGAACTCCTCCCTCTGGGCTGTGTTTGCGTCCTGATCGGCTCCGGGCGCCGCTGGCTTCGCGCTCATGCCAGTGGAGTTCCTGACCGACGAACAGGCGGCGTCGTACGGCAAGTTCAATGAGGAGCCGACCCGTCCGGAGCTGGAGCACACGGCGTACGAGCACGCGTGGGAGATCCGGGACGCCTACGAGTACGAGGATGCGGAGTGATCGCGGCGGTTCCGCACCTTCCTGCACGGGCGGGCCTGGACGCACGCTGAGGGGCCGGTGGCGCTGTTCAACCAGGCGGTGGGCCGGCTGCGCCGTCACCGGGTGCTGCTGCCCGGGGTGTCGGTGCTGGCCCGGCAGGTGTCGGAGGCCCGGAAGGTCGCGGAGAAGCGGCTGCACGCCACGGTCGCAGGAGCCGCCCGCCGCGCCGACCCGGCGCAGCCCGGAGAGTTGGTGGCGACGCTCAAGACTCCGGAGGGCTCGCGGTTCTCGGAGCTGGAGCGGCTGCGCCAGCCGCCGACGCGGACGACCGGGACGGCGTTCGCCCGCGCGCTGGAGCGGGTGGACGAGATCGGCGCGTACCGGCTGGGGCGGCTGAGGCTGTCGCAGATTCCGCCCAACCGGATGGCGGCGCCGGCTCGGTACGCGCTGGGGTCGAAGGCGCCGTTGCTGGAGCGGGCGTCGGAATCGAAGCGCACGGCGAAGCGGAAGTCGGAGAAGGAGTGGCTGTCGACGCTGCCGCAGCTGGAGAAGGCGTCGCGCACGCTCGCGCGGGCGGCGAAGGTGCTGTTCGAGGAGCTGGTCGAGGAGCGCGGCGCGGACCTGGACGTGGCCGCGCTGTGGGCGGCGGTAGAGGAGGTCGCCCCGCGCGCCGCCGTGATGAGCGCCGCGGCCACCGTGGTGACGCTGGTGCCCGAGGACGAGAACATGGCCGACGTGACGATGCGGGCCGCGCCGGCGGCCCGGTACGCCACGGTGCGCCCGTTCCTCGCGCTGCTGGGCGAGCCGAAGGCGCTGGACGCGGCGAGCGCCGGGAAGCGGGTCCTGGCCGGGGTGCGCGGGCTGCCGGCGCCGGCGCGGCGGAAGGTGGGCGTCAAGCCGCTGCTGCCGCGCGAGGTGGACGACAAGCTCGTACCGCCTGGGTGGCGCAAGGCGGTGTACGCCAACCCCGACCTGCCGCAGGGCGCGGTGGACCGGGACGCGTACGTGGTGTGCGTACTGGAGCAGCTGCACCGGGCCCTGAACAACCGCGACAGCCGCTGTGTCACGGGCGTGCGCTGTCGACCTGAGGGGCGGGCTGCTGCGGCGCGGCGGGTTCTTTTGCTGCCGATTCGAGCGCGAGAAGAACGAGCCCGGCGCAGATCGGGATGTAGACGAAGGTGTCAGCCGACTGCCACGGCTCGCCCAGGAACGTCAGGGAAACCAGCACCAGCAGCACCGGCTCGACGTAGCTGAGCACCCCGAACAGGGAGAACGGCAGGACACGGCTGGCGGTCAGGTACAGCGCGAACCCGGCGGCACTGAGAAGCCCAAGCAGGACAAGTCCGGCGATCAGCTGTGGGCGGTGGATGACCGTGCCGAGCGACGGCTTGGCCGCCAGGACGAAGACTGAGAAGGGGAGCATCGCGCTGAGCTCGAAGAGCTGGGCCGCGGCGGAGTCCAGGGCGAAGGCGCGTCGGCTGATGAAGTAGAGCGGAAGCCCCAGTGCAACGAGCAGGGTGGGCCACTGTAGCCCGCCGGCGACGACTACGGCCGCCGTGACTCCCGCAGCGGCGCACAGCACGGCCGCGATCCGCCAACGGGAGAGCTTTTCGCGGTAGACCACGACGCTGACCACCACCATGACCAGCGGCAGGATGAGATAGCCCAGAGAGAGATCGAGGCCGTGTCCGCTCTGGGGCGCCCATCCGAACAGCCACAGTTGCAGCCCCAGGAGAGCGGCGTCCGTGACCAGGACGCCGGCCAGATGCGGTGTTGCGCGCAGACGGCCGGCCAGCGCCGCGGCCTGGTGCCCCATCCGCGCCATGCAGAAGAAGGCAGCCAGGAAGGCGACCATCGCGATGATGCGGTATCCCAGGATCTGCTCGGTATCCAGCGGCAGAAGGTGCGGGGGGATCATGAAAATGGTCCCGAAGATGACCGACGCTCCTACCGAGGACAAAATCCCGGACGCAGGGACGGAGGGGGTGCGCGCGTTCATGTGAGCGTAAGTGCTTTCCGGGAGGCGGGGAGCGTGAGGTGCCCTGGGACCGACCAGCGGCGACCTCCAGCGTCCCCCACCTCGCCGGTAAGGACCAGCGATGAATGGTGGAGCTGATTCATTAGGGTTTGTGGATGGTCTTGTCTGATCTCCGCCGCCTGAGGATGCTTCGCGAACTCGCCGAGCGTGGGACCCTCGCCGCCGTGGCCGCCGCGATCGGCTACAGCCCTTCGGCGGTCTCCCAGCAGCTGGCAGTACTGGAGCGGGAGGCCGGTGCCCGCTTGGTCGAGCCGGCCGGACGGGGAGTCCGGCTCACCGACGCCGGAAAGGTGCTCGCCCGTCACGCCACCGTCCTGCTGAACGTCGCCGAAACCGCCGAAACCGAACTGGCGAACCTGACCCAGGAAGTCCGCGGCAGGATCCGAGCCGTGGGTCTGCAATCGGCAGCCCGCCGTCTACTCATCCCCGCGCTGGTGGAAGTGGCACGCTCGCACCCACTCGTCGAGGTCGAGATCACCGAACTCGAACTTGAAGTGGCCCTGCCCGAGCTGCGCCTGGGCACCGTCGACCTTGTCATCAGCGACGAGTACGAGGGCTATCCCCGCCCGCGTCCCGACGGCGTGGACCATCACCTGCTCCTGCGCGAAGGGACACGCCTGGTTCTGCCGGCAGGGCATCCACTCGCCGCCCGCCCCGGGCCCGTTGCTCTTTCCTCGCTGCGCCACGAGGTATGGGCTTCCTCAAGCAGCGGTACCGGCCACCACGCGATGATCATCGGGACCTGCCGGGCGCACGGAGGATTCGACCCCGACCTCCGGCACCGGTCCAACGATGCCGACGTCCAGCTCGAACTCGTCCGCAGCGCAGGCGCAGTGTCCCTGCTGCCCGATCTGTCCCTGCCAGCCGCAGACCCGTGCCTGGCCATCCGCGACATCGCCGGTACCAGCCTGACTCGACGGCTCTATGCCGTGATCCGCCAACAGTCCCAAACCTCACCAGCGCTCAACGCCTACCTTGAAGCCCTGCACCAGCAGAGCTGATCCTGCCTGCGCCTGAACTTCGGTCGCTGGAGTGATCTCCGCGGGTCATACGGCTTGAACGGCTGCCACCGGCCGAGATGCCGATGCGGGTGGGGTCGACGGGCTGCCGGGTGAGGCGGCGGGTCATCAGCGTGACGGCCGAGCATCGCCTCGGAGTGTTCGGGGCGAGCTTCGTAGTCACGGACATTGCGCCGCGTGTTCGACAGCCACGCCAGGCTCCTCTCACCTCACCTGAATCGTGTGCGCAGAGCATCGCAACGGGCACTGACGGTGCCCTTCCCGCAGACCGCACAGGAGAACCGGATTCGGGCTGACACCCGAAGGGTTCCCGCCCGTCGGCAAACGATCCTTTGATGACAGGCCGCCCGCCCGTCCGATGAAACCAGTGATTCCGGGGCTTAACGGCGGCTCGTGTCAGCTTCCGGGGTCGGCTGCACTGATGTCCGAAGTCTCCTGCGCATGGCAGTGAGCCCATGGCGTGGTCGTCTCGGTCTGGCGTCGTTGCCGTCCTTGCATGCTGGGCGGCTCGGGGCCGTCAGCCAGAGACAAGTAGCTGACGTTACGTGCTGATATCTGCCGCGCCATCACTGACCAGGAATACGGATGTGATCGCCCAGTTTTCTCCCGACTCAGCGCTTATGCGTTCGCAACGCCCAGGAAGCGCAGGACCGCCAGGACGCGGCGGTGGTCGGCGTCTGCCTTGGGCAGGTCGAGCTTGGTGAAGATGCTGTTGATGTGCTTGGCGACGGCGCTCTCGCTCACCACCAGCTCGGCGGCGATGCCGGAGTTGGACCGGCCTCCAGCCATCAGCTCCAGTACCTCACGTTCGCGCGGAGTGAGCCGGTCGAGTGGATCGCTGTGCCGACGCACGAGCAGTTGCGCGACGACCTGCGGGTCGAGTGCGGTGCCGCCGGCCGCCACCCGGCGTGCTGCTTCCGTGAACTCCTCGATGTCGGCTACTCGCTGCTTGAGCAGGTAGCCGACGCCTGAGGTGTTGGCGGCGAGCAGATCGGCCGCGTACCGCTCCTCCACGTACTGCGACAGCAGCAGCACGGCGGTTGGTGGATACTGCCGGCGGATCACCAGCGCGGCGCGCACACCCTCGTCGGTGAAGCCGGGAGGCATGCGCACGTCGACCACGGCGATGTCCGGCCGGTGCTCCTCGACGGCCGCCAGCAGCCCTTCCGCGTCGGCCACTTCGGCACATACCTCGAAGCCGGCCGCCTCCAGCACCTTGACCACCCCGATCCGCAGCAGGAGGGAATCCTCGGCGATCACGGCGCGCACGGCAGCTCCACGGTGATGACGGTCGGGCCCCCGGCGGGGCTGCGGCAGGAGAACGTGCCGTCGACGGACGCGACGCGCTTGGCGAGCCCCGCCAGCCCGGTGCCACCGCCGGCCGCCGCGAGATCCGCGCCGCCCTCGCCGTCGTCCGCGACGACCACCAGCAGTGTCTCCCCGATCCGCTCCACGGTCACGTCCGCCCGGGTCGCCTGGGCGTGTTTGACCACGTTCGTCAGGGCTTCGGAGACCACGAAGTACGCGACGGCCTCGACCGTGGGTGAGGGGCGCTGCGGCAGGTCCACCGCCACGCGCACCGGGATCGGGAGCCGGGCGGCGACCCCGGACAGCGCGGCGTCGAGGCCGCGGTCCTCAAGGACGGCCGGATGCAGGCCGCGCACCAGGTTGTTCAGCTCGGCGATCGCCTCCTTCGCCTCGCGGTGCGCCTCGTCGATCACCTTGCGGGCGTCCTCCGGCAGGTCGCCGAGGGTGGACCTGGCCAGGCCCAGGTTGACGGCGAGTGAGACGAGGCGCTGCTGTGCCCCGTCGTGCAGGTCGCGCTCGATCCGCCGCCGTTCGGCGTCGGCGGCGTCGAGCACACCGGCCCGGCTCTCGGCGAGGTCGGCTACCCGGCGGGCCAGCTTCTCCGTGCGGCTGGGGCCGAGCAGGACCTCGGCCGCCCGCGTCTCCAGCCGCACCAGAGCGCCGGTCAGCCGGGGCCCGAGGAACAGCAGGGCGAGGCCGCCGGCGGTGATGTACGCGGCCTGCGTGGTGTACCCGAGGTCGGTGACCCGCCACTGCGGGGGCAGCGCCCAGATCCACACGTAGATGGAGGCGGCCACGAGAGCGACGGCCCAGACGGCGAGGACGGCGAGGTCCAGGACGGCGAGCAGCGGACCCGCCACGGCGTGGTAGCAGACCTGCCGCCACAAGGCCCGCGTGGTCAGCCGGCGCACCGCCGACTTCCAGTTGCGTCCCGGCCCGGGTACGGCGGGGCGCGGGAGGTCCTTGCCGACGAGCGCCCGGTAGCGCCGCCGCTGCCCGCGGGTCAGCAGGGGTGTCACCGCGAGCGTGAGCAGCACGGGCAGCGGAGTCACGGCCAAGGCGCCGGGCGCGCCCACCAACGCCGCCATCGTGCCGAGCAGCCAGAGCCACAGTGGCACCACGGCGAGGTGGAGCGGCAGGCCGGCGGCGACGAGCGCGGTCCGGTGTCCCGCCCTGCGGAACGGCCGGCCCAACACCAGCAGCCACGTCGTGAGTTGCATGCCTCATACGGTAAAGCCGCAGGCCATCCCCGTGCCATGACGCTCCCGCCCGGTTCGGGGGTGCACTTTTCTCCACCCCGGGTCGGAACCCTGCGTGACTGACGGCGCCCTGGTGTGCGGCGGAGGGTGGAGCACGTGAAGGGGAGAGCCGGCGGGGAGCGGGGGAAGACGATGCGTCAACTGGCCTTGTGCGATGAGGAAGTGGCCGGTGCCGAGGGCTTCGACCGCGCCGAGGTCATCCCGCTCCACGAAGAGGCGGAGGAGCCGCGCCCGGCGCGGGGCATGCGGCGGGCCGGGTGGCTGCTGGTCGCCTGCGGGCTCGCCCTGCTGCCGTGGCTGTATGTGCTGGCCACCGGGCTGCCGGCCACCACGACCGCGGCGCACTGGCCGGTCGCCTGGGTCGGGCTCGACGCGCTGGAGGCGCTCGGCCTGACCGCCACCGGCCTCCTGGCCGCCCGCGGCGACCGGCGGCACGCCCTGGCAGCCGCCGCGACCGCGACGCTGCTTGTGGTGGACGCCTGGTTCGACACCACGACCGCGGCCCCGGGCGGCGACTTCGCCACCGCGGTCGCCATGGCGCTCGGCGCCGAGCTGCCGCTCGCCGCGCTGTGCGGCCGGCTGGCGCTGCGGGCACTGAACCGACCCGCGTGACGCCGACCGCCCAGCCACATGCCACGGACCGAATCGATCCACCGGAGAACACCATGCACCGCATCACCACCGCCCCCGTCGCCCCGATCCCGGCCCGGACCCGCTGGGCGGTCGCCGCCGGCGCGGGCGCCGCGTTGGCCGCCGCCTGGTGGCTGGGCGACACAGCGCCCTATCCGTACGCCCAACGCGGCCTGCTCGACGTGCCGTTGCCGTTCCTGACCGCCGACCGGATGGACGCCGTACTGCGGCCGCGACCGGGAGAGCGGATGCTGGAGATCGGCCCGGGGACCGGACTGCAGTCGCTGCACGTCGCCCCGCAGCTCGGTCCGGCCGGGCGGCTCGATGTGCTCGACATCCAGCAGGAGATGCTCGACCACGTGATGCGCCGCGCCGTGCACGGTGGCCTGGCCAACATCACACCGGTCCGCTCCGACGCGCGTGCACTGCCCTACGAGGACAAGACGTTCAACGCCGTGTACGCCGTCACCGCGCTCGGCGAGATCCCCGAGCCGGAGCGGGTGCTGCGTGAGGCAGCACGGGTCCTGGCACCGGGTGGGCGGCTGGTCATCGGCGAGTTCTTCGACCGGCACTGGATCTCGTTCGGCCGACTGCACCGACTCGCCGACGCCGCCGGCCTCCACCTGACCGTACGCCGCGGGTCAAGCCTGGCGTACCTCGCCCGCTTCCGCCCCTGTGGCGCCGACGAGCCCATTCGCCAGGGTGAGCGCCTCGTCCACGACGCTGGGGAAGAGTGAATACCGCACGACGCAGTCCTTCTCTGCCTGCTGCGAGTCCACGTCGGCTGCCATCAGCGGGTTCGCTCCGGTGTGTCGCTGGGACCCGGCACTGCGAGGTAGCGGTGCAGGGAAGTCTTGGGATGGACGAGGTTGAGGACTTCACGCAGGTTCCTTCCGAGGCGGTCGAGGGTGTGGACCACGATCACGTCGCCGGGTCGCGCGTAGGCCAGTAGTTCGGTCAGGCCGGGGCGCTCGATGCCGGCGCCGCTCTTCTTGTCGACGTAGATCCGTTCGTTCGGGATGCCTGCGGAAGCGAGAGCGTCGAGCTGCCGTTCCAGGCTCTGATTGGTGGTCGAGACCCGGGCGTACGCGAGTTCGAGCCCCCGAGCGGGGTGCTGGTGGTCGTCTGCCATGGCCGAACCGTCCCGGAAGTCGGCTCCGTACGGGCCTTCCGGAACGTTTGTTGTGGAACGACTTGCGGAACGGCAGTTGGCGTGATCGGCCCAGGATGCACACATCCTGACGGGGTGCCTGATGTTCTGTTCCACTTCCAAGGATGTGGAACGGCGTCGGATGAGGTCGAGACGCCCCAGCTCGTTGGCGCTGGGCAGGAACTCGGCGGGGACGCCTTCCTCGTGCAGGGAGGCGCGCTCCTTTTCGAAGTGACCGAGGGTGCGGCATCCGATGGTCAGCAGGGCGAGAAGCTGCCGCGCGGTGGGCGGGTCGGTGCGGGCCATGGTGAGCGCCTCCTCGAAGGCGGCCGTCGAGTGGCATGCCAAGTCCCGCCGCCTGCACACGCTGAAAGGCCGGCTGGCGGCGGTGGAGGCGGACTGGGCGGCGGGCCGGGTGCACGTCGTGCGCGGCGGGAAGCGGCTCGCGCACCTGCGCCACCACCTGGGCGAGGCCGGGCTGGAGGAGCCGGTGTGGCGGGAGCGGTGGCAGGCGGCGCGGATGTTCCTGGCCGCCGACGGCGAGTCCGGCAAACCCTGCGGCAACGAGACCATCCGCGTCACCATCAGCGGGCAGATCTCCCTCCGCCTCCCCGCCGCGTTGACTCATCTGGCCGACGCCCCGCACGGCCGCTACGTCCTTGACGCGACCGTGGCGTTCCAGCACCGGGGCCAGGAGTGGCTCGACCGGATCACCGCGAACCGGGCGGTGGCCTATCGCCTCCACCACGACCCGCTGCGGGACCGCTGGTATGTGACGGCGTCCTGGCAGCGCGCCACCGTGCCGGTCCTGCCGCTTCAGGTGGCCCTCGCGAAGGGCGTGGTCGCGGTGGACATGAACGACGACCACCTCGCCGCCCGGCACCTGGATACGCATGGCAACCCGGTCGGCGAACCCTGGCGCTTCTTCTACGATCTGTCGGGTGGCGCCGCGCACCGGGACGCGCAGATTCGGCACGCGCTGACACGGCTGCTGCACCACACCCGCCGCAGCGGGGCCGCCGCGATCGCTGTCGAGGACCTGGACTTCACCGACGGCACGTCCAGGGAGAAGCACGGCCGCAACAAGCGCTTGCGACGCCTGATCTCCCGCTTCCCCACCGCCCGGCTGAAGGCCCGGCTGGTGTCCATGGCCGCCGAGCAGGACCTCGCCGTCGTCGCGGTGGACCCGGCCTACACCTCCCGATGGGGCGCCCAGCACCGGCAACAGCCCCTCACCGCCCCCACCCGTACCACCACCCGCCACGATGCTGCCGCCGTGGCGATCGGACGACGCACCCTCGGGCATCCGATCCGGCGACGGACACCACCGCCCCCGCACGACCAGAGTGATCGTGCGGGGCATCGGAGTGTCCAGGCCCGACCGGAAACCCGACGGCGTGAGGAAACCCGCCCCCACCTACCCGGACCACGCACCAGATGCGCGCCGCCCGGCAGTGGCACGAAAGCGGGCGACCAGCGTGCCCAACACCGTTCGGGACACGCGACTGAGCAACAGTCCTGGCAACAGGACTCACTCCCACTCAGTCTCCAGGAACGGTTTCCGAAACCTCACGGGACCGCGCGGGAGCGGTCAAAGGCATATGGCGTACGGCGCGGGCCTGTGGATCAGGGACAATGGGCGCCATGAGCGTTCGTACCCAGTCATCCGAGCCGCCGGAATCCTCAGGGGCTCCCCATCGCGCCGGCTTCGCCTGCTTCGTGGGCCGCCCCAACGCGGGCAAGTCCACCCTCACGAATGCTCTGGTCGGCCAGAAGGTGGCGATCACCGCGAACCAGCCGCAGACCACGCGGCACACGGTACGGGGCATCGTGCACCGGCCCGACGCCCAGCTGATCCTGGTCGACACCCCCGGTCTGCACAAGCCGCGCACGCTGCTGGGTGAGCGCCTGAACGACATCGTGCGCACGACGTGGGCAGAGGTCGACGTCATCGGCTTCTGTCTGCCCGCGAACGAGAAGCTCGGTCCGGGTGACCGTTTCATCGCGAAGGAACTGGCGTCCATCAAGAAGACGCCGAAGATCGCGATCGTCACGAAGACCGACCTCGTCGACAGCAAGACGCTCGCCGAGCAGCTCATCGCGATCGATCAGCTCGGGCGGGAGCTGGGCTTCGAGTGGGCGGAGATCGTGCCGGTGTCGGCGGTCGGGGACAAGCAGGTGGACCTGCTGGCCGACCTGATCGTCCCGCTCCTTCCCGAGGGCCCGGCGCTCTACCCGGAGGGTGACCTCACCGACGAGCCCGAGCAGGTCATGATCGCGGAGCTGATCCGCGAGGCGGCGCTGGAGGGTGTGCGCGACGAGCTCCCCCACTCGATCGCCGTCGTCGTCGAGGAGATGCTTCCCCGCGAGGACCGCCCCGCCGACAAGCCCCTCCTCGACATCCACGCCTTCGTCTACATCGAGCGCCCCAGCCAGAAGGGCATCATCATCGGCCCCAAGGGCAAGCGCCTGAAGGAGGTCGGCATCAAGTCCCGCAAGCAGATCGAGGCGCTGCTGGGCACGCCGGTCTTCCTCGACCTCCATGTGAAGGTCGCGAAGGACTGGCAACGGGACCCGCGCCAACTCCGCAAGCTCGGCTTCTGACGGTTCCCCCCGGGGGTGTGTCCTTCGACTGCCGGTGAGTGGGGGATGATCGCGCAGTTCCCCGCGCCCCTCAAGGGCGCGGGCTCAGCCTGCCGGCGTCGTCAGGTGGACGGCGCCGTCGGGGCCCGCCAGCAGTACCGGCGTCGCCGGCCCGCCGAGGTCACGGACCGCCGCCCGGTCCTCCGGGGAGACCTCCGCCGCCTCGGACACCACCGCCGCCGCCTCGAGGGACTTCGCCCCGGACGCCACCGCCATCGCCACCGCGGTGCGCAACGCGCTCAACCGCAGGGAGGGGAGATCCACCGTCCCCGCGACATACGTACGGCCTGTCTCATCACGTACGGCCGCCCCCTCCGGCACCCCGTTGCGCGCCCGCGCGGAACGGGCCAGGGTGACGATCTTGCGGTCCTCGGGGTCAAGCGCGCTGCTGTCGGTCATGTTCAGAGCATACGAAGGGATCGGGAGACGCACGCACACACCTCCCGGCACGCACCCACCTCCCCGCACCCGCCCGCCCGCACAGACCAGGCACCGCAGGCCTAACCGGCCACGGGATACATCGAGCCCCGTCGGCCCTCCGGCGAGGCCAGCCACTCCAGCTTCGCCGCCGTGTTCGCCTCCGGCAGCGGCGTGTGCAGCACGATCGTGAGATCGGGCCGCGCCGGCACCTTCATCGCGGTGGACTCGACGGCCAGCAGCCCGACGAGCGGGTGGTCGAGCTCCTTGCGGATCTGCCCGGCGTCCTCGATGTCCCGCTCCTCCCACAGTGCCGCGAACTCCGGTGAGGCGGCCAGGAGTTGGTCCAGTACCTCTCGGTACCCCTCGTCGTCCGGCGCCGCCGCGCACGACGCGCGGAACTGGGCGACGACCGTGCGCGCGTTCTTCTCCCAGGTCCGGGACTGCCCCCGGTACAGCGAGTCGGTGAAGAAGTCGACGATGCAGTTCTGCGTGTTGTCGGGCCGCATCCCGAGGACCATCCCGGCGGCGTCGTTGTACATGACGCAGTTGTAGTAGGGGTCCATGATGTGCGCCGGATACGGCATCCACGTGTCGATCAGCCGCCGCAGCCCGTCGCACATGTCCCGGACCTCGGGCGCGACCTCCGGCGCGGGCGGGTTCAGCCCCGCGAGCATGTACAGATGGCGTCGTTCGGCGTTGCTGAGCCGCAGGACGCGGGCGACCGCGTCGAGTACCTGGGGCGAGACGGAGATGTCCCGCCCCTGCTCCAGCCACTGGTACCAGGACGCGCCGACACCCGCGAGCACGGCCACCTCCTCGCGGCGCAGCCCGGGCGTGCGGCGGCGGGCCCCGCCGTCCGGCAGACCGGCCTGCGTCGGTGACACCCTCGCCCGGCGGCTCATCAGGAAGTCCCGCAGCTCACGCCGTCGGTGAGTCCTGAGCGCGTCCTCCGTCACGTGTGAATCCCCCTGTTGGTGACTGGTGGTGCGACCACCAGCATAAGTTCCCGCTCCCCACGGATATTCCGGCGGCCGCACGCTCTTGCCATGGCGATCGACACCACCGAAACCACATCCGCTTCCCCAACTGCCCACTCCCCGCTCGGCACCCGGCTGTCGACCCGCGACAAACTCGTCCTCTTCGTGCTGTGCGCCGCGCAGTTCATGGTCGCGCTCGACTTCTCCGTACTGAACGTGGCGCTGCCCGTGCTCGGCAAGGACCTGGGCATGAGCCAGTCCGCGCTGCAGTGGGCGGTCACCGCCTTCGCACTGCCGTCCGGCGGCTTCCTGCTCCTCTTCGGCCGCATCGGTGACCTGTACGGCCGCCGCAGGCTCTTTCTGACCGGCCTCGCCCTCTTCGGTACGGCCTCGCTGCTGGCGACCTTCGCCTGGGACCCGGCGTCGTTCCTGGCGGGCCGGGCGTTGCAGGGCCTCGGCGCGGCGGCGATCGTGCCGACGGGCATGTCGCTGCTGACGACGACGTTCCCCGAAGGCCCGGCGCGCGACCGTGCGCTCGGCATCTCCGGCACGCTCCTCTCCCTCGGCTTCACGGTCGGCATGGTGGCCGGCGGCGTCCTGACCGACGTACTGAGCTGGCGCTCGACGATGGGCCTGCTGTCGGTCTTCGCACTGATCGTGCTGCCGCTGGCCCCGGGCCTGCTGCCCGAGTCCCGCACCCCCGACCGCCCGCGCCTGGACATCCCCGGCGCGGTCACCGTCACCGGCGGTCTGCTGGCCCTGATCTACGCCCTGTCGACGGCCGCCGAGCGCGGTTTCGGCGGCGCGGACGTCATCGTGACCCTCGCCGCGGGTGTGCTCCTGCTCGCCGCCTTCGTGTACATCGAGTCCCGCGCCCACGCTCCGCTCGTCAGCCTCCCCATGCTGCGCCGCCGCACGGTGGCGTGGGGCAACCTGGGCGGTCTGGTCACCTTCTCGATGATGTCGACGGTCGTCTTCGTGCTGACGCTGTACCTACAGGAGACCCTCGGCCTGTCCGCGTTCGAGACGGGGCTGGTCTTCGGGGTCCAGGGCGTCATGTCCGCCGTCGCCGGGGTGTACGCCCCGAAGGTCATCGGCCGCTTCGGCGCCCGCCGTACGCTGGTCGGCTCGCTCGCCGGTCAGGGCGTGTTCGTGGCGGGGCTGGTGCTGCTGAACGCCCACACCTGGTCGGTCTGGGTCGCCACGGCCGCGATCTCGCTGGCCAGCATGTGCCACCTGGGCGCGATCATCTCGTACGGCCTGACGGTGACCTCGGGCGTTCCCGACGAGGAGCAGGGGCTGGCCACGGGTCTGGTGACCTCGACCCAGCAGGTCGGCATCACGATCGGCATCCCGCTGCTGGGTGTCCTGGCGACGACGTCGAGCGACCTGCTGGCCGGTGTCCACACGGTCCTCGCCCTGGACGCGGTGATCGTGCTGGCGGCGGCGGTGCTGGTCGCGGCCGGGCTGGGCCGCGACCGCTCACGCCCGGTCGAGGCGGAGGCGCTCGGCCTTCGGTAGACCGGCGACGACGAGATCGTAGGAGTCCTCGACGAGCTCCCGGACCAGACGGTCCGGGAGTTCGCCGTCGACCGTCACCGTGTTCCAGTGCCGCTTGTTCATGTGATAGCCCGGGACGATCAGCCCCGGGTGCTCGCCGCGCAGCCGGACCGCGTCCTCCGGGTCGCACTTGAGGTTGACCGTGAGCGGGCGCGCGTCCAGTCGTGTCAGCGCGAAGAGCTTGCCCAGCACCTTGAAGACGGAGATGTCCGGGGCGAAGGGGAAGTCCTCGACGGTCGCGTTGAAGGACAGACAGAACGCACGCAGCTGCTGCGGATTCACTCCGGCTTCTTCTCCTCGGACTCGGACGGCTCCGGGTCCGCCGGGCCGACCGGCTCGACGAGCACCGTGACGATCTTGTTCCGGCGTCCGGCCGCGGTCTCCGCCGTCAGCCGCAGCTCGCGCCCGTCGGGCAGCTCGACCACCGAGGAGGCACCGGCGATCGGAACCCGCCCGAGTGCCTTCGCCAGCAGTCCGCCGACCGTCTCTACGTCCTCGTCGTCGTACGCCTCGAAACCGTACAGCTCGCCGAGGTCGCCGATGTCGAGACGGGCGGTCACCCGGTAGCTGTCGTCGCCGAGCTCCTGCACGGGCGGCAGCTCACGGTCGTACTCGTCGGTGATCTCCCCGACGATCTCCTCGAGGATGTCCTCGATGGTGACGATGCCGGCCGTGCCGCCGTACTCGTCGATGACGACGGCGACGTGGTTGCGCTCCTGCTGCATCTCGCGCAGCAGGTCGCCCGCGTTCTTGGTGTCGGGCACGAAGGTCGCGGGCCGCATGGCCGTGGACACGAGCTCGGACTCGGCCTCGCGGCTGATGTGCGTCTTGCGGGCCAGGTCCTTCAGGTACACGATCCCGACGACGTCGTCCTCGCTCTCCCCCGTGACGGGGATGCGCGAGAAGCCGGACCTCAACGCCAGGGTGAGGGCCTGGCGGATGGTCTTGTACCGCTCGATGACGACGAGGTCGGTCCTGGGCACCATCACCTCGCGTACGAGGGTGTCGCCCAGCTCGAAGACGGAGTGCACCATGCGGCGCTCCTCGTCCTCGATCAGGGACTCCTTCTCGGCGAGGTCGACCAGCGCGCGCAGCTCGGCCTCGGAGGCGAACGGACCGCGTCTGAAGCCCTTGCCGGGCGTCAGCGCGTTGCCGATGAGGATGAGGAGGGACGGGATCGGGCCCATGATCCTGGCCAGCGGCAGCAGGACGTAGGAGGCCGCCGTCGCCGTGTTCAGCGGGTGCTGGCGGCCGATGGTGCGGGGCGAGACGCCCACGGCGACGTACGAGACGAGGACCATGACCCCGATGGCGACGACGAGCGCCTCCCAGGTCTCGTCGAACTCCTTCAGGCAGGCGTACGTGACCAGCGCGGCGGCGGCCATCTCGCAGGCCACGCGCACCAGCAGGGCCACGTTCAGATAGCGGGTCGGGTCGGCGGCGACCTGGGCGAGCTTGGCGCTGCCGCGCCGCCCGGACCGTACGGCCTCCTCCGCGCGGAAGCTGGAGACGCGCGCGAGGCCCGCCTCCGCGCAGGCGGCGAGCCAGGCGACGACGACCAGCGCGATGGCTCCGAGGACGAGCTGAGGACTCATGAAACGGTCGGGGCCGGCGAGGGGCCCGTCATACCCTTCTCCGCGCGCCAGCCGTCCACGATGGCGGCCTGCAGACCGAACATCTCGGCCTTCTCGTCCGCCTCCTCGTGGTCGTAGCCGAGCAGGTGCAGCACTCCATGGACGGTGAGGAGGTGCAGTTCCTCGTCCATGGAGTGCTGTGTGGGAGCTTCCTTGCCCTGCCGCTCGGCGACCTCCGGGCACAGGACGATGTCACCGAGGAGTCCCTGCGGGGGCTCGTCGTCGTCCTTGGACGGCGGCCGCAGCTCGTCCATGGGGAACGACATCACGTCGGTGGGCCCCGGAAGGTCCATCCACTGGATGTGGAGCTGCTCCATGGCGTCGGCGTCCACGACGATCACCGAGAGTTCGGAGAGCGGGTGGATGCGCATCCGCGCGAGTGCGTAGCGGGCGATGTCGAGGATCGCCTGCTCGTCGACCTCGGTTCCGGACTCGTTGTTGACGTCGATCGACATGGTGCTCGCTTGTCTACTTCCCCTTGTGGCCGGCTTTGCCGCGGCTCTTGTGGGAGCCGTTCTCGGTGCCGTTCTCGCTGTCGTACTTCTCGTACGCGTCGACGATACGGCCGACCAGCTTGTGCCGTACGACATCGTGGGACGTGAGCCGCGAGAAGTGGACGTCGTCGAGGCCCTCCAGGATGTCCTGGACCTGGCGCAGGCCCGACTTCGTCCCGTTCGGGAGGTCGACCTGTGTCACGTCGCCCGTGACCACGATCTTCGACTCGAAGCCGAGACGGGTGAGGAACATCTTCATCTGCTCGGCGCTCGTGTTCTGCGCCTCGTCCAGGATGATGAAGGCGTCGTTCAGCGTGCGGCCGCGCATGTAGGCGAGCGGCGCGACCTCGATGGTCCCCGCCGCCATGAGCCGCGGGATGGAATCGGGGTCGAGCATGTCGTGCAGCGCGTCGTAGAGGGGCCGCAGGTAGGGGTCGATCTTCTCGTAGAGCGTGCCGGGCAGGAAGCCGAGCCGCTCGCCCGCCTCCACCGCGGGGCGGGTGAGGATGATCCGGTTGACCTGCTTGGACTGGAGCGCCTGTACGGCCTTCGCCATGGCGAGGTACGTCTTGCCGGTGCCGGCGGGGCCGATGCCGAAGACGATGGTGTGCTTGTCGATGGCGTCGACGTACCGCTTCTGGTTGAGCGTCTTGGGTCGGATGGTGCGGCCGCGCGAGGACAGGATGTTCTGCGTGAGCACTTCGGCAGGGGTTTCCTGACCGTCGCCCTCCCCGTTCTCGCTCGCCCTGAGCATGGCGATCGAGCGTTCCACTGCGTCCTCCGTCATCGGCTGCCCCGTGCGGAGCACCAGCATCATCTCGTCGAACAGGCGCTGGACGAGAGCGACTTCACCGGCGTCGCCGACCGCACTGATCTCATTGCCCCGGACGTGGATGTCGGCCGCCGGGAAGGCCTTCTCGATCACGCGAAGCAGCGCGTCTCCGGAACCCAGCACGGTCACCATGGGGTGCTTGGCCGGGACGGTGAAATGCGCTCGTGCCTGCCCCGAAGCGGGGCTGTGAGCTGTGGGTGTCTGAGTCATGGGCCGGCTCTGTAGGCCTGCTTTTCCTCCTTGATCGGCACGCTTGCCACGGGGGCAGCCTTGCGGTTCCAAGGGTACGACGGTGGGGTGACAGTGCCGTAGGGCTTTTCGGCGCGGGTTCGGGGGCCGGGGCGGGGAGCGTCAGGCCGACCGGCGGAAGCCGATGGTCGGGACCGCCCGCCGAAGCGGCCACGGGCGGGTCACCTCCGGGAGGAGGCTCTCCAGGAACGCGTACCGGCGCAGCGCGGCCGGTTCCTGGTCGTCGACGGACTGGACCCGGCGCCACCACGCCGCGATCTCGGCCCAGCCGGGCGCCGAGAGGGAGCCGCCGAACTCCTGGACGGAGAGCGCGGCGGTCAGCCCGGCGAAGGCGAGCCGGTCGGCGAGCGGCCAGTCGGCGAGGGTGCCCATCACGAATCCGGCGACGAAGACGTCACCGGCACCGGTGGGATCGAGGGCCTCCACGGCGATCGCGGGGACCTCGGCGGTCTCCCCGGTACGGCCGTCCACGGCGTACGCGCCCTCGGCGCCGAGGGTGACGACGGCCAGCGGCACGTACTCGGTCAGCGCGTGCGCGGCGGCCCGCGGACAGTCCGCCCCCGTGTACCGCATCGCCTCGTCCGCGTTCGGCAGGAACGCCTCGCAGTGCTCCAGGTCCGCGAGCCCGGCCAGGTCCCAGCGCCCGGTGTCGTCCCAGCCGACGTCCGCGAAGATCCGGGTGCCCGCACGCGCGGACTCGGCGATCCAGTGCGCGCGGGTGCCGGGCGTCAGCGAGGCGACGGCGGCACGCGCGCGGGGGGCGTGTTCCGGCGCCGGCTCCTCCGGCGGCGGCTCGTGCCCGTGGCTGACCATCGTCCGCTCGCCCTCGTACGCCATCGACACGGTGACCGGCGAGTGCCAGTCGGGCACGGTGCGCGACGGGGTGAGGTCGATGCCCTCGCCCTGTTCCAGGGCGTCCCAGCAGTACTCCCCGTAGTGGTCGTCCCCGAAGGCCGCCGCCAGGGAGGTCTTGAGGCCGAGGCGGGCGAGCGCGGTCGCCATGTTGGCCACGCCGCCGGGGCTCGACCCCATCCCGCGCGCCCAGGACTCGGTGCCGCGCACCGGTGCGGTGTCGAGCCCGGTGAAGATGATGTCGAGGAAGACGGTGCCGGTGAGGTAGACGTCCCAGGGCGGGTCCTGAGGGGTGCGCAGACCGGCGAGCGGGTCGACGTGAGCGTGACAGTACGGTCGCTCTCCGTTGGTCTCGATCACGGTGCGCTCCCTGAGGTGGTGCGGATTCAGGCCAGTGTGCACCAAACAGCACACGGCACGGCGCCGGTCGGGGCCGGAGCGGACCGGTGAACGGCCGGATGAAAACCCCGCGCTTACCCCGCCCCTCCCCCTGCAAACAGAACGTGACCCAGATCACACCTCCCCGCCTACGTCGTACCCCTACCCGCTTGATACAAATTGCCCGCGCGTTCCTGTCCGTCGACAGCCGCTCAACCCCCCTTACCGAGCCGCTCTTTCGCATGCCCTGGGAACGCCCGTGTCCGCCCGCACCACCACGCCCTGGCCCCTCGTCGCCCTTTTCACGGCCGGGTACCTCGCCCCGTACCTGCTCCCGACCACCGTCGGCCGGCTGAGCGCGGGGCTGCCCCTCTCCGCCACCGAGGCCGGTTCCATCGGCAGCGCCCTGCTGCTGAGTTCGGCGACGGCGGGCTTCCTGCTCGCGTCCCGGGTGGACCGATTCGGCCCTCGTGGGCTCGCCCGCGCCGGTCTGCTCCTGGCCGCCGCCGGCTACGGCACCGCCGCCCTCACGACGACCATCCCCCTGGTCGTCCTCGGCGCGATCGTCGGCGGCCTCGGTTCCGGCACGATCACCAGCGTCGCCGCCACCGGGATCGCCGGCCAGCGCGACCCCCACCGCACCACCACCCTGGGGCTGCTGGGCGTCTCCGCCCTCGCGGGCGCGCTGTATCTGACGATCCCCCACCTGGGCCCGGGCCACGGCCACCCCCTCGCCGCAATCGCCGTCACCGCGCTGCTCGCACTGCCCGTGACCCGCCGTCTCCCCGCCGCCGGGGCCCCCGAGACCCCCCACACCACCGCCGGCCGCGCCCTGCGCGCCACCACTCCGCTCCCCCACCGCCGTGCCGGACTCGTCCTCGCCGCCGCGATGCTCTGCTGGTCCCTCGCCCAGAATTCACTCTGGGGTGTCAGCGGCCGGATCGGTCTGCAGCAGGCGGGGCTGACGGAGGTGACCGTCGGCGCGGTCTTCGCGGTGGCACTCGGCGCGGGGCTGCTCGGGGTGATCGGCGCGGGCGCACTCGGCCAGCGCCTGGGCCGGGCCCTGCCCATCGGCGCGGGCACGGCCCTGATCGCCGGATGCATCGCGCTCAGCGCGGCGGCCACCGACCTGACGTCGTTCGCGGCGGGCGAGATCGCCTGGAACACGGTCTACCCGGTCGTGCTCTCCTACGTCATCGGCCTCGCCGCGTCCCTGGACCAGCGCGGCCGGTGGGCGGTCCTCGTCGGCTCCGCCTCCTCGCTCGGCACGGCATGCGGTCCGCTCGCGGGCAGTCTCCTGTCCGCGCGGGTCGGATACCCGGCGATGGGCGTGATCCTGGCCCTCGGCCTGCTCCTGATCACCGGCCCGATGACGGCCGTGGCCCTGCGCACCCGGCGCCCCGCGCCGCTCCCGCAGGAGCACCCGGTCGTGGAGATCCCGCTGGACGCCGTCCCGGCGCCCCGGACGGCGTACGACACGGCAGGACCCCGGCAGGCGACCGCGGGTGCGGCGACCGGACCGGGGCCCGCAAGCAGGTAGTCCCGCCGCGCCTACCCGAACTCGTACGCCTCGACCTCGGCGAGGTAGCGCGCCCGCCGCTCCTCGTCGTGTTCGAGGAAGGACGCCACGAACGAGTTGCGCGCCAGCTCCCGCATCCGCTCCCGGTCCAGCCCCAGCGTCTCGTGCACGGCGTGGAAGGTGTCACCGATGTACCCGCCGAAGTACGCGGGATCGTCGGAGTTGACCGTGCACAGCAGCCCGGCGTCCAGCATCGCGGGCAGCGGGTGGTCCTCCAGGACGTCCACGGCGCGCAGCCGTACGTTCGACAGCGGGCAGAGCGTCAGCGGCACCCGGTCCCGTACGAGCCGCTCGACCAGCTCGGGGTCCTCCATGCAGCGCAGCCCGTGGTCGATGCGCTCGACGCCGAGCACGTCCAGCGCCTCGGTGATGTACTCCGGCGGCCCCTCCTCGCCCGCGTGGGCGACGCGTCGCAGGCCGAGCGCGGCGGCGGCCTCGTAGACCTCGCGGAACTTGACCGGCGGGTGCCCGACCTCGGCGGAGTCGAGGCCGATGCCGACGATCCGGTCGAGGTAGGGCTGCGCGGCCTCCAGGGTCGCGAGCGCCGACTCGGCGGACTCGTCGCGCAGGAAGCACATGATCAGCTGGGTGGAGACGCCGTGCGTCTCCTCGCTGCGCGAGAGCGCGCGGTGCAGCCCCTCGACGACCGTCCCCATGCCGATGCCCCGGGCGATGTGGGCCTGCGGATCGAAGAAGATCTCCGCGTGCCGCACACCCTGCGCGGCGGCCCGCGCCAGGTAGGCGTCGGCGAGGTCGGCGAAGTCCTGCTCGGTCCGCAGGACGGCCATGAGCTCGTAGTACAGGTTCAGGAACGACTGGAGGTCGTCGAAGAGATACGCCTTGCGCAGCTCCTCGGTGTCCGCGTAGGGGAGCGTGACGCCGTTGCGCGCGGCGAGCTCGAAGGCCAGCTCGGGTTCGAGGGTGCCTTCGATGTGGAGGTGCAGTTCTGCTTTGGGGAGGGGCATCGAAATATCGTACGGGTGTGTACCGACGATCTCGTGCGATGACGCCTCGTCGACTCGTACGACGACGGCTCATCGCCGCTTCGGCACCGGCACCCTCACCAGATCGTGCGCCACGGTCAGCTCCCCCTCGAACCCGGCGGCCCGGGCCTGCCGCTCGAACTCTCCCTCAGGCTCGGAGTAACGCTGGCTGAAGTGCGTGAGCACGAGATGCCGTACGCCCGCGTCCCGGGCCACCCGTCCGGCCTGACCTGCCGTCAGGTGACCGTGGTCGACGGCGAGTTGGTGATCACCGTCCAGGAACGTCGACTCGATGACGAGGAGGTCGCAGCCCTCGGCGAGGGCGTCCACGCCCTCGCACAGCCGTGTGTCCATGACGAACGCGAACCGCTGTCCGCGCCGCACCTCGCTCACGTCGTCGAGCGAGACCCCGCCGAGCGCGCCCTCGCGCTGGATCCGCCCCACGTCCGGCCCCTTGATCCCGTGCTCCGCGAGCAGCTCGGGCAGCATCCGCCGGCCGTCCGACTCGACCAGCCGGTAGCCGAAGGACTCCACGGGGTGGGAGAGCCTGCGGGCCTCCAGGGTGTACGAGGGGGTGGTCGCGAGCACCCCGTCCGCCTCGACCGGTGCCTCGGTCAGCTCGACGGTCTCGCGGTAGGCCGTCGCGTACCGCAGCCGGTCGAAGAAGCGCTGCCCGGAGCGCGGGTAGTGCGCGGTCACCTCGTGCGGGACACGGTCGAGGTTGATGCGCTGGATCACCCCGGCGAGTCCGAGGGAGTGGTCGCCGTGGAAGTGGGTGACGCAGATCCGGTGCAGGTCGTGCGCGGCGACCCCGGCCCGCAGCATCTGCCGCTGAGTGCCCTCACCGGGGTCGAAGAGCAGGCCCTCCCCGTCCCAGCGCAGCAGATAGCCGTTGTGGTTGCGGTGCCGGGTGGGGACCTGGCTGGCGGTGCCGAGGACCACCAGTTCACGTACGGACAAGGCCGGTTACCCCGGCGGCCACTGCATGCCACGGCCGCCCAGGAGGTGGGCGTGCGCGTGGAAGACGGTCTGGCCCGCGCCGCCGCCCGTGTTGAACACGATGCGGTAGCTCTCCAGCTTCTCCTCGGACGCCACCTCGCCGGCCTCGCGCAGCAGGTCCGCGGCGATGGCGGGCTCGGCGGCGGCGAGGGAGGCCGCGTCCGGGTGGTGCACCTTGGGGATGACCAGGATGTGCGTGGGCGCCTGGGGGTTTATGTCGCGGAAGGCGACGGTCGTGTCGGTCTCCCGGACGACGTTCGCGGGAACGTGCCCCGCGACGATCTTGCAGAACAGACAGTCGTCCCGCGGTGCGCCGTCTTCTTCTCGCGACATGCGTGTGCCTCCTCACGCCGTCTGATCATTACGTCGTGCATCGTATCGGCCCCGGTGAGCGCGGGCGCGTGCCCGGTTCAGAGCTCCGGCAGCGTCGGTGCCGCCTTGGCGGGGTTCTCCGCGAGCGCGGCCAGCGCGATCCGGATCGCCTCGTCGAGCTGCGCGTCGCGCCCGGCCGCGTAGTCCTGCGGCGCCTGGACGACCTCGACGTCCGGATCGACACCGTGGTTCTCCACGCCCCACCCGTAACCGTCCAGCCAGAACGCGTACTTGGGCTGGGTGACGAGGGTGCCGTCGACGAGCCGGTACCGGCTGTCGATGCCGACGACCCCGCCCCACGTCCGTGTCCCGACGACCGGCCCGATGCCCAGCGCCTTGATCGCCGCGTTGACGATGTCGCCGTCCGAGCCGGAGAACTCGTTGGCGACGGCGACGACCGGTCCGCGCGGCGCGTCCTCCGGATAGCTGTACGGCCGCATGCCGCGCGGCAGGTCCCAGCCCACGATCCGCCGCGCGAGCTTCTCCACGACCAACTGGGAGGTGTGGCCGCCGCGGTTCTCCCGTACGTCCACGACCAGCCCCTCCCTGGCCACCTCGATCCGCAGGTCGCGGTGGATCTGGGCCCAGCCGGGCGCCTGCATGTCGGGCACATGGAGATAGCCGAGCCGTCCGCCGGACTTCTCGTGGACGTAGGCGCGCCGGTCGGCGACCCAGGCGTGGTAGCGCAGCGGCTCCTCGTCGGCGAGCGGGACGACGACGGCGTGCCGCGGATCGCCGCCGCCCGACGGGGAGACGGTCAGCTCGACCGGCTTGCCCGCGGTGCCGACGAGCAGCGGCCCGGGTCCGGCCACCGGATCCACCGGCTGCCCGGCGACCGCGACGATCGCGTCCCCGGCGCGCACCGCGACGCCGGGCGCGGCGAGCGGCGCCCGCGCGTCCGGGTCGGACGTCTCCGAGGGGAGGATCCGGTCGATGCGCCAACTGCCGTCCTCGTGACGGGAGATGTCCGCCCCGAGCAGTCCCTGCGCCCGGTCGCCGCCGCCCCAGCCGCCGCGCGGGGTCACATACGCGTGCGAGGTGCCGAGCTCGCCCTGCACCTCCCACAGCAGGTCGACGAGGTCGTCGTGGGTGGCGACCCGTTCGAGCACCGGCCGGTAGCGGTCCAGTACGCCCTCCCAGTCGACCCCGCCCAGGTCGGGCCGCCAGAAGTTGTCGCGCATGAGGCGGCCGGTCTCGTCGTACATCTGCCGCCACTCGGCGGCCGGGTCGACGGTCTGGCGGACCCGGGAGAGGTCGACGGTGATGTTCGTGTCGCTCTCGTCGTCGTTCGAGGCGCGGCGGTCGCTGGGGACGACCTTGAGCTTGCCGTCGGTCCACAGCAGGACGCGTTTGCCGTCGCCGCTGACGGCGAAGTGGTCGGCGTCCGCGGCGAGATGCTCGACGCGCTGCTGGGCGAGGTCGTACCGCTCCAGTTCGGTCTTCGGGTCCGGGTCGTCCGGGGTGGCGCGGGAGGCGCCGAGGACTCCGACGACCGGGTGGCGCAGCCACAGCAGCCCGTCCTTGGCGGCGCTCAGGGTCGAGTAGCGGGCCGCCTCGACGGGGAACGGGACGATCCGGTCGGCGAGTCCGTCGAGGTCGATACGGGTGGTGGGGGTGCCCTCGCTGTCGGGTGTCTCGTCCTTGTCGGGTGCCTCGAAGGGGCGGCCGTGGCGCTGCGGTCCGAAGGGGGACGGGGTGGTCGCGGCCAGGGTGATCAGGTGCGGCCGGGAGCCCCCGACGAACGCGAGGTCGAAGACGTGTTCGTCGTAGACGGGGTCGAAGGAGCGGGCCGAGAGGAAGGCGAGGTGCTTGCCGTCGAGGGTGAACGCGGGTGCGTAGTCGCGGAAGCGCAGCGGGGTCGCCTCGGTCACCGACAGGTCGGCGGTGTTGGCCAGCCTGAGCTGGCGCAGCGGACGCGGGCCGGGGTGCGACCAGGCGAGCCAGGCGGAGTCCGGCGAGAAGACCAGCCCGGAGACCTCGCCGTCCTCGCTCCGGTCGACCTCCCGTACCTCTCCGGTCTCCCGCTCGACGAGCAGCACCCGTCCGTCGTGCGAGGCGACGGCGGCGCGGCTGCCGTCGGGTGCCATGGCGAGCCCGAGGACCCGCCCCAGCTGTCCGGCGGCGAGCCGGCGCGGGGTCGCTCCGGGCGCGAGACCGGTCGCCGGGGCGAACTCCAGCGCGTCGTCACCCGCCGCGTCCGTCACCCACACCACGTACTCCTCGCCCTCCACCCGGAAGGCGCGGGGCAGCCGGGCGCGCACACCGGGCCGGGCGGCGAGCGCGCGGGCCGGTCCGGAGCGGTGGGTGACCCAGTGGACGGCACCGCGCACGGAGACCGCGCTGCCGCGTCCGGTGTGGTCGGGGGCGGCGGCCGAGAACCAGCGGGAGGCGCTCACGAGGTGCGGCTGCTGGTCGACGCGCTGTCCGCCGAGCCGCACGTCGAGCCGGCGCGGCTCGGCGCCGTCCAGGTCGTCGAGGAGCCACAGTTCACCGGCGGACGCGTACACGACCCGGGCGCCGTCGGTCGCCGCGTGCCGGGCGTAGAAGCCGTCGATCGGCGTGTGGCGGCGCAGGTCGGATCCGTCGGCGAGGGAGGAGTAGAGCGCTCCGACACCCTCGTGGTCGGACAGGAAGGCGACACGCTCCCCCACCCACAGGGGGTATTCGAGGTTCCCGTCCAGGTCCTCGTGCAGCCGTACGAACTCGCCGGTACCTTCCCCGTCGCCGCCGGCCCGGTCGATCCACAACTTGCCCGCCGTGCCGCCCCGGTACCGCTTCCACCAGGCGGCCTCGCGCCCCATGGGAGCGGACAGCAGCAGCACGCCCTGATCGCCGTGGACCACATCGCCGACCGGCCCGTACGGGAGGGTGGTCGCGGGGCCCCCGTCGAGCGGGACGGCCCGGGCCCAGCTGCGGCGCAGGCTGGCCTGGCCCTGGGTGCTGAGCGCGAGCACCCGTCCGTCCGGGGTCCAGCCGCGCACCTGGGTCCTCGAACTGCCCCAGTACGTCAGCCGCGTGGACGGTCCGCCCTCCAGAGGCGCGGCGTGCACCTCGGGCGCTCCGTCGCGGGTCGACGTCCAGGCGACGGTCGTACCGTCCGGGGAGATGCGGGGATGGTTCACCGGCATGTTGTCGGCGCTGACCCGCCAGGCGCGACCGCCGCCGTCGAGGGGGGCGACCCAGACGTCGTCCTCGGCGGTGAAGGCGACCAGCTCGCCGTGCAGATGCGGAAACCGGAGATACGCGGGCGATACCGACGACGCGGACGATGCAGACTGAGTCACCCGATCACCCTATGCAGGGACAGCTCGGCCCGACAGGGGTTTGGATCACTTGCCCTGGGAGGGCCAGCAGGTGGGATCGCCCTTGCACCACATGGTCTTCGTCACCGTGACGGTGGTGGTGGGGCCCGGACGGTGGTAGGTGGGCGCGCCGTAGGTGGGAGGCGTGTACGAGGGCGTGCTCGGGGCGTTGCAGTTGCCCAGTACGTTCACGTGGAACCACTGCTTGCCGCCGACCTTGGCCGTCAGGTCCCCGCGGACGCACGCGCCCTCGACCTCGCGGGTGACCTTCCCGGTGATGGTGATCGCCCGCCGGTCCTTGGTCCGCCCCCGGCAGTCCACCTCCACCACGGAGGGCGTGGAGGTGGAGGCCGACGGTGTGTGTCCCGGGGTGTAGGCCTTGTTCCCGCCGGTCCCGCCGGTCCCGCCGCCGTAGGACCCGGTGCAGCTCAGGTACTGCACGTCGACGTGCTGCCGCTGCAGCTCCGCGGTCCCGGCCCGGTCGGTCGTGTACGCCACCGCGGAGGCGCTCAGCCCGCCGACCGGTTCGCACGCGGCCACCCCGAAGGCGCTCACCACGGCGAGCCCGGCGACCATCGGTCCCCGACGGCCCGTCACCAGTCGCCTCACCTGTCGTCGAATACGCATCAATGCCCCCATAGACGGCAGAGTGCCACTGTCCCGGGCGTCGCGGTAGACCCCATACGGCCACTACACACCCGCGTGCGCCCCCGTCGAACGCATATGCGTGAAACTCTGTCAGGTCCGCAGGAGGAGCCACTCCTGAAGTTCCACCAGATTGCCCTCGGGGTCCTTGAGGTGGGCGACCCGCATCCGGTCCGTCATGAAGTCCGGGCCGTGCACGAGGACCGCGCCGCGCGAGGTGATGGCCTCGCAGTAGGAGTCGAGGTCGTCGACGCGCAGGACCACCAGCGAGCGGTGGCCGCTCGCCGAGTCGCCCAGTTCACCGAGTATCCGGGCCATCATCGCGCGGTCCTGGAGCGCGATGCCCGCCGAACCGGCGGTGGGACTGAACTTCTCGTACGGTCCCTCGGTCGCGCCCGACTGGGGCTTGAGGCCGAGGACCTCGGCGTAGAAGTGGTAGCAGACCGGGAAGTCCGAGACGAGCAGCCGTACTTGGGCGAGTTCCAAAGCGTCCCCCGTGCGTGCGCGAGGTCAGGACCAGCGGCCGGTGCGCGCCATCAGCAGCGCGGTCGCCACCGTCCCGGCGGTCGATGTACGCAGCACGGTACGCCCCAGGTGGCACGTCTTCGCGCCCGCCCCGGTGAACAACTCGATCTCCTCGGGGGAGATCCCGCCCTCCGGGCCGACCACCAGCACGATCTCGCCCGAGGTGGGGAGTTCGGCCGTCACGAACGGATCGGTGCCGGCCTCCGTGTCCTCGTGCAGCACCGCCGCGAAGTCGGCACTGGCCAGAAGTGCGGCAACCTGTTTGGTCGTCGCCGCGTCCGCGACCTCCGGGAAGCGCACCCGGCGCGACTGCTTGCCGGCCTCCCGGGCCGTGGCCCGCCACTTGGCGAGCGCCTTCAGACCCCGGTCGCCCTTCCACTGCGTGATGCAGCGGGACGCGGCCCAGGGGACGATCGCGTCGACGCCGGTCTCGGTCATCGTCTCCACGGCCACCTCGCCCCGGTCGCCCTTGGGGAGCGCCTGGACGACGGTGATGCGGGGCTCCTCCGCGGGCTCCTCGCCGTAGGAGTCCATCTGGACGATCAGCCGGTCCTTGCCCTCGGTGCCCAGCACCACGCAGTCCGCCCAACGCCCGGCCCCGTCGGTGAGGACGACGTCCTCGCCGGTCCGCAGCCGCTTCACGGAGACGGCGTGGCGCCCCTCCGGGCCGTCGAGCACGTACCGTCCGCCGCTGCCCGCCTCGAAGTGCTCGACCACGAACACCGGTGCCGTCATCGGACCTCACCCCCCGCTTCCCCGGCGGCCGACAACGCTGTCCTGGCCGCCTCGAGCTCCGCGCTCAGCACCTCCACCAGCTGCCCGGCGGGCAGCTCGCGCGCCATACGGTGCCCCTGCCCCGCCCACAGCGCCATGCCCTGCGCGTCGCCCGCCTTGGCGGCCGCCTTGCGCAGCGGGGAGGTGAGGTGGTGGACCTCGGGGTACGCGGCGGGCGCGTACGGGCCGTGCTCGCGCAGGAAACGGTTCACCAGGCCGCGCGCCGGCCGCCCGGAGAACGCGCGCGTCAGCTCCGTCCGTACGAACAGCGGGTTGGTCAGCGCCTGCTTGTGCACGGCGTTGGCGCCGGACTCCGGGGTGGCGAGGAACGCGGTGCCGAGCTGCGCCGCGTTCGCGCCCGCGGCGAGCACCGCGGCGATCTGGCTGCCGCGCATGATGCCGCCGGCGGCGATGACCGGGATGTCCACGGTCTCGCGCACCTGCGCGATCAGCGACAGCAGCCCGATACCCGTGCCGTCCGTCTCCGGGTTGTCGCGGTGGGTGCCCTGGTGGCCGCCCGCCTCCACGCCCTGCACGATGACCGCGTCGGCGCCGGCCCGCTGGACGGCGAGCGCCTCCTCGGCGGTGGTCGCGGTGATCACGGTGAGGGTGCCGGCGCGGCGCAGGGAGTCCAGGACGTCGGTGCTCGGGATGCCGAAGTGGAACGAGACCACCGGCACCGGGTTGTCCAGGAGGACGGCGAGCTTGGCGTCGTAGCCGTCGTCACGGCCGCTGTCCGGTTCACCGAGTTCGGTCTCGTACCAGGAGGACTCGCCCGCGAGCTGGTGGGCGTAGACCTCGACCGCGGCGGGGTCGGCGTACTCGGGCTGCGGCATGAACAGATTGACCCCGAAGGGGCAGCCCGTGAGCCCGCGCAACTGCTTGATCTCCTGGTACATGCCGTCGGCGGTCTTGTACCCGGCCGCAAGGAACCCGAGCCCGCCGGCCTCGGACACGGCGGCCGCGAGATCCGGGACGGAGACGCCGCCCGCCATGGGGGCCTGCACGATCGGATGGGGGAAGAGATCGGTCAGTGCGGTGGACATGACGGCATGTTGTCACGTCCTCCGAACAAGTCCGAATCGGGCCTTCCGCCTGGCATAGGCCACCGGGACGGTCGCTCGAGCGCCTGGGGGCGGAGCCCCCAGGAACACCCGTCAGCGACCGTTGAACGCGTCCTTCAGACGCGAGAACAAGCCCTGCTGCCCGGGCTGGAACTGCCCCGTGGGCCGCTCCTCCCCCCGCAGCTGCGCCAGCTCCCGCAGCAACCGCTCCTGCTCGGGATCGAGCTTCGTGGGCGTGGTCACCTCGACGTGCACGATGAGGTCACCGCGGCCACCGCCCCGCAGATGTGTGACACCCCGCCCGTGCAGCGGAATCGACTGCCCGGACTGCGTGCCCGGACGGATGTCGACCTCCTCGAGACCGTCGAGGGTCTCCAGCGGCACCTTGGTGCCGAGCGAGGCCGCGGTCATCGGAATGGTCACCGTGCAGTGCAGATCGTCCCCGCGCCGCTGGAACGTGGAGTGCGGCAGCTCGTGGATCTCGACGTAGAGGTCACCGGCGGGACCGCCACCAGGCCCGACCTCGCCCTCGCCCGCGAGCTGGATCCGCGTGCCGTTGTCGACGCCGGCGGGGATCTTGACGGTCAGCGTGCGACGCGACCGGACCCGCCCGTCACCGGCGCACTCGGGGCAGGGAGTCGGGACGACGGTCCCGAAGCCCTGACACTGCGGACACGGCCGGGAGGTCATGACCTGCCCGAGGAAGGACCGCGTGACCTGGGACACCTCACCCCGCCCGCGACACATGTCACAGGTCTGGGCCGAGGTACCCGGCGCCGCGCCCTCACCGTTGCAGGTGGCGCAGACGACGGCCGTGTCGACCTGGATGTCCTTCGTCGTGCCGAAGGCCGCCTCGTCCAGCTCGATCTCGAGCCGGATCATGGCGTCCTGGCCACGCCGCGTACGCGAGCGCGGACCGCGCTGCGACGCCGTACCGAAGAAGGCGTCCATGATGTCCGAGAAGTTCCCGAACCCGCCGGCGCCGAAGCCGCCCGCACCGCCGCCGCCCGACTGGGACAGCGGGTCGCCGCCGAGGTCGTAGACCTGCTTCTTCTGCGGGTCCGACAACACCTCGTACGCGGCGTTGATCTCCTTGAACCGCTCCTGCGTCTTCGGATCGGGATTGACGTCCGGGTGCAGCTCGCGTGCGAGCCGCCGGAAGGCCTTCTTGATCTCGTCCTGGGACGCGTCGCGGCGCACGCCGAGTACGGCGTAGTAGTCCGTGGCCACTTACGACTCCGCCAGGATCTGTCCGACGTACCGTGCCACTGCGCGTACCGCTCCCATCGTTCCCGGGTAATCCATGCGGGTCGGGCCGACCACGCCGAGTTTGGCTACTGCCTCGCCGCCCGAACCGTAGCCGACCGAGACCACGGACGTGGAGTTGAGTCCCTCATACGCGTTCTCGTGACCGATTCGCACGGTCATGCTCGAATCCCCGGCCTCACCAAGCAACTTGAGAAGCACGACCTGCTCCTCCAGCGCTTCGAGCACCGGCCGGATGGTGAGAGGGAAGTCATGTCCGAAACGCGTCAGATTGGCGGTCCCGCCGATCATGAGCCGCTCCTCGGTCTCCTCGACGAGCGTCTCCAGAAGAGTGGAGAGCACCGTCGCGACCGTACCTCGGTCCTCCGCCTCGAACGCGTCCGGGAGGTCCTGCACGAGCTGCGGGACGTCCGCGAAGCGCCGGCCCGCGACCCTGCTGTTGAGCCGGGCCCGCAGATCCGCGAGAGACGTTTCTCCGAACGGGGCCGGGCAGTCGATCATGCGCTGCTCGACCCGCCCGGTGTCCGTGATCAGCACGAGCATCACACGGGCAGGGGCGAGGGAGAGCAGCTCCACGTGCCGCACGGTCGATCTCGTCAGCGACGGATACTGCACGACGGCGACCTGCCGGGTCAGCTGCGCGAGCAGCCGCACCGTCCGCCCGACGACGTCGTCCAGGTCGACCGCGCCGTCCAGGAAGTTCTGAATGGCCCGCCGCTCGGGCGCGGTCATCGGCTTGACGCCGGCGAGCTTGTCGACGAAGAGCCGGTAGCCCTTGTCGGTGGGGATCCGCCCGGCGCTGGTGTGCGGCTGGGCGATGTATCCCTCGTCCTCCAGGGCCGCCATGTCGTTGCGGACGGTGGCCGGGGACACTCCCAGCCGGTGCCGCTCGGTCAGCGCCTTGGAACCGACCGCGACGGGCTCGTCGGTGCCGACATAGTCCTGGACGATGGCGCGCAGCACTTCGAGCCTGCGTTCACTGAGCATCGCGCACACCTCCAGTTCTCGGCCCCTCGGCGCCTCGCCTGGCACTCAGCGCGTGCGAGTGCCAGCATTCCCCGGCCCAGTGTACGGCCGGTGGGTACGGCCCCGGCAAGGGCGGCCCCGCGATCTTGTGCAAGGTGCACCGACGTACACCGACGTGTCCCGTGATGTCACACCGTCCCTGCCCGCGATGTCGTACCGTCCACGCCCTCACCGCTAGCGTCGGCGTATGAAGGTGACTTGGGAAGAGGCGGGGTGGGAACAGCTGACACCGCGGGTGGGGCGGCGGCGGCTTCCGGTCTGGGACTGCACGGTCGGACTGGTCGTGGGCGAGGGCGGGGCGCTGATCATCGACTCGGGGTCGAGCCTCGCGGAGGGCGCACGGTTGCGCGGGGAGGCGCAAGCGCTCGCCGGCTGCCGTGTGACCTTCCTCGCGCTCACCCACCCCCACTTCGACCATGTCCTGGGCGCGGCGGCGTTCGCGGGCGCGGAGGTCCTCGCCGCGGGCGGCCTGGCCGAGGTGTACGAGCACGGGCGCGAGGAGCTGTTCGCGGACGCGGTACGGGGCGGGCTGGACGCGCGGGCGGCGGAGGACGCGGCGGACACCCTGGTGCGTCCCCGGCACTACGTGTGGGGCACCTGGCAGCTCGAGCTGGCCGGCGGCGTCGAGGTCCTGCTGGTGCGGACGGGCGAGGGCCACACCGCCCACGACCTCGTGGTCGTGGTGCCGGGCGACCCGACGGTGGTGTTCTGCGGCGACCTGGTCGAGGAGTCCGGCGAGCCCCAGGCGGGCCCCGACGCCGTACCGTCGCGCTGGCCCGGGGCCCTCGACAGGTTGCTCGACCTCGGCGGGGAGGACGCGCTGTACGTGCCGGGGCACGGAGCGGTCGTGGACGCCGGGTTCGTACGGTCCCAGCGGGACGCGCTGGCCGAGCGTTTCGGTGTGCCGGGTTACGGCGTGCCGGGTCTCGCCACGCCGGGTCTCGACGTGTCGGATTCCAGCGTGTCGGATTCCGGCGTGTCGCGTTGAGCGCCGCCGGGCTTCTCCTATCGTCATCCGAATGCGCCAGTACTCTCCGGACCTGACTCCGCCGTGGAAGAAGCCCAAGCCCGTGCCGGAGGTTCCGGCGGAGCCGGGCCTGGTGGTCGAGGAGCCGGGTACCGGTTTCTGCGGTGCGGTGATCCGCTGCGAGGCGGGCACGGTGACGCTGGAGGACCGCTTCGGCAAGCACCGCGTGTTCCCCCTGGAACCGCGCGGCTTCCTCCTGGAGGGCCAGGTGGTCACTCTCACCCGCCCCTCCTCCACCACCACCCGTCCCACCCGCACGGCCTCCGGTTCGGTGGCCGTCCCCGGCGCGCGGGCCCGGGTCGCCCGTGCCGGCCGGATCTACGTGGAGGGCCGCCACGACGCCGAGCTGGTCGAACGGGTCTGGGGCGACGATCTGCGCATCGAGGGCGTCGTGGTCGAGTACCTGGAGGGCGTCGACGACCTGCCCGCGATCGTGGCGGACTTCTCACCCGGCCCCGACGCCCGCCTCGGCGTCCTCGTCGACCACCTGGTGCCCGGCAGCAAGGAGTCCCGCATCGCGGCATCGGTCACGAGCGATCACGCCCTGGTCCTCGGCCACCCCTACATCGACATCTGGGAAGCCGTGAAGCCGTCCTCCGTGGGCATCCGGTCCTGGCCCCGGGTCCCCCACGGCCAGGACTGGAAAACCGGCGTCTGC
Organism: Streptomyces sp. NPDC107454; assembly: GCF_055582885.1. Lineage (NCBI taxonomy): Bacteria > Bacillati > Actinomycetota > Actinomycetes > Kitasatosporales > Streptomycetaceae > Streptomyces > Streptomyces sp. NPDC107454. Next base: position 394,124 of record NZ_JBVJPA010000001.1, on the reverse strand, counting down.
CGCGCCCTCGGCTGGCCCGACAACACCGGCGCCGCCTGGCAGCACATCCTGTCCCGCGTCCACTCCTACAAGGACCTGCAGCCGGAACTCCTGGGCCGAGTGGAAGAACTCATCGACTTCGTCACAGCCCCGCACTGACAACACGTTCCCTCGCCCCCGCCGCCCCATCCCTGGGGCTCCGCCGACGAGGGAGAGAGAAAGTGCAGGTGAGTGGCCGGAAAGGGGTACGCGGCCGGGTACGGGACAATGGAAGGCATGCCTTCCGCACTCCCCGACGGTGAGCCCGTCCCCGACGACGGGGCGCTGCCCGCGCACGCCCTGGCCGGAGCCGCCGAGCGACCCCTCGGTTTCTACCTCCACGTGCCGTACTGCGCGACCCGCTGCGGCTACTGCGACTTCAACACCTACACGGCGACCGAGCTGCGGGGCACCGGAGGCGTGCTCGCCTCCCGCGACAACTACGCGGACACGCTGATCGACGAGGTCCGGCTCGCCCGCAAGGTCCTCGGCGACGACCCGCGCCCCCTTCGTACGGTGTTCGTCGGCGGCGGTACGCCCACGTTGCTGGCCGCCGACGACCTCGTACGGATGCTGGGGGCGATCCGGGACGAGTTCGGGCTCGCGGACGACGCGGAGATCACGACGGAGGCGAACCCGGAGTCGGTTGATCCGCGGTATCTGGAGACGCTCAGGACCGGAGGGTTCAACCGGATCTCCTTCGGCATGCAAAGTGCCCGGCAGCACGTCCTCAAGGTGCTCGACCGTACGCACACCCCCGGCCGGCCCGAGGCGTGTGTCGCGGAGGCGCGAGCGGTCGGGTTCGAGCATGTGAACCTCGACCTGATCTACGGCACGCCCGGTGAGTCCGACGACGACTGGCGGGCCTCGCTCGACGCCGCGCTCGGTGCCGGGCCCGACCATGTCTCGGCGTACGCGCTGATCGTCGAGGAGGGGACGCAGCTCGCCCGTCGTATCCGGCGGGGCGAGGTGCCGATGACGGACGACGATGTGCATGCCGACCGGTATCTGATCGCCGACGAGGTGCTCTCCGGGGCGGGGTTCGACTGGTACGAGGTGTCCAACTGGGCCACTTCCGCCGCCGGACGGTGCCTTCACAACGAGCTGTACTGGCGGGGTGCCGACTGGTGGGGGGCCGGGCCCGGGGCCCACAGCCATGTGGGCGGGGTGCGGTGGTGGAACGTGAAGCATCCCGGGGCGTATGCGGGGGCGTTGGCCGCGGGGCGGTCTCCGGGGGCGGGGCGTGAGCTGCTCTCGGAGGAGGACCGGCGGGTGGAGCGGATCCTGCTGGAGCTGCGGCTTCGGGAGGGGTGTCCGTTGTCGCTGCTACGGGCGGAGGGGCTTGCCGCGGCGCGGCGCGCGCGGTCGGAGGGGTTGCTCGAATCCGGGCCGTTCGGCGAGGGGCGGGCGGTGCTTACGTTGCGGGGGCGGTTGCTGGCGGACGCGGTCGTACGAGACCTGGTGGACTGAGGGGGCGCGCCCCCTGCTCCCCCGACCTACTCCGTCCACTCCGCCTGCAGCACCAGCAACGCCAGGTCGTCCTCCGGCGGCTTGCTGCCGAACTCGTGCACGAGCCGCCGGATCCGTTCCGCGACGAGTTCGGCGCTCAGCCCCGTACAGCCCGCGAGGGCCTTCGCGAGGCCCTCGTCGTCATCGAACTGGCGGGGCCCGCTGCGGCGCTCCGTCACCCCGTCGGTGACGCACAGGACGGTGTCACCGGGGTACAGGTCGAAGGTCTCGGAGACGTAGGTCGCGTCCTCGAAGACCCCGAGCAGGGTCTGCGGCTCGGCCACTTCCCGTACGTCCCCGTCCGGGCCGAGGATCAGCGGCAGCGGGTGCCCGGCGGAGGCGAGGGTGCAACGTACGCCGCCCTCGAAGGGCACCAGCTCGCCGTACAGCATGGAGAGGAAACGGGTCTGCGGACCCTCGTCGGGGCCGAGACCCGGCCCGCCCGCCGCCACCAGCGCACGGGCCGCCGCGTCCGCCGCCTCCGTCGCGTCGTCGAGGAGGAGCTGGTTGAGGCGGTCGAGGACGTCCGCGACGTGGTAGCCCTCGCGGGCCAGCAGTCGCACCCAGGGCCGGGCGAGGCCGATCACGACGGCGGCCTCGGGCCCCTTGCCCTGGACGTCCCCGAGGACGAAGCACCAGCGTCCGTCGCCGGCGGGGAACAGGTCGTAGAAGTCGCCGCTGGGCCCGCCCTTGTCGAGCGGCTCGTACACGAGGGCGCTGCGCACCCCGGGGATCTCGGCGACCGCGCCGGGCAGCAGGCCGCGCTGGAGGACCCGGCTGATGGTGGCCTGGCGCGCGTACTGGCGGGCCGCGCCGATGGCGAGGGCGATCCGCCGGCTGAGGTCCTCGACGAGCCCGGTGATCTCGTCGGGGAAGGCGGTCAGTCCGGCCCGGCCGATGACGAGGGTGCCGAGCGGCCGGCCGCCGGCGATCAGCCGGTACGCGAGCGCCGCCCCGCTCACCCCGCCCGCACCACCTTGCCCGTTCCCGTTCCCGTTCCCGTTCCCGTTCCCTTGCCCGTGCCCGTGCCCGTGTCCGTGCCCCTGCCCCGTTGCCAACGTCTCCCCGGGCCCTAACGCCTCCCCCGGCCAGGGCACCGGGACCGCCCGGGACCGCACCGAGTCCGGCAACCGTGGCGGATCCTTCTCCAGGGCCCGCCGCAGCTCCTCGATCCGGTTCTCACTGCCGTGCCAGACGCGGGCGAGCCGGGGTCCCAGGGCCAGCCCCAGCCCACCTGCCCGGTCGGTGGCCTCGTCCTCCAGCCATACGGCACACCAGTCGGCGAGCCGCGGCACGAGGAGCTGCCCGGCGAGCGCGGCGACGAGGTCCTCGTCGAGCTGCCCGGCGAGCAGGTCGGAGGCCTCGGCGAGGAAGGAGAGAGCGCCGCGGTTGAGCCAGTCGCCGTCCTGCCGCGGCCGTTGCCGCTGCCCGGCACCGAACGTCCCGCCGACCGGCCCGGTCTCCCCGACCACTCCCATCTCTCCAGCCGGTCCCGTTTCTCCAGCCAGTCCCGTCCCGCCCGCCAGTCCGATGCCGCCCGGCAGTCCGACTCCGCCCGGCGGTCCGATTCCGTCGGCCGACCCCGAACCGGCGGACAGTCCCAGGGCGTCCGTCATCCCCGGCCCGGCACCCAGCCCTCCATCGGCACCGAACCCACCACCCACACTCAGCCCACGCTCAACACCCAACCCACCACCAACACCCAGCCCATCGTCAACACTCAGTCCGCCTTCAACACCCAACTCACCCTCGACACCCAACCCGCCCTGAACACCCAGCCCCTCCTCGACGCTCAGCCCCCCGTCCACAGGCAGCCGCGCCCACACGGTCTTGACCCCGGTCCGATACGTGATCCCCCACGCCTCCGACAGGGAGGCGACCAACCGCAGCCCCCGCCCGTACTCCGGTGTGCCGTAAGCCCGTTCGGCCGACTCCTCGCGTACCGCCCGCGAGGGATGGTGGTCGGAGACCTCGACGACCACCGCGCCCACCGCACCGCCGTCGGTGATCTCCAGCCGGCACAGCAGCTCGACGTCGGTGCCCGCGTGCACGACGGCGTTGGTGACGAGTTCGCTGACGACCAGGACGGCGTCCTCGGCAAGGCGCTCACGGACGATCTCGGCACCGGGCAGGGCCAGTTCCCCCCAGTCGGCGAGCGTCTCGCGCACCATGCGGCGGGCGGCGCCGGGCGCGAGCGGAGTGCCCGGCAGCGCGGCGCGCGCCATGGCTTCCTGACCCACGCGGTAGTGCGCGGGCGTACCAGGGGCGAGCGCCATGGAGTCCGGTTGCGACTCCCGTTGCGTCGGAATGGCCCCCACTGTGCGGCTCCCTGAGCAGTTCGGACGAATACGCCTCAGGCGACACGGACAGAGTGACAGACTGGCCACGCCCATAAGCGCCGAGTTACCGAAGTGGGCCGCCATGAGTGAGAACAGTGCTACGCGTGTGCTCGAAGACGGACAGATTCGGGCAATCGACGACGGCCGGATCCCGGCGTCCGATCTGCGTCCGCTGCTCGCCGCGATGACCGCCGCACGGGACGGTGACTTCACCAAGGTGCCGGAGACGGGGCACGGCCTGGTGGCCGACCTGAGCGCGGCGTTCAACCAGATCATCGACCGCAGCACCCACTTCAACACGGAAGTGCAGCGGGTACGAAGGGAGCTGGTCCGGCACGGACGGCTCGACGAACGGCTGTCGGCGAGCCCGGGCCAGGGCAGTTGGACGACCCGCGTCAATGACGTGAACCAGTTGCTCGACGCCCTGGTGGCACCCGCCGCGAACGCGACGCGCGTCCTGGACGCGGTGGCCGGCGGTGACCTCACCCAGCGGGTCGACCTGCACGACGGCAACCGTCAGCTCAGGGGAGATCTGCGACGGTTGGGGCGCGCCGTCAACAAGATGGTCGATCAGCTCTCCCTCTTCACGGGCGAGGTGACCCGGGTCGCGCGCGAGGTCGGCACCGAGGGCCGTCTCGGCGGGCGCGCCAAGGTGCAGGGTCTGTCGGGCAGTTGGCGCGATGTGACCGAGGCGGTCAACACGATGGCGTCCCGGCTGACGGCCCAGGTCCGTGACATCGCCCTGGTGACCACGGCGGTGGCACGCGGCGACCTGACCCGTACGGTGACGGTCGAGGCGACCGGTGAGCTGCTCGAACTGAAGCTCACCGTCAACACGATGGTCGACCAGCTGTCCGCCTTCGCCGACGAGGTCACGCGGGTGGCCCGCGAGGTCGGCACCGAAGGGCAACTGGGTGGCCGCGCCCAGGTCAGAGGCGTCTCGGGGGTCTGGAAGGACCTCACCGACAACGTCAACTTCATGGCCTCGAACCTGACCTCCCAGGTCCGCAACATCGCCCAGGTCACCACGGCCGTGGCCAACGGCGACCTCAGCCAGAAGATCACGGTGGACGCGAAGGGCGAGATCCTCGAACTCAAGTCGACCATCAACACCATGGTCGACCAGCTCTCCGCCTTCGCCGACGAGGTCACACGCGTCGCCCGCGAGGTCGGCACCGAAGGCAACCTCGGCGGCCAGGCCCAGGTCAGAGGCGTCTCCGGCGTCTGGAAGGACCTCACCGACAACGTCAACTTCATGGCGGACAACCTGACCTCGCAGGTCCGCAACATCGCCCTCGTGTCCACGGCCGTCGCGCAGGGCGACCTCGGCAAGAAGATCACGGTCGAGGCGAAGGGCGAGATCCTCGAACTCAAGTCGACCATCAACACCATGGTCGACCAGCTCTCCGCCTTCGCCGACGAGGTCACACGCGTCGCCCGCGA